>JBGTEY010000011.1:0-222280 GCA_041747555.1 Patescibacteria group bacterium
CAGGCGCGCACTGCGTGCGCGCCCAACTCTGGAAACCCCGCACCAGCCCCAACTCATTCCAGGGTGTTGGCGACCGCGGCCTCCCTTGGGTAGCCAGAGTTAAAAAAGAAACTAATCTTCTCATCACCATGGAAGTCATGAGTCCAGAACACGTTCTGGCTACTAGAGGAATTGCAGACATTTTATGGGTTGGGACCAGAAATATGCAAAACTATGAACTTCTCAAAAGTATGCAAGACGACCCAAGGCCAGTCATTTTAAAAAGAGGTCTGATTGCTACCATCAAAGAATGGATGGGTGCTGCAGACTATATTGGCAGGGAAAAAGTAATTCTTTGCGAGCGAGGAATCAGAACTGGAGCTGACAGCATGCGTTTTACCTTAGATCTCAATTCAATGTTGGTCGCCCAACATGATTATAGAATGCCCGTACTCATCGATCCGTCACATACCGCAGGGAGAAGAGATATGGTTTCTCACTTGGCCCTGGCAGCTGCGGCTGCCCAAGCAGATGGACTCGTTATAGAAACTCACTACGATCCAGAAGAGGAGCAGGTTGACCGAGACCAGACCATTTCGCTTGAAGAGTACAAAACGCTCGTTCGAGTCTCACGTGAAGTGTATAAAATTAGCTCACACAACGAAATAAAAAAACTTGGTTAGTCATTCGACGTAAGGTACAATAGGAATTAGAACGGATCTTAATTCCTAGAAAGGAAATCGTGGTTTCATCATCATTACCATCAGTATTAACCAGAGGGGTCACAGAAGTGTTGCCTGATGCTCAGGCGCTTGCAAAACGCATGGAAGAAGGACCAATTCGGTTATTCCTGGGGATTGATCCAACGGGTTCGACATTAACCTTGGGCCACAGTGTGGTTTTGAGAAAAATACAGCAGTTTGCGGATTTGGGTCACGAGGTGATTCTCTTGATTGGCAATGGCACAGTTAGAATTGGCGATCCGACAGGGAGAGACAGTACCCGTCCCGAACTCACCGATGAAGAAATTCAGAAAAATTTTGTGACCTGGAAGGAACAAGCGTCACTGGTGCTCGACTTTGAAAAAATTGAGATCAAGTACAACGGTGATTGGCTTGATGCACTCACGTATGTTGATTTTATAAAGTTACTGTCCAAAACAACGGTTCAGCAGCTTACCGAGAGAGACATGTTTCAAGATCGGATTGAGCGAGGGTTGCCAATCTACGGGCACGAAATTTTATACCCCATGTTACAAGGGTACGACTCAGTAGCAATGGATGTAGATTTAGAAGTTGGAGGCAGTGATCAAACATTTAATATGTTAATGGGTAGATCCCTCCAGAAACAATATAATAATCGTGAAAAATGGGTTCTCTCAACTCCAATCATTAACGGAACCGATGGTCGAAAAATGAGCAAATCATATGGCAATTTTATAGCACTTACAGAAAATCCACGGGACATGTATGGAAAACTTATGCGAATTTCGGACGATATGATCGTAGAGTACTTTACCGTTTTGACTGATATTCCAACTGAGCAAATTGCTGAAATTGCAGATAAGCTAAATACTGGTGAAAACCCAATGCAGTTTAAAAAACTTCTTGCCAAAACAATCACTGAAATGTATCACGATGAGGCTGCGGCACAAAGTGCCCAAGAATTTTTTGAGAAAACAGTACAAGGCGATTCTGTCCCCGATGACGCTCCAGAAATTGAAGTTGTAGAGGGTGCCAAAATTCTTGATATACTAAAATCAGCACTGCCAAATGAAAGTGCCAGCCAACTAAGACGATTGATTGATCAGGATGCTGTCGAATTAATGCCCAGTGGTGAACGACCGTCATCTATTGATCAAATTGTTGGCACCGATACTGAAGTAATTAGAATAGGTAAAAGACGCTACCTCAAACTGAAGCATGTATGAATAAAAAAGTAAAAAAAATAATAGTTTCCATTTTTGCTATTGTGGCAATATTTGCCATGATTTTAAGTACCGTTGCGGGCGGATTGACGCTTTTATTCTAAAAAAACTGCACCAGAGGTGATGCGCTGTCTAGCAGTCAACAGATTAGACTGCTAAATTAGTACCGTTTGAAAAAAGATTGGTGTATCCGACCCATTTTTACCTATTTTGATATTGTTTGATATCTTTAGATATAATTCTTACTATCAAAAGTAGCGCAAAACTTGGTATACTGCCTGGTATGTACTCGTTACGAACTCCCATAAGCTCAGTGAAGGGGATTGGTGAAAAGATTTCGCAGTCTCTCCTAGAAAAAAACATTTACACCGTTAAAGATTTGCTGCTCTGGTTGCCAAACCGATATGAGGATCGGTCCAAGTTGGTTAAGGTCGCGGATGCACCCAAAGATGAGTTTGTTACCCTGCTCACGACTATTTCCAAACGCTCCATCTATTACAAAAATAAACGTAAAATAATACGGGCCACAGCACGCGATGAGAGTGGGTCAGTGTCATTAATGTGGTTCAATGCAAAGCATGCTGCGCAAAATCTTGATGAGAACGCACAATATTTTGTGAGTGGAAAAATTAATTCTTACAATAGTATTGTTCATCCCACCATTGAATCTGTGTCGGGAGACCAATTACATACGGGACGATTGGTTCCTGTGTACTCTTCAAATATTCCCATTGCTCAAGGGCTTTTTAGAAGAATTATTCATGAAATGGTGTCGAACTTACAAGTCAAAAATGATTTATTGCCAGAACTCGCTGCGGGCATTGGTGAAACAGTAGTATCGTTTGAGGCGGCGCTTCGCGCCGCCCACTTCCCTGAAACTCCAGAATCCGTAATCTCCAGCAGAGAACGCCTCGCAGTAGAAGAACTCCTTGTACTCATGCAACTCTCAAAAGAAATTAAAGAAGCATGGCAATCCAAACATTCAGAATTTCAACTCCCATCGAAAATTTCCAAAGAACCAAATCCAAAAAGCATTCCATTCACCCTCACCAATGCACAACAAAAAGCAACCAACGAAATCCTCAGCGAACTCACCGCAAGCGCACCCATGAATCGACTCCTCATTGGAGACGTAGGTTCAGGAAAAACCGTCGTTGCGGGAATTGCCGTTCACCACACCCTTGCCGCTGGCCACAACGCAGCATTAATTGCACCAACCAAAATCCTCGCTCAACAACACGTAGAGACAATTCAGAAATTATTTCCACACCTCCCACTAAAAAGCATCGTTGCTGGTCAAAAAATTACTGACTCAAAAAAACCTATAGACGGAAGTAGCGCACCAACCCTGTTCGTCGGCACGCACGCAGTGATCAATCGGCTTGCAAATATCGAGCCCGGATTAGTAATTTACGATGAGCAACACAAGTTCGGTGTCTCACAGCGCTCACAAACCACTGAGCTTACCCACCAGCCGCACGTGCTTACTATGACTGCTACTCCAATTCCGCGATCACTCCTGCTTACAATTTTTTCACATCTCAAAGTAAGCATCATTGACGAGCTACCGCCAGGAAGAATACCTGTCACCACATGGCTGCCACCAGAAAAAAAGCGGAGCGCCAGTTATGACTGGATGGCAGATAAAATTGTGAAATCGGGCATCCAAGCATTCGTGGTCTGCCCATTTATTGAAGATTCTACTAGCATGGCATTGGAACACGTTGCGTCAGTTGATGCCGTGTATAAAAAACTTACAGCGCAATTCAAAAACAACAGTAGCTTTAAAAAATTACAAGTTGCCAAACTTCACTCCAAAATTTCAAAAAAAGAGCAGGATGAAATAATGAACAAAATGGCCAAAGGAGGCATCGATGTCCTCGTTTGCACGCCAATGATTGAAGTCGGTGTCGATATGCCAAATGCAAGTATTATCATTGTTGAATCGGCAGAGCGCTTTGGATTGGCGAGTCTTCATCAGCTAAGAGGTAGGGTAGGAAGGGGAGGACAAGAGTCATTTTGCATTGTCTTTCCCACCTCAAAAAATCGAACAGTAAGACAAAGGTTAAAACAATTTTCAGAAGAGAATGATGGATTAAAATTAGCAGAGTTAGATCTTAAAAATCGCGGTGCAGGGGACCTTTTTGGTGTTTCTCAACATGGAGAACTCAATCTCCAGTTTGGATCCTGGACTAATCTTGAGCTCATTCAACTTGCTCGACAGATGACTGATCAATTTGAGGCCGAAAAAATAAATTACAAGCCACTATTACAGACACGATCAGAGCTGAGCACAATGCCTCAAGCAAACTAGCTTTATCAACTCAGGTGGATAAATAGGGTAAAACTGCATTTATTCATTGTATATAGGACGTTTAGCATATATAATACGCATCGTTCCAAATTTTTTTCAGTGGAACGAAGACTATGACAGACGTATGCAGAAATCACTTGATGTACTTATTCCAGTTAAAAATGAGGTCCATTCCATTGAGGAGCTTTCAAAGCGCCTGCACACTGTCCTCAAAGCGCAAGATATAAAACACACCCTCATTTTCATTGATGACCGATCAACTGATGGCACACTCGAACTCCTCCAAACCATTTCTAAAAAATACCCAATTCAAATAGTCAAGAAAAAAGGTCAGCAGGGCAAAGCGTACTCAATCCTTGAAGGCGCAAAACTTGCAACTGCCAGCTACATCGCCATGATCGATGGCGATCTCCAGTACCCTCCAGAAGTTTTGCCAGAAATGTTAGAACTCACAGAAGAGTATGGTGTCGTGGTTGCAAATCGCGGACAAAGTGAACTTAATCCCATAAGAAGAATTGTGAGCCAAGTATTCCGTCATACCATTGGTAAATTCTTCCTAGGGTTTGATGTCGATGTCCAATCAGGGCTCAAAGTATTTAAACGATCAATAATTGCTCACCTTGATAAAGATAAAATTAGTCCATGGACAATCGATGTCCCATTGTTAGATACCGCGCTCGCACTTGGTCATACTATAGGTAGTATAGAAATATCCTTTAGTGACCGTAAAAATGGTCAATCAAAAATAAAGCTACTTCACTCAATTCGAGAAATTGGCGGACAGGCAGTTCGATTTAAATTCACTGAAAAAGATCCGCTTACTGTCCAGCCAGATGAGAAGAATAATATGACCGGTGCCGGAATGATTCTAAAGCAGAGCACCTTTATTACCCACACCACGCTTGAGCACAGATTTTCTGCAGTTAAAACATTTACTGCAGCCCAAAAAATCGGTTTTGCAGTGCTTACTGGTATCCTCCTGTATGGATTGATCTTTTATACAATTCCTGCAGCGACAATTTTGGTGGGTATCTTGAGTGCAGTGTACTTTGGTGATGTGATGTTTAACTTGGTACTCATCTTGCGAAGCTTGCATATTCCTCCAGAAATTTCGATTCCAGAAGATGAAATTGCAAAACTTAAAGACGAAGACTTACCAATCTATACTATTTTGTGCCCGCTCTATAAAGAAGCCCACATCTTGCCACAGTTTTTAAAATCAATTGGCAAAATCGAGTGGCCACACGATAAACTGGATGTTCAATTGCTGTTGGAAGAAGACGACGTTGCAACTATCAAAGCGGCGCACGATATGGATCTTCCTGAGTATGTACGAATTCAAGTTGTTCCTGATTCACTGCCCAAAACAAAACCAAAAGCATGTAATTACGGACTCAACCACGCCAAGGGTGAGTACTTAGTTATTTTCGACGCCGAAGACATGCCTGATCCATTACAACTTAAAAAAGTCTATTTAGCCTTCAAAAAAACCCCTCCAGAAATCAAGTGTATCCAAGCAAAACTCAACTACTACAACCCAAATCAAAATCTATTGACCCGACTCTTTACTGCAGAGTACTCTCTGTGGTTTGACGTCATTTTAACGGGACTTCAGACCATTAACACCACCATCCCACTTGGGGGAACAAGCAATCACTTTAGAACACTCGACCTACTAGAGCTAAAAGGCTGGGATCCGTTCAACGTCACCGAAGATGCTGACCTTGGCATCAGACTTTTCAAACGTGGCGCCAGAACTGCAATTGTTGACTCAGTTACATTAGAAGAAGCCAACAGTGATTGGCTCAACTGGCTCAGACAACGTTCGAGATGGATCAAAGGCTACATGCAGACATATCTCGTTCATATGAGAAATCCAATTCAGTTTGCGCGATCGTATGGCTGGCACTCACTCTTTTTCCAATTATCTATTGGTGGAAAAATTGGATTCTTATTTATCAATCCGTTTATGTGGGTTTTGACAGCGTCATACTTTTTACTCTATGCATACGTCGGTCCTCAAATTGAATCCCTCTATCCTCCCTATATTTTCTACATGGCTTTAACTTCTTTGATATTTGGCAACTTCATGTTTATGTACTACTACATGATCGGTGTCGCCAAACGTCAACACTGGACATTGATGAAGTTTATTTTCTTAGTTCCATTTTATTGGCTGATGGTGAGCGCAGCAGCGTGTATGGCACTGTATCAATTAATTTTCAAACCGCATTATTGGGAAAAAACTGTTCACGGTCTTCATCTCAAAGAAAAAGCTCTAGAAAAAACTATCTCAGAAAAAGTAGATGACGAAATTCCCGCAGGTGTCATGGGCGCCCTTGAGAATTTTTGGCAAGGAATACATATCAACTCCCTCCACAAGCGAATTAAAAAAGTGATGACAGAAAAGAAATTGTTTGTTGGCGGTACGGTGCTCGTGCTGGCATCGGTGATTGGAAATATTAATAATTTCCTGTTCAATACGTATCTTGGAAGAACGATTCCGTTAAGTGAGTTTGGCATTATCAGTATGTACCTGAGCATTTACTACTTGGCCATGATTGCGTTTGGCGCAATCGGTGGGACGGTAAATCACCAGAGCGGATACCTTTTTGGAAGACTTTCCGAGGCTGCATCCAGAATTTTTTGGCAACAAACTAAAGTCCAGTTCAGGTGGGTGGGAACATTTCTCGTACTCGCATGGTTAACAGTCATGCCGCTGATGCTTGGATTCTTCCAGTTGCCATCGATTACGCCACTGGTATTGTTTACACCAATTTGGATTATTGGCGTGTTGTTCGAAATTAATAAGGGGTACTTATCAGGGCAATTACGATTTCAGCAATTAGGCTTGACCATCCTTATTGAATCTACGGTGCGTTTACTATCTGCAGTGTTGTTTGTAGAGTTGGGCCTCATTTCATGGATTTATACTACTACACCACTCTCATTGCTTTTCGCATGGATGGTCAGTCGCAGATTACTCAAAAATGACGACACTCCTTCCGAGCCAATAGCCAGTCATGTTCAAACGGCATTCCCAAAACGATTTTTCTTCACGTCACTCCTCGCGAGTCTGTCACTGATGTCATTTTTCAGCTTTGATATTCTCGTGGTCAAGCACTATCTTGATCCAGTCGCTGCCGGTGAGTACGGGCTGATTTCACTTGTTGGTAAAATGATATTTTTCGTAGGCACCCTAGCGAGTCAATTTGTGATGCCGCTCGCAAGCAGAAATGCGGGTGCGAGACAAGATTCAAGTCAACTTCTCAAGTTGAGCATGCTCGCCACGTTGGTTTTGAGCGGTGGTGCGGCAGTAGTATTCGGTTTGTTTGGAGGATTTTCTGGGCCGCTTCTTTTTGGAGAACGAATGGTGCCACTAGTGCAATACCTACCGTTATTTTCTGTCGGTGTCTTAGGTTTTTCGTTATCCAGAGTATTTCTTCAATATCATTTGGCGCAAAAGCGATATGCATTTGGCGTGATTGCATTCTTACTGAGTTTTATTCAAGTCATTGGGCTCGCACTTTTCCATAATGACATAGCGTCAGTTACCGCAGTCATGACTGGTGTTGGCATATTAAGCTTGGCTACATTTGCACTTCTTCATATTAAACTCAACTGGGTGCTGGCGATTGGCAATAATCTTAATGCCGCACTAGATCTCTTTTTGAATACAACCATCGGTCAAGATACTCCAAAACCTAAAAAGCTCAAGATCCTCTTCCTCAATTGGTATGATACCAAGCACGTCTGGGGTGGGGGAGCAGAGGACTACGCACAAAGTATTTCTGAAACACTCGTTAAAAACGGACACGTGGTCACAATTTTCTGTGGAAATGACGGACATAATCCTCGATACGACATGGTGAATGGAGTTGAAATTGTTCGACGAGGAGGACTATTTACCTTACCAATTTGGGCGTTCCTCTATTACATGCTGCGGTTCAGAGGTCAATATGATTTGATCATTGATACTGCCAAAGGTGTCCCATTCTTTACACCACTCTATGTTCGCGTTCCTATCATTGGTTTAATTCACCACATTCACCAAGAAATGTTTAAGGTGGGATTACCAATTGGAGCGGCGCAGTTTGCAATGTTCTTAGAAAAAACTGCCATGCCTCTTGTATATAGAGATGTACAAATGATTACTGTTTCAAAATCAGTTAAAAAGACTATGTTGCAAATGGGCTTTGGAAAAATGTATCCAGTTCGAATCGCGCCACCAGGTGTAGATATTAAAAAAGTTCCAAAAGTTCCAAAAACAAGACATCCTAGCATTTTATATCTGGGAAGACTTCGTGATTACAAGTGTGTTGACATCTTGCTCCAAGCATTCGTTCAAGTTGTTGCTAAGGATCCGAAAGCTCGTCTCACAATTGCAGGGGATGGCAACGAGCGAGAAAAACTCCAAGCACTTGCTAAGACACTAAAAATTTCAAAATACGTCACCTTCACCGAACGTGTTTCTGACGCAGAAAAAAGCAAGCTCTTCGCTAAGTCATGGGTAAGTGTTCATCCATCACTTGTTGAAGGATGGGGAATAACCAACATCGAAGCTAATGCTTGTGGTACGCCTGTTATCGCATCAAATGTTGATGGTCTTCGTGACTCTGTCAAAGATGGCGAAACCGGCATGCTTGTCCCGCCAAAGGATCCAGATGCACTTGCAGAAGCCTTACATACAATCCTTTCAGATAAAAAACTCAGAACTAGGCTCTCCAATGAAGCAATTAAGTGGGCAGCAAGCTTCAGCTGGGAACAAACCAGTGAAGTGTTCCTCAAAGCCGTTGAGGCCGATCTCAAGGTACTCTATCGCGAACGATTCGATCCCAAAATGGCACTCATAAAGAAATCATCATGAACAACAACAATCATCATAAAATACTGATTCTTGGTGCTGGCATGGCAGGTCTTGGTGCAGGAATTACTTTTAAGAAGCACGGGTTGGAACCAATTATTTTAGAAAAAGAAGATCGCGTCGGTGGTTTATTTTCTAACTCTCAAGTTGACGAGTGTGACTTTGACTACGGACCAAAGATTTTACTACTTGATGATTCACCCGATGCCAAAGAAATATTATCGTTCCTTGGCACAAACTACGAGCAGTACCCGGTAGAAGAAAGCGTATATCTCAAAGAACTCGGCCTCCTTAAATTTCCACTGCAGCGATACCTCGTTGAGCTGCCGGTTGATATGAGAAAGAAGTCAATTGAAAGTTTGAGGACTGCACAGGAACAGAGTTTAGAAGTGCACAACTTCAAAGACTGGCTCATTAAAAACTATGGTAAGTATTTTGCAGAGCTTATTTTAATTCCCTACGAAGAGAAAAAATGGCAGATCGACCTCTCTGAAATGGATTATCGCTGGGCGCTCAAGCGACCGGTCAAAGTCAACATCGATGAAGTCATCGAGGGTTCAAAAAAATACCTCAGACCAAATAAAACATACTTTTATCCCAAAAAAGGCAATATATCAGCGCTCACAACCGCGATGGCCGAACAAGCAGGGACTATACACTGTAATCATGCAGTTACGGAAATTAATTTAGATGAAAAATATGTGATCGCGCAGGGTAAGAAATTTACATTTGATACCTTAATTTCTACACTCCCACTCGATCTTGTCGTTCGTATGACCACCCCCATGCCAAGCGAATTGCTGGAAACATCGCAAGAAAAACTAAAGCGTCTGAGCATCAAAGTGATTAATATTGTGTTCGATGGAAATCATGATCTAGAAGGAACGGCGATTTACTTTCCAGAGAAAGACTATATTTTCAGACGGGTATCGGTGCTGCAAAATCTGTGTCCTGCATTGTCCAGAAAAGGGAAGACGCCAATCTCTGTAGAAGTTTCAATAAATCATTCACAAGAAAAATCAGAAAAAGAGTTGTTTGATCAGGTTTTACACGAACTTCAAACAATACCACAATTTAAAAAATTAGGGAAACCAAGCAATTACGAAATTCAAACGGTGGCGTTTGCATATCCATTGCAAATTAGAGGGTACTCATACCACGTAGCTGACCTCCATCGCCACTTCGACAATTATGATGTGTATCACTGTGGTCGCGGGGGGATGTTCGATTACTGCAATGGAGACATTGCCTACTCACAAGGTAAATCAATTGCACAAAAAATACTGCTCAAGGAGGAGCTGAAATCTATGAAGCAAAAGTCACTCACCTTCACCGTTGGTATTCCTTCATATAACAGTGGGCAGTCCATAGTTTCTACAGTCAAAAGTCTGAGAGAATCAAAAAATGTGGGCAAGTTTGACATAATTGTGTCAGTTGATGGCCCAACCATGTCCAAAGATATCGAGAAGCAGCTAACAGCACTTGACGTAACAATTCTGAAAAACAAAGAACGCGGCGGGCAAACAGTCCGAAATACCCAAATTGGTCAACACGCAAAAACTGATATTTTGGTCATGACACAAGACGATGTTTTGTTCAAACCAAATACGCTTTCACAAATTTTAACTGCATTCGTTAACAATCCTGATCTAACCATGGTAGCACCAATGGTTGAACCTCTAAAAGCTGAAAATCAATTTGAGCGCATGCTCCAACAAGGTGTCCAAATTGTCAGAAACGTGGCAGCGAGCTGGAGAAATGGTGACAATTACTTATCATCCGTTGGCAGGTGTCTTGCGTATCAAACAAACATGTTCAACAATTTCGAACTTGATCCAAAAATAATCAACTGTGACGCATACTATTATTTTGAAAACAAACGACTCGGTGGCTACTTTGAATTTGTACCAAGTGCAGTCGTTAATTTTCGCGTCCCACAGAACATGAATGACCATCTTAAACAAGTCAGAAAATTCGTCGTTTCAGAACAAGAAATGAATAATTATTTGGAAATGGACTTCAATCAAGAGTATGCAATTCCTCGCGGATTACTCCTTAAAAGTCTCCTAAAAGAGATTGTGATGCATCCCTATCTTACAGCTGGTTATCTTGCAATTTCAACCTATGCCAGAACCCGACCCAAAGCCTTTTATGAAGAAGTAACCCGATTTTGGGAAGTTGATGAAAGTACCAAAAATCTGTAAAGAAGAACAAGCATGTTAGAAAAAATTCTTAAAGCACGCTATCTGCCAATCTGGATCTTTCATAAATATGTGACGGGTTTTTATTCACTTGGTTGGCAAGTCGGTTTCTCATTTGGTGCTCGTATAAAAAATGCACCGTTCATCCAAATTGGTCGCAATGTGTTTTTGGGTAGAAGTTCATTTATTCACGTTCCTGATGAGCATGAGGAATTCGGCGATGATGCTCCTAAATTGGTTCTTGGAGATCATGTAACTGTTGGTGATAGGACCATGATTAATGCTGCACAATCAATTATCATCGAGAATCACGTCCTCATTGCGCCAAATTGCTACATCACCGATCATAACCACGGGTATACCGATATCACGACGCCTGTTAAATATCAGAAATTAATGAGTGTTTCACCGGTGGTCATCAAGGAAGGGTCTTGGCTCGGAGCTTCAGTGTCAATTGGTCCGGGAGTTACAATCGGAAAAAACTCAGTAATTGGAGCAAATAGTGTGGTGACCAAAGATGTTCCTGATTATTCAGTTGCTGTCGGCGTTCCCGCCAAGGTTATTAAGAAATACAATCAGAAGACTGAAAAGTGGGAGAAGGCATAAGGCAATTTAATACTATGAAATCGCTCCCAACCGTCACCATCGGCATTCCCGCATTTAACGAGGCGCAAAATATCGGCTCACTTTTGGAAGCTCTCCTGACTCAAAATCAAGATGCTTGGCAGCTTGACTCTATTATAGTTGTTTCAGATGGAAGCAGTGATTCCACGAATGAGGCTGTTGCTGAAATCGCAAAACGACATTCTTCAATTATTCTAAAACATCGATCAGAAAGAAAAGGCATATCGATCACCCAAAATGAGATTGTGGAGCTATCCACATCTGACTATCTGGTGTTGATTGATGCCGACGTACTTCCGGCAGACGAACACGTTGTAAATAATTTACTCAAACCATTCTCGAATCCTTCAGTCGGGATCGTGGGCGGCAAACCAATTCCAATCGTTGCAGGACCCGCACTGTTTGAGAGAGTAATGATCGTCAGCGAATACTTTAAGAACGACTTGAGCGAGCGAATAAACTTATTTTCTAGACTTCTGCAGTGTCACGGAAGATTACGTGCCTTCAGTCGCGAACTCTATACTCAACTTGAGTGGCCGTCCAATGCACCTGAAGATTCATACTCATATCTCTTTTGCATTGAACGTGGTTTTACATTTGCATATGCTCCCGATGCAATCGTCAATTTTCATGTCCCACAAAATTTTTCAGACTACAAAAAACAAAACAAGCGATTCAGCTCAAGCCCAAAATTTCTCAAAAAAAACTTTTCAGAAGAACTAGTAGAGACTCAATTTCATATTCCATTTTCTGCGGTGGTAATTACCTCGCTAAAATACTTGGTTTCATATCCATTGAGTTTTTCTTTATATCTGGGTTTGTATGTAGCACTCAGCCTTTCACCTTTTGAAGAAAAAGAACACTCACTCGCAAGCATTGCAAAATCTACCAAGCGAAAAATTACCACGGAAGACTTCGATTAGCCTAAAAATCTCAAGCAATGATACAATACACACTCGGGAAATTATGATTAAAATACTGCAACACATCGCTCTCTTTGTCTTTACGCTTGGAATTCTTGCGCTCGCGCTGCGTGGTTTACCCGGCACGGTCACGCATGAAAACATGAACGATCATTACTGGACTGAGAACGGCCCGTTTGAACTGTCACCAGAGCGTGGTCGGTTTGCATTGGTCTATTCAGTTCTTGAAGATAAGTCATATACATTCGCACTTCCGATTGCTCGATTTGCTGCTCCAGACGTTGGTTATTACGATGGTGAGTATGTTTCTCTCTTTGCCCCCGGTGTATCATTCCTAGCACTGCCTGGATACGTGATTGGAAAAATGTTTGGCTCAGCCCAAGTTGGTTCGTTTGCTGTCATTAGTTTGTTTGCGCTACTAAATTTGTTTTTAGTCAGAGGGATTGCGCTCAAACTTGGTGCTAGCAAAACCGCAAGCACAATTGGTGGTCTGTTATTCTTGTTTGCTTCGCCTGCGTTTGCGTACGGCGTGACACTCTATCAACACCATATTTCAACTGCGCTACTGCTCACTGGTTTTTACGCCCTGGTTGCAAGCAAAAAAAGCTTACTGGCACTCATTCCGGTTTGGTTTGTGTGCGCCCTGAGTATTCCAGTCGATTATCCTAATGCTTTCTTTCTTGCCCCAATTGGAATTGCCGCACTCGGTAGAATTCTCTGGAAGGAGGAGACAGTCCAGAAAGTTTCACTCCACGTCAAACCTCAAGCCATTTTGACCTTTGCTGGTGCGATCATTCCTATTGTGTTTTTCATGTGGTTCAACCATCAGGCGTACGGCAATGCGCTCCAGCTTGCTGGTACGGTTCAACAGGTAAAACAAATCGACGAAAATGGCGACCCTGTACAAAATTTCACCGCAGAACGTAGTGAAACCTCACAAAATGCCACTACAGTCACATTTTTTGATCCAAGAAGTTTAGTTCATGGTCTGTTTACCCTTACCATCAGTGCAGATCGTGGTATTGTCACCTTTGCACCAGTACTTCTGATTGGCCTTTTTGCGCTGCCTCACATCTATAAAAAACATCCAGAAACGACCGCACTGATGCTGGCAATCATCGGCATCAATCTTTTGCTCTATGGAATGTGGGGTGATCCGTATGGAGGGTGGGCATTTGGATCTCGGTATTTGTTGCCGACATATGCCATGCTTTCGATCATGCTCGCTGTGTTATTAACCGGCAATCGCAATAAAATTATACATGGATTACTCCTCATACTCGCAGTGTACTCACTCTCAATAAATACTCTGGGCGCAGTCACTTCAAGTCAAAATCCACCAAAAACTGAAGCTATTCCACTCGGTGACATTACGGGACGAATTGAAAAATACTCTTATGACAGAAACTGGCAATTCCTAACCAATCAGGGCTCAAAGTCATTCATATTCAATACGGTGGGTAAGCAGTATGTAACTCCAGTGCAATATTATTACCTGGTTGTCGGAATGGTCTTAGTTGGATTTCTGAGTCAGTATGGATCACTGGTGGCGCAAAATTTTTCGCTCTTTGATTCTCAACAAGCGCGACTGAGTAAATCCCAAGTCAGCAAGTCAATCACTCGATTCAAAAATCGCACCAAAGTAAAACTGCAGCAAAAAATTACCAAAGCAGGTAAAAAATCATGATACAAGTTGACAAGAAAAACCAATCACTAAGAGTTGATTTCTCAAAACGATCGCTCCAAAAACTAGGGAGAAAAATATCTAAAGTTCTTCCATACCTTTTGGTGCTCGGTCTCATTGCCATTTCAATTTGGAATTTTATCTATTATGCAAATAATGGGCTTGGTCTCGCTTATAACGACGCACGATCGCATCTAGATATCGGTCGCCGCGTGGTTGAAGGGCTCAAACCTGGGCTCGCGCAGCTCGGAAGTGTGTGGCTCCCGCTCCCACATGTCCTCATGATTCCAACGATCTGGAACGACTTCATGTGGCATTCTGGTCTGTCTGGTGCGCTGCCATCAATGATCTCTTTTGTAGTAACGGCGATGGTTATTTATAAGTTGCTTGGTCACTTTGGTGTTGGGCTCTTTGGTCGGATTTTTGGCGTTGTGGTCTTTATTACTAATTTGAATATTCTGTATTTACAGTCCACTGCCATGACAGAGTTGTTGCTCCTCGCAACCATGACACTCGGCGTGTATGAATTAATTATTTGGCATAAAAATGATCAGTTGGTGCATTTAGTGCGCTCTTCGTTCTGGATTATGCTGTCAACGCTTGTGCGGTATGACGGCTGGTTCTTATTTTTCTGGGCAGCTATGTTGGTATTTTTCAAAGGATTTAAGGGTGGAAAATTCAAAATGGGGGAGGGACTCTTTATTTTCTTCTGTACCCTTGGTGGACTGGGAATAATCTTATGGCTCCTCTGGAATGCCGTTATTTTTGGTGATCCATTATATTTTGCATTTGGTCCATTTTCTGCACATGCACAACAAACACAACTCGACGACGCTGGAGTCCTGCAAACGAAATATAATTTACCACTTTCAATGCTTATGTATTGGTACGCCATGGCATATAACTCAGTACTTTTCACCGTGGTCCTTGGAATATTGGGTGCAATCGCATTATTTTATGATAAAACTATAAAAACTCCGGTAAAAATAGCTGCAACGGCACTTCTGGCCCCGTTTGTATTTAACATTATTGCACTCTACCTCGGGCACTCTGTATTATTTATTCAGGGAATCTCTGGAAATACTTGGTTTAATGTGCGGTATGGTGTGATGATGATGCCAAGTTTCGCGGTGTTTGCCGGATATTTGGTGCATAAATTTAAACCATTACGATTTGTTTTCGTAGGATTATTTGTGTTTGTAACTATTTTCCATCTTGGAAACAAAGACGCCGTTACGATTGATGACGGAAGAGTAGGGTCAAGTCAAAAGAACGTCGATGAAGTAAGCACTTGGCTTCGTGAAAATGCAGGTGATGAGGAAGGCTTTGTTTTAATTTCAGCAGCCTCACACGATGCAATTATCTTTTCTTCAAGATTGCCAATGAAAAAATATATCCACGAAGGAACGGGCGAATACTGGGAGAGTGCCACCATCGCTCCTGATCGCTGGGCAAAATGGATCGTGATGCGAACCAACGATACGAATGATTTGACTTTCCGCGAAGTCAGCAAAACAGATGCACTCTGGAAGTATAACCTGGTACAATCATTCCCATTCGCAGATATTTACGAATTGAAAGAAGAGTTTAAGCCTGATGCAGAAACAAAAGCTACAATCATACAGCGGTAGAGAAAAACACCCCGTTTGGGTGGGTGTTGGAATGGCTGGTATAGTTGTTGGCGCGCTCCTCACCTTGTGGCACCCTGAACGCGTCCAAAGTTTAACCCCTCCGCGTCCATCACAGTCAGAAACTGTTTCTCATTCTTGGTGGGATGTCCAAGCAATCGACACCATGAAAACATCTCGGGATAGAAGCCGTGAATTTCTAAGCGGCAGTGGGAATATTTCTAGCATCTCAGACGCACATGCAGAGAGAATCGCCTCAACGGGCGCAACCCACATCGCCATCGCTACTCCATACGATGAAGAGTTTCTGCCAATCCTCGAACAATGGGTTGAATCAGCGCGAAAATATGAACTCAATGTCTGGTATCGCGGCAATTGGTCTGGGTGGGAACAGTGGTTTGAGTACCCCTCAATTACTCGAGAACAGCATTTAGAAAAAACAGTCGCATTTTTAAATGATAATCAACATCTGTTTGAGGATGGTGATATTTTTCAGGCATGTCCCGAATGTGAAAATGGTGGTCCCGGAGATCCGCGTCATAACGGTGACGAGGAAGGGCACAAGCTGTTTTTGATTGATTTGTACCAAGCGAGCGCAAAAATTTTTGAAGAAAATAATGTGGACGTCGATACTCGACTAAACTCAATGAACGGCGACGTTGCACGACTAATTATGGATCCAGAGACGACTCAAGCACTGGGTGGATTGGTAGTAGTGGATCACTATGTGGAAAGCCCTGAAGAGCTGATAGAAGATCTCAACGAATATGCAGAACAAAGTGGCGGCCAGATAATACTAGGAGAATTTGGCGCGCCGATTCCTGATATTCACGGAGACATGACCCATGAGGAGCAAGCGGCATGGCTTGATGAGCTTTTTGAGCTGATGCTCGAGACCCCGTCAATCGTTGGCATGAATTACTGGACTGACACCGGGAGTTCGACGCAGTTGTGGAATGATGCAGGGGAGCCTCGAGTTGCGGCTGGTGTTGTTGCAAATTACTACACTCCTAAAGCTATTAGTGGCGTTATTTTGGACACAAATGGAAGACAAATCGCAGACGCAGCAATTCGTACCCATCAGCGAGAAGGGGTGTCAAACCAGGATGGCAGTTTTAGTGTACCGTATACGAGCACCACGGGAGATGTGGTTATTAGCAAAGTTGGATTTAAGGACGCAGTGGTACCCATGCAAGAACTGGTAACTGGTGATGTTGAGATTACTTTAGAGTACGACTTGCTAGCCCGCAGTACGCTGACGACTATTATTGATCGAGCTTGGCCACGGATAGTTCGATATCTTTTGTTTCGATTTTAATAACCTTTCACAAAAACAAATAGTTGAATATTCTATGCCAAAAGCGATCAATTCGTTTTGGTTTTTTTTGACTTTCAAAGCGTTTAACTGATCAAAAAACGCCCTCCTATCCCCATTATTGCTACTTTTGATATAGTTTGATACAATACATCACAATAATAAACCTTATTATGATGCATAAACTAATTCTTATTGCTACAGCAATGATTCTCCTGACCATGACTTCGGTCAAGCCAGTGTCAGCTGCCACAGCACCAAATTTCCCAAGTTGTGAAAACCCAAGTGGCACCGTTATTGCCCAATACGATTCCGGCACGCACGGAATCCCAGGTAGAACTCAAACCTACACCGGTAGCGACAGCGTCTATCAGATTTCAGACACCCAAGTACTCCAATGCTTTTGTCCCGAAGAGGGTAGTGAAGGCATCCAAAGCAACTGGTGGAAATATCAAGGTCTCACAGAAGACGAGGTAAAAATATTCACACGAACAGGCTGGACATTTATTATCGATGGCACCGCATGGGGTCTCGATCGTGCACCATATTTAGTTCAAAATAAATCATACACCTGCAGAAGTACCGGAGGCGGCACATCTAGCGGCACTGGTGGCGGTACAGCTGGGTCAAGTGGCACAGTCGGCTCAAGCGGTCAAGTGCTCGGCGTTAGCTCACTAGCAGACACCGGCGATAGTCTCGCAATTTTCTCACTTTTTGGTGTGGGCGCACTCGCACTCTTCGCAGCCCGAAAGAATTAAGTAATGCGAATTCTGCTCATTTTTGTTGGAATCATTTCACTAGTGTCATCCATGGTGCTACTGAGTAATCGCTATGTGCCGCTACTACCTGAGGCACTGAGCTCATCAATGGTCATCCAAGGCTCTGCACAGAGACCAACACACCTCAAACTTACTCAAGAAAGCGAAAGTATTGAGCTCGTACCAAGTCAAATCCAGAATCAAACCTGGGAAACAAGTCAAACCGGCGCCAGCATCCTCACCAATCCGTCGCTCCTCGGGCTTTCAGATACCTCAATTGTTATTTATGGTCATAATTGGCCACGACTCCTAGGAAAATTGCATGAACTCAAGGAAGGTGACGTTTTTTACCTCAAAATTCAAGGAAGTTGGCAAGAAATGCAGATTCAATCACAGTCGATAGTCGGCAAATCAGATCTGGGACCGCTCTATGCAGCAGACACCAAATCAGTAATTGTGTACACCTGCGCTGGATTTCTCGATAGCAAACGCCTGGTGGTCCTGGCTAAACCAACAGATTATCGCGCGATATAGGTGAAAACACAGCTTTTCCTCTTGAGAACTGCGGCAAAGAACGGTACAATCACAGCCTCAATTAGCTGGTATACTACTAGATACTAGACAACAATTGCACGAAGGAGCAGTATGGGAGCACTACCAAAGAACAAGATCACAAGAGTAGAGCGTGGAAAAAGACGCGCAGGCAATAAGCCAAAAATCACAAAGCAGATTAAAACTGCGTCTGTACCACTGCACAAACAAGGTCTGGTGGCACAAATTTTAAAGAGCGTTGGTGTCAAATCACCAGCAAAGTAACGGAGCGACCATGTCTCAGCCAGCCCCTGGTCAGGTCGTCGTTCAACCAAACGACGATACCAGCCATATTGATCATCGTCACGAGAGACGCGTTTCTCTGATGCAGGATCTCTTCCAGTGCACGTTTAGTGGTGCTACACTACAAACATGGCGTCAAACCAAGCCTGACAGCACGGTTCTTAAAATAATCGATGCTTTACCAGAAATTGACGTCAAAATTCAGGCCGCCGCTCCAGAGCGACCACTCGAAGACATCAATAAAGTAGACCTTGCAATCTTACGCCTGATTATGTTTGAATCAGAGCATAAGAAGACACCAAAAAAAGTACTAATTAACGAGGCAGTTGAGTTAGCAAAAGCATTTGGGAGTGACACATCACATAAGTTTGTGAACGGCGTACTCGCTAAACTAATGCTCGAATAAGTAAAAAGAGAGGGATTCGTGACTAAAGCAGAAATTTTTACCGTGGTTCAACATATCATTGCCGAACAAACCGGCAATCATGTTGAAGATATCATGGGCACCACCCATTTACAGGATGAACTTGGAGTTTTGGGACAAGACTTTGCACGCATCGTGAATAGTATTAATGAAGAGCTTGAAATCACCCTTTCAGCATCAGAAATAGAAGAAGAATCCGAGACAGTCAACTCACTCGTCACAATCGCGTTTGAAGAAGCTGAGCTGGGATAATCGCGCCAATGTCATACGAACTTCCAACATTTAAAGACGCATCACTCCTCGAAACCGCACTCACGCATCGCAGTGCGCTCAACGAAGAAACCTCACCCTCCAAAGAATCAAACGAAAGATTAGAATTTCTCGGTGATGCAGTGCTCGAACTCGCCACAACGCAATTCTTATTCGCACAATTCCCCGACCAACCAGAAGGTGTGCTCACCTCATACCGCAGCGCACTCGTCAAAACCACCACCCTCGCCATGGTCGCAGAGCGACTTTCACTCGGTGAAAAACTCTACATGAGCAGGGGAGAAGAGGCAACAGGTGGCAGAACCAACGCAGGACTCCTCGCAGACACCATGGAAGCCGTCATCGGCGCACTCTATCTTGACCAAGGATTTACCGCCACCGAAGAATTTCTGACTACCATTCTATTCATTGAAATAGAAAATATTTTGCATCAAAAGCTCTATGTCGATGCCAAAAGCAACTTGCAAGAAGTTGTCCAAGCCTTGGGTCACAGTACGCCAATGTACGAAGTCACCGCAGAAGTCGGTCCCGATCATGATAAAGAATTTACCGTTCAGGTTATAGTTGATGGCAAAGCTATTGGCGTTGGAATCGGACGGAGCAAACAACTCGCACAACAAGAAGCGGCCAAAAAAGCACTCGAACAATACGCGTAAGTACAAAATAGCAGGGATTACCCGTTTATATAACTTTCTCATTGAAATAACTACACATCTCGAGTATAATCACCCACCTATGCTGAAAATCAAACTTGCACGATTCGGAAAACGAAATCAACCAGAGTACAGAATTGTAGTCAACGAGGCACGCAGTAAGCGCGATGGTGCGTATGTTGCCAACATTGGTAACTATTCTCCAACTCGAGAACCAAAAATTCTTGAACTCGATATCAAGGAATATAACGCCTGGATCGCCAAAGGTGCACAACCCACAGACACCGTAGCAGGTCTCGCCAAGCGATACCAATCAGACGATCCATTTCCAAAAAAGAACAAACTCTCCAAAAAATCCAAAGCCAAGCAAGCTGCAGAAGCAGAAGAAAAAGCAGCAGCCAAAGCAGAAGCCGCTAAACCAGTAGAGAAAAAGGCAGAAGAGCCAAAAGAGGCAGAAGCTCCAGCAGCAGAGCCAGAAGCTGAATCAAAAGAAACTCCAGAAGAAACCACGCCAGAAAGCAAATAATCCATGAAAAACCTTCTTGAATACATCCTCATTCATCTAGTCGACAATCCAGAAGAAGTTGACGTTGAGGAACATCAAGACGGCGAAACATGGGTCTACACCATTCGCGTCCACCAAGACGATATTGGTCGAGTAATTGGCAAGGGTGGTTCAGTTATTCAGTCAATCAGAAATATTGCCAAAATCAGATCAGTCAAAGAGGGCATTCACGCTCAAATTGTTCTAGAAGATTAATTTTTTTAACTTTTCTCAATTCTCAAAATTCAGTTCTTCCACGTTGAAGAGGTCCTCGAGTCCACCGCCGAGCACTTCATCTTGCTCTGGTAAGTCAGAGCTGACAAATGAGGCGAGTTCTTCAAGTACAGCGATGTCCTGATTATTTAGCTTTGGCAGCGGTGCCTCCACGGTGGTTTTGACGGGCTGGGTGAAAAAGTAGGTTTTAGTGGCGAGACGTGATTCAATAAGTGGTTCATTTTCTGCATTCGTGGCAGCTTGCACTCCAAGCGTTAGGGTATTAATCGTGGTAAATGGACTAATTTTTTCAATAAGAATTAAGAAATCCTGTACTTGTGAAAAAGTCCCCTCAATGACCATCTCAAACTCCAAATACCCAACCGCAGCGCTCGCTCCACGTGCTCGAACGGTCGGCTGAATTGCCTCTAATCCTGCGGAGTCGCTCGCAATTTGTCCTGGAGAAATCTCAAAATCTTGAATCACCACACCCGTTTCAACTGCAATAGAACTCAAGCTCATCATCAATTCAAGGAGTGGTTTTTTGGAAGGCAGTGCGGCATCGACTAGATCAGCCTGTCCAAATTCTGGAGTGAATTTGACGTTTTCTAGGTCAGTCAATTTGCGCTCGAGTTGCAGTAATTTAGGTGTTTCTTTGTCGAGCTCGGCTCTGAGATCAAACACCTGCTGAACCTGAGGTACGAGGCCAAAAAGTAACAACCCCACTGCAGAAACCCCGAGTACAATAGCCGTCGCCATTTGCTTGCGCGTTGCCAAGAAAATACTAATATTAAATTCGTTAAATGATGTCATGGTGTAAATCCTTCATCTGACTCTAAAATTTCTCGTGCAGGATCAAAATCGGCGTCAAGTGGACCGGGTATCGCAGGATCACTGAGCTCCCCAGGTTCATTTGAGGCAGGCGCATTGGGATCTGCTGCCACAGGACCACCTGGAGTGGCCAGGATTACAGTGAGCGTTAAATTATAACTAGCTTGACTGGTTCTTGATAAACCACTCTTTGATATCCCCGCAAATTTACTCTTCACCTCTGGGCTATCGAGTGTTGCGAATACTTGCTCCATTACAAACACACTCGGAGCCTGAACCGTGAACTGCAAAATATCATTTGAGCTCGAAGAGTAATCAATTTCACTAATAATCACCTCAGGACCAAATACTTGACTAAAAAATTCAAACGCTTCTTGTTTATCTTTTCTAACACCAAATAATTCAGTGAGCTGTTTGAGTTTTTGAGCAAACACGTTGTAATCGAGCTCCGTCTGTTGCTGAGATGAAATTACTTGCCTAATTGTATCTTGTTCATCGAGTACCCCACGAACCTGGAAGACATAATACAATCTTGTCCCGAGCGCAATCAAAAAGACTGCAAACACCGCCACAAACACATAGACTACTTTCTTGAGAATTTCATAGTCCTTGCGCTGGGTAAGATCAAGCCTTTTGCGCCGCTCACCAACAAAATTAATAGTCTTTGACATAGTTCTATTTCCTTTGAGCCAGTTCTAAAGGCTCAAAATCGTGCGTTTTCAAGCAAGGAGCATCATCCCCTACTACATTTCACGCTGCATTAACCCCATACAGACGGTCATGCTTGGCTGATTTACGGTATTGGGAACGTTATCGGTCACCCCCGCAAATGGCGACGCGACAAGCACTTCTACTCCGAGCTCAGCCGTCGCAAGTTGGACTATTTCCGGGAGCATCGCCGAACCACCAGAGAGAACAACGCGCTTGATCGGCTGCTGTGTGTGCTGGTTATTGAAGAATTGTGCTGACTTGGCAATTTCTCCCGTGAGAATTCTGACTCCTGGGAGCAGAGCTTCGCGGACTTTACCTTCAAATTGATTTTCAATGAGTCCGTAGGTGCGCTTGTATTGCTCTGCCTGGACAGTATCGAGTCCAACGGCTGATTCCAACGCGCGCGTCAATACCTGACCACCATTCATATTTGTAATCACAAACTGGAGTTCTCCCTGGTGGATAGCAAACAAATTCATGCTTGAAGCACCAATATGAGCTACAAGCGTGGTTGGGTCATCTACATTGAATTGAAGTGAGCGGGCAATCGAGATAACTTGTGTTTCTAGAAGTGTTGGCTCTACCCCCAGCTGATGAAACATATCTACAAAGCGCTCAACCATAGCCTTGCGGGTGCCAACGAGGAGGACGCGCATTTGACCTTGGTCTTTTTTAACTGGTCGGTACAGCACCTGATATTCGAGCGAAAGCTCCTCTGGTGGAATAGGAATATGTTGCTCTGCTTGCCAGCCAATTGCTGACGCCAACTCGGCGTCGGTGAGCGGGGGAATGGAGATAACTTTGGTAGAAACAACTGTTTCGGGGAGGGCGAGACGAACATCGGTGCGTGCGAGCTCATTATCTTTTAGAAATGAATCAATCAAGGTACCAAGCTGCTCTTCACTGGCGTCGTCGGTGGGCATTGCTAGTCCCGTGGTGTTGAGGACGTCTACTGCGCGCTCGATCGTTGGACGAGTTCCTGGCTTGCCCGCGATTGCTTTTATACTGTAGGTGCCGATATCAAGTGCGATGGACTTCGCCATACGTGCCTTTCTTCATGTGCTCTAGTTATTTAACTAACGCTGCTCCGCTATATACTGCATAATCCATGATTGAAGGCGCGACCGGTAGGGTTCTCGTGACCTGAATCGTTCTCTGTTCGTCGCCAAATGTATTGCTTGCTTCAGATCTGACCCTATAAAATTGATCAGGCATATTATTACCTGCTACGCGGATATGAGTGTCATGATACACAGCTTTGATACGGACAAAAAGGTCGTTATTATTAACCGACAAATTATAGCGAAGCGTATAGCCGCTGGAGTTTGAATTTTGCGCATTATCAAAATTATCAGATCCACAGCCTGGTGGACCAACCGGAATGTGTCGGACGCGATTTCTACCTGAGGTGTAGGAATAGACAGAAAAGATCAGTGAAGCTTTTTCGTTGCAGGGATTTTCTCGAGCCCAGCGGACCTCTAAATTGCCATTTACTGCATTGTCGAGTCGAACCATGGCACTGAGACCCTCGGTGAGGCGAGTTTCCAATACGTCTGATGGGGTGATGGTGTAGCTGACATCGACACCGTCGATCGTTGCAACATCGGTTTCTGCGCCACTCAAACTATCAAAATCTTGCGAAAGCGCATCTTCTACACCAGTTTCTGCGGCATTAAAAACACGGCTCGATTCTGATTGCTGTTGAGAGAGGAAGACTTCTTGGGTGGTGCGGGTGGCAATTGAAAGGCCGATTGTGAGAAGGACCACCATGATGAGGAGGACGACAACTGCGACTTGACCAGATTGATTGGCACGCTCAGAGAGTGGCGAAAATTTCCTGGTGGTGGGCAGCATACGAGTTGGCATCATAGTACATACGGCAGGTCAACACTGCCTCAAGCTTTATGATAGCTAATTGGGGGGGTGGTGGCAAGGGGGAGGGGTTAAGAGTAATCTTCGCTTTGTTCCATGTCTTTTTCGATGAGGTTTCTGAGATAAACGGATCGCGGGATCTTTTTTGATTGAGAGATCCAATCTAAATACTGGCCGATCGCTGGCGATATGAAGAAATTGAATCTAACATCTTGGTGACTTGATGCGTACTCAATAGCATCCTCAAGCACCTTCCTTAAATTTTTCTGATTGTACCTCGCTAGCAGTAGTAAATCTCCACCTTCGTCTCTTAAAAGATGCGGGTCAACTCCGTCACGATATAGCGCAATTACGGGCTTATTCATAGACAATGCTAGCGCTATTTCCTGACCAAGACCAATACTGCTTTTCGAAACTTCCACTACAACTAAGTCTGCTTTTTTCTTGAGCTTAGTTAAGCTCTTTTGAGCCTCTATTGCCTCTTCTGTTGACTGAGATTCATATGCATTTTTTGTTTTTGATAAAATTGCATCATTGATCACGGAATGTCCCAGCTCGTACATAGTTGAGACAATGGTATTGCAGTTAACTTTGAGTTCTTCGTCCAGCTGACTTATAGAGACACTAAAATAGATTTTCATGTGCTAATTATATCACTATTTGGATGTTTAAACGGAGGGAATACTTAAAGATAGGTCTAGATTTTTAATTGGCTCACCTTGTAGAAATAGATCTTCGCACTCTTTAGCCATCACACCAGGGACAACTTCAATCTTATATTTGTCGGTCTTAAATCTCTTTGGAAGGTGGTGTTGCAAACACATGCCCCCGCTTTCATCTATGTTTGTCCCATAAACAACTCTCTTTATGTGGTTTAGCAAAATTGCCCCTAAGCACATCGGGCAAGGTTCATATGTAGCGTAAAGCGTAGCCTCTGATCCTCTTTTAGTGAGCAACTCAGATATCTCATTCATTGCGATAATTTCTGCGTGATTGATTTTATTATTACTAGAGTAAACTTTGTTATATCCCCTAGAAACTATCTTACTATCAATAACTATTACACAACCAATTGGCCAGTTTCCTGATTCTAAAGCCTTCATGGCTTCATCAAGTGCCTCTTTCATGTAAAAATCATCGTTTGGTTTCATGACAGCTTCTAGCTACTTCTAATAGTCTATATCATTCATTTAAAAAATTTCCGCAATAATACCATACATGCGTCTTTTATGCGTATATCTATTACTTGAAACGGGGTAGTATATCATTTTTTGATTATTATTGATATAATTATAATTGTTAATATTTCTTAAATTTTATAAATGAAAATTCATTTTTCAGCAGCAGTTGACGGTGACCAAGTCCGTTATGCTCAAATAGTGAAAATAATTCAAGATCTTGGACATACCTTGATCACGGACCATTATTTAGTCACTACCATTGAAAATATCAAAAGACAGAATGGCGAAGAAGGGGATCAATATCTCAGAAATGTTCAGAAATGGAACACTCTCGCAGATATTGTAGTCTTTGAGGTATCAAAATCTGATATAAGTACCGGTTATGAGATTGGGTTCGCATTACAATTACAAAAACAAGTTGTCGTTTTGGTTGGCGACGACCAACCCACTTTCCCTCACACACTTAAAACGCTAAACAACTTGAATCTTCAAATAATTGAATATAATTCTAAAAACTTAAAGTTTGCGATCGAGCAAGCAATTGATTATGCTAACTCATGCAAGAACATTAGATTTAATTTTATGCTTTCTAGTGAACTGAATGCCTATCTCACTTTGATATCCGAAAAGAAAAAGTCAACCAAGTCAGAATTTCTAAGATCACTACTCATTGGCTACCGCAATAAGCACAGCTAATACACACCCAGTACACATTGCAATATTATAAGACCTTATATATAATTGCCGCATTGTCATCTTGTATCGTGCTGCATCCCATATAAATAGCCTGCACGCGCAATTTGAAAAAGTGAATAATAAGTGTTGTAATAAAAACTATGAGATCAAAAGATCTATCACCGCTATCTTTGCTATTACCTGAGTTATCTCACCTAATTCTTCATGCGATGAATGAGGAAAGAGGCGAGTCAGATGATGAGATTGAGTTTTCTGTGGAAGATATCGAACTAATCGAATATCGAAAATTCCTAATTTCCAATTTACTTTCAGAAATTATTCCTGCTGACGAGTCGAATAACGCGTCAGTCTATATTGGAGTCTCTCTTGATGAGAACACGGTTGACCTTATTACAGATATTGCAGAACAAAGCGTACGCGACGGCCTTACACCTGACGAGTACAAATACTTAGCAGTAACTTTGAAACAATCAATTGCTGCAGCTCTTGATGCAGAAGAATATTTACTACTCACCCCAGAAGCAATTGACGAAATGTCAGACGAGGAGTATCAGCAAACAGTTCTAGAAATTGCACAGGGAATCGTATCAGCACTTGATAACAATCCCGAATTACCTATAAAAACGAGGGAACGATGGCGAAGAATTTCTAAACTCATTCTATTTTTAATTATAGCTGTCCTCTTCCTCGCTGCTTGCGGATCAGTAGAACCTGCAGTAGATGATCTGGCAACAAGGACAACCCTTGCACCAGAGGATGACGATGACGACTCAACCGGAGGTGATGGCGGTGATGATGGCGGAAATGGCCCTCCAGATGAGGAAGAACCAACACCAACGCCTGTACCACAACCCACTGGAACTCCAGAACCAGAGCCAGAACCAACTGCAACACCAACTATACCTGACGCAGAAAGCATAGAAGTTATAGCCAGCGATGATGTTCTTAGGGAATTCCACGCAAAGTTTGTTGAATTTCTTTTCACGAACGAAGCATTTGTATGGCAATTTGATACAAATATTGAATTTGAGGTCTATGAGACAGCGATAGGAAATGTACTGTTAGCAGAAATTGTAGATGATTTCGAATATCAAGGAGAAAAATATCCCGAAGGTACTCACTTGAGGTTTGCGAGTCTTGATAGCACAGAACCTTACTTTGCGTCCGTTGAAGGCAGTCAATCTGTGATCGATCTAGCAGGTGGAGTAGGTACTGTAGTTGATATCACCGTCGATTTAGAAACAGGACAAACAGTCGCAGTTGATGCAGATGGAAATGTACTTGCGCAAGTTAATCTAGAATCGAATCAGTGGGAGATTAATCCAGATTTATTGATACCAGATTTGCCACCAGCGACCGTGGAGACGTTGTTGACGGATACGACACTTGATGAATCAACGATACTCAGATATTTGGTTCGTCCATTTAATACAGAATCGCGTGATACTATCGCATTCGGGCCACCTGCAGAAGGCGTTGAGTTCTCTGATGAAGAAATGAGCTGGGAAATAATCGTTGATAGATCAGACCCTGCTGCAACATTCTATGACAACATGCGACTTTACACTGGATTTGACGTTGAAGTAGCATCTCGTGCTTGGGAAGAGGCGCCTGATGGCTATACAGAATTAGCAGTAAAATATATCGGACACTACACAGCGGATTTTGGAGAACACGGTACCGAAGAATGCGCTATTTTTCAAACGTGGATTGAAGAAGAAGGTCAAGTTATACCTCTCATTTTCGCGGTCAGTTTATCAGATGCTCACATGTTGAAAAATTTTAATTATCTAGATGAAAACTTTGAAGTAAAATCAAATTCACCACAATCTGCTACTTCTATTGTTGGTAACTTGGAGCGAGCAAATCCTTATATGATAATAGCGGTAGCAATAGGCAATAAGAATGATGCTGCCGATTCTTTTGCTCATGGTTTAGTAACACCCGACGATCGCCTTCCTGACTTTGCAGTTTTTAACTCAATACATGACGTACTTGGAACAGAAGTTACCAGCACGCCCGCAATTGGTGCTATCTTTGCGCAGGCCCAGAAGTAATTATTCCGTTTGCACTTGTTGCACAGACACGTCTAGTCAGCTAGACTGACTGTATGGAAAGTTCAAAGCAATCTTTTTATGTGGTGGGGAGTTTTTTAGTTGTCATTCTCATTGCTGTAGTTGGATATCTGTGGTATCAAAATCAATCAATCAAAAGTATTGCATTACCAACAACTAGTCAACCAAGTACCGTAGATCCTCGAACTGCACCTGTCATGCCCAAGCAAGATGGGGTCGTTGCAGACACACCACTGCTTGGTATTTTTGAAATAGGTTCGTCTCGAATTCCTACTATTTCTGGCATTGTCGAGTCTGTTGACTTAATCGATTTGGGAAATCCTGGGCAACCGGAGCAATACTTTGTAGTCATTTCTAGTTTAGAAATACCTGAGGCAAAAATCAGAGTTGGAATCGGCCATGCTCAATACATGACCTCGGTTAGATACACAGGTGGCACCCCAACAGCAGGCAAAATTGTCGAAGAAAACATGCGTGTCAGGGACTTAGTTGAAAAAATAATACCAGGAGAAATTTTCACTGCTGATCTAACATTTCCTCAAGAGCAACCCGAGATACGATCAACCTTTATGGACGACATAAAAGCATTTGAAGCAGAGGTGCTTGAAGGCAGTAACCCAAACCCATTCAATGTCCACTACTTTAGAGTACAAAAAATTGCGCTGCCACAAACATGACAAAAAGAGGCATCTTTAACCTTCTCGGGCTCATTCTTATTGTTTTTAGTGTGATTTTTTTCTACCAAACAAGAGTAGTGCAGGTTGCTGATGCTGTGCAGGGTTGGGCGCCCGGGAACTGCGGATGGACATTATCGGTGGTGCAGTGGTCTTGCAACACCAATACCGATCGTTGTTACGAATGGGAATCTGGAGAAACGCCAAGATGGTATTGCGATGCAACAAGTGTTGGATACACTACCGAAGCGCTGTGTAACGACTCATGCACAGGCAACTGCGAATATACCTGCCTTAATGGTTGGGCAAGGCATTGCGTCATCAGTGACACAGATGTCGGCTGCGACCATCCCAACGAAAACACCTGCACCGCTGACGTTTACGCCGTTCAATGCTCTTCATTAGCTGGAGGCGATGACTGTTCCACCAGCACTGAACCCATCGACGTCCGACAATGCTGGGTTGGCAATGGCCCTCCACCACCAGACGATCCACCCCCAGGAGGAGGAGGTTGCGACGGCAACTGGTGGGGCTGTGGAGCTGGTTCTTGTTTGGAACCTTTCGATAATCAATCAGCATGTGAAACTTCAACTGGAGGATCATGCCAATGTGGCTCATGCCCTGCAGCGTGCACTAGCTCAACTGGTAGACGTGCAATTTTTCTCTTCGAGGACACAAATGAGAATGGCGCCTGGGATCATGCCGCAGGTGAGCTTAGGATTTCTACCACGAGTTCATGCGTTGCATCAAATGCACAATATGTAGCTGGGGCACAGATTCTCGTTGATGGAGAAGCACGATTTGAAAGCTGCAATGTAGGTAATTCAGAGTTCACTGGAGCAGTCTGTACTTGGGATGATCCTGTACCTCCTGCGACGCAGTGCAATGATGGCGACGATAATGGCTTCACCGTAGGACCATGCGAAAGATGGGGTCCAGAAAATAATGGAGTAAATAGTACCTGCTTTACCCAACACAGTTGCGGTGGGGGATGTCATTATTCTGGTGACGGATGTAACGGAGCAGTTCCAGAAGCTGGTGTAATCTGCGATTCTGGAAATTGTTCCGGTTCAGGAGATCTCAAATCCGGCAGCTACCTCATCATGCCTCGCGACACCGGCAACCATACCGTTGGTGCTACGGTTCCTGCAGGCTGGCGTATTTCAAATGGTATGTCCGGCAACCCAATCACGGTCAACTGGAGCAGAACAAATGGCTCGTGTGAGGGCGGTCCCGTTGGAATTGGCTTAGTACGCGATACAAATACATCATGCTACGTTTCGCCATCGTCAACAACAGTTGCCGGTGGAACAGGATCAGTTTCTGTGCGCCTCTGGGGAAGCACAGATGCGACTACCACGCACACCGCCAGACTGTGGCTGCAAACTAAAAATCCTAACACGACTGCACCTACAGCACTTCAGATGAACCCAATTCCAGCACTGACAACTCAGTTTTTAAATTCAGGACGATATTCCTATCAATATACTGGCGCAGCTTGTACAACTAGTAACGGCACAAGTTGCACAACCTTAACCGACGTCACTGGACTTCCTCAAGGGTCATATTACTTCCATTGCGATGTTGTTCAGGGAACTTCTGCACCTTTCGCCCCAGAATGCTCTGGAAATCCATCGTGCTTGTATGAAGGTTTGGGTGGTTTAGTCGATTGTGCTGCAAACGGCTGGCAAAGTTGTTTGCCATCATCTGCAACACCAACAGACAATGCTCCTCTGACTGCCACATGCGTTCCGTCCTGTACACCAGCTTGCGGAGGACCAGATGGTTGTGGTGGAACCTGCGCGAGTACTGATTTAGGTATGCCAAGTTCGGTTCAAAATCTCGCACCTACAGGCAATTACACTGTCACTAGTACAACAGTTCCCATTACTTGGACTCCACCTGCCACCAACGCAGCACTAGTTGATTCATATGAAATTAAAGTCTTTGCTGGAATTCTACCGATTAATGAAAATGCTATTACTAACCGCCCTTGCAACAACACGCCTGGTGGTGCTGTCTGCGCTTCTGTTAGCAATACGATCACGAGCTGGAACTATGCTCCTCAAGTTGCAAAATCAAGAAATATTAATATAGCTGTGAGACCACGAAATCTATCTTGTAGTAATCAATCTGCCCCGTGGGTTGTCACCAATGTCACACTTCAGGGGGAAATTACTGGAAACTTCTACATTGATAATGGCAATGCTGCCATTGTTGGTGGATTCTGCAGAAATGGTGGCACACAACCAGCTTCTGTTCAGACAGGCACCAACATCGTAACTACCATGAATAGTAATCCAGTTGGTTCAAGTTCAATTGGGGCCAGCACATATACCATTTCAGCTGTTCCGTACACACCGACCAGCGCCTGGGGACCTCTAGGAATTATGACCCTGACATTAGATAATCCTGATGCAGAAAACACGCTAGCATGCGCATGCCCAGTACCTGGCTCTGACCCATTTGTCTGCCAGTATGGCGGTGTTGCGGCACCAAGACTTGGACCAAATGCTCCAGTCAATTGGTACCTCGACCTCTACGACCTCAGTAACGACCCTTGGTGGCAAACAAGAGGCGGTTTGGCGTATGCAAGAACTGGTGTGCTCAGTACAGACATTCCACGTCCTTGTGTTGATGAAAATAATCCAGCTGTGTGTGTTCCGTATATGATTACTCGGGAAGTGAGCAATGGGCTGGCTGTTAGTGCAGGTGTGCCAATGACGGGTGGGGGAGCAATACTATCTGGTACCGATGCACCTGGCTATTTCACCGACCGCAACCCTCAACCAAGAGCACAAGGCACTGATCACAGCGGAATTGTTCAGGAAGATTACGCATTCTTCTCAAGTCTCTACAATCTCAGTCAGGTTGCGCAAGTTGCCAGCAGCAATTTAGTCAATAAGGACAGCTTGCCAGCACCCGTTAATCCAGATGCAGATGGCACCGAAGTATATTACCGAAATGGAGACCTCACCATCACGCCAACAGAAATTTGGGCAATTGCTCCAGGTGAAAAGAAAGTACTTTTCGTAAATGGTGATCTAACTTTCCAGGGACCAGGGCACACCAGCAATCGCATGATTCGCGTAGATACCCAAATTGGTGGCGGTTCAGGTTTTATAGCGTTTATCGCCTCTGGAGATATCACTTTTGACGAAAATGTTGGACATCCTAATTATGCTCAAGAAACTCCCAGCAATATCGATGGTTTATTTGTCGCTGATGGACAGATCATTATTGAAGGAGCTGCCGATGCTAATGTCAGCGACCGCAAGTTCCTTGGGGCAGGCACATTTGTAGGCTGGAGTGGTTTTGATATGCAGCGCGATTTTGCCAATGACGCAGATCCACTCTCACGAGCGCTCAATAACCTTGATCCAACCGAAAGTTTTGAATTCCTACCAGGCTTAACTAGGCATATTCCAGATAAAATGAAAACACCTGTCATTGAATGGCAGGAAGTCAACTAGTCACGCCATGAAATACTTCGCAAAACTCTTGCTGAGACACAAAAAAACACCTCAAAAAGGTTTCACACTCATAGAATTGCTGGTGGTAACCTCACTCCTCGTGTTTTTACTCGTCTCAATATCTAGTCTCTTCATGACATTTCTCCTGAGTGGCTCGAGGCTTAATACACGTAATCTGGTCAAGGCAGAGGGTAGACACGCGCTTAATCAAATGGAATTTATGCTCAGAAATGCACTTGAAATTACCACCAACAGCAGTAATCAAGTCTGCCAAACGGGTATGAATCGTATTGCCTTACGCTCATCAGACGGTCGTATCACGGAATTCAGAGTTCAAAATGGAAAAATAGCATCAAATTCCGCAAGTTTAACATCAGAAACGGTCCAGATCTCAAGTGGCCCCACGTTTGATTGTGAAGAGGGGGTTACGGGTCAGGGATATGTTCGAATTTCCTTTGAATTAACAAAATCAGTTCCCGACGCAGTCGTCACCGAACGATTTAGCAGCATTGTTGGCTTGAGAAACTAAGACTAAAAGTTCAGTGCAAACTCTGCAAACGTTATCAATTCCACCGAGTAAATTCTTGCACCAACACCACGGTTCTATCATCGCTAGAAGTCCTAAACCAACTCACGGTCACTTCAACACGCACCACATCGGTATCAGGAAAAGTTATATATGCTTCACGCGAAAAATCTTGCCCAGACGCGTCAATATTCATCGGACAATTTGCTTGCGCAGGCATATCTCCAAGAGAGAAGGCATCTTCTGGAACACAAAAGTTTTGTCCATTAGAAAAACTAGACTGAAATGTGCCAAATCCAAGTAAGCCTCGCTCTTTTCTAAAAATATCTATTGCTTCTTGAGCGAGCGTCGTTGCAACTTCTCGATAGCGAGCCTCAGCTTGATTTTTGATTGAATACGTCATCCCAGAAGCAATTGCAGTTACAACAAGAGCCATGACCATCGTTGCTACTAATAATTCGACTATCGTAGACCCTCGCTGGAGATTTTTTCTCAACCATGCGTATTTTTTCATAACCAATCTCCCTCAGTAATCTCGCCACCTTCTCGGATCATAAATTGCCATTCTCGGTCAAAACCTTGTACAGTTATTGTCCTTGTAGAATTGTTGGTACCTACAAACTGCACACCGCCGTATAACGACCAAAATCGAACGTCTAGATCACCATTGTCTGTAGTTATGGTAACGGTGCTGGGAAGCTGATATTCGCGAACTGCGCCCCTCACAACGTCTAATTCACTATCCTGCTGCACCCGACCACAACTGGCGTAGAGCTGTACAGTCGGACCAGGAACACCTGCGGGCGCGGTTACTCTCCAACCTTGTAAGGGGAGTCCCGCTGCGGGATCACATTCTGGTGGTGTCTCTCGTACTCGGGCTTTGGTTTGGGCAGAGCGGAGAATGGTTTGGAGTTCTTTGTTGGCAGTAGCCACAGTTTGACGGTCATTAAAGGTGATAAATGAAGCGATGCCGCCGCCTACAACCACGAGTAAAATACTTACCGTAATCATCAGCTCGATAAATGAAAATCCACGATTTCCATGAACTACACGCTTTTCACAATTTTCATGCATTCCACGAAAGGGTAAAAGTGATTTGTTGATCATGTCTGCTCACAGTTATGGCTGGGTGACACAATAGAAGTTCCCGGTCCCAAAATTACAGTTATTATTGGTGGAATTACCCATGTTTGTTCCTTCCAATTGAGCACAAAGACAGAAGCCAGTGGTGCCTGTTGGGACGTACCGATAGTCTTGCGTTGGGGTTTGCGGATCCTGAGGAACTGGTTGACTGAGGTAATTATCTCCCGTGAGAACACCAGTTATTGCACCGTAATTGCCACCAGGAGGATATGCGCCCTCATCTGCTCGATAGAGCACAATTGCTTGCCTGACTGTTTCCATATCAGTTTTGCGCTTGCCATTTCTGGCATTTCTTCCAGCATTCGTGAAGCTGACCATGCCAATTGCAGCTAGAATTATGATGATAGTGGCAACAACGAGGAGTTCAATGAGTGAAAATCCACGTTTTTTCGATAAAACATGCCGAGCGCCAAAGTCAGAAAAGATTGATTTATCCGTTATTTTCATAATATTGGCCTGCGAATGTGTCAAAGTGTCAGCTACTGTAGATTCTTGACACAAAAGCGAGTTGTTCCAGTGGTAAAAGTACATCCAGTTCCTGTGCAAGCACAACTATTGCAGTTACCGTTTCCAGCCTCCATAACTGCTGAAACACAATATCCACCAGTTGCATTATAGGCACAGGTGTACGTTGAATCGGGTGCTCTAGGATCAGCAGGAAATACATCGAGTACTCCAGCTGATTGCAGTTGCGAACCACTACATCCGCTAATACTTGCATATGTTGAATTATTCGCGGTGTAGTAAATTTCCTGCGCAGTTTGAATTGCCTTCAAATCACCAGATCGCCTGGCGTCACGAGCTTTCCTCTGGGCAGTGGTAAAACCAGCCACACCCATTGCTACCAAAATTGAAATGATCGAGATAACAACCAGCAACTCAAGGAGAGAGAAACCAGATTTCCGTGAAGTTCGGAACCGAGCATCACCATGTATATATGTTTCAATCGATTTAAATAATTTTTTCATAGCACTCCTTATAGTTCTATACTAGTATGAAGCACGCCTAGTGCGCAAGTCATACTTTTTATTGCGAAGTCGATCCCGTCTGGTTATTTACAATTACGATCATCGTACTCACAGGTGTATCAGCTGATTCAATACCCCAATTGTCTTTGAGGCTAATTCGTACATTGTACTCACACTGAGTAGTTTCGCAGGTAAATTTATGATTGACTGCTTTGGCGGTTGCCCTGACCTGTTCGGTTGCACCGTCACCAAAGTCAAGCGTCGCGGTAACACTACTTGCCTGACCCTCATCTGCAACATACACAAATTCAACTGTCGCACCAGAGGCAATTTCAATCGTTCTGGTCTTTAGATCAAAAAATGGATTACTGGTAAATGACAAAATGACTGGACGAGATACGCACGCTGAGTAGCATGATTTTTCACAATCAGTAGTACCTACCAAACGATCGCCAACACCTATGTGCGATACATCCTGACAGCATTCATAGCCATAGCCAGTACAGCTCGTGATCGGTCCGCTCTCGACACTAGGTAATTCTTCGCCCTCATGCAAGATTCTGTTATCAATCAGCAGAGTTCTGCTGCGGCTGACCCACTTACCGTGGTTAAAAAGAAACGCATTCAATTGCTGTTCTAGTTGGCCAAAAACTTTAATTTCGATGCCACTTTTGCTTGTATTCCAGAGGAATCCTGATCTACCTGGAGCTTTTTCCACGAAAGGAGGGAGTTGTTGTCGTTCAATTAGAATTGGGTCGCGTGAATTCTGACTGCACAATGCCTCAAGCACATACTCTGTAGAAGAAAGAAATCTGAGTTGCAAAAATTCCTGCCCACCAGAAGAAAGTCCTCGACGTCGACACTCAATCTCATAACTACCTTGATTGCTTGCCCTTTGTAACTGCTGCAAAGACTGCTTAACGGTTGATATTCCCCAGTAAAGTAGTCCTTCGCGTGCCACAAAAAAACCAGTAATGGCAATTACAATAACAATTGACAACCACAAAAATAAGTACCGCAAAACACGCATACATCCATAGTAACCAATCAATCAATCGACGTACAGTAACAGTCTGAAAAAATCGTATTTACCTCAAGAGCTGGAGATACCATTCCCACAAAACCAATCCATGAGTCATGCTCAACAAAAAACCCACAATCAGAAACGGACCAAATGGAATTGGTTGTCGCCATTGTCTTTTTTTAGAAGCAATCAGAAATACACCAACCACTGCGCCGATCAAAAAGGCCAAAAACAGTCCCACCAGCGCCTGCGGCCAGCCTGCCACTAGGCCAAGTGGGATCATTAATTTTACATCACCAAACCCCAAACCTTTACCTTTCGTCCCTGCCCAAAGCAAAAACATACCTGTAGTAAGGCCCAAGGTGATTGCGATTGTTGCTATGAAGTTTGTCGCGGGTGCTCCCAAACCGTATGTTGTCACCTGGTAGAGCAGAGTAAGTATGGTTAACAGAATAATAGATCCATCGGGAATAATCAGATATTTCAGGTCAACAAGCGTAATGTACGTGAGCGTCAAAAACACAATAAGCCAATATAGTGCTGTTATCGTCAATAGCAGGTTGGAAAACGACAACACGCCCATTGCAACAAGTGCGAACCAGATCAGAAATACTGCGCCAAATGCAATTTCTGAGACCAAATGTGTCTGCGTTATGGGCTTTTTACAAAACCTGCATGTACCCTTGAGGAACAAAAATGAAAGTACCGGAACCATATCAAACCACTTGAGTAATTTATGGCAGTGATCACAAGCAGATCTGCCGGTGACCCATAACTTTCCCTCGGCGCCTCTAGTAGCCATGACATGCAAAAAACTGCCAATCACAGCTCCAAACAAAAACAAAAAAAATCCACCAAGTAATGTACTTATAGTTTCTAGGAGTGTATTACTCATGAGGACCTACCAAAAGCCCTGAGCTCTTGCGAACCCAGGGCATATATATTTCTAATTTTGTTTAAGGAATGCAAACGCATTTTCCTTCTACACCACACTCTGTAGTGTTATCAATTGCGCTAGGCGGGTAGTCAGCTGGTACATTATCAAGCGTTCCATCTAAGTTCTGATCAAGCCTTTGCTCAACTTCAGTGATAAATGCTTGGGATGATGGCGCGAAGCAAACATACGTACTGTCTCCCTGACTCCCTCGATTGTATACGAAGAGGGGATTGCGAGATGAGGCAAAGACTCTATTAAAGAAACTAACCTTTACTTCATCTGTACCAATACAGTTACCAGTTGTGGCTTCACTCAGTTTTTCGTAGACAGGGCAAGCAGAATCATCAGCGGTAGCGTCAGTGAACTCTTGCCAAAGAATACCAGCGTTAGCGGTATCTCCCGGACCAGTTTGCCAAGGATACGCGCCTTGAAATGCTTGATATCGCTCAAACGCGCCAAGCAGTTGTTCAGCATCAGATCGATACCCCGTATCTCGACCACGATTAATTTGCTCAATCGGATTGAGTGCAGACAGCACCGCTACTGCCAAGATTCCAAGAATGGCGATAACAATTAAGAGTTCGATCATCGTGAAACCAGCCGCATTTTTGGCGGCAGATTTAATTGCTAGAAGGGCAGAGCGAATTGACATAATCTCCTTTGTCCTACGGGACATCAAGTGTGTTTTAAACTTACAATTACTCTATACTAAAAAACAACCTTTCTGCAAGTAGCATCTGGGAGGACTGCCCAAATTGCTATGCAAACTCTCGATCTCAACACGATTTGTCTCAATTAGAATTGTGAGGTGAGATTGTAGATTGGCATAATTATTGCGATCACCATTGCACCTACACCAATTCCAAGTACGACCATAATAAGTGGCTCGATCGCAGTAGTCATATTCTTAACTGCATGCTCAGTTTCAGACTCGAAATACTCTGATAGCTTTTTGAGAACGCTATCGAGCTTGCCTGTTTCTTCACCAACCTTAATCATTTGGTGCAAAATCGGGGGGAAAATATCATCATAGTGACTGAGTGCTTGTGAAAGAGAAACGCCTTTTTCGACCTGATCAGTGGCTTTCTGCAGAGCATCACGATACACAATATTCTCGACACCATCAGTCACAATCTGCAATGCCTGTAACAAAGAAATGCCCGCGCCAAGTAATAGTGAAAGTGTTCGAGAAAATTCAGTGAGGATAACTTTTTGAGTTAACACACCAACAACTGGGAGTCGCATCACAAATTTATCCACTACCAACTGTCCTGCCTCAGTTTTGTACCATCTGCGCACACCAAATACGCCTCCCACAATCGCAATTGCCACAAACCACCATGCACGGACCATAAAATCCGAGATTGCAATCAGTACTCGAGTAGCAAGCGGTAAATCGGCGCCAAAATCACGATACATTTCAGTCAGCTTTGGAATAACAAAAATCATCATAATCGCACCAACAACCAGCATCGCGATGATAACAATGACCGGATAGATGAGAGCGCCCTTGGTTTTGGCCCGAAAATCTTTTTGCTTTTCCATATTTTCTGCTAACCGCTCAAGAATATTGTCCAAAACTCCGCCTGCTTCGCCGGCAAACACCAATTGAATGTAAATTCGTGAAAAATATTCTTTTTGTTTATCGAGTGCTTTGGCAAATGATGTACCACCTTCAACCTCTTGAAGAAGTCCCGAAACCATCTTAGACATCTCGGGTTTGCCCTGCTGCACGAGAATGGAGAGTGCAGAGGACAATGGCAACCCTGCAGTAATCATGGTCGAAAGTTGCCGAGTAAAGTTGACAATATCGTCTATTTTTATTCCAAAAAATTTCGATTTAAAAAACTGCAACGAATCCTCAACCAAAGGATTAAGCGTTATAACTAGCAAATCTCTTGAGGTAAGAAGCGACGCAGCTTGTTCAATAGTCTGAGCCTCGACCTTTCCCTTCACCGTCTCTGAAAATTTATTTTTGGCAGTGTATTTAAAGAATGCCATAGTTTATTGGCTTGTGCCTCCCATTAAACGCTCGATTGCTTCTGGCCTAAAGGCATTAGTTTTGGCAACCTCGGCGGTAATGACGCCTTGGTTGGTGAGGGTAACAAGATGTGACTCCATAAGCTGCATGCCGACGTCAGCAGAAGTTTGAATAACGTTGTCAATTTGATGCGTCTTTGCCTCCCGAATTAAGTTTCGGATAGCTGGATTCGCAACCATAATCTCAAGTGCAGCAACACGACCACCACTAGTATTAGGCAGCAATCGCTGTGAAGCAATTATTTTGACGGTAGCGGCTAACTGCTGGCGAATTTGACCTTGTTGATGACCAGGGAACACATCAATGATACGGTCGATAGTCTGGGCTGCAGTTGCGGTATGCAGCGTTGCAAACACCAAATGTCCCGTTTCTGCTATTGTAATAGCTGCCGCAATTGTTTCGTAGTCGCGCATTTCACCAATCAGAACAATATTCGGGTCTTCACGCAGGACTGACTTGAGGGCAACTTCCCAACCATGGGTATCATGATTAACCTCGCGTTGCGAAATAATACTTCTTTTTGGCTTGTACATGAATTCGATAGGATCTTCGATGGTGACGATGTGCTCAGCACGACTCGTGTTGATTTCATCAATAAGCGCAGCCAAACTAGTAGATTTTCCCTCGCCAGTAGGACCAGTGATCAGAATAAGGCCTTGATTAAACTTAGTAAAATCGTGAAAAATTGGTGGGAGCTGCAACTCATCAACCGTCTTGATTCTGGTTGGGATCAACCGAAGTGCAGCAGCCATCGTACCTTGTGCATGGTAGACATTAACACGAAATCGACCTTTATCCTGATATTGATAACCAAGGTCCAATTCTTTGTTGACGCGGACATAATCGGCTTGCTCTTGAGTGAGGAGGGGAATAATGAGCGCTTCACTCTGCTCAGCATTCAACACTGGGGCGCCAGGTACAGGTTCAAGAACACCATGCACGCGTGTCATCGGGGGAGAACCCACCACTATATGAATGTCAGACCCCTCTGCAACGACAAGCTGCTCTAAAATATCATGTATGTTCATACCAACTCCTTATATTCCTCAAACCTTACGTTTGGGCGACACGAAGCACCTCTTCAATTGTTGTTACTCCGCGCAATGCCTTGATGTATCCGTCTTGTTTCATTAAACGCATACCATCTTTGAGCGCCGCATTTTCGAGATCTGCGGCGGATTTTTGCTGTAGTATCAGCCTACCAATTTCTTCAGTAACTTTCATCACCTCAAAAATACCAATTCGGCCTTTGTATTCTGGCTGATCATTAGGGCGATTTTGACTCGGCCTAAAGAGCGTAATGTCCTCTGGTTTTTTTCCTTCTTGTTTACAGTAATTTTCAAAATGAGGCCCCAAAACGTTGATAATATCCTCAAGTACCGCAGGATCTGGCTTATATTCTTCTTTAAAATCAGGATGCAGCTGTCTGACGACACGTTGTGCAGCAACCATAGTCATCGAAGAAGCAAGCAAAAATGGCTCTGCACCCATATCAAGGAGCCGAGGAAGCGCTCCCGCTGCAGAAGAGGTATGAAGCGTGGAGAAGACCAAATGACCAGTCAGGGCTGCTTGAATTGCCAACTCGGCAGTTTCACTATCACGAATCTCTCCTACCATAATAATATTAGGATCTTGACGTAAAAATGACCGCAGTCCAGAAGCAAAGGTTAAACCCGCTTGGGGATTAATCTGTACTTGATTGATGCCAGGCATCTGATACTCGACAGGATCTTCAAGTGTCATAATATTAACCTTGGGCGTATTGATCTGGTGGAGGATTGAGTAGAGAGTGGTGGTTTTACCTGAGCCAGTCGGTCCTGTCACCAGCACAATTCCATGTGGAACGTGAATAGCGTCATTGACGTTCTTGAGTGCGAGTCCATCCATTCCAAGGTCTTTGATGGCAGGCACCTTTTCATCTTTTCTCAACAACCGCATCACAATTTTCTCGTTATGAATGGTTGGCAGCGTAGAAACACGAAGGTCAACATCTTGATCATCACCGCTGTATGAGAACCGCCCATCTTGAGGCAAACGCTTCTCATCAATTTTCAGACCAGACATAATTTTAATTCTAGAAACAACTGCATCGTGCACAGATCTGGGTAGGATTAGTTTTTCGCTTAAAATACCATCAATACGATACCGTACTCGAGTACGACTTTCTTGAGGTTCGATGTGAATGTCTGATGCGCGTGCTTTGATGGCAAAGGACAACACCGTCTGGACAATCTTAGTAATGGGCGCTTCTCGTATTGTCTCACCAGAAAGCGCCGAAAAATCTTCTTTTTTAGCCTTATCTTGCGCAACTTGACTTGTTTGCTCAAGGGCAGCTGATACTTCACTTGAGAGCGTTTGGGAATAGTGTGCAGCGATTGCCTGATCTATTTCCGATGGGGTTGCATAAGTAGCTACAACCCTAAGTCCAGTTTTTTGTTTCGCAAATTCAATTGCGCTCAAATCGAGTGGATCCTCCATTGCAACCGTCAGCACGCCTTCATTTTTGTTGTAGGAAAGTGGAAGCATTCTATAGTTGCGCGCGACACTCTCAGGAAGCTGCGATAGAGCTTGTGGATCGGTTCCAGTCTCAGATATTTTTGTAAACCCAACATTATTAAGCAGCGCCTTTGCTTGATAGAGTTGCTCCTCGGTTACAATATCTTTTTCTTTAAGGAGAAGATCAATGGGCTTGTTTTCACTAATGTGTTGAAGTTTAAGTTGATTATGCTGTTCAGCCGTGATCGTCCCATTTGCCAGTAAAACATCAAGGAGTGATTGTTTCATTCCTGTGGCACCAGGAATTAGACTGGGTGTGGCGACGGGTGGAGGCGGAGGTGGAGCAGATTGGGCAACTTCTGGCGGTGATTCTGGCTCAATTACAGTGACTAGTGGACTTGGCTCAATTGTTGGAGAACTTGGGGTAGCTTGCGATTGATCTGGTGGTTGAGGAGGCACACCAGATGCCATCGTCGATTCACCTGCAGGGTTCGCGGGAACACCAGAGGACGTCGAAGACGATCCAGATTGCGCACTAACTGGCTGCTGGGCAGGAATGTCCATATTCTTATATTTTCACGGTATACTACGTGCTGAGCTTTACTATAGTCTAAAGACTGAACAAGGACAAATGGCAACTACCCCAGAAAAGAGCACCAAACCGGCGCAATACCAACAATTTTGGCAACCACTCTTGCTGATTATGCCATCTGGATGTGATCACAGATCAGCTGCTAATGCATTCCTTACTTCAAATACACTCGCAAAAACAATTTCGCTACAAACACCACAAAGCACCCAGCATTGGATCAATGATTCCGAGACCAAACTCACCATCGAACACGTACGCACACTTCAAAAACAACTCTCATACGGATATGCAGCCCATGAACCTCAGCTGTTTTTTGTACACCAACTAGAAAATGCCTCACACGCTGCCCAAAACGCGTTATTAAAGCTTCTCGAAGAACCACCGGAATACATTCAGATTATTGTCACCACCGAACAACCAGAAATGATACTTCCAACCATACATTCACGTTGTTTGAGTCTGTCAATAATGGGAGAAAGTGATTCGATACAAACCGATAGGGGAGCCGCTTTCTATACCAGTGCTAAAGCAGCAAAAAATTACGGTGAACTTATTACAGTAGCTGAAACACTCTCAGACCGCGATGACGCTATAACTGTACTTCAGCAAGTGGTACACTACCTCTACAGTGAAAAAATAGCAGGCAAGAGTGATGTTGCACTCCAGTTGATACAGTTTGTTCAATTACTTTTGATGACAGTGCGTGATATTCGCCAAAACAGCAACGTCAAGCTCGCCATTGAGCATTTGTTGTTTATAGCAAGACGATCAAAGTATATCTAACTATATCAAATATTATACCTATACATCAACACTTTTTGAAAGATGCCCAATTTAGCAGTCAAATTATCACTCTGCTAATTGGTCTGTAAAGCAATAGAGAAGAGTAGCAATTACTGCAACGGTATGATATAAAAGTTGTCTCAATCAAACATATGAGTTCTGCACAAAAAAACTACCAAGCAAGTGACATCAAAGTTCTCGAAGGTCTCGAGCCTGTTCGTAAGCGACCGGGTATGTATATCGGCTCAACAGATGGTCGGGGACTCCACCATCTAGCCAAAGAAATTCTTGATAATGCCGTTGATGAAGCTATTGCGGGATACGGTAAAAAAATCCAGCTATTTCACGCGCCTGTTTCAGAAAGACAGAAAAAACTCAACAAAGACGGCCTCACAGAAGAAGCTGCAATCACAGTTGTCGATAATGGCCGTGGAATTCCTGTCGACAAGCACGTTTCCGGCGTTTCTGCACTAGAAGTCGTCATGACTAAACTTCACGCTGGTGGAAAGTTTGAAGAAACAGCTTACCAAGCATCTGGTGGTCTCCATGGTGTTGGATCTTCTGCTGTTAATGCACTCTCTTCACTATTGGAAGTAATCGTTAAACGAGATGGCAAATATCATTATCAATCCTACTCTAGAGGTGCTCCGCACGCGTCAGTTAAGACAATCACAGAAAAACAAGTTCTGGAATTGTTTCCCATTCAAGCAAAACAATTTATAACGCATGAAACCGGTACCCTTTTGACGTTTGTTCCAGACAGTACCATCTTTTCAACTACCTCATTTAGCCATCAAACTCTGATTAATGTCATCAAAGACCGTGCCTACCTCATGGCTGGCATTTACTTTGAGTTTACTGACATGCTCAAGAATATTACGCTTCATTACTACTTTGAAGGTGGTATTCGCTCGCTAGTCGAACACATCAACATGACCAGAAAGCCACTCCATGGCGTGATTCACACTGAGGGGGTTTGGGTAGATGACGTCACCGGCAAGAAAATCGGCGTAGAGGTCGCCATGCAGTACAACGATTCCTACAAAGAGCGCCTCGAGTCATATGTCAACGTGATTCATACTCCAGATGGAGGAGCGCACGTCAATGGTTTCAGAATGGCCCTGTCCAAAGTTTTGCGTGATTATGCCAATAAACACGGACTGATCAAGGAAAAAGAAAATTTCACCTCAGAAGACCTCAGGGAAGGAATGGCAGGCGTTATTTTTGTCAAAATGCCGTCAAATGACCTCCAATTCGAGTCACAGACCAAGACCAAGCTCAACAACACCGAAGCTCAATCAGCTACCTACCAGATCACCAAAGAAGGTTTAACCACATTTTTAGAAGAACACCCCAAGGCAGGTAAAGCAATTATCGATAAAATCATGCTTTCTGCCCGAGCTCGACTTGCGGCCAGAGCAGCTAAAGACGCCGTCATAAGAAAAGGCGTACTTGAGGGAAGTTCATTGCCTGGTAAATTAGCAGACTGCCAGAGCAGAAATCCAGCAGAGTCCGAAATTTATATTGTTGAGGGAGATTCAGCCGGTGGTAGTGCCAAGCAGGGTAGAGACCGTAAGTTCCAGGCTATCTTCCCGCTGAGAGGTAAAATTCTCAATACGGAGCGCGCTCGTCTTGATAAGATCGTGGCATTTGAAGAGCTAAAATCACTCGTGATTGCGCTTGGATCAGGCATTGGTGAAACATTTGATGAAGAAAAATTGCGTTATCACCGCATTATTCTCATGAATGACGCAGACGTTGATGGAGAGCATATTACCACTCTTGGTTTGACGTTTTTCTTCCGCCATTTGCCGCAAATTGTTGAAAATGGCTATTTATACATCGCCATGCCGCCACTGTACAAGATTACTCACGGAAAAACAGAAAAATACGCTTATTCCTCAGAGGAACGAGACCTTGTTATTGCCGCAATCAAAGAAGAACACGAAAATCCGACAATCACCACACAGAGATACAAAGGTCTTGGAGAAATGAACCCTGACCAACTCTGGGACACCACCATGAACCCCGAGTCACGCATTCTCAAAAGAGTTACCATTGAGGACGCAGATCTGGCAGACATCACCTTCAGCACGTTAATGGGGGATGATGTACCACCTCGTAAAAAGTTTATACAGACCCATGCCAAGTTGGCAGAGTTGGATTTGTAAATTTATGTCAAAAACATACATCATCGGCCATACCAAACCAGACACAGACGCAGTTGTAGCAGCGATGGCTCTCGAGTATCTGTACAAAAAAGAAGAATGCTTTTGTCATCCAGATGCAGAGGCGGTAATTGCAGATCCACTCAATCCAGAAACAGAATTTTTGTTTAAAAAATTTAGCGTATCCAGCCCTCGATTAATTACTGCAGATGATATTGCTCCCGGTGACAAAATCGTACTTGTCGACCACAACGAAGCCTCACAACGTCTCGAGGGAATTTCAGAGGATCAAATTGCAGAAGTTCTCGATCACCACAAGGTAAATCTCAACCTCAGTCAACCAATTTTCATGACCTTCAAGGCATGGGGTTCCAGCTCCACTATTGCTTACTACTTGATGAAACAACAAAATCTTACACCCGATAAAACCTTAGCAAGTCTGTTATTGGCAGCCATTTTGTCAGACACAGTTGGGTACAAGTCCGCTACCACGACCCAAAAAGACAAAGACTTAGGTGCAGAACTCGCAGACCTGGCCGAAATTTCTGACGTTGATGCCTTCACCTTAGAAATTTTCAAGGCAAAATCAAACGTTTCTGATCTCTCAGACGAACAAATTGTCAAAAATGACTACAAAATCTTTGAATTTGGCAAAAAAACCATGATCGATCAGCTCGAAACGGTAGAGCAGACCGAAATTTTGCAAAATAAGAAGCAAGATTTACTCACCGCTATGCAAAAAGTCAAAGATGAGCTCCAGGTTGAACTACTTTTTGTGGCAATTACCGATATTTTAAACGTAAATACCAAAGTTTTAATCCTCTCAGACGCAGAAAGAACAGTCGCAGAGGCAGCATTTGGCGGCACCACTCAGGATAATGTCCTCGATATAGGGGCTAAAATGTCAAGAAAAAAGGAAATCGCACCCGCTATAGAGAAAGCGTTAGCGTAAACAGGACCACACCATGAATGAAGAAGAGCAAGTAACGCCAGAAGAAACCAAAGAAGACACCCGCAGTGAGGCGCAACTCGAGGCGATTTCTAAACTTGGCACAATAGAAGAAACCCGCTACGGCAAACTCAAATACATCTCAATTCGATCAGAGATGGAAAAGAGCTACCTCGACTACGCCATGAGTGTTATCGTTTCTCGTGCGTTACCAGACGTCAGAGACGGATTAAAGCCCGTACATCGCAGAATTTTATATTCGATGTACAAGTCTGGCATTCACCATACGAGTTCTTACAAAAAATCCGCTCGTATTGTTGGAGATGTGCTCGGAAAGTATCACCCACACGGTGACTCACCCGTGTATATGGCATTAGTACGTCTGGCACAAGACTTTAGCATGCGATATTTGCTGGTTGATGGTCAGGGTAACTTTGGCTCTGTAGATGGTGATAGCCCAGCCGCCATGCGGTACACCGAAGCTCGATTGGGCAAAATTACTCGAGAACTACTCTTAGATATTGATAAAGACACCGTCCCTTTTGTTGATAACTTTGATGGCAGTTTGCAAGAACCTACTGTTCTGCCAGGTAAATTACCCAATCTACTCCTGATGGGTGCAGAAGGTATCGCTGTTGGAATGGCAACCAAGATCCCACCACATAACTTGACAGAGGTATGTACCGCAATTATTCATGTGATTAAAGCTGGGACAGCGACAACTCCAGATGATTTCATCATTCCCAGCAGCACCAAGAAGAAGGATGCCGACCTGGATTCTAAGCTCGTTGATGAGTTCATTCTCGCAGACCCAAAATCATTAGCCGGCATTTTCAAGACCGATAGTACGGTTGACGACATTATGGAATTCATAAATGGTCCAGATTTCCCAACCGGCGGTATTATTTATGATTTTGACGCTATTACCGAGGGCTATCGCACCGGGAAGGGCAGAGTCGTTATCCGCTCAAAGGCCAAAATTGAGGAATCCAAAAAAGGTGGTTTCCAGATTATCGTTACAGAATTGCCATATCAAGTAAATAAATCAAGATTACTTCAAAAAATCGCTCAGCTTGTACGGGATAAGAAATTGGTCGGTATTCGTGACCTCAATGACGACTCAGACAGAAATGGACTCCAAATCACGATCGACCTCAAGCGAGACGCCAAACCCAAAGTCGTTCTCAACAAGCTATTTAAGTACACCGACCTCCAAACCAGTTTTTCAATGAACATGGTTGCACTCAATTCCGATGGCACGCCACAACTCATGAATGTCAGACAGATTTTGATCGAGTTTATTGCTCACCGCCAGTTAATGATCGTCCGCAGAAGTCAAAATAAGCTTAGTTCAGCTCGAGATCGTGCACATATTTTAGAGGGCCTCAGAATTGCACTCAAAAATCTCGATGACGTGATCGAAACAATTCGACGCTCACCAGATACCGACACCGCACGCACTTCGCTCATGAAAAAATTTGGCCTCAGTGAAATTCAGGCAACGGCAATCCTTGAAATGCAACTCAAACGCCTTGCCGCCCTCGAGAGACAGAAAATTGAAGACGAGTACAAAGAAGTCAAAGAAACCATAGAAGGCCTTCTCGAACTCCTCAGCAATCCAGAGGCTGTCCTCAAGGTCGTTGCCGATGAAACCGATGAATTAATCGCCCAGTACGGAGACGAACGTCGCTCCAAACTCATTAAAGGCAAGGTCGGAGAATTCAGCGAAGAAGACCTTGTGCCAAATGAAGAAGCATTCATCACTCTCACCGAAAGTGGCTATGTCAAACGCATGAACCCATCGTCATTCCGCTCACAATCCAGAGGTGGAAAAGGTAGTCGTGGGCTGACTATGAAGGCAGAAGACATGGTTAAATCACTACTTTCAGTCCAAACACATGATACATTGCTTGTGTTCACCAATGAGGGTAAAGTATTCAAACTCAAAGCATACGAAATTCCAGAATCGCAACGTCAAGCCAAGGGTACTGCAATTGTCAATTTGATAAATCTTAACCAAAACGAGCGTGTCCAGTCAATTTTGGTTATTGATGAAAAGAAAGACCAAGATAAATTTATTACACTCGTTACATCCAAAGGTTTAGTCAAGAAAACTGCAGTCACACTCTACAGCAACATCCGCCAAAACGGCATCATTGCCATCAGCCTCAACAATGGCGACGAACTCGTCGATGGGGAACTCACCCATGGTGAAGACGAGTTGATGATGATCACACACTCGGGTAAATCAATTCGATTTTCAGAAGAAGAGGTTAAATCATCTAACAGAGATACCAAGGGTGTGAAGGGCATGACCCTCAGAAAAGAGGACTATGTTGTTTCGTTTGAGGTCCTCCGACCTGTTGAAGATCTTGATAAATCACAAGAAAAAAATCGACAGTTGCTAGTCATCACCGAAAACGGTCTCGGCAAACGAACCAAACTAACCCAATACCCAAGTCAAAAACGATCTGGAATTGGCGTTAAAGTTGCAGACATTACTAAGCGAACCGGTCCAGTCGCTGCAGCACTCAAAGTAGATATTGAGGAGCACAGCGAAGTTGTGATTACGTCCAAAGAAGGTCAGACCATTAAATTACCACTTACCAAAAAATCTATCCCTATCCTCACCAGACCAACTCAAGGCGTCATCCTGATGCGTCTCAAGAAGGGTGATACTGTTTCTGCAGTTGCACTGACATTCAAAAAGGTTGAAGGTGATGAAGGAAATGATAGCGACGTAGCTGACGAATCGTAATCAGAATCAAAATGTCATTTTGACACTACTGAAATCTTTCAAACGTATTTTTTTGTGGACCTGAGGGGATTCGAACCCCTGACCTTCTGTATGCCATACAGACGCGCTAACCAACTGCGCCACAGGCCCATCTCAAGATTTCAATTATAGCACGAGCATGTGCATTAAAAAGTCCGCCTAAAAATCTGAATGGTGTTTTTCATGCACTTTCCTCAGTTGAGGGCGGGTAACATGGGTATAAATTTGGGTTGTGGCAATGTTTTTGTGCCCAAGCATCTCTTGGACATCCCTGAGACCTGCACCATTTGACAATAAATCAGTAGCAAAACTATGTCGCAAGCCATGCGGGCTAATTTTGATCGGCAACTGCGCCTGGCGACAGTATTTATCTAGGATTCGCTGAACACTCCGTGATGTGAGCCGCATTTGCTCTCCATCGGTGGTAATTGGAGGTCTTTTACCAGAAAACCGCACAAAAACTGGTCTCCACTTATCATCACGCCGATCAAGCCATCTAGCAAGCCAATCTGCCGCGCGATGACTCAAGAACACTACTCGTGGTCTGCGACCTTTACCGATCACGCCAAACTCTCGTTTTTCTAGGTCTATTTGGTCTCTGTTGAGTTTTACTAACTCACTCACGCGGAGGCCAGTAGAGAAGAGGACTTCCAAAATCGCCCGGTCGCGGAAACCTGCCGGATTCGATAATTCTGGTTGTGCGAGCAATTTTTCTACCTTATCGCGATTTAAAAACTTCATGTGTTGGGAATCTGCTTTGGGGAGATCAATTTTTTCGGGGTGGAGAACTGGCTTGTCGTTTTTCACCAGCCATTTTAGGAATGAGCGAAGCGAAATAACGTAGTAGCTCTGAGTTTTTTTGGCTAAGGTACCACCTTTACCGTCTGGCTCTCTTGATAAAAAGAGTCTATACTCGCGCACGAGATCCTGATTAAGATCTTTTATGTCGTCGTGACCTTGTTCATGAAACCAAGCAATAAATTTTCGCAAATATTGCCCATAATTTCTAATGGTAAGCTTGCTGACATTACGTTCAACCTCAAGATGCTCTAGAAATTTAATGAGTGCTGGCTGCGCGGAGGTAGTGAGAGACATGAATGCAAAAGACTATAAGCTTTTAGCAGTCAAAGTAATCTTCTGCTAAAATTGATGCATATCACTTTTGCTTGATGTATCAAGCAGAAAAATGACATACTTTGATCAGTTCGTATGTAACCAATACAGACACTGATCTATTTAATCGGTCGTTGGTATAGATACTGTTGTATCGTATTTTTTTATGTTTAGCAAGGTGCTGTTTTATCACCGTGTACGGAGATAATACAAAAGATGCCGTGACTTAATTCTTAAGGTGCTCTGGAAATCTCAACTTACTAGAAAATAAAATATTCTTTTTTAAATTGGTAACAATAGGTGCAGGCAAAGGCAAGTGTGCGTCAAACAGCGCCTGAAAAATACTTACAACTCTATCGCGCAATTGTTCATTCTTATTCATACTTACTATCGCGTCAGTGTTGCAGAGCCGCATCAAGCCTGAAAACTTTTCACAGTCCGCCGCAATAATACTTTTCTCCATAGCCACAATTAGATATTCAATCGGCATATATGTAACGCAGTACGCAACGAACTTTTCATAGTGCTCTAACTGCGAACAGTACTCCTGACCAGCTTCTAGAATGTTAAAAACTAGCGTTGAATACGTCTGAATACTGTTTGTACTGCGCATAAATTGTGCGATTTCGAGCATCTCTTGATCAGTTGCAAATTTTAAGAAGTCAGCAATTAAACCAAGTGTTGTTTCAATTTGATCTGCTGAGCCGAGCTCTCTCAAATCAGCGAAAGCAGCCTTTAATCGAACCGTTGTTTTGTGATCATCTACCTGTTTCACTTGCAAGTACTGAGTAAGTCCGGGAAATGTCTCAGTAGCAAAGTGAGCTTTAATTGTTTCTCGATTTCTTGTATTCACCAATTCAAGTAGTTCTAGTATCTGTGATGATGGATAGACTTCTGTAACCCTGACTAAGGTAGCTTGTAGATCCGAATCTAAGAAGATTGTCATGACCGCATCTATAAGATCTGGTTTTTTATCGACTATGATCTCAACGAGCAAGCCAAACTGCGCCAGTGAGAATGATCTAAATGCTTTTTCAAGGAGACTCGAACCATGTTCTCCAACTCTCACCAGCATATCGGTGTCAAATGCCAGAACAAATGCCGCTAATTGATACCGTTCATGGAAAGCAGACTGATCCGCAAGCATTTGATGAAGTAACGTTTCTGTCGCACTTTTATCGAGCTTCATAAGTAAGTAGTCGACAACCCGTCTATCTTTCATATCAAACCCAAACGAGTGAGAAATTTTCTGCATCAACTGCATATCCGGAACCAGTTGGGCAGAATCATCAAGGGATTTCAGATACTCTAGAACCTTTTCAACTGACAATCCGAGCGCAGGTACTTTGTCGTCATCACCAACTAAAGATAACTGAACATTTAATAGTTGTTTCACCAGTGAGAGGGCAATTGTTGGATCATCTTGTGGTAACACATCAACTACTGATACAAAAACCTCGCTTACCGCTGGGGCAGATGGTATTCTGACATGCATATCGTACCCAAAGAGGAGGGTAGTAGCGCCGTACCTTGGATGATCGGTCACTTCTGTAGGGAGCTGCAGATACAACTCATACAATCGAATACATTCCTGAGTTTCTATTCGAAGTTCTCCGACAGCACAGCACTCAGAAATTAATTCCCGTGTGGGAAAAAGGGGATCAATCAACCAATCTGGGTTATTTTTTGAGACAGATGAGAGTATGTCAGTAGAAAAATGTCTTTGCGACAAAATTGGTAATGAACTCAAATAGAGTATGACATCAAGGCTGTTCCATAGTCTAATAAAATCTTTACATTCAAATTGAGCTCGCTCGCCACTCTCGGCTGATGAGCGCTGAAGTGCGTTTCGTGTCAGGAAATTAAAGATAAATCTGCCGTTTGCCAATCGCTGCTCATCGGTTATATTCGCCACATTTCCAACTTCAACGAGGTATTTTTTTAGGTTTGGATCACCAAGAATCTCCAGTAGCTCATATGGTGGGTCACTCTCACCAGAGAGAATTGCAGCTACGAGTATTTGAAAGTAAAGATCATAGAATTCTGTTCCAACAACCGCCTCCGCGAAAGCTGTATTGTACGAATCAGGACCGTCTTTTAAGGTTTGCTCTGCAGCGAGAAGGAGCATTTTATCAAGCATTTGAGGGGCACGATGTGAGGTTCGTCCCATTACATCGAGCAAAAGCATATAAAGCAGTTGGTCATTTGATTCGTCGCCAGCCGCAACTTCTAGTTCAATAACGATCCCATCAACTGCGCCATCGCCATCACGTTCTTTGCCAGTTGGGGAAGTGGACATCTCGATAGTATATCATACAGGATCATATCGAAGCCGCATCAAGTTCACCAGAGTTCAAAAATTGTTTCACGGAAACACTACAGATTGCTCAAACCGATTATTTGCATAATCACTTTCAATAAGCGCAGAGTTTGGATTTAGTATATATCTAATTATGACGGCAGCACCCGGTGGTACTGGATACTGTAACCTGATATTTTGACCAGGCACATTTTCACCATAATGATCAACGTATCCTGGAGAAAGTCCTTGGATGTGCGCTCCGCAGCCTTGATACACCGCATTCGGTGGAGCTGCACCTTGACTCAATTCAACAATTCCTGGATGAAACGGATCCATTGCAACATTTCCGTCTTGCAAACAAAAGGATGCTTTATCCACCCTCACAACCTCACCAGTTGCGGGAACAAACACTTCAACGGTCACAAAATTTTCAAAATGAAAATGTCCATGTGATGGATGGTGTTCAAAATTACCCGCAGGTGCCTCGTAGGCTACAACTTGTCCGGTTAACTCGTCTTTTGCATAGAGTATTTGAGCAACCTTCATCGAAGCACCAGATCCTGAAGTTTCCAAACCAGCTGCCTGCAATCGCAGAGGTCCTGGTCCAATATTTGCAAATGTGGTTGGAAAGTAAAATGATAGACGGTCTTCTCCTAGTCGATACGCCGTTTCTGGGCTAGGGGAGGGGACGATGGTTAAATCAGGGTAGAGAATTGGACTCCCAGAAGTTGCAGCTTCAATTGGTTGGGTAAAAACCTGATCCAAAGGAACGGGGGAGCCATCAATATAATCAATATACGACTTATCAAGATTTGGATTCCCAGTTCCAATAGCAGTCTGCACCTCATTTGGCGTGAGTGTTGGCACATCTTGCGCTGGAGCCACCGATTCAACTATGTCAGAACTAGTACCACCCGAGTTCTCTGGAGTCACTGTGGCAACAAAGGTCACCTGTTCCCCACCGGTATCTGTAGAATATGAGCCAGCCTCAGCTGTACAAGATATAAGTAGCAATGCAATTACGACCTGTCCGAGCGCATAGCGATACCTAACTCCTTTCATATAATCTTTAACCGCTAACTTTAGACGGTCAAACCGAGGTGAGTTGTTTTTACTTTTGACTAATTTTTCTGCATGATGCTTTTCTGATTGCAAATGGGTTTTATCGAATGATTGAATTAATGCCATAAGGCAGTAGTATCCAATATTTTCACAAAAAATACAAATTTTCCCCAAGTAAGCCATTTAAAGCCCCAAAATCGGCTTTTTAATTGTGAGACGGGTGTTTGTATGTCTCAAATAGAGGCCCGTGTGCATCAAAACGGTATTTTGTATACCAAATGACCTAATCCTACTGAATTACCGTTGCTAAGCAACAACTACTTACCTCCCATATCATATACGCCTGCCTTTTTAAGGTATATGCAACTAATTTGCATTTAGCACCAGGTGTATAGGGACTAAAAACCGAGAACTCAAGGTATGGAGACACCCCGAGAGGTATGGGGGAAGGAAGTAATACAAAGAAAATAATAACGAATACACAAAAACAACAAGCATGGAGAACAAACACAAATTAAGCAATGAAATCTGTGCAGTCTTTCTATACTTGGCTTTACGTCGCAAAAGTAATATTGTGCGACGTAACACATTGTGGGTCCATTTAGTAAAAGAGAGCTCTTTCGCTCTCCACCGCTTCGATAGATTGCACATTTCTGCATAGAACATGTTTCAGCGATCACCATTCACGCTGCAGTTCACCCGCCACCGCGTCTCTCGAGTCAGTCGCACTCTGTACATTATTTTCACTATCTCATTAAACAGGCATTCGGGTTTTTTATTCCCGCAAATTGATGTATGTACTCGAGGAATAGAATAGCCCACCAGAGGTGGCTCTACTGCAGCCGCCAGAGGTCAGATCTGGTACTTATTTTTTCATTTATGGTCGTTTACGTGCCGATTATGCAACATTTACCCTGGTGGAATGCGTGTAATGTCCTATAACTATTGGAGTTTTCCACACTCTGTACTGTATCAAACTATATCATTTTACTCTATCAAAATATATCAACATCCCCTGCTCTTGACATATGGCACACATTTTTCTTCCCCCTACTCCAGTCTGGAAAAGATTACTCAATTTTTTTAAAAAAAATAAAATAGTGCATTTTTTAACGCTATTTTTCTATTTTAAGGGAAAAATAATGAAGAAAATTAACACGATAAAACCTGCCACCAAGCTATATTCCGTCAGTGTCTTGGAAAACAGTCTCCCCTTGAGGTAATTATGCAAAACCCCAAGTCCCAGATATAAGATCGACATGATAAATAATGCGTAGTACCAGATAGTAAATGGAAAAAATGACAGCACGAGCGCGATTTGTATCAGCACCGTAGTCAAGAGTACTGATATCAAAAACTCGCCCTTTTTGAGTTTTGGCTCGAGTTTAACCGACCAAACTGACATAAAAATTAAAGGGAAATGAACAAGTCCGATCAAAAGCGCATTCCAATAAAACGCTAACCTCAGAGAAAAAATAGTATGTGAGAGCAAGAGCGAAGTCAAAAGGGTAAAAAGGAGCCCAACCGCGTGCGCAGCGTGCAATAATTGAATCGTTCTCCCCTTCGCCACCGAATATATATTTGATGTCAGAAACAATCCGTACATCCCTACCCCAAATAAACCGAGTATTGCGATTTTACTCGCCAGATGACTCGGTAACAGAAAGTAGAAAACGCTGACGGCCGTGGCATACATGGCGGGAAATGGCACAATCGTCACGCGCTCATGACTCTGAAGGTCGTCAGAAAGTGCCCAGGTGGACACCAGATAAGTTACAGCCGTGAAAATACCAACGGCCAAGTACCTAAACTCAAGCGAGATCGCTTGCACTCCAAGGAGACCGATACTCAGCAAAACAGCTGCAATGACAAATTTTTCTCGTCTGCGCATATCGTTTGTTACTCATCATCAGAGAGCTGGGCAGCGGTGTACACATCCTCAACATCATCGTCAGATAAAAATTGATCTAGTAATGATTTGATCTTTTTTTCGTCTGCTGGCTCGACTGGCATGGGCATCGTGGTCACGTAGTCACCAGCGTCGTTTCGCTGAAACATATACATGGCGGAGCCTGGACTGCCAAGGGAGCCCCCTCCTCTAGAAAAAATAAATTTCATGTTGGAACTAGTGCGATTAGGATTGTCGGTCATTGCAGAAACAATTATGGGAACGCCACCAGGTCCAAATCCTTCGTAATCAATTTGTTGAATTGTCGCGCCGGTGCTGCTTTTTCCAAGACCGCGATCGATTGCGCGCTGAATATTATCTTTGGGCATGTTGGCACTGCGAGCTTTTTCAAGTGCTAATCTGAGCGATGGATTTGCGTTTGGATCTCCTGAACCACCTTCTTTGGTGGCCATTTTAATTTGTTTTGAAATTTGGGAAAAAACCTTGCCTTTTTTGGCGTCGTTTGCCCCTTTTCGCTGTTTAATATTGTTCCACTTACTGTGTCCTGCCATATGAAATTCTATTATACAGGATTGTTTAAAAAAACCATGTTGACATACGACACCACACCTTGTAGTATTCTCCAGCATAACCCTGAGGGATCTATGATAAGCAGAGCAACTCTCCGCAACAAAGCAATCGCCGCCGCAAAGCAAGCAAATTGGCATGAGGCGATTGAACTTAATACACTCCTTATTTCTCAAGAAAAGCACGATACTCAAGCACTTAACCGCCTTGGTGTAGCACACCTACAGCTGCGTGACGTTGATGCTGCCAAAGCAGCGTTTGAGCAAACCTTAGAAATTGATCGAACTAATACCATTGCAAAAAAGCACTTAGCTAATCTGAAAAAAAACATTATTGTGGCCGCTCCTTCGTTCACCAAACAGCATTTCATCGAAGAGCCAGGAAAAACAAAAACAGTTGAGCTTCACCGTTTGGCAGGAAAAAACTCACTCAAAGATGTTTCAGTTGGCCAAGTTTGCACACTCAAACCAAAAAATCGCTTTATCTCAATCGAAGTTGGTGATTCATACGTCGGCGCACTTCCAGAAGATCTTTCGTTTCGACTTTCTAAATTAATAAAACGCGGCAATCAGTATTCCTGCCAAGTTCGATCATGTAATGGCACCGCTTGTTCGGTCTACATCAAGGAAGAAGTTCAATCTGCAAAAAATGCAGATATCCACTCGTTCCCACCAAATAAAAATAATCTCGCGACACTAAACGATATTGATGAAGACTTTTTACTCGAAAAAGATATACCAGTTGAAATCGTTGATACCGACAACGATGTTGAAAAGTCATTTGAAGACGTCGAATCAGATGCCCTTAATGACGATTAAATTATTCACCAGACAGCGCTGCTGCGGTGTCGTTTCCAAGTAAAATAATAACAGTTCCTCGGTAATACGACTCCAAATCCTCTCTCACTTCTCTCTCTGGGGGATCAGGGAAAAATACAGAAATTTTTTCTGCAATCGGCTCGCATGTTTCGATAACTGATGAATCGATAAGTACAATCGTACGCTCTACCGTTGGTGTTTCTGAGATTGTCCTAACCACAAATACTCCGTTTTCTTCAAAGCTATCAGTAATTGTTCTGGCTAAGCCAGGTTCAGTCGTCGTGTTTACTACCACAACAGGGCAATTTTGTATAACTGAAGCGTCAAGCGCTCCAGGTGCAGCTATTGTTGCGTGAACTGCATCTGGTGTTGCAATCGCTTCGATACTCCCTGACTGCAGCGCATAGTACATCCGAAGTAAATCTGCCCATTGCGGGTCGGTACCAAAGCCGCGGATACCTCGCCAGAATAGTTCATTTTTAAAATCATTTGAAGCAAATGCTTCTTGGGTAATATTTGGATGAGCGACAACAGTATCAACTAACGAACCAAAAATATGCCCATACACCGCTGTTGCTTCAGGCTGATCTTTTATGCTTAAGTGTAAAAGTGGATATACTGACCGGAGTTCGTACTCACCAAATCCACTGATGACCGATACCTCAGTATCTCCAAGCACGGGGACCACCACACTGTCTTCATACGTTGGGTGTAATCGTGCAGCTAGAACGAGCTGTCGTTCGGCATCGGGGTTGCTGGGTACTAACACTATTGTTGATTCTTCAAACTTTAGAAAAAGTAATTCGGGGAGGATAAATGAGAAGGTTAGCCAAAGCGTTGCCGCAATTCCGAGTGCTACAATCACCACACTTCGGATCAGTCTGGTCATGAAGGACGCTAGTTTTGGCCGGCTCGTTGATCTTGTGGATCGTGATCTGGATCGAGTTTTTCGCGCAGGAACTTTAGAACGGGATCGACTAGGGACACGAGACTTGCTCGCGGTCTTACGGAGTGATGTTCGTTTTTTTGGTGTCCGGGCAGGTACCATGGTTTTTTACTGTAATTATGTAACTTTTTTAGGTTCATTCTTATCGAGTATCCACGCACGCATTGATTCGACCAACCTGATTAGTGTTCGAATATTATGAATGCTCGCCAATCGATAGTACAGCAATTCTTTCGTTTTAAACAAATGTCTTAAGTACGCACGAGAAAATCCTGTTGTACAAGTATAGCAGTCACAATCATCTTGGAGAACACGTGTGTCTTTAGCAAATTCTTGTCTGCCGATTGAGAGTCGGGCGTTTTTGTATTGACTGTCAAAAAATGGCTTCGGACCATCTGTGTTGAGACGTCCGTGGTACAGCGCGCCATTTCTGGCTAATCTGGTCGGACCAACGCAGTCAAACATATCAAATCCCACTAAAATCGCTTCAACAATATCCTGAGGATCTCGCCCAAGACCCATCGCATAGCGGGGTGCATTTTTTGGTAACAAATCCTCTATCCATCCCATGACCTCTCCAGTTCCCTCCATGTTGTAGCCGATTGTTTCACCACCGACTGCGAAACCATCAAATGGTAATGACGTTATATCTCGCGCCGCTTGCTGTCGAAGCTCTTTAAACAATCCGCCTTGGATAATGCCAAATAATGCTTGGTAATTTCCGTGAATGCTTTTTCGATCGTGCTCTTCCCAAGCTTGAATGCATTGCTTTGCCCACTCAAATGTTCTAGCTACCGAGTGATCGGCATAGGCTCTTGATTCTGCGTCAGGCAGTGCTTCGTCGAATGCCATGATGATGTCGGCACCAATGCTTCGTTGGATTTCAATTGCTTTGGCGGGTGAAAAAAAATGTTTGCTGCCATCACGATGTGACGTGAACCAAACACCGTCATCAGTAATTTTTACTCCCCCATTATGTGAAAGTGAAAATACCTGATATCCACCTGAATCAGTTAAAATTGGCTTGTCCCATCCAGCAAATGTGTGCATACCGCCGACTACATCGAGTGTTTCTGTACCCGGTGTGAGATAGAGGTGATAGGTGTTTCCGAGTATAATTTGTACTCGTTCTTGATGAAGGTCTGTGGAGTCGACACCTTTGACCGCGGCATTGGTGCCTACGGGCATAAACATAGGCGTTTCTACCACACCATGTGGGGTGAACATTCTGCCAGCACGAGCCAATCCACGCGATCCATCGAGTGAAAATGAAAATTTGGCAGGATGATCATCTGGCATTGAGGTGCTTTAGGTTACTCGGATGCAGCTTTGGTTTCCTCTGCGTCTGAAGCAGTTTCACCAACTTCGTATCGCACAAATCGTGCAACTACAAATTTCTCTCCAATTTTTCCGCTGACCGTTTTCATGAATTGCTCAACGGTTTCTGATGGATTTTTGATGAAATCTTGCTCAAGCAATTCGGTGACAGATGTTGGCTTCATAGCTACCACTTGCATGGCAATACCTTTTGCCATATCTTGAAAATCGCTGTTTCTGGCAACGTAATCAGTTTCGCAATTGATTTCGACTATAGCTGCGGTTTTGTTATTTCCGTGGACGTAGCTTGCGATGTAGCCTTCTGAGGTTTCGCGATCAGCTTTTTTCTCTGCGCGAGCCATGCCTTTGAGCTTCACGATTTCAAGTGCTTTTTTGTAGTTACCCTTGGCTTCTTCGAGGGCTTTTTTACAGTCCATGATACCTGCGCCTGTTTCTTCACGAAGTTTTTTTACATCTGCGGGTGATATTGCCATATCTTGCTCCTTCTCTCTCTAGTATTTGATAAAAATATGCGAAGTTATGCTGCTTTACCAGCTTTGTATCCAGCGGCGAGTTGAGACACGATGTATTGAATGCTTTTGACCGCGTCGTCGTTTGCAGGAACTAAGATATCGATGTGTTCTGGATCAGCGTTTGAGTCAGCGAGGGCGATGATTCGCACTTCGGTGTCGTTTGCTTCTTTGACTGCGTTTTTCTCTCGCACTGGGTCAACCACGATGATTGCATCGGGTTTGGACTCTAATTTTCTGATTCCTTCAAAAAATCGTCTCAATCGACCGAGTTCTTTTTCAAGCTGCACTTGTTCGTATTTGGTGTAGCCGTCAAATTTCTTGTTTTTCAAGCCATCTTCAAGCTCGTTCATTCGTTTGATTGATTTTTGAACTTGATTCCAGTTTGTGAGCAGTCCACCAAGCCAACGAGATGCGATGTAGTACATACCTGCTTCTTGTGCAGTTGAGACGACGATGTCTTTTGCTTGGCGCTTGGTGCCGACAATGACGACTGACTTGTTGTTTTTTCCGAGGGAGTGCAGATAGTTATATGCGTCTTGGAGTTGTGATGCGGTTTTGGCGAGGTCAAAAATGTGGACGCCGTTTTTTTCCATGTAAATGAACTCGTCCATTTTTGGATTCCACTTTTCTTTTTTGTGACCAAAATGACATCCTGCCTCGAGTAATTCAGCAAGATCGTATTCAGGTGCCTCTTGAGGCAATTTCGTGAGATCGATTGGTAATGTTTTCATGTCCTTGTTCCTCCTTTTGGAGCACGGAATTGCGGCGGTTTCGTCATAAATATCGATTTATGCGAACAGGACGTGCACTGCATCCATACATTTTTTTACTAGAAGGGGTAGTATAGCATACTTGGGGGGATGTGGGGAGTGTGTGCAGGCCAGCATTGGATATTGGAAACTTTTTTTCATCCACGCAAAATTTATGCATGAATAAACTTTCCCTATTTGACTCTAATCCTACTCGCTCTGTCTCTTGGCTTTATTCATAAGTTTCATCCTCTCTTCTTCGATGTCTAAAACATGCATTCTCCGATGACAGTTGGGACATAATGCCACTACGTTTTCCAACGTATCGGGACCACCCTCTGAAAGCCATTTAATATGATGTACTTCAAAAAATGGCTCATTGCTTTTATCAGTAAATGGCGCTTCCAGTTCGCACAAATCACAAATGCCACCTGCCCTTCTTTTTGCCAACTCCACTATATCTGAATTGCGGTCATACTGTTTGGATACTACAACTCTTACCCCGACCTTCTTTGGAGCCTTTTTAACCCGCGCCTCCAGTTCTTCAGTGGTTTTACTCCTTGATTTCTTATCTAATATTCTAGTCTTGTTATCAAACACGTCTTTAGTAATTATTGGCGTTTGTGACTGGTCCTCAAGCTTTAAGGGGAATACCCATACTTTTCGGTCTGTTCCATCTGCATCTGGCTGTACCTCTTCATGAGGGTCTTCAAACAAAACCATTTTTCCTTGGTAGGTATATTTTCCAGCTTCAAGCACCTCAAATAGGTGGACATCAATTCCGTTAGTATCTGACTCCGCAAGTGTTTTATTTTGACTGTAGTTCAAGTCTTGGTCTCCCCGCAAACCCATGCCAGTATAATGAAATACGTCATCCAGCCATCTATCTTCATAAACAGACTTTAAGTGGTCTGACACTAAAACGAGTGTATTTGTACGCAAACTACGTCTCATACCGCCCTGAGGAGCGCAAAGGAAGATTTCGCAAACTTCTTCGTTTGATAAGTTGGTTCCAGGTTTCAGACTTTCAATTTCATCCATCGCTTTTCTCCATGAGGGTACTAATTATTGGTAAGTCAGCTTCACAGAAAGTGAAATCAGGCAATTGATGAAGGGAAACCCATGCAATCTCTTCATGGTCATTCAGAATAAAGTCACCGGAAATGTATCGAGAGTGAAAAGCCATTAAATTTATTGTTACTTCTTTGTAACTATAAAGGCAGTTGGTAATGTGACTACCAGTCTCTGTGTTAATGCAGAACTCCTCAAGTAACTCCCTCTCTAAACACTGCTCAGGAGTTTCTCCCTCCTCAATCTTTCCTCCAGGAAACTCCCATTTTAGTTCCAAACGCGAACCTCTTTTGCGCTTGGCAATCAACACTTTTCCATCCCTCTCAATCACCGCTGCTGCTACATTTACTACCTTTTTACTCATGATTAGTCTCGCAATAGATTAATACCTTGCATCTTGAGAGTCGTATGCTTAGAGAGAAGATGAAGTGGTACGACTAGCCAACTCCACACAATTCTCCAACAAGCTAACAACCGTCAAGGGACCTACACCTCCAGGCACTGGCGTAATAAACGCAGCTTTTGGCGCCACAGTTGCAAATTCAACATCAGGTCGTGGTTCACCGACGTCAATCACTACAACTCCAGCAGAAACCATTTGCCCAGTTATCAGGTTTTTGCTCCCCGTGGCACTGATAATTACTGCCGCATCCTTGAGGAAAGTGCCTAATTCAATCCGTTCATCAAGCTCTGTGCGACCGATCATTTCAACGGGATAACCTTGGTTTTTAATTTCATAAAAAAGTGGCTGGCCCACAATATCTGATTTGCCAATAATAATATGTTTACTTATTTTGGTGATTGTATTGGGCGTGTATTTGGCGGCGTTTCTTGCTAATTCTAAAATTAACAACACTGCCCGAGCTGTTGCTGGCATGACACTCCCCTGCTCTAGCCAGGTATTTTTTTTGATGAATCGTAATGTTTTTGGGTGCAAACCGTCAACGTCTTTTTCCAGTGCAATGGCGCTCGTCAATTTCTTCCACCAGGCAGAAAAATCGGCAGGGGAGGGGTTGTTTTTAGTTTTGTCCCCTTCTCTAGTGCCCTGCTCCTTTGAAACGTGGGCAGTCATCCAAGTTTTCCTCCATGGTTTTTGAATGATAATTCCTGTTATTGCGGGATCTGTATTGAGTTTTTTGATAATTTTTACTATTTTTTTGGGATCGTCTCTCAATGAACACTGCTCTACCCTATAGATAATTCCTACGCGCTTTGCTGCCTCACCTTTGAGCTGGGTGTATAACCGACTCCCCTCATCTTCGGTAAACAGTACTGCTGCAATTGTCAGAGTTTGACCTTCACGAGCAATTTTTGCAACTTTTTGAGTAATTGCTTTTTCACGCTCCGCCGCCGCAGCATTTCCGTCAAAAATAATCATTTCTTCCTTTTTTATTGAATCAATTTCTTAAGCCTAGCCATATTTTCTGCATCAGGACCATTTTTATCCAAACCGGGAACCTCTAAAATTACTGGAATTTCATCGAGTTCTGGTCTTGTGAGGAAAAAGCGAAAATCATCCAATAAAATCTCTCCATCTCCCAAATTATGATGCCGATCTCTCCCCGATCCATACGGATCGCGACTGTCGTTTGCGTGGATACATTTGAGTGATTTCCAGAGATCTAAGTCTGAAATTGTTGTGACTAAACTCTTGGGAAGAGTAACATTTTTTTGGGCAGTGTCGTGTTCTGGGACCGATTCGCCAAGGTAATATCCAGCAGCAAATGAGTGGCAGGTATCGACGCACCAGCCGAGGCGATCTCCAAATTTTGGTTGTAATTCATCGAGTAGCCATTTGACTTCTGCGAGGTCGCTACATAATTTGCCGTTTTGCCCAGCAGATGGTTCGATAAGAAATGTTGAATTTTTTGGCGAGTCACTAAGAATTTCTGCGATTGCATCTCTAACCTGAATTTTAACTGCCTCCCAACCTCTACCTTGATGACTCCCCAAATGAACCACGATGCCGCTTCCGCCTATTTTTGCGTCAAACTGGAGGTCGTATTTAAGGACGTCGATTGATTTTTTAACAAGATCTGGCTTGTCGGAAGCTAGATTTATCAAATACAGTACGTGGGTAAAAATAGGCTGTACATCATACTTTTTTTGATATTCAAAAACTTTTTCAAAATCAAAATCATCAAGTGGTTTTCGCTTCCAAACTTGTGGACTCCCACTAAATAATTGCAAGCAATTTCCGCCAATTTTAGCGACTCGCTCAACTGCTTTAAACTGTCCTCCAGCCGCAGAAACATGGGCTCCAATTCGTCTGTTACTCTTTTTTTCTGCTGCCATGGGTCACTTCCTTTCTGGGTACATGCCTTGTATTATAGCGGTGAACGGCAAAAACCCAATGCCAGACTCAGTGTATGCAAAAAAATAACTCATCAAAACTAGAATCATTTACCGTATTTCATGCCAATTCAGAAGAATATCATCAGCTGAAACAAGAAATTTTTACCAAAGACACCTACTATTTTGAATCCGACTCCCCTGCCCCACGAATTATTGACGCGGGCGCACACATTGGGGTTGCAACGCTGTATTTTAAAAAATTATACCCAGAGGCAATAATTACCGCCATTGAGCCGAATCCGATTAGTTTTGAACTCTTGGAACAAAATATATTTGAAAATCAGCTCTCCTTTGTTGATGCTCATCAATGCGCGCTTGGCGAAACACAGGGAAAAACAACCTACTACCGAGACAAAACAAAAAACCAGTGGCACAGCACGGGCGGATTTATCGATGGTGCGTGGACCAATCAACAAGAATCAGAAGCATTGCCCGTCATGACCCACACCCTCGCCGAATTCATTACCGAGCCTATTGATTTTCTCAAAATGGACATCGAGGGCGCCGAGCAAGCTACACTGGCAGCGGCTGGTGACTCTCTAAGGATGGTTGGAGAGTTGATTGTCGAATTTCACCCCCACCGTACTCAATCTCTTGAGGACATGCTGAAAATTCTTGATCCTTATTATAAAACCACGCTCTACAAAGACGGCAAAGAAGTCGTCTTTACTCAGGCTCGCGGGTTGGTGCATATTCATGGGCTTGCGAAGTAAAAGGTGCAGAAAATCAGCGATTGGTCACTGAGAGCCCAATTAGTTCGCGCCGATAATCCGCATCTTAAGGCTTGAAAAGCGGGAATTTCAGTGCCATTTTGGTCACTTCTTTCCTAATTTCGAGCAAAAAAGGATCTGCAGTAGCTTTTTTCTTGAACTTACTTAAAAATCCAGCCCATTTTTTTTGATCAGAGGGTAGTTTTTCCTCTGAAACATGCTCAATAACTTGTGCGATCCAGCCGGCAATTTTCTGCATTTCTGGCTCTTTCATGCCTCGAGTTGTAACAAGCGGTGTGCCAATTCTGACACCTGATGGATAAAATGGTGAGCACGGCTCATGCGGAACTGTGTTTTTGTTGGCGTACATGCCTGCCACATCCATAGCAAATGCAACTTGGGTGCCGTGGCCTGGCGCAATTCCCGTCAAATCAATAAGCATCAGGTGAGTTTCAGTCCCGTCTCCGACGAGTTTGACGCCGTGTTTCATGAGTTCATCCGCAAGTGCTGTGGCGTTTTTTCTGATTTGCGTTGCGTATTTTTTAAATTGTGGAGCACTTGCCTCCTCTGCCGCAATCGCAATCGCCGCAGTTGTCGCATTGTGGGGACCACCTTGCAAGCCAGGGATGATGGCTGAGTCTATCTTGTCTCCTAATTTGGGATCTTTCTTCATTCCTCGTTTGGTCACGAGAATCATTGCGCCTCGTGGACCACGAAAAGTCTTGTGCGTGGTCGACATAATCACATCAGCGTATGGCACCGGCGACATGTGTGCTCCGCCAATCACGAGACCCGTGATGTGAGAAATATCTGCCATCAACCAAGCGCCAACTTCATCAGCTATTTTTCTGAATTCTTTAAAATTGAGTTCAAAGGGATACGCAGTATTGCCCGCGACAATAACTTTGGGCGTATGTTTTTTTGCTAGTGCGCGAACCTCCTTAAAATCTATCCGAGCATTTTTGTCTAAACCATACTGAACGGCATTGTAAAATCTACCTGAAGCTGTAACCCGAGGGTGCCCGTGGGTCAAATGTCCCCCCATTGCCAGCTTGAGACCCATCAGAGTGTCGCCTGGCTCCATAAGTGCAAAGTAGATAGCGGCGTTGGCTGGGGAGCCCGAATACGGCTGTACGTTGGCATAAGGCACGTCGAAGAGTTTGCATACACGGTTGATGGCTTCGCGCTCAATCTCATCAATGAATTCATTGCCCTCGTAAAATCGCTTACCGGCGTAGCCTTCTGAGTATTTGCTCGAGAGACAGCTGGATAGTACGGCAGAAACTTCTGGCGAGATATTATTTTCGGATGGAATTAAACCGATCATTTCGGTTTGGCGTTTTTTTTCTTGTTCGATGAGTTTGGTTATTTTTTTGGACATGTGACTTTCGTGAAGTAGTACGTTTGTAAGGAAAAACCACAAAAAGCTGCGGATGTAGTTCAAAAAAAACCAACTTACAGTGTAGAAAATGACACCTGGAATGTAAAATGCGCGCTGATCATGATACTGCCTTTTTGCTCATACACGGTATACTATATCATGCCGCAACAGAAAAAAGCATGACCCCCACTAGAAAAAAACAACACTTCCAGAATTACCTCATCCACCCCAAAGCAGAGCGTGTACTGAGGCAAATTATCCTCAAGGACCTCGTATCAGCTCGAGGTAGTTACGACAGGCAGCATACTGAAGCAGTAGTGTACTGGATGAAATACCTTCTGCAGCATGAACCGCTCTGTGCCGAGCTAGATAGCAGCGTCCTGATCACCGCGGCCTACGCACATGATTGGGGGTGGTCTGGAGTATTTTCTCAATCTAATCCTTCATACAAAGAGATGCTCAGCAAAAAATCACTACACATGAAAATCTCTGCCGATCGCATTTCGGAACTTCTCTACAATCGCCTCCGCTCTTTCTATACAGAAAAACAGCGGATTCGCATCATTCACCTCGTTGCAAATCATGATCGCATTAATTTCTTACAAGACGCTGACGAATTTACACTGCTTGAGGCTGATACGCTGGGAATGATTGATGGGAGTCGAGTGGATTCGACACTAACGGCAAAGGAAAATGCACGTTTTATGAAAAATAGTATTTATGGCAAGCGATTGCCACGATTTATTCATGGAACAGCCACTAGGATTGCTCAGGACCTAATTGAGAAACGTGAGCACTATTATCCGGGAATTGGTGGAGGTTGAGCGTCATCCTCGTCCGGCATTTGAATAAGCATAAGTGTTACAATTGCGTTCTCCTCGAGCCACTGCCACACAATTAATCCGATTTCTGAACATGAGCTTTGGACCTTTTCATAAATTGAGTTTAGTAATTGGGACATGAACCTGTGATCGTTGTGGTTTTCATCACGTTCTCCAGCACTGTTTAGTTTTTTTCTAATCACAGACATGAGCTGGACTATTCCAGCGCCGATGGTTTTTCTTAGCTGAGTAATGGTAGCTGCTGATTCCTCACTCTCCCCCATCATGGACTCAAGCTGTTTTTCTGCATGTAAAATGGCGTCGATGTTGTCATTGATAGCTTGACCTTTCTTTGCGCGCATTAACTCATTTCCTGCCAGTGAGTACTCGAGACACATCCCCATCTCGTACAAGGTTCGACCTAGTGACCCCGCAAGGACTCGATACAGTGTGTTGCATTCTTCAAATCCTTCGATCTCAACCATATGATCGATCAGTAATCGAGCTGCTCTGGCATTTTCAACGATAAATTGTGGATTTCCACCTGCCCCTACGTCTGCCATTGTAAGCAAAATGAAATGGTGCAGTGAGGTAAGTAATTGTTGATTTAGATTCTCAAGTTCTGCTTCGTCTCCTTGCTCAATTGCTTCAGCGCGATCTTTATAAAACGGTGACATCATGATAGCAGCGAGCTCTGGTGTATCCACAATATTCTTTGCATGTAGCTCTGGAGCATGATGCAGTGCCACCGGTGCAGTAAATATCCTTCTACCCTCTGGGGTTGCCAAATTTAATGAGGAAAACAACTCAGAAACACCCGGTTGTGGATGATCATTGAGAGCGCTCGACTGTGACGCCCGAAACAATAACTCGTCAAGTATGTGAGCACCTATAAATGAGTGATCTTGAGTAAAGTCATCCACTAGCTTAAACGTTGCGCCGTCGCTTTGGTCTAGTTGCGCGATAAAGTATTTTCCAATATCGTGAAGAATGGTTTCCAGCCGCTGAATAGTTCGATGATATTGAGGATTTATTTCACCAGACGGATCGTCTGCTAATCGACTCACTTTAAGTACATGCTCGAGCGTACTCTCAAGTCTGCTGCTAAAAGTTAACGTTAAATTTTTGAACAGGGGTGAACGCGCAACTAATTTGGCATACATTGCATTGAGGTGTTGAGACCTATACTCAGGTCCCGAAACATTTGAAGTTTCTAAGATTTTGGCGAGTAAAGCTATAAAACCTTCAACGTCTGCTTCTAATGTATTCCACGTAACACCCAAAGTATTATCGGCTCTTCTGTAAAACTCTGCATTTTTTTGTTTGAGAATTCTTTCAAATCTACGAAGTGCCGGCAATTTGTCTGATTCAAGCAAGTATAATCGGCGAATTTCCTCGACTTTTCGCGCGGGATTGAGGCCTTCAAGAGATGGGCTACTCGCCATATATACCCCCTAGAACGCAAAAGCGCGCCTTTGGCGCGCTCTCTCCTTCAGATTTCAATTTGCATTGAATCTTAAAAATAGTCAGATAGTTCTTTTCAAACTTCCTCATACTATAAAAAAACACTTGTGGCTTTCGGCTCAACTTGGTTTCCCTTCCTGACTTTCGTCATTCAGTTTCGTTACTTGGGAGCGAAAACGACTAAGTGTTTCCGTCCTTGTTTTGTATGTAAGTAATGTGTAATTGTACGTATTCTGCTTAATGAAAGCAAGTAGCAATTTTATGCGCTGATTCGGTCAGATTTTGGCCAGAATTGCTTTTAAAATCCTTGGATTGAACTGCATTGCGTGCAATCTTGATGCGATTTCATCCATCTCAATCCCCTGCTCTTTCCAACGAGACGACAAATCATAAACCGTTTCTTGAAACTCGTAGGGAAAAATTACCCATAATACTGTTTCTGCACTGTAAAAATCAGGTTGAATGCTGGAATGGGGCTTAAAGAAAACCGTGGCTGTTGTGATCTGTGTAACGCCCTGCTCTTTGAGGTGATCAAGGGTAAATTGGAGCGACTGACCGGTATCTGCGATGTCGTCAAACAGTAGTATATGTTCGCTCGGGTCGAGTGGAGGCAACGCTTGATATACGGCAATATCACTCGATTGGTTCGAGATGCCATCATAGGTTCTGACGCCAAAACTCGCAACGGGAACACCGCCCAAGAAATCAGACAGACTTCTCGCCATCGGCCAGCCACCTTTGGCCAAGGTAATGATTCTATCAATTGGATGCAATGATGTATGATTCGATATTTTCTGCGCAAGAGAAAAAACCTCTGCTTCAAGCTGAGCCCAGGTCAAACATAAGAATCTGATCGATTCATTTGGAAAGGTTACCTCGGAAAAAATAGTCTGCTCTGCAGCACCATTTTCTTCGTTGTCATGATGCATATCGTGCATATCAAGTTATCGTACTGATCGAAATGCTAGACTGCAAGTGACAGTTAGTTTGTGCTTTGATCGCTCGCTTGGTTTTTTAAAAATGCGAGTGTTCCCTGCAATTCTTGAGATAACGGCACTTCAACACTCTTTGTATCGCCCGTTCTTGGATGTAAAAATGTAATTTCAGCAGCATGAAGAAATAATCGCTCGCACCAGATTTTATCTTGTTTTACCCGTCTTTTTCCTCCATATATTTGGTCAGAAACTATCGGGTGTTGTAGCTGTGCCAAATGCACACGGAGTTGATGCGTTCGACCTGTTTTTGGATGGCATTCTACCAGTGAATACCCCTGCTCCGTTATTCCCGCACGATTATTTTGCTGTGCTCGATCTGATTTTCTACCTTCTTGTGACAAAGTTTCATAAAATTCAAGCACTTCATAACCCGTCACCGCAGGTCTCCCGGTAGGATCAATGGCCATTTTTTTTCTATCAAATTGACTTCTACCCAAAGGTAGTGAAATGGTGCCTGTTTCACTTGCAAAGCGTCCATGACAGAGCGCAAGATATGTTTTAAACACCGTTCTTTTTTGAAACTGTGACAACAGTGATACTAGTGCCCCAGGATTTTTAGCCCAAAGCAATGCGCCACTCGTTTCTCGATCTAATCGATGCACCATGCCGTCTCTTTGTGTAAAAATTTCTGTTGGCGAACCATATTCTGAAGTAAAATCTGCGGGCAACAGGCTTTCCCAATCAGACTGCTCATCAGAAATAGCATCACTGCCAAACTGCCCAACGATATAATCCCGCACTGCGGTCTGCAGCGTCACGCCCTGGACTGATTCTGCGTCATTTACCACCAAGCCCGCTGGCTTATCAAGAACCAGCATGTCAGCATCCTCATACATAATCGGAATTGCTTGTGTTGGATGGGGAATATGGCTCATCGTTCCCTAAAAACAATAATAGCTAAAGTAGTCACTATCACAATATCTGCCAAATTATTGCGAACCCCTACTAATGGCATTGGTAGCCAATCACGCACCCCTCCAAAAATAATCCTATCCAGGATATTCGATGCGACAGCTCCCCAGAATATTCCCGAGATTATCAAATTTTTCTGCCAAACATCTCTAAAATAAACCAAAATCCCAATCGTGACCGCCATAACCAAAAAGAGCGTAAATATTTCTGGGAGCGCAGTTCCAATTCCAAATGAAATACCCCTATTTATGGTGGTATCAAAGCCATTTTGATCAGCAAGCCACTTGGAAGTCTGATCAAGAATTAGCAGTACTATCCCAGCCAGCACGCTCAGAACGAGCGGAGAATTTCTAAACGTTTGTACGTAACTATGATTCATGGGTAAACTGCTCAATTTTTATCTTCTTAGGTCGCTTTTTTTTCAAAAATCCAATTACTCTCCCTGATCGAACATATAACAAACTAAGTCCAAACAACAGAAACACCACCAATGCCGTGCGCTCTAGAAATAACCCACCAATAGCAATTCTACTCGGTCGAATTACCGTCATGCCAAGCTCAATAACACTACTTAAAATTACAAACATCGCAAACACAAACCCCGTCTGAGCTGTTTTCTTCCCTGATCGGTACCAAGAAAAAGTTCGATATCGGTACTCTACTCGAGATAAAAACCAAAATAATCCGCCATACGCCAGTGCCAAGTACAACTGCACCGGGTGCGCGGGCTCAAAAAGGCTCGGAAACTGCACTCCCCAAGGCATGGTTGTCGTGTAGCCACTCCCCCCACCTTGAAAAAATTGCCCAATATTGACAAAAATCAACCCAATTGCCATAGCAGTTGCCCAAAAATCAAGTATCTCAAATTCATCCCATTTTTGCGCTCTACATCGCTTAAAAAGAACAATTGAAGCAACTATTGAGCCAGAAAAACTATCAAATCCCGGACTCCGAATCACGTCAAACCACTGCAACACATTAAAACCAAATTGTGGAAAATTCAATGCAATATACCCAATTCGACTTGCCAATCCTCCAACCAACACCGCAATAAAAAACGCATCAAACAACTGCTCCTCGCTGTAGTGCTCTTCTCGACCTCGGCGCCAAAACACAAAGCTCGCCGCAAAAAATCCAAGCAACGCAAACAAGGTCATCGTTCTGAAGGCAATCGGACCAATTGTAAATAATATCGGAAACATAGTACCGTTGATTATACCGTTAGCTTCTCATCATGCACAGCTGATATACTACAAAACATGCTTTCTATCCCACATACCCTTACTGGCGCATTTTTAGCAAGTCGTCTTCCCCACCCTGCACTTTATATTCCTCTTACCCTTGGTATGCACTATCTTCAGGATTGGATTCCGCATTGGGATGTGGGGACGGGTTTATCATCTGGAAAACGCAAGCGCAGTACGGCAATTTTACTTGAATTGGTCGAATTAGGAATTTCCGCGTATCTAGTACATCTCTTTTTCATAACCAGCAATCCAGAGCTCAGCCTTCATATTTGGGCAGGTGCACTCACGGGCATTGCCCCAGATTTGCTCGAATCACCAAGGAATTTCTTAAGATGGGAACCGTTCTTTCTCAAACCAATCAACGCGTTTCATGCTATGTTTCATCATTCTACGCCGTCAATGGTGATTGGGTTGTTGCCGCAGGTGGTGTTGGTTATTGTCTTATGGTTTCTAAGATAAAACTAAAAAACAGTTCACGCATGCTTCTCTAAAAACCTGTCAAAAGCCATCTCTCGAATGGTTGCACCTTCAGCTGTAAAATCATGTCCACTCGAGGTGGCAATGACAAATTCTGAATTATTATGCGTTGTGGCAAGCTCATGTGCTTTCTGAATTGGACAAAGAATGTCATACCGACCGTGAACAATAACCATTGGTATATTCTTAATTTTTTCAATATTCTTCAAAATAAAATTGTCGGGAATAAATGCTGAATTCATTTCATAGTGAACGAATATTTTAACCGATGCAATGTCTGCATCTGAAATATCCTCTGGGTTGGTATATGAAATTGGTGAAAGTGAAGAAAATAAATTATTCTCCCAATTTTGCACGCCAGCCGCAATTTCTTTTTGCTCGGCAGGGCTTGCTGCCTCAAGTTCTCTCAAAATATCTTCATTTTGCGTTTCAACTTGTATGTTAAATCGTTTAAAAAATGCCATTCGTTTTTCCCACACATCTGGCAGAAGGCGCGAAGCACCGTGCTCTTGAGTCATTGCCCACTCAACAGAATCTCGATCAGCCAAAAATACGGCAGATATTAGAATACCCCGAGTTTTTTTGGGATGCTGAATTGCATACAACAATGCCAGTGTCGAACCCCAACTAGATCCAGCTACAAACCAAGTTTTTATATCAAGTTGTTCTCTTATTCGCTCTGCATCTGCTAACAAATCTTCCGTTGTATTGTGTTCGAGTTTTCCGAGAGGCGTACTTTTGCCACACCCACGCTGGTCAAACAAAATAACTCGGTATTTTTTTAGATCAAACCGCTCTGCGTGCGCAGGCTTACTCCTTGAGCCAGGACCGCCATGAAAGGAAAGGATTGCAGGACCATCAAGATTTCCGTGTTCAGAAAAAGAAACACTGTGGCCGTTATTTTCTGGAAGTGTGTGAATGTTCATGCACTTTTGGTAATTTTTACCGTGCCTCGGGTGGGACTCGAACCCACAAGGTCGTGAAACCATGAGTTTTTGAGACTCACGCGTATACCAATTCCGCCACCGAGGCAATTTGTATGTCTTTTGATCGACAATGGAATAATTATACCTCAAGCTAGCTTGCTTTTTTAGGGGAATTCAGGCATTATTAATACATGGAAAGCCTCGAGTTGATTGCGACGTCAATTTTTTCACCAAATAGCATCTGGTCTGTAGTTGCCAGGGGTGTTGTGTGGCTACTTGTTGCGGTGGTGATTATTGTCAGCACTGACGCACCCGACCCCGTCCAGTCACTCAAAGACCTCAAGTCAAACTTAGGGTTTTTTCTGATGTTTTTGATACTCTCTGGTGGACTCGTGTATTTGTTGTTTAGTTATGCCCCAGCGGCGTAATTTTTTGCTTTTTTCGATCTGGTTTTTTATTGCCCTTGCCGCGTTTCCATACCATAAAACTTAACGCGCTCACCCCTGAAGTACAGGTCAATGTCGCCGAGTGCGCCGTTACGGTGCTTAGCGATCTTGAGGTTAACCGATTCTCGAATATCTTCGTCTTTTCGATACAAAAACATCACTACGTCCGCGTCCTGCTCAATAGATCCAGATTCACGAAGATCAGACAGTTGTGGAACTTTCTCGCCCCTACTCTCAATCGCGCGAGACAACTGTGAGAGAGCTAGGACAGGAATCTTTAGCTCACGAGCAATGTTTTTTAAACCTTGAGAAATTTCTGCAACTTCTTGGACACGATTGTCTCGGGAACGGCCATGTGCGAGCTGTAGATAATCAACGACTAAGAGATCGATAGAATGTTCGGTCATCAATCTACGCGCTCTGGTACGCATTTCAAAAATACTCATACCAGGCGTGTCATCGATATAAATCTTTGCATCTGCCAAAACACCCATCGCATCCGAAATCTTCAAGAAATCCTGCTGATCAAGCCGACCGGTCTTGAGTCGCCAGGCGTCGATATCAGCCTGAGAAACCAGTAAACGATCCACCAACTCTTCTCTACTCATTTCAAGAGAAAACAATCCAATGCTCCGCTTGGCTGTGACAGAAACATGATGGGCAATATTCAGAGCAAGTGAAGTTTTACCCATACCAGGACGAGCAGCTAAAATTATTAGGTTAGACCGCTGCATACCCGCCAAGAGATGGTCGAGATCAGCGTACCCTGTTGGCACGCCACGAAGCTCATCTCCTGATTTCTGCAACTCATCGAGTCTTTCGAAACTTTCTACCAAGGTGTCTTTAATATGAATAAATGCCTTGCCGCCCTGCTGCTGACTGACTGAAAAAACATGCTGTTCTGCTTGATCGACGATGTCGGCTACGTCTTTGGAATCATCAAACGCTAAACTCGCGATTTCTGAACCCATATGGATGAGGCGACGTTTGACATACGCTTCTGAAACCAGCTTGGCATAATGCTCGACATTGGCTGCAGTGGAAATTTCATTTGATAACTTAGCAATTCCCGCACTTCCGCCTGCTGCTGACAATTTTTTTAGTTTTTTGAGCTGATTAGTTAAGGTAACGGCGTCGATTGGTTGACGTTTTTCATATAAAGCCTGCATGGCTTCGAAAATTACCTGATGCTGTTGCTCGTAAAAGCTCTCAGGCACGAGATATTCAGACGCAGTAACGATTGCATCAGGATCAATTAAAACCGCGCCAAGGGCTGAACGCTCTGCTCTGCTGTCGTGGGGCGGGACTCTCGCTGAAGTTGATGCCATAGTGTGCTTTGTGGTGCTAGTCGTGCTCGATCATTAGTGACCGTGACACAGGCAGGAAGTGCAAACTCGCTTAGGTTTGCTCAAGAAGAATTAATTGTGTTTCTTCTGGGATTTTTCCTCGTTCTATATCAAGCTTGACCATTGGTTTGGGGTCAAGCCCATACTCTCTGGTGAAATCACTCAGTGTAGTCATGTCTGCAAAAACATCCGAGTTGTGAGCGTCAGTTTTGTAGTGCATTGGAATGACAATCCCTGGTTCAAGTGTTCTGATAATTTTAACCGCTAATTCAGAATTAATAGTGAATGCGCCGCCTACCGGACACAGCAAAATATCAATCGCGCCGATTTTCTCAACCTGTTGCGATGTTAAATCGTGACCAAGGTCTCCGAGATGACACACGCGTAAGTGATCAATGAGAATAGTAAAAACCGTATTTTGACCTCGCTCTGTTCCTTTACTATCATCATGAAAGGTAGGCACGCCGAAAATAGAAATTCCGCCAACTTCATACTCACCTGGCTTATCAACGATAAATGGATTGTTTCTGCGAGCAGTACCGCTAATTTTATCAGCAGCGTTATGATCCTTGTGGTCGTGAGAAACGGTGACGATGTCAGCACTTAGTCGTGGGAGTGTCAAGCCGATGTAATCATCGTAAGGATCGGTAACAGCAGTGCCTCTTTTGCCTTTTAATTTAAATGTTGAGTGTCCGTGATAGGTAATAATCATAGCGCTAGTCTAGCGTAACAATGTCGATTTGTAAAAGGTGCGGTATAATACAAGTTCATATGCGCAAAGAAGTATTGGCAGCAGTCATTATTGGGCTCAGTTTAGGGTTATTCATTACCTATGGTTTCTATCGAGTACGAAGTACTTTAACAGAGACCACGATTACTGATTTACAAACAACTCCAAGCCCGAGTCCAGAAGCTCCCGTGCCAACAAATCTAGCACTCCACAGTCCAGAGGATGGAACTATTCAGACAGAAACTACTCTCACTGTTGCTGGTGCAACCATTCCGAATGCGCTTGTGGTGGTGTTTGTGAACGATGCTGATATGATTACTACCGCTGATGAAACGGGCAATTTTGCAGTTGAAAGTACTTTAAAGCAAGGAAGTAATACGATTGCCGTTCATGTTGTTGATGAAAACGGTGATACAACGGTTGAAGAACGCGTCGTGATCGTTACCACAATTTTTGAAGAAACTGCAGACGCGACCGACTCTGCGCAACAAGAAACTGACGATGATGATCAATAAACAAACACTAACTCTCATTGGTCCAGCTGCACTTGCTGGTGTCCTTTTTGCAATTATGGTACTCATTGGTGGTTTACTACCTGTCCGCGCGGCAACTCCAACACCGTCTCCGAGCCCAGACACAGAAGACGCAGTCCTCGATGTCAACGCCAAACAAACTATTGAAGAAATAAAAAAACGAATTGAAAAAAATCGATCAAAAGTCCAAGGCACTATTGATGATCTCCTCCAAAAGCGACGCGGATTTATCGGCGAAGTACTGCGTGTCACCGGCGAGTCAATCACCGTTGAGAATGCTGATGGCACGACCATCATCGCGCTTAGCCAAGGAGTTACAGTCACCAAAGACGACGAAGCCATCCAGGTCGATGATATTGCCGTCGGTAACTGGGCGATTGTGATGGGATCTGTTCAAGATGATGTCTCAATTGAGCCACAATTTGTTGAGATTTATGAAGAGACACTTCAGCCAGAACCAAAAACAGTAGAACTTGGTACGATTACAAACATTAACGCGTCAGAAATTACCCTTACATCAAGAAGTACTGGTGAAAAACTTGTCATTGAACTCAGCACATCCACCGAATATCAAAACGCAGACGGTACCGAGATTTCCCGAACTGACTTTGAAGAGGACATGAACTGTCTTATCACTGGTACTATTTCTGACGGAAGTATTGAAGCACTGACCGTGCGTTCACTCGCACCACTCGATGTCTAAGTACACCCCTCGTCTTTTAGCGCTATCCAAGAATCTCCAATCAAATCAAGCTATCCTTATCTCAGACATCCATGATATGTACTATTTGACTGGATTTGAAACGCTCGTGCCAAATGAGCGTGAGGGATATGTAGTACTCACCAAAAAGGCGACTTCTGTGGTCCATGCCAGTTTTACACCAGTTACAAAATTACCTGATGTCATGTACTTAATGGGTTGCGCTGGCAAGCAAGGAAATGCAAATTTTAAAAGTATTTTTAGCGAACAAAAAATTGATACACTTTTTATAGACTTTTCTACCCTCACGGTTGCAGAACACATTAATATAGCAGAGATTTCTGACCTAGAAATAAAAGAGCTGAATCGTGAGAATATTTGGAAATTAAGAATGGTCAAAGACGAGGCCGAGCAAGAATCAATGCTTCGCGCCTGCCAAATTACTCATGATGCTTTTGAAGCTACGCGCGAACAACTGAAACCCGGTCTCACCGAAATCGCCGTCAAACACCTCCTCGAGCATGAGCTCAGATCAAGAGGTGCTGATCAAACAGCCTTCCCCACTATCGTTGCATTTGATACTCATACTGCCCTGCCGCACTACCAACCATCAGACACTAAACTAACTGAAAACTCCGCGGTCATGATTGATTTTGGCGCAAAATATGACTTTTACTGCGCTGATATGACGCGCACATTTTGGTTTGGGAACGAGCCAGATCCACTTTTTATTACCATTAAAGAAATCGTAGATCGGGCCTATCAAAGCGCACTTAAATACCTGCGGGATGGAAAAAACGATCATACTGCCCAAGGTGTTGATGAAGCAGCGCGATCCATAATCACCGATGCTGGCTACTCAAAAGAGTTTATTCATACCACCGGGCACGGCGTGGGACTTGATATCCATGAGCCACCTTCGCTAAATTGGACAAATACCGAGTCGCTTGTTCCTGGAATGACAATTACTGTTGAACCTGGGATTTACTTGCCGGGAAAATTTGGTGTTCGGTATGAGAATAGTGTTTTGATCTTGGAAGACGGAGTGGTGGAGATGACGAATATTGATGAGAAACCAATTACGCTCAACTAATGTGGACTCACCGAGAATCGAACTCGGAACTTAGCTATGCGAAAGCTACGGTATACCATTTACCTATGAGCCCATCCAAGAACGATAGTATAGCAAAGATCTTCTCTAGAGCATATTTTACTTGTATTCTGTATACTATATAAAAACTATGTCAAACACACCAACACAAACACTTAAGGGATTTCGTGATTTTCTACCAAAAGAAAAGCGGACGCGAGATTTCGTATCCACGAAATTAAAGACCGTGTTCGAACGCTTCGGTTTTGATCCATTAGAAACACCGACACTCGAATATGCTAGTCTTTTGACTGGAAAATATGGCAACGAGGCAGACAAATTACTCTACACCTTTACCGATTCCGGTGATCGTGAGATTGGGTTGCGCTATGACCAAACCGTGCCAACGGCTCGAATTTTAGCACAATACAGTCAAGAACTTCCCAAATATTTTCGCCGCTATCAAATGCAAAATGTATTCCGTGCTGATAAACCACAAAAAGGCAGATACCGTGAATTCACTCAGTGTGATATTGACGTGTTTGGCAGCACAGACAGCGTTGCTGATGCCGAAATTATCGCGTGTGCTTACTTTTCCCTAGCCGAACTTGGATTTAAGGCACCGCAGATTGTCGTGAATGATCGACAGGTGCTGTTTACTGCGCTTAAAGCCTTTGTGACAGACTCAGTTGATGTCTTCTCCATCATCCAATCAGTAGATAAACTTGATAAAAAAAGTGAAGCCGATGTCGTCGCTGAATTGGTAAAAAAAGGCTTGAGCCAAGAAGATGCCACCAAATGTCTCCAAGAAATTACTTCTGCAGAACCGACAGAGTCTCTCAAAGAGATTTTGTCACTGGTTTCATCACTGGGCGTTCCTGAAGATACCGTTTCATTTGATCCAACAATTGCCCGTGGGTTAGATTACTACACCGGTATGATTTTTGAAATTAAAATTCCAGAATATGGCGCTGGCTCTATAGGAGGCGGCGGACGATATGACGAACTGATCGAAAAATTAGGTGGAACAAACGTGCCCGCGGTTGGCATGTCGTTTGGATTTGATCGATTAGTCGAGGCAGTGCAGGCATTATCACTCGACGGCGATACAGAAAAATCAGCGCAGGTGCTCGTCACTCTCTTTGGTGCAGAACTAACACCAAAATCGCTCGAAGTTGCCGCTCAACTCAGAGCGAGTGGCATTTCAACAGAGGTTTACCCAAACCAAGATGAAAAACTTGGAAAACAATTTGCATATGCTGATAAACGTCAAATTCCTCAAGTAATTGTGGTTGGGCCAAATGAAATTAAAAACAAAACTGTAGTCTTGAAATCAATGGAATCTGGTGAGCAAACTGAGATGACAGTAGATGATGCGATTCGAATGTTGTTAGACTTGCAGTAATTGCTCTGTTCCTTCTTCAACCCGTGACTCAATCTTTCCATGGCCCGCTAAAATCGCATGGCCGTAGGCTTCGCGGACTTCATGTATTATTTCCAAAATACCCTGTGGTGGCACTGGCACTTTTTGCTCAAAAAAGATTGCGAGTAATAACACAGTAACTTCTGTCGGAGACAGATTTGACGTGTCCACAACCACGTCATAGGCTTTTTCTAACACTGCTTTCTCTACCGGCAACAATTGTCCATGAGCTCGACCCTGATCGGTTTCATTTCTCCTAATAATAGAAACAAGTCGATCCATGTACATAGTGCTTAATTGCTCAAGCGCCACAATCGTATCAGGATGGCGACGCAATGCCTTTGCTGTTTGTCGTTGCGCAGCAACCTCAACTTGTGTAGTTAGGTACCCCACGAAATCTGCGCCCTCAGTTCTTTCGTACCAAGTTCTTCCGTCAACAATGAGACCTCCTCTTTCTAGGAGTAGCGATCCCATAAATGTATCAACGAATGCAATCACTAGAGGTGTCTCTGCGACTATAGGCGTAATTTCATTTGATTTGCCTTCTCGTAATTGAGATTCTGTATATGCCCGTTTCCCAAGCCGTGGATGGAAAAAACAATACTTAGTTTCTGAATTGTCTGTCTTTTCTATAATAGATATTTTTAAATCATTTATAAATGGTGCCAGGTAATTGTGAACCATTGTGTGATCGAGATGTTCATTGGTATTAAGATTATTCTGTCCTGCTATAGCAAGATCAAGCATAAATCTGGTTACCAGACGATAAAACAAACCAGCACTCAATCCGAGAAACTCGCCATATTTTGCAAGAATTTCTGAAATTGTAGTTTTCCCAGCCGCAATTGATCCATCTAAGGCAAAATTGGGCAACCCTCCCATAACAAATTTCAAATGCGCGTTCGCATCGCCAACTCCCAGTTCTCTTAATCCATCAAGTAATGTTACTAAAAAGTTATGAGCACGTTCTTCACGTTCTGGACTAATTGCAGCCGGTAAATAAGGACTCAAAATTTCTTCTTGCATACCGACCGAAAGTATATCAAACTCGTGAAAATGAGCAAGGGTGTTTTTACCTATGATTCAATCTAAAATACGTATTCAAAGCACATTAATTTTACAGCACTTGCAACACGTTCCAACCCAAATATATCACGTAAATACCAATCAAAAACAGACCCGCACGTTTCCCGATAGTCCAGTTTCTTACGAGCAGCAAAAAGAAAACTGCAAGCACGGTCGCAAATAACAAAAAGACACTACTCAGAAGGTTTTCATTTGCCACACCGACATTTTCTCCACGAATTAAAATCACCAGTATCCATGGCAATCCAAGTCCGATGAGGATATCAAAAATATTAGAACCAACCGCATTACTAACAGCCATGTCACCCCTACCCTGCTTGGCAACAATCATGGATGAAATGAGATCTGAAACCGACGTTCCGGCTGCTAGAACGGTTAATCCAATAATGGCTGGATGTATATGCAAAATCTCTGCCAAACCAATTGCAGACTCCACCATCACAAAACTTAGCACGGCAATTGCGGCAATCGATAACAAGAATGTAGTTAAATATTTTTTTGGATATCGAATTGGATCAGGAATGACCAATGACAATAATTGCTTGGAATATCGTGCTAATTTGCTTTTGCTAGACGCTTCCTCGAGAATTTCAATAGGATCGGAATCATCGTACGGGAACCAGTCGCGCCATTTCGCCACTGCAAAAATATATGCTGCATAGAGCACCACAAACATCATCGCTTCACCTAAGACAATTTTTCCATCCCAAAAAGCAACCAAAAGTAAAATAATCGTCAAAGAATAAAAACCAGTATCTCGAACAACTGGTTGCCAGTTTAATTTTGCTCTCTTGTACGCTGCGGATGCGCCAATAATCACCAAAATATTAAAAATCGCTGAACCCACAATAGTGCCCGTTCCAATATCCGAATGACCGCCCCCGTCTCTAAATACCGCGATCAAAGCTGTAAAAAACTCAGGCGCACTCGAACCCACAGCCATCAAAGTTGCACCAGCCATATCACTATTGAGCTTGAGCCGATCGCTAATTTTATCCAATGAACTGACGAAAAACTCATCGCAGACAACTGCCAGCAGATAAAAGGTAATAATCAGCCCAAAAATTGACAAAATAACCATGTTCCCGATGATATCAGATGTGCTACGCTTGGTACATGTCAATTTCAAGAAGAGGTTCCAAAAGCAGGTGGACATCATACATATTGCTGCTGATCAATACTATTACTTGGGGTGCAGCGCTGGTTATTGTTAAGCCCAGTCTTGAAATTACTACCCCATTTCGGTATCTGCTGTATCGATACGTGTTTGCGATCGTGCTGTCTTTGCCAATACTGTTGTATTACTGGCCTAAGGTAAAAAATAAGTTCCAGGCTATCAAAACCATAACTCTCCTGGAACTAGTCGGCACCACTGCCGCGCTTGCATTGCTCTACTTAGGTTTGGCGAAAACGTCTGCGGTTGAAGCTAGCTTACTTGCAAATACCACACCAATTTTTGTGGTCCTAGCAGGCATTTTTTTTCTGAAAGAAAATCAAGAACGTCGAGAGTGGTTGGGACTCGGATTGGCATTTACCGGCATGGTGTTTGTAACTTTGATTCCGCTCCTGACCGGAAATGGTAGTGCAACCATGTCTGTTGAAGGCAATCTTTTTATTATCATGCAAAATGTGCTGACCGCTCTGTACTTAATCGGAGCCAAAAAATATTACAAAAAGTTGCCCAAGCTCTTTGTGACAGCAATTAGCTTTTATGTGGCTTCGATTTCGTTCTTTTTTCTCAGTCTTTGGGAAACGAGTTTTTCTTTTTCCTCTTTGGTGAGTGCAATTCAGTATGATCTGCAATTTCAGAGTGTCTGGTTTGCGGCTGGGTATATGGCTCTTTTTGGATCGATCATTGGTCTGACGGCGTATATCAAGGGTCAAGAAAATATTGAAGCGTCTGAGGCTACAATTTTTTGGTATCTTCAACCACTCGTCTATATTCCGCTGAGCCTGTGGATGCTCGGGGAACCGACGCATCCGTTGCAATTTGTGGGACTCGCCATCATTTTGCTCGGTGTCTTTACTTCTGAATACCGACGACCACTCAAGTCTCAGCCGCTGTACGCGCGCCTCTTCTCACCGTTTAGGCGCGGCAAAAAAGCACCGCCCCTGAAAAAGAGGTAGTCTTTTACCACTCAGGGTAACGGATTGCGATTTTGCTCAGTCCCCTACTTTACCGTTACACTTTTGGCAATATTCCTTGGTTTATCAACGTTATTACCTAGTTTTACCGTCAAATAATATGCTAATAACTGCAATACAACTACATTAAAAATACCACTCGTATCACCGGTGTCTGGCAGCGTAATGGCTGTGTCAAAAACTCCGTCTCGCTCCTTACAATACCCAACTCCAATTACAGTTGCGCCGCGCGCTTTGACTTCATGAGCGGCATTCACCACATCACCAAGCACACTATCGTTTGAGACCGCAAAAATGACGGGTACACCTTTCTCAAGGATAGTGATCGCATAGTGCTTGAGATCGCCGGCTGGTATGCCGTGTGCGTGCTTGTATGAGCCTTCAATCAGTTTAACCATGCCTTCTTGCACGATGCTTACATTTTGTGATTTTCCGAGCAGGAAAATGTCCTGAACGTCCACTAGGGTCCCAGCAACTCTTGAAATTTTATCAAGTTGCTTGGAGTCATCCAGGAAGGATTCCATGCTCTTGGCAAGACTTCTAAGATTCTCCACACCCTTTTCAGCATTTCCCGCAATTGCATGTGCTAAATAGTACCCAAATGCAATTTGCGCCACAAACACTTTAGTTGACATTACACACATTTCTGGACCCGCCTTAGCCATGAATGGATAGTCTGCCATTCTCGACATCATGGATCCTTGCATGTTCACAAGCGTGGCAATTTTGACACCTTTTTCTTGTGCAAGTTCGAGAACTTCAAGCACGTCTGCAGTTTCACCGCTTTGTGATGGGGCGATTATCAGATCATCTTTGTGAAACAATTTAAAGTAACTATCTGACTCTGCACCTATGAGGGGAATTGCTTGAATCTGTGCAATACTTCGCAGGTAAAATGCAATTTGCGCGGCAGCGATGCCCGCTGTACCAGATCCCAAAGTGTATACTGTTCTTGCCTTTTTGACTGCTGAAACAAGCTTTTTAAATTCTGCATCATTTTGCTGAACTACTGCTCGCAGCGTTGTTGGACTCTCATGTATTTCCTTGACCATAAAATGATCGAAACCTTCTTTGTTGACTTCCTCGGCTACCATCGTGCTAATGACTGGTTTTACTCCAACTTTCTTACCGGTTTTCATACTCGATATTTCAAGCGTAGATCCATCGCTCACTGCCATTTGACCATTATCAAGTACCACAATATGAGTCGCAGCCCCAGCAAATGAAAGGGTGTCTGATGAGAAATAAATATTTTTAAGCATTGATAGGTCGGGATTTTTCTTCTCCCTCCCCTCCTTACCATAATCTAGACCAATCACCATTGGTGATCCATTTCGAGCCGTAATTATTGTGCCATCCTTGGTGAGCACGATAATTGTATTTCTGCCTTCCATTTTGGTGAACGCGCGCCTGACCGCTTCGACGAGCGCTCCACCCTTCTTGAGCATTTCCTCAACAAGTCGAACAATTACTTCGGTATCTGTTTCTGTAGTAAATCGATATCCTTTGGCAGTTAATTCTTTTTTAAGTTCTGCAAAATTACCAACTATGCCATTTTGCGCCAAGGCAAACGTGGCATCACTTGAAAGATGTGGATGCGCGTTATTTTTGGTTACTGATCCGTGAGTAGCCCATCTGGTATGCCCAATAGCAACCAAGCATTTTGGCGCGGCTACCGTGTCACCCTCAGGAACCATCCCTGCATCTTTTTCCAGATAAATGTGTTGCGCGCTGAGCGGAGTTCCGCTCTCATCAACCGCCATGGCAGCCACTCCCCAAGAGTCATAGCCTCTATAGTCAAGTCGCTTGAGCCCTTTGAGCACCAAAGAAACTGCATTCTTACTCGATTGTTCAGAAATCCCTCGATATGCGTAGATTCCACACATATATTCCTTTCAGCCCTGTTTTTAACAGGTAAATAGTTGTTTTTTGAAGTTTTTAGCACAAAAATGCACTAAACAGCATGTTTTTTGACTCTGTGACACTGATTTCTTAGTGTTTTTAATCAAATGACTTGATGGACGGCTGTCCGCCCAGAGGGTTCCCGCAGATACTCAAGTGCTGTGACACTTGGTCCGAATGATCAGGTTTTAAACTCCGATCCCCTCATCCTCGTATCCCTTCTGTAGTTGCTAGTGCAACTGCAGTGAGGGCCACACGCTCTTGTAATTTTTCTTATCCAGATCCTTTCTGCGTATTTTTAGTGAGCTTAGCATAGCATACGATGTACAAATTGAGGATATTTCACACTCCCATTCGCATTTTTTAACGCCTGTGGTATACTACTCGTTCTATGAAAAAAGGCATACATCCAGACTGGCACGACGATTGTAAAGTAACTTGTAGTTGTGGAAATACGTTCCAAATTGGTTCAGTATTTGAGACGCTTCAAGTTGATATTTGCAATAAATGTCACCCATTCTTTACTGGCGAAATGAAATTTGTTGACCGCCAGGGTCGCGTTGATAAATTTATGAAGAAACTTGAGAAAGCTAAAGTCAAGCAATCTCAAGGTGCCAACAAGATGAAAACCACCAAAGTCAGTTCAGACGATGCTTCCCAAAAATCATATAAGCAAATTCTTCGCGATAAACAAACCAAAATTCGCGACGCCTCAAAAGAAGAAGACGCTCCAGCAGCCTAGCTTTCCAAACTCTCATTCATTCTAGAATATCAACACGGTATACTAGCGTGGTACAGAGCATGACAATCGCGATGCAAGACAATCCATACCAGACACAAATTGACGAGTTAAATTCCAAGATAGACGAAAGCACTGCACTTCTCTCTGATCCAGAAATGGCAGCACTTGCGCAAGATGAAATTTCTCGCTTGTCAAAAGAGCGTGAAGTGCTCCAATCCGCCGCAGAAGAATATCAAACCCAATCGTCCCCTGACGCAGAGGCTGATAAGCGCTACACCAATTGCACAATAGAAATCCGTGCAGGTGCTGGTGGTGACGAAGCCAAGATTTGGGGCGCTGATTTACTCAGGATGTACCTGAGATACGCAGAAACTATTAACCTGAAATATGAGGTCATTGATGATCTTGTCGTCAAATTCAAAGGCAAAACAACCGCCATTGATCAACCAGATCCAGAAAAATCGTTTTTTACTGCCTACGAACTACTGCAGTACGAGTCTGGCGTCCATCGCGTCCAACGCGTTCCAGAAACCGAGTCACAAGGTCGGATTCACACATCAACTGCCAGTGTGGCTGTGCTACCTGAAGTGTCTGCAAACGCTGTTACTATTAGAGATGAGGATTTAGATTGGCAATTTATGCGTGCTGGGGGTGCCGGGGGCCAAAGCGTCAATAAAACGAGTAGCGCAGTCCGTTTGACTCATGTTCCCTCTGGATTAGTTATTGTTTCTAGACAAGAACGAAAACAAGCTCAGAACCGACAAATTGCACTCGAACTACTCAGATCTCAGTTGTGGGAAATTGAAGAAGAGAAAAAATTGAGTGTGATTGGGAATGCGCGCGCGGCCATCGGCAGAGCGCGACGGGCCGAAAAAATTCGCACCTATAATTTTCCTCAAAATAGAGTCACCGACCATCGCACCAAACAGTCATGGCATAATTTATCGTTGATTCTTGATGGAACGCTGACCACATTGCTAACTGATTTGCAGCAAGAAATGTACTCCCTGCAGGTAGCCACCGAGTCAGATTTTGGCACAGATAGCGCCTCTACTCCTCAAGCAACGTAAGCGTTGCAGTCAATGATAGTTGCTCACCATTGCGCCAAATCTCAACTTCAACCGAGTCGCCGACTCGCTTTTGATTAATAATCGTTAAAATACTTGATTCCTCCGTTATATCCTCACCGTCGATTGATAGCAAAATATCACCTCGCTGAATACCCGCACTTTCTGCCGAAGAACCAGCAACAACTTCTACTATCAATGCACCGCGCGGCACTTCGTTGAGAAGCGCAGCTTGCTCAGAAATTGTCTGATACTGAATTCCTAAAAACGGCCGCTCAAACTGCCCTGTTTGATTGAAATTATCAAGTGAGGCCTTTACGACATTTATCGGTAACGCAAAGCCAATATTCTCTGCCCCAGCCGTAACTGCCACGTTAACTCCAATAACTTGCCCAGCGCTATTAAGAAGTGGCCCACCAGAGTTGCCTGGGTTGATGGCTGTATCAGTCTGAATGACGCCTTCCAAAGACTCAAACTGCCCGCCGAATGCATCACCCGCAGTAATTCCTCGACCCAATCCAGAAATCACTCCCGTTGTCACGGTATGACGAAACTCTCCAAGCGCTGTCCCGATCGCGATCGCAGGCTCTCCAACTCGCAACTCATCAGAATCACCAAGCGGTAATCCTGATACATCTAGTCCGCCAACTTGTAAAATTGCCAGATCATTTGCTGGGTCGCGATAAATTCTTTCCACCGGATATTCTGTATCTGTCGCATCAATAATTGTATATTCCGTGTTCAATTGACTAACCACGTGTTTATTCGTTACCACAAATCCTTGACCATTAACCACAAAACCTGTCCCAATATCACGTTGAACTTCTTCCTCACGAAACTGTAGTGGCATACCAAAAAACGATCGCCGACCTAATGGATCGACAACTCGCTCAGTTCTCTTGGCAGAAACAGTTACCACTGATGGTGACGCGGCTTCTGCAATATCAGCAACATCCACGGATTCACCACTCGAAAAAAGTGAGCTCAAGGGTGAGCGTTCGCCACCATTATTCTGAGAAATAGCGGACTCGCTCACTCGATGAGTAAGAGCATCGAGGGGTTTTATGACAAAAATTCGATCAGCAATCGCGCCGGCAACAAACGATGCCAACACAACCACAGACACAGATAATCCCATCAGAAACGATCTGACGTTAGTTTTCATACATAGCTCCTCTAGTTGGGGTAATTATAATTAATTTTTTTGAGAAATTATTGAGAAAACTTATGATCGGGAGGTTCATCGCAGGTGTAAGGAAAGAAATGCGCGGTGGAAAATCTATAATTCTTCGATTGCACGCTCTAGTTGCTCATCGGCTTCGGTTTCAAAATCTTGTTCGACTTCCACATCAACCGGAATTCCTTCTTCGTGAATCCAGCTTCCTCCTGGCAAAAGCCATTTGCTGACGGTTATGTGAATTCCACCACCGTTTGAGAGTTCTCTTCTATCCTGAACCGTACCTTTGCCAAACGTATTTGTGCCCACAATTGGTGTTTGTAGGTCATCACGCATTGCACCGGCGACAATTTCAGATGCAGAGGCACTTCCCTTATTGACCAACACCACCGTCGGAATACCAGTTAGTCTAGCTTCGCCAACAGCTTCAAAATCTTTTGATGAAAATTTTCCAACTTGACTCACGATCGTGCCATCTTCTATAAAATCACTAGCAATTCCTATCGCGCCATCAAAGAATCCGCCTGGATTATTGCGCATATCGAGGACGATTCCATCAATTTCACCTCGTTCTGCCAGGACATTCTCTACTACGCCATTCCATTCTTCGGCAGTTCTCTGACCAAATCTTGAAAGTGAAATATGTGCTACGCGTTTTCCTGCATGCTCTACAAACTCAACCTCAACTGACTCTACAATAATTTCATCCCGTGTAACCTCAATATCAAGCGGCTCTGTTGCACCTTCCCGAACCACCGTTAAGGTAACCGGAGAGCCTTTTGGTCCGCGAATTTTTTCGACTGCTTCTGGAAGTGTCCAGCCGTTGGTGTCTTCATCCAAATCTTTGGCAGGATCGGAGACGTGAATTATGAGGTCTTGAGGTAAAATTCCAGCGGATTCTGCAGGAGAACCAGAAAGTGGCGATACAGCCGCTAAAATACCATCTACATAGCCTAACTCGATTCCTACTCCATGAAACGCCCCTGCTAAATCTTGCGCACTTCTCTCATTTTCTTTTGGTGGAAGATACATGGTGTAGGGATCACCAAGTGAAGCAGTCAAACCAGAAATAGCTCCGTCTACCATGGTTTTGGCATCAACGTCTTCTGATTCAATATAATCTCGCTCTAACAGTCCCCACACTTCCCAAAAAGTCTGAAAATCGACATCTTGACGATTCTCTGGAGCATCGGCATTTATTAGTTGTGCAAACTCAGTGTAGGTTTGAGCATTATTCTTTTTATCTTGGTCTGGAGCAGGAAGATACTTACCAACGACCTCGTATCGCTGTTGGGCAAACATTCCCACCACCACGAGCAAAATCGCTGAGATAATTCCTGATGCTTTTGTGAACTGCATTGACATGAGTGATCATTGTACGTCCAGATTCACAGAATGTGAACTGCAATTTTAGAGTACTTGTGTGAACGGCACTAACGCCAAATGACGCGCTCGTTTGATCTCTCGAGAGAGCTGTCGCTGCTGCTTTTGAGTCAGGCCAGTTTCTTCTCGTGAAATGATTGAGCCTTGCTCAGTCACGTATCGCTTAAGCACTCCAGAATTCTTGTAGGTGAACACTACATCTGGGCTCGTTCTTGGCATTTTTCTCCGAATGCGACGGATTTTTCTTTTTTTCATAGTACCTTTCTACTGATTCTATCTTGTTATGTTTCTTACTAAAATGGCACGTCGTCGGCAACGTCGTCAGAGTCAACGTCACCAATACCGGTGTCATCTGAATCGTCTTTTGGCTTAGCTTTATTTGATGAAGGTTTTTTGGAATCACTGTAATCGTCATCTCCACCATAGCTGCTACCGCTTGAAGATCGAAGTAGGATCATGTTATCGATCACTACCTCTGTGGTCTTTCGTTCTTGGCCATCTTCGCCTTTCCAATCGCGAGTCTGAAGTCGGCCTTCGACGTATACCTTGTCGCCTTTGTGTAATAACTGACCACAAATGTCGGCTAATTTAGACCAGGCAACGATGTTATGGTACTCGACTTGTTCGGTACGCTCACCACTATCTGTGTTGGTCCACGATCGGTTTGTGGCAATTCCAAAGGAACACACTGATGCGCCACCAGGGGTGTAACGGAGGTTTGGATCTCTGGTGAGATTTCCTATCAGTTGTACTTTGTTTAGTGATCTAACGGACATAGATTCCTTTCATTCAGTCGCGCGAAGCTACGTGTGTCGCGCTCAACTTATCAAATAGTATCAATCAATTATGACATATTCCTTACAAATTAGTCTTCAGTTTCTGTAGCTTTTTTTTCCTCTGGTTCAACTGTTTCTGTTGCATTTACGACTAGATATCTAAGGAGTGATTCCTCTAATTTCAGTGAGCGTGAGATGTCCTCTACTTTTTCAGCTGGTCCCTCGATAATGAGATGGTAGTACTCGCCTTCACGGTGGTGTGTTCCACCATGAGAGATAGGATACGCAAAATCTTTTTTGCCCCATTCATCGGTTGAAGTTATGGAAAATTTATTTTTTTTGAGTAATTTTTCTACTGCAGTGACCGACTTCTGTCGCTCATCACTTGTAGCATTACTAGAGAGAATGTAGGTCAGTTCATACTGACGCACTGGTTTGTCTGCGACAATTTTCATGTGGCTCCTTATCTATGCCCTCGAGCTACTGGAGTTTTGCACTGTATGCAAAACGGGCATGTCTTTTTACTTTGTAGAAAACCTATTATACAGTCACTTGAGGAAAGTAGCAACTGGTTGAAAATACAATCAAGCACCGATCGCAAACTCAACAACATCATCCGGGCGCATTACGTAGTCGCGACCCTCAGTTCTGAGTTTGCCAGTTTCTTTGATCATTTTCCAGCCCTTGAGATCAATAAAATCTTGGTAAGACGCAATTTTGGCTTTAATGAATTTTTTTGAAAAATCAGTATGAATTGCGCCTGCCGCCTCCACAGCTGTTGCACCTTGAGAAATAGTCCAGGCCCTGACTTCTTTCTCTCCTGCGGTGAGAAAACTTTGTAGTTCGAGGAGTTCGTATGCTTTTCTGATTAAACGCTCTAGGCCACTTTCAGTCATACCTAAGTCACTCAAGTACAGCATCTGGTCATCTTCTTCGAGTGACGATAATTCACTCTCAATTTTGGCACTGATCACGCAAATAGAGCTTGTTGGTACGCTCAACTGCGCTGCGAAAACAGTGGTCAGAGCGTCGATTCCTTGAGAAAGATCGGATTCGCTGACGTTGATAACGTAGAGGACTTTTTTGGCGGAGAGGAGGCCGAGTTCGCGCGCGATAGCGCGCTCTTCTGAAGTTGTTAGAACACTGCCTGCTGATTTTCCTGACTCCACGGCATTTTTCATTGAAACGATCACGTCCCACCGTTCTAATTCTGATTTTTCTTTGGTGGCTTTTGGCTGTTTTTGTTTTTCTAAGGTAGAAAGATCCGCAAGCAATAACTCAGTTTCTACAATTTCTCGATCTTCTAATGGATTGACACTCCCCTCACGCAGAATGTCCTCTTCTGTAAATCCGCGCAAGACATGGCAAATTAAATCCACTTCTCTAATATTTGCTAAAAATTGATTTCCCAATCCCTCACCCTCACTCGCACCTTTTACCAAACCTGCAATGTCTACAAATTCAACGGTAGCCGGCTTAATAGTTGTAGTGCCAACAACCTTGGCCAAGACCTCCAATCGTGGATCAGGAACAGGCACAATGCCCGTATTCGGCTCGATGGTAGCAAACGGGTAATTGGCCGCCAAAGCCACCTGTCGCCTGAGGAGTGCATTAAAAAGGGTTGATTTACCCACATTGGGGAGGCCAACGATTCCGGATGATAAGGACATGTGATTCTTTCTCTAGTATTGTACCATTTTTACTATTTATTGAACCAACCGCTCCCACAATGCAATCGACCCATACGTCTTGTACGGCTCCCACCGCACGACTTGCTGCTTAATCTGTTCGAGCGTCGGATTCTCAATTTCATACACCAGCGCAAATCCTTTTTTTAGACCAAGATCTCCCATCGAAAATATATTTGGTCTCGCAAGTGTAAACATCAAAAACATTTCCGCAGTCCAGCGACCGATGCCTTTTATCTGGACTAGGTGCTCAATGACGGTTTCGTCATCCGCAGAAGTTAGTAATTCGGAAGTGATTTGCTTATTTTGAAACGCTTCGGCAATATTTTTGACATACTGTGATTTTGAACCAGAAAGCCCTACTCCACGTAGTGTGAGCTCATCGGTGTCGAGAACTTGTTGAGGAAAAATTGGTCCATTTAGAAATAGTGCCTGGAATCTCTGCCAAATAGTTTCTGCTGCTTTGACAGAAAGTTGCTGACCGATGATGGACCGACACAGCGATTCAAAATACTGCAGATCTGATCTTTTTTCAAACCAATTTTCCAGGTTTGTTTTTTCTAAAATAGTGTAAATTTTGGAATCGTGATTTCTAAAATGCTCGAGTGCTGCGGCATGGTCAGGTTTTGGGTTTTGCATGGGGGTAGTATAGCGTATAGGTGTTGGGAGTGGTATGCGATACAGAAGAGCCCCCGCCTGCGGCGGGGGCTCTTTCCAATTTCAATCAAATTCAACAAAACTAGTTAATAACCAGCTCATACACTTGACTGCTGCTTGCGCCAGCTAAGTCAGTGATTGTGAATTCTGGATAGTACACACCACTTGTGGTTGGTACTCCATTTAAGAGACATGCATGTCGGAGTAACGTACCAGAAGCATTTGTGAAACAGCTTCCAATTGACAGTCCATCTGGAAGGCCAGCTGCAGACATGGTGAGTGTGTCACCAAGATCAGCATCTCCACCTCGAACATACATTGAGTAGCTCTGTCCTACTGTTCCTGAAAACAACCATGATGTGCTCAAGTAAGGAGCTGCGTTGTTTGGATCAGGTGTTGGCTCTGGGCTTGACTCAGGGCTCGGACTTGGAGTTGGCTCCGGGGTTGGCTCTGGAGAAGGCTCTGGGCTTGGGCTTGGCTCTGGCTCACCATCAGCGGTGACAGTGAAGTACACACCAGTGAACTTGAAACCTTGACTTCTTCCTGCTGGATATCGACCGTGAAATTCTACCTTGTAAAACGGTGCGCCAGATTCTAGCTCAGTTACGAGCACATCTGTTTCTGTCCATACATGACCTGAGCCAGTCGATGCATCTACCTGAAATGGCGTCCACACAGGAGTCCAAGGACCCTCTGCGGTTTCACCTTGATAAATCGTTGCCTCTGCAACTTCAATCCAACCAGTTACCCAGTGGGTTTTGAAGGTAAGTACTAAATCATTTGGGTTTGCTTCTACAACTTGATACAGATACGCATCAGCACCTGAAAGACCTGATCCATATCCACCCTGCCCGCTTCCGTCAGAAAATCGTGCGGAAGTTCCACAGTAGTCTGCTCCGCGACAAACACCACTGGTAATATTGTCTGGAGTTGGCTCTGTGCCTTTTTGACTCGTGCTCCAAAGTAGGAGGCCATTTGTATTTTTCTCTGTATCAGTGGTCCATCCATCCAATCCTGATTTACTGGAATCATACGCATTGCGAAACCATGGATTTTCAACCATTGATTCACTTGGAAATGGGTCAACTTGAATTGCATGCACTGGAGCTGCTAAAAGCATCATGCTTGAAACAACGGTAACTGCCAAAACTAAACATTTGGCTCCAAATCTTGACACACATGATTCAACAGTTGTTGAATGTATGGGACTCATAATTAACCTTTCGAAAGTACTTATAACAATATTTCGATATTAAACATCAGGACGATAATAAGATCAAGGATGAATCATAAATATACATTTTATGCCCGTTCATAGGCATTTTTGATTGATTTTCATGACTAATTCTACACATGCATTACACACAAAATTAACGACCTAAGAAAAAATCTTAAGAGATTTAAGAACTACTTACTGTCAAACTGATATCAGCACGGAAGAATTATGCACTAGCGTTTCTTAAGAGCTTGGGCACCATTACTCAAATCTTCAACAATATATCCAACTTCAAAGAGCTCATCGCGTAATCGGTCGGCAGTGGCCCAATCATTGCTTTGTCGAGCGTTTTTCCTGTCATCCAGCAACTGTTGTACCTCAGCAGGCAAAGCTACAAGATCATCCAATTGGGCGCGCGCCACAGAAATAACCTCTACTCCCAATATTTCCTCAAAGAGCACAAGAAACGACAACATTTCATCAGCTGTCAGTGCGGTGTCTTTTAGCACTTTCCACAACACAGTCACTGCCTCTGGCGTTCCTAGATCATGGTGCAAATGCGCAAAAAACTCCTCGCTGTATGTTTTGACTGGTTCGCTGTACGCAAGTGAGCGTATTTCCTCACGATTAATTTCGTCAGATTTTTTTCCTAATAAATCAAGCAATTCCTTAGTTTTTTTAACAAGTGAATCGTATCGCTTCTGCATCCCAGACAGCGCATCCCAAGTAAAATTCAGCTCACTTCTGTAGTGGGATGTCATAAAAAGCAGTCGCAGAGCAGCTGGGTCAAATCCTTTTTCAATAACATCATCTATAGTGAAAAAATTCCCCAAAGACTTACTCATTTTCTCACCTTCTACTCTGAGAAAATTATGATGCACCCAGTATTTTACAAATGGCTTCTTGCCAGTAGCTGACTCAGCCTGAGCAATCTCATTCGTATGGTGTACAGGGATATGATCAATTCCACCGGTATGAATGTCAAATTGTTCGCCTAAGTAATCTACAGCCATGGCAGAACACTCAATGTGCCAGCCAGGAAAACTCCGTTCTGCCCAAGGACTTTCCCAGACCATAGCACGATTTTCTCCCGGGCGCTCAAACTTCCAGAGCGCAAAGTCTGTGGGATTGCGCTTGCCGGTATTTATTTCAAGCCGAGCACCTTCTTGCAACTCCTCAAGCTTGAGATTGGCCAACTTTCCATAATCATCAATTTTGGCTGTATCAAAATAAACGCCATCGTCCGCGATCACGTATGCGTACCCCTTTTTCTCTAGTTCTAAAACCATTTCTAACTGCTGCTTGATATGCTCGGTGGCCTTGCAACTCACATCTGGACGAAGATTGCCCATGGCATCCATACTTTTCCAGAAATACTGTTCAAATTCTGCCGCAATGTCCCAGACAGTTTTGCCGTATTTTTTAGCACCTTTTTCTAATTTATCTTCCCCTGTATCTGCGTCTGACGCCAAATGACCAACGTCGGTTACGTTTTGCACAAATGTAACCGTATACCCTGAGTGTCGCAATACGCGCACCAGTACGTCATCCATTGCGTATTTTCTGAGGTGTCCCAAATGAGTGAAATCATAAACGGTGAAACCGCATGCATAGAGTCCGACTTTGCCATCCTCAAATGGTTCAAATGGTTCTATTGAACGCGACAACGTGTTGTAGAGAGCGAATGGAGTTTTGTTCATTAATTTTTACCGCTTGGACCGCTGAGTGATTTTCGATCTTGCTGGAGCTGCTGTTGCGCTTTTTGTTTTTTACTACCACCAGGACCGACGGGTCCTTTCTTGGGGGTTGAGGGAAGGACTGCTTGTTGATTTGCAGCATTTTGCTGATCTCTTCGTCTTTTTTCTTCTTCCTCCATTTCAAGTTTTTTCTTCTTTTCCATTTCTTCTTGGAACATTTCCTGAGCAACTTTTTTTTGCTCAGCGTTGAGTCGCTCATACCCGCGATGCACTGCCGCAGCCTTTTGCTTATCCTCTGGAGAGAGTGACTCAGGGTCAATTCCAAGCCAAGTGTTGAGTGAAAAGAAAGATTTTACTACTTCCCATGCTTGTTTTGGGATATTTTTTAACTCTTCACCAACTGTACCGATAGACTTTCCCTGCTGACCGGCCATTTTCTGCGCTGCTTGGAGTTGTTTTGCTTGGGTTGCGGTAGGTTTTGCACCAGATTGGCCCGATTGGGCACCCAGCTGCTGCATCATGTCTTCTGAAATTCCCTCACCACCCATGCTCGGCATGGCACCGGGCGGTGGTCCGCCTCCTGGAGAAGGTTGTGGTCCTGGCATGATGTTCTTACTCGTTTACTACTATTTTTTTCTTTTCAAGCTGTCGTATTTCGAGGCCATCTTGATCATCTTTAACACCCTGTTTGATCACTTCTTTATCTGCCTCTTGATCAACTCGTGCTTGATATTGCGGCGTGTGTTGCAACTCCTCCATCACTTTTTGTTGTTCTTCGATTGCTTTTTGATCCTCTAGTGCATGCGCTTGCTTGAGTGCCTCATACTCTGCAATCTGCTTGGCCTTTTCTGCAGCTGCGATTTCTTCTTCTGTTGGACCAGCCGGCACTGATGGTGTGTCACCAGCTTGAGCTGCAGCACTCTGCTTTTTGGTGTCTTCCAAAAGCTTTTCCAGGACATCGAGTGGATTTTGCTGGGGTGCTGCACCTGCGGCGGGTGTATTAGTGTCTGTCATAGATTTTATTTATCAAATTGCATTGTACTAGCACAATTAAGCTCCACAAGACAGGATACTCGATACCAGCGACTAAAATCAAGTCAGAGCTGTGCGTGATCGCTTTGCAACTCGAGCTGCACTAACTTTGCGCTCGTATCGCTTGCGAAGTTTTCTGACCGCTGCATCGGTTGCAGACACAATTGCGTCATACATATCTACTGCTTTTTTTCTGACTATGATATCTTTGCCGGGAACTTCTACCTTGTACACAACAGAATTTGCCAATGGATCATTGCTTTTCTTGGCAATTGTCTCAAGGTGAATGCGCACTTTGGTGATACCCTTCTGAAGCTTGAAAAGCTTCTCCGCCTGACTTTGGGCGAAATCGCGCAAAGCGTTGGTTACTTTGAGTTGTTTTGACTCGACGATGACCGTCATGTCTGACTCCTTTCTTGCAGAGACAAAAAAACCGCCATCTACTAAAGAAATTGGCGGTTACCCTGCTGGATTACACTCATGTAAGAGTATCGTATCAAACGATGAAGGGAACCACAACCAAGTATTTAGGTTGATAAATCGCTATAATTTTCTTCTTCCTTCAAGGGCGCGAGCGAGCGTTTGACCATCGGCATATTCAATATCCGCTCCGATTGGCAGACCCCGACCAATGCGGGTAATATTCAATTCAGCCGATGCATCACGATCCGCCAAGAATTCTCTGATGTAGAGCGCGGTTGCCTCACCTTCCATCGTTGGATTCGTAGCAATGAGAAGTTCAGTGACTCCTTCAAGTCTTTTGACAATATCATGGAGATACAATTGGTCTGGCCCAATATTTTCAAGTGGAGCAATGTGCCCGTGCAGCACATGATACCTGCCCTTAAATGCGCCTGAGTGCTCAAGTGCAATCACATCCAAGGGTTGTTCAACAATGCACAGTGTCTCTATTTCACGCGATGTGTCACTACAAATTGCACAGGGATCGCGATCACTCACATTATGGCATTCTCTACAGAGCACGGTGTCTTTCTTGAGCGCTACGAGTGCATCTGCAAATCCTTCAAGTTCATGCGCAGGATTATGCAGAAGATAGAACGCAAGGCGTTGCGCAGATTTGGGACCAATTCCGGGTAATCGTTCAAATCTATCAATGACATTCTGGACAGCTTTTGGCAGTTTCATGTGATTTCTTTCTGATCAATCAATTCAATAGTACTGGCACATGGTACTGGATATTTGGCAATTTGTCAGTGGTAAGGGGGGAAAAAATGCGTCGCGGGAGAATTAACAACCTCCGGATTTAAAAGTTGCTCAACAACAATTCGATTGACCGTAATTAGAAACTGCAAGCACTCACTTGCTAGTAGGTCTGCCTCATTAAGTGCTAGCGCAATATGAACAAAGGCTGGATCCGCAAATTCAGGGTAGCGCTCGAGCCATGCTTGCAAATTTAGTGCCTTATTTACCTCATCTCTCAAGAGCATGATGAGCAGTGTGTGATGGCGCGTGCGAACAGACTGACCAAACGTACCAGTCTCGGAGGCATTCACTTCATCGCGCATGGTATCTATCAGACTTTTTTGCAACTTTGCCAACGGCTCTGAGTAGATCAATTTTGGAAAGTCTTGATATGCGTGGTGCGTGCGGATTAGCTTAATTGTAATTTGTGCAATCTCACTCGGGTACATGCATGCTCCCAGATCTGATACTGCGTGCACCATTGCTGTAAACGTTTGTATTGACACGTCGTAATGATTGCCATTAGTCGCTCCCAATATTTTTCCATCATCATGGTGAAGTGCTGCCAAGCGCAGTGATGCCACATAAGATTTAGCTACATCAGGAGGATAAAAAGTGCGAATATGATCAGTCCTTAATTGTTGCACTACCGAAAGAATGTGCGTGTTAGGAGTAAAACAATTTCCTCTTCCCAATGTATCAGTTCTGTTCATTTCTGAAGAAAGATCATCAGCATTTCGATATGCTTCATGCAACGGCAAAACTGATGCCGCAAACTCTGCATCAGTCATATCATCATTCAAAATATGGTGGTGCATTGTTGCGATTCGGTACAACTGCGCTTCGGAAGGATGCCACTCGACACGCTCTCCATCTCTAGAGTTTATGAAATCGAATGAGCCAGCTTGCGTGCGTACTTCTGGCACCAGCTTTTCTTGCACAGGTGTAATGGAAATACCTTCATGAGGTTTATTGGGAAAAAAGTGCCCTCGACCAGCTATAGAAAGTTCTGCAACTACTCCCATCATTACCCTCTCTTTTTTATCAAAAAAAAACCGCTCATCCGAGCGGTTTTATCTATTTTTTCTTCAAATTAATGTTCTTAGTAAGGTACTGCCAAAGCTCCTCTTGAATCTCATCGATATCTCTCACTGCATCGATTACTTTCCAGCGCCCCGAAGCATCATTTTCTGCGAGCTGCAAATACGCATCTCTTACCTTTTGATGAAATGTGTGCGACTCAAGATCAATTCTGTCTTGCCCGCCTTCTTCTTCTCTTCTGTCAAGGCCGATTTTTGACGGCAAATCAAGTAAAAATGTGATATCTGGATACGTATTTTTTGTTGAAATGTTGTTGAGCTGCTCCACTAAGGAAACCCCAAACTCCCTGACAATTCCCTGGTACACAACTGAACTATCTCGGGACCGATCCATGAGCACAATCTTGCCCTCTTCTAGCGCGGGCAAAACCAATTCTGAGTAGATCTGCGCTCGAGCTGCCTGAAATAACAAAACCTCTGTGGTAAACGCAATATTAGTATTTTTGGTAGATAACACCACTTCTCTGATTTGTTCGCTGATGACCGTCCCACCTGGCTCTCTGACTGCCAGCACATCCATTCCCGCCTCGCGAAACCGAGCCTCAAGTCCAGCAGCTTGCGTTGTCTTGCCACTACCTTCACCTCCCTCTAGCGTGATCAAAAATCCTCGCCGAGTGTTTGAGCCTGATAGTATTTGTGTGTTTTGTTTCATGTAGTTAGCTTAAATGTATTTTTCCAAAGAGCGCAAAAATTCTTCTGGGCCATGCGATATGGTACTACTATTGTGCTCCAGCGAAAAGGACTATTTGCTCATTGCTAGGGCGTGAAATTACTCTATGCTCGCGCTGTGGATGTGTGCCGTTGCCCAGCATCCTAATTGACACTCCTCCATTTTTTTCTGCTTCGCAAATTCCCTTGAGCTGCTGAAATGCCCAGTCAGACAACATCCAATCCACCATGAGCCAGTAAATATCTGGCCGATGCTCTAAACTCCAATCGGTATACTTCAAATCTCTTCCTAAAACTTTTTTTCTTAAATACCCTGTCATTTTTTCTAAATGTGCGTGTTTCAATAAACACTCCTCCTCATTCAGTTCTCTACGTAAAATTGGGCAATAGGTTGAATACAGTAAAGGGTGGCGATTTTCAAGCACTTTCATCATCGTGTTTATGAAAGTCTCAAGAAAGTGTCCTCCACCAGGAGAGTACTTGAGTGCACTATAAAATATTTTTAGAAATTGCTCAAATGCTTTGGGAGACTTATCATCCATGAGGACTAATAGCTGCTCTATAAGTTTCTCATACACATCGCTACGCTTCCCCGCTCCATTTGTAGAGAAAACACTACCAAACTCCACGTCTTTTACTTTGCCGAGTCTGATTAGCTCAGAATATACGAATACGAGCACATCATGCATTTCACCCATGTAGGCAGCATGGTTGTATAGTTTTGTGCCCTCATGACTTATCTCTTTTGAAACCTCAATAATCAGTTCATCAAGTGCCCAAGAAACTAGTTGATTTTTGGGTCCAAGTACGTCAACAACATGCAATAAGTTACTTTCACGAAGGAAGATGCTCACATTTCCCGCCGCATTCTCATATGGGTTAGACATATTTTTGCAAAAACACAATATCTTGTACTTACACCACTACGTATTCACAACACATAGAATATAGAGAAATCGTAAAGAACACAATTACTAGTGTGTCACACTTATTTCGACCCCGTTGTGCCGAATCCGCCTCTACTTTTTTCTTCAAAAAGCTCAACTTCCTCAAGGATTATACTCGGTCGGGGCAAGACCATCATTTGCATAATTCGCTCGCCGCTTGGAATAGTCACTCTCTGATCAGAAAAATTAAACAGCGGCGCCACATACTCATCGTCGTCACCGCGAAAATCATAATCTCCCACACCGATGCCATTTGCCATAAGTAACCCGCGCTTATGCAGTGAGCTCCGAGCTGAAATTTGCACCCAATACCCCTCTGGGATCTGGAGTGCAACATTAAGCGGAACGTATCCAACCGCATGCGGCTCGATTACAACTTCTATTCTGGAATATAAATCCATCGCGACTGCACCTGATGTTTTGTATTCAGGCAACGGTAAGGATACATCAAATCGTTTGATTCTTACGGTAACTCGGGAATTGTGACTCATGTTTCTGGGCCGTACTCAATTTCATACTCAAATGCTTTGACTTGATCTGAGAGATTATAGAATTCTTTTAAATGCAGCTTTGCTTCCATCGGCTCTGAAAAAAGTGACAACCCATCTCCAAAAATAATAGGTTCTATAGTGATAATAATGCGATTTACCAATCTAGATTGCAAAAATTGGGTATAGACACTCGTGCCGCCACAAATTGCCAATGAGCTGTGGCCATCTCGCTCTGCCTGAGCAATTATTTCAGCAGGCGTACCAGAAACTGGCACTGTATTCACTGGCACAAATTCATTGACTGACTCAGGCCTCCTGGTCATCGCATACACGGTCATATCGGACATCTTGTGTCGCACAGTCGCCAATGTCTTTGCGCCCATGACCATCGCACCTGCCTCGCGTGATTTTTGTACGAAAAATTTGGTATCTTCCCTACTAGTCCAGTCGAGGGAACTACCATCTTCACGACGAGCTATAAAACCGTCTGCACTCAAAGCCGCTATGATATATACGTCCATGCCCACAATGGTATCATAGAAATTCTTGCAAAACTCTCACCACTGAAAAATTAGGTTCATATACACATTCTGCCTCACATGTACTAAACTGCTAGCATGCTCCGCAAACAAACCGAAAACGCTACCATCATCACTAATTACGATGATATTGCTCCACTCATCAAACAATATCGAGGTCAGCAAAAACGAATTGTCTTGACCCAAGGATCTTTTGACATGATTCATATTGGGCACGGACGATACTGCCAAGAGGCCAAGCAGCATGGTGATGTACTCTTTGTTGGCGTAGACAGTGACGAGAAAATTCGCACCAGAAAAGGCCCTGACCGGCCCGTCGTACCTCAAGATGAGCGCATGGAAATGCTCACCTACCTGCGCTCTGTGGATCATGTTGTCCTCAAGCAGCTCAAAACGCCAAAATGGGAGCTAATCAAGCAAATTAAGCCAGACGTGCTTATTGCCACGGCCAAAACCTACACCAAAGAACAGCTCAAAGATCTAGAAAAAATTTGCGGCAAAGTAATCGTACTCGAGCCAATGGCAACAACCTCAACCAGCGCAAAAATCAGACTCGTACAAATGGGTGCAGCCAAGAAAATTGGCTCAACACTGAGCAATAAACTGATTGAAACGATCGAAGACGTGCTCTCAGAATTAAAAAAATAAGAATTCCAGCTATGAAACCCGTTATAATCGCCTATATCCCAGTATTACACCAAGGCTACAGCAAATTTTTAGAGTCGCATGACGATGCAGCACAACTCTTATTATTTTCAAACACTCACCTCCATCAATTTCGACCCCTCGTTAAAGACATCAGGGCGCTCGAACCAGAAAGAATGCTGACTGCCATTACTGCCCTGTATCCACACCTTTCGCCAGAACTTCTTGATGAAACACACATTTCGCGTATTCAAAAAGAAAATCAACCAATTATTACGCCAGAAGATGAGTTACTAACACCGCTGGTGCGCGAATTGTTTCCTGAAAATGCAATTGAGACGGATTCAATTTTTCTTCGCTGGGACAAAAAACGATCTGCATCCCGAGAAGATGTAGAGCCGAGCGACAGAATTTCTGACCAAGAATTTGATCAAAAAGTCATGTCACTTGCTCAAGATGCCGCCGCTCACAGCTCCGACTGGTGGCGACAAGTCGCTGCAGTTCTCGTTTCGCCCCAAAATGAAATTCTGATCACCGCTCGCAACCGACACGTCCCTCACGACTACCAACACTACAGCGACGGCGACCCTCGCGCAGATTTTCAAAGCGGTGAACATATTGATATCACCAGCTCAATTCACGCAGAAGCTCAGGTCTTTGCTACTGCTGCTAAAAGAGGCATTGCGACTGATGGTTGCTCGTTATATGTCTCAACCTTTCCCTGTCCCGTTTGCGCCAAATTAGTCGCTCAGGCAGGGATACAAAAACTATACTTTCAGGATGGATATTCACTTGTTGACGGTGAATCGGTGCTTAGTAGTGCGGGCGTGGAAGTAATCCAGGTCACGGACAATTAACGAGCAATTTTCTCTGGGGATTTTCCTAATTTTACTCGAACGGGTTGATACTCAGGATCATCTATATCTGGCTGTATAAACTGAGCGTGGATATGCTGCACGCTCCCTGCAGAATAATTCGTGTCGCCAAAGCGCATAGCCCAGCCACCGCCTTTCACGTCAAATTCTTTTTGTGCCCACTGAAGTAATTCAATAAGCTCAGAGCCTGATGCGGGGTCGAGCTCAGATAGATCTTCGGCGTGGGATTTGTAAATTGCTAAGAGATGAACCTTGGTGTGTTCGTATGGCCATTGATTTGGGGTGAGTAGCCAGTACTTGCCTTCTTTAAGTGTTTTGAGCGGGTGGTGCTTGCCTAAATGTTCTGCGCAAAATGGACAATGACCTGACTCGAGAATCGCTTTCATTTCTGCAACTTGCTCAGGGACTCGAGCGTTGTCTAGGTCGACTTGTGGGGTGGATGGATTGGTCATACTGTGTTCAGCGCCACTTTGTGTACTATACTGCCACCGGAATATCCCACATGCCAGGATGCGGATCATACTCTACTAACTCAAAATCATCGGCGCGGTAGTCGAAGAGATTTTTTCGTTTGTTCTTAAGGATCATTCTGGGGAGTGGTCGTGGATCTCGTTTGAGCAATTCCTTGACATGATCAACTTGGTCTACAAACATGTGCGCATCAGAAAAACTATGGACGTACTCATAGGGTTCATACCCCGTCACTTCTGCAATCATCAGAGTGAGCGCTGCATACTGCGCTAGATTCGCGGGTAAGCCAATTGGTACGTCACTCGAACGCTGGAACATGTGCAAAAACAACTTGTCGTCGATAATTCTAATGTGAATCCACCCATGACAGGGACAGACCACAACTTTTTGTTGCTTACCCTTACCTCGTAGCATATATTGTGGAATCCAGGGTGAAATGAAATGCGTCTTGAGGTGCGGAAGTTCTTCTATTTGCTCGAGTACTTCTTTGAATTGATTAAATGGCTTCCCTTCACTGGTTGGGAAATCGTGAAATGCCGCACCGTATGAGCCTGGACCAAGATCTCCTGTTTCAAGTCCACGCTTGTGGCATTTTGCGGGAGTTACCCAAGAATCCCACCAAGAACAGCCGTATTCTTCGAGTTGTTCTTGGGTTCGGGCTCCGTTTATAAAGCCGATTAGCTCGCCGATTGCTGATCGCCACATTTTTTCGCTTATTTTTCGCTCTGTGATGATTGGAAAACCATCACTGAGTTTAAAATGAAGTGGATTTGGGGCAATTTTGGTAATGGTATCGGTGCCTTGCTGGGCTTTACCACGAATGCCATTTTCAAGCACGTCTCTGAGGAGCTCTCGGTACTGGGTGTCTGCGGTTGGTTTTTTCATGTTTGTTGATCCTATCCTATCATGCAGCATTTGTCTTACAAAGACATTACAGGTATAACGATTCTCCAGAGATTATGTGAGCAACTTGAGGATCCACTAATTTTTTGATGGATTTTTTGCTTTTGGTTCGTTCTCGTATTTCTGTAGAGGATGCCTTCACCGTAGGCAACTGCTTGAGGGTGGTCATATTTGAGTATGCTCCCTCGAACGAATGCCCTTTTCTGGGGTAGATGTAAAATGGCTTGGTGATCAATTGTGGATGATCTTTAAGAAAATTTTTAAACTTGGGGATATATTCTGAGCCCATAACCCAAGTAAATGCCCAGTCAGGATGTTTTTTTTCGAAATAATCAATTGTATCGAAGGTGAAACTAACGTCTTTGTACTCAGCAATTTTTTGCGATGGACCGAGTATTTTTTTAATCATTTTGAGTCTGGTTTTGTAGGGAGCAAGCTCAAATTTATTCATGGTTGTTGCCCATGGATGCTTAAATACAGGAACAAACCAAACTTCATCAACAAGTTCGTGTTCTATGAGGGCGTCTGCAACAAGTTGGTGACCAATGTGCGGTGGATCAAATGACCCGCCAAACAGCGCGATGTGCATAGTAGATTTTAATTGATTTATAGGCCTATTTTGGATAACTATACTGAACTACTTTTTTGACTTTTTTGGTGCTGCTTTCTTTTTTGCAGGTTTTTTCTTGGTTGTTGATTTCTTTTTGGTTGCAGCTTTTTTGCCCGCTGATTTTTTACTTGCGCCTTCTTTTTCTTCGCGTTGTTTTGCACGTTTTTCTGCTCGTTCTTTGCGCGCCTCTTGCTGGACTTTCCATTCTGCTTTGGTGACCGTGTCGCCTTTTTGAGGTTGCTTCCAACTTGCCCAGTCGCAGGTGGGATAGGTGCTACATCCAAAGAATGACTTGCCCCATCTGGTTTTTTTGATGATTACTTCACCAGTTTTGCATAGTGGACAGGCAACATCAGGGACCGTTTCGACAATATTTTCAGTGAACTTGCAATCGGGGAAACGACTGCAGCTCTTGAATTTTCCATATCTACCCGTTCGAATTACAATTTCTCCTTTATCTGACTCCCCGCAGTCTGGGCACATGTCTCCTGTCTTTTCTACCGGTATTTGAGCTCGTTCTGCTGAATCGGTAACCTTTTCAATCCGCTCGTGAAATGGCTTATAAAATTCTTTAATAATTGCTTTCCATTCCTTTTCACCTCTGGCGACTCTATCAAGATCTTCTTCCATCTCTGCAGTAAACTCGTACTCCATAAAACTTGGAAAGTGCTCAAGAAGGAACTTTAGGACAGTTGTTCCAATCGCAGTTGCAAAAAATCGTTTTTCTTTTCGCTCAACATAACCCCTGTCTTCAATTACCGAAATAATACTGGCATACGTACTTGGTCGCCCAATGCCACGTTTTTCAAGTTCCTTGACTAGGGATGCGTCGTTGTACCGTGGAGGCGGTTGAGTGAATTTTTGCGCAGCGTTCAAATCGAGGAAGTTATTTTTCTGACCGACTTCTAAATCTGGCAGTAAACGATCGTCTCTATCGGGAAATAGTCTGGTCCAGCCATCAAATTTTACTATTGATCCATTTGCTTTTAGTTCTGCTGATTTTATTTTTGAGTTTTTTTCGGTTGGCGTGACTGCAATCAATACTTTTGTTTGGTCGTAGAGAGCCTCTGACATCTGACTGGCAACAAATCGTCGCCAGATAAGTTGGTAGAGTTTTTTGTGTCGCTCGGTGAGCGTCGGATGCGCGGTCGCAAAGGCACTTTCTGTCAAGCTGACTTCGGTGACACGAACAGCCTCGTGCGCCTCTTGAGCATTTTTCGATTTACTTGTGAAAACTCTTGGTTGGGCAGGAACATAGTTTGAGCCAAATTCCTGAGTCACATATTCGCGAGCCATAGTCACGGCATCAGGTGAAAGTGAAACAGAGTCGGTACGATGGTAGGTAATTAAACCTTCTTCGTATAATTGCTGTGCAAGCCGCATGGTTTGCTTGCTGCTAAATCCATAATTGGTGGCAGCTCGTTGCTGGAGTGTCGAAGTAGTAAACGGTGGCAAACTCGATCGTTTTCGGGTCTTTTTCTCGATGTCTGATACAACAAATTGTGCAGTTGGTAAAATTTCAACCAGTGGCGTGACGTCAGTTTCTTTGGTTGGTTCGTATTTTTCATCGTCAATTTGTGATACTCGTGCGATAAATGCTGAATCGGGCAGCTCGACTTCTGAACTTTCTTCTGAAAATACTTTTTTGGGGCTCGCGGCCAACGCGGTTAATGCTACATCAACCTCCCAGTACTCATCAGGCCTAAATGCTGCAATTTCATCTTCACGTTCAACAATAAGCCTCAGCGCAACTGACTGCACTCTTCCTGCCGATAATCCTCTTCTAATCTTTTTCCAGAGCACCGGAGATACTTCGTATCCGACTAATCTGTCAACAACTCTTCTCGCCTGCTGCGCATTTACGAGATCTTGGTTAATTTTTCCTGGATTATCGAGTGCGTGTTTGACTGCTTTTTTGGTAATTTCATGAAACGTTGCTCTCTTGAACTGAGCGCTGACCTTTTTTGCGCTGCCTGTGGGGTGTTCTAAGATGTGCTGCACATGCCAAGCAATTGCCTCTCCCTCTCGATCAGGGTCAGTTGCGAGATACACGAGGTCCGTCTTTGAGGCAAGTGAACGGAGTTCAGAAATTACCTTAGATTTATCTTTACTGATCACATAGGTTGGATCAAAATCGTTTTCAACATCGACGCCAAGTTTAGTTTTTGGTAAATCTCGAATGTGACCAACTGATGCGGCAACGGTATATCCCTCTCCTAGATATGATCGGAGCTTACGCGCTTTGGTTGGTGATTCAACAATGACTAATGACATACAGGGTATCTTATCATCCTTTTTACTTAGTTCGGTCATCCTCTTCGCGCGTACCATTCAGTTCCACGACGCTCTAGGATACCAAATACCTCGAGATTACTCAATTCGCGAAGCACTTGCGAAATTGGCCAATTGAGCGCATGTTTCATTTGGTCTTGAGTTGAAATGCCTGACTGAATTAGTTTGACGAGAGAACGCTGCATAACACTGAGATCCTGGCCTGCAGGTGTAAGAAACTGATCAACTTCTTGTGAGTTCCTCAATTGTGAAGTTGTATGCGAGCGGACAGAATAATTTTCAGCGAGCAAAGAAATCGCTTCTCCTGCTGATGTGATTGGTATTGCACCCTGTTGTAGCAACCATGTTGTGCCTTGACTATAGGGATTGGTAATTGGCCCTGGGACCGCAAAAACTGATCGACCCTCATCAAGTGCGCATCGCGCCGTAATATGACTTCCACTCTTGAGTGCCGCTTCAATGACGATTACACCCATTGCCATACCGGCAATAATTCTATTTCTTTCTGGAAATGTGCCCTTTGTGGCAGGTGTTTCTGGAGCATACTCGCTTAAGATGGTCCCACCAGATGCTTGAACATCATTTGTCAATCGAGCTGCAGTCGCAGGAATCATGTCAATTCCATAGCCCAACACTCCAATTGTTTCACCTCCCTCTACAACCACTGCCCGCTGCGTCACCGCGTCGACGCCATACATACACCCAGATACAACGGGAATTCCCAATCGTACAAATTCCTGTGCAAATGATTCTGCTACAAATGTGCCGTAATTGGTTATTTTTCGTGTGCCAACCACTGCGATCATCTTTTTTCGTAATAAATCTTTATTTCCAATTCCAAATAAAATCAGGGGGCGATCTTCGGTGTGCGCAAGTAATGGTGGGTAGGCTTCATGGTCATCAGACACGACCCAAATGTTTCGTAGTAAAAGTGACTCATAGTATGTGCAAATAGTATGTTCTTTTCTAAATATTTTAATGGACTCTGCAATTTTTTCTGATATGCATAAACTATTTAGTATGTGAGCCGATGATACCCAAAACTCATGCCACGAAATGCTGCACTTTTGAAGTTCTTTTTCTATTTTTCTAATTGTTTTTCTTCCCACACCCGAAACACTTGTCAGCGCCACGATTGATAAAAATCGATCATTTCCGTTTGTCATACTACATACAATACCCAAAGATACTGACAAACACCTTACGTCGGTGCAATTAATAATTAACGTGAAAAAGTTATTTACTCGGCGAGCACTTCAGGTGGTGGTTCAACTTGTATCGGTTCATTTCCATATACGAAATCAAATATTCTTTTGGCAACAGGACCACCATCACTGGAACCTTCCTTGTAGGGACTTGCCTCATTGCTTTCCACAAGTACCATTATTACAAGCTTTTTGGGATAACTTCCGCGTGCTTGAACCTTTTCGAGCCACTCTGATCGGTCGACCGAACCGTATTCAGAACTACCCACTAACTCAAGTAGTTGCGCTTCGTCGCCTTCAGGCACTGGCACAGGCTCCTGATCATCTAGCCCATCTCCCTCAGCATGTTCGTCAATCAAATCAGGCGTCGTAAACAGACTCGTAAACCATGCATGAGTACTCTTGTATCCCTCAGCATCTACAGCGCCAAATTCGGCTGTTCCTGTTTTGCAGGCCACAGCCCCAGCATCAATTTCTCGATAAGGACTACTTTGGTCTGCTGATCGAACTTCCCTATTGTGTTCAAAAAATGGAAATCCCGTCCCTCCCGGGCTACAAGCATCAAGCATGCCCCACATTACTAATTCCAGATGCTCTTGGGAAATACCAAGTTCTGCACAATCCAGCGTCATAGCTGCCACTGACTTGCTCTCTTGATTGTTGACGAGGTGTGGGCTACACAATGTTCCATGTTTTGCCATTGCCTGTGTCATCTGCGCAACTTGGAGCGGGGTGACCAGCAGATTTCCTTGACCAATTCCAAAGTGGTAGGTGTTCCCCAAAAACCACCGCTCACCAATCACCCGCTCTTTCCAGGCTGGATCTGGAACGGTCCCTGCTACCTCAGGTGTGAGCTCAATTCCTGTTTTTGCCCCAAACCCAAACATTCTTGCAAGTTCGGCCAGTTTGACGGGTCCCATCCATTCTGCTGCTTTGTAAAAATAAATATCATTACTTCTTGCCAGTGCATGTTGGAGCGCTATATCCCCTTCAACTCGACCATATTGGGTGTAATACCAGTTTGCGTATGAATATTCGCCAACTTCTAGAACACCCTCGTCGCGAACTGTTGTTGTTGCCGTAATTGCCTCGGACTCCAATCCTGCTAAAGCGGTCACGATCTTAAAGACAGATCCAGGAGGATATGCACCACTAATTGCACGATTAAAAAATAACTTCTGAGGGTGACTAATATAATCTGCAACCTGTTGACGCCGCGATCGTTCTGCCGCCTCCTCAACTTGCGTTGAGCTCATCACCGTCGCATTAAACGATGGCTTACTCACCAAACTCAAAACGCCACCGGTGTCACCATCAAGAATCACCACTGCTCCTTGATTTTCACCGAGTGCATCATATGCAACTTGAGACAGGTACGGGTCAATTGTCGTTTCCACAGACTGTCCTGGCTTGCCCGGTTCCGTAGAGACAAGTCGCTGCAATTTTCCGAGTGCGTTTATCTCATACTGACGTCGACCGCTCTGACCGCGCAACGTGTCATTAAATAGGGCCTCTAAACCCATTTTTCCAATAGAATCGGTGAACCCCAATGACCGATCTTCTGCCAAATCTTTGGCAGAAACTTGTCCTGTATACCCCAAGACATGGGCTGTTGATTCCGGAAACCGATACTGGCGTTCTATTTCATAGGTCACCGATGCTGCGTCTGATGCCATCCTTACCAGTGCATCCACTCGAGTAATTCGGGTTCGAGGAGAATAGACCTGACCAGAATCTTCTAAACTGTAGTACCGGCGAACATTGAAAACCAAGGGATCTCCAAAAACATCAGTAAACACCCCTCGCTCTGCAGGGATACTATGCGTGAACAGTCGATTTGCATTTGCCTGAGCTCGAAAAGCAGCACCCTGCAGCAGTTGTAAATCTGCCATTCTCATCGCAAGTAATAAAAAAAGGCTGCAACTGAGTGCAACTAATATGCTCAAAGCAGCTGTACTCCTTGCAGTTTTTTTATGTCCACTCTCCAATCGATGACGCATAAACCGTCTCATGATGTATAGTCCTTGTATTCGAGCGCCTTCATTTCATATGTGATTTTTTTCTGATCAGAAGAAAGCATGGAAAATTTCCATACAATAATTCCTGACACGACGCTACTGAGTATCAGATTCATAATCAGTGTTGGAGTGATGACGACTGCTGACATACTTCCTACGACCACACTCGCAAACAACGCACTCACAATTAGTCGCACTCCCGAATTATTAGTCACTGATGTCGAATGCGTATATAAAAGTACTGCAACAAAAACAGTCGTTGCGGTGAGGGCAAATGATAGCTGATAAAAGATACCAATTAAAAAAGACCCAACAATCAACCAAAAAAGTTCTTGATTTGATTTCTCAATCATATATTTAATCAAAAGTACCATAGCCAACAGTGGGAGACCCACCACGCTTTCAAGTGCGAGTACAGCGATGAGAATAAGTAGTTTTTTGAGCACTACCATACTATTTCTACCAGAGGTACTTCATAAAATGATACGGGCTGTACCACCAAAACCGACTGCACTGATGCAGTTTGTTCATTTTCAATGACGCCAGCAGTACCTATGAGGAGTCCACTGGGAATTCCCTCCTGTCCAGTCGTCGTTATTCTTTCACCTGGCTCGATTTCTGCATCCCTGGGAAGTTCATCCAACAGAATTCTCCGTCCATCGCCTCGAATAACACCCTGGACCCCCGACTCGGTGTTTGCAAGGAGTACCGATTCTTGCATCCGTTGCAGCAGGAGCACCGAAGCTTGTCGCTCAGAAACATCTTCTACCAAACCCAACAACGCACCCGACGCCATTACCAAACTTTTTGGCTGTACGGCACTCATTGAGCCTGCAGCAACAATCGGACGCGATAGTGATACGACTGGCGCGGCCAGCACTCTCTGTTGTGAAGACTGTAGCGGTTGTTCCAGGAGGCGCCGCAGTTCAGCGTTTTCTTTTTGCAGTTGCTCAAGTTGACTGATTTCCGCAAGTGCTTCGCTATGTCTTCTCTCTAAATCCTCCAGGCGCTGTACCTCTGCATACCTCTGATTAATCAATTCAAACGGTACAGTTCCAATCCGAACAACTCCTACAGCTACAGTTTGTAGTGGCTCGATACCCGCCTCGCCAAATGCCCGAAATGGTTTAGTGAGACCGACTTGTTCTAAAAAAACGAGAAGAAGTATTGCAACTCCCATTTGGAGTCGGTGATAGAACGATCTATTTTTCAGCACTGATTTAATTACCATCTGCCCTGACCTATTTTCTTTTTACCGCTATTTTCTGGAGTCCTTCAATGCAATCAAGTTGAGGGTGCGATGACGGGAACATATTTGTGTGAAGTAATTCTGCAAGCGTCGCTGATAAACCCGTAAGCTTGCTTGTCCCACCCGTGAGGTATATACCAGTGTCTAGGATGCTCGTCACCAACTCAGTTGGCAATGAACCAAGAAACAATTCAATTTGTTCTGAAATTTCTGTAGAAATCTTAAGCAGTGGCTCTTGAAATGCTGTGGTGGTAATCTGAACAGTCTTACTCTTTTGAGAAACGATATCTTTGGTTCTGAGATTCATTTTTTTTTCGGTGTGACGCGCAGATTTTTTTGGAAGTATTTCCAGATCTTTCTTTGCGGCCTCTGCTGAATGCCAACCCAGCAAACCTTCATGTTCACTCCTAAAATGAAGCTGGATCGCCTCAGTATAATCGACGCCACCAACGGGAATAGTAATTTCTGCAACCAGAGATCCTCCTGCGAAAATGCTACACGATGTTTTTTGTCCACCAATGTCGAGGATGGTGACGGTATCACCATTATCCGCAGCTAAGTGCTGATACAAAGCGTCAGATTGTGATATAAATTTTTTCTGACCAAAACCTGATTGATCAAGCACTTCATGTAAAAAATTACTCTGCACGGGTGAAATGCTCGGAGGTACACCAATCGTTCCGTTGACACCAAATAACTGCCTACCTAATGAAAATTCTGGGAATATATTTTTTAAGATTGCCGTCATGTACGCAGTTGCGTACTCGGTGTTTGCAATCACTCCACGAGAAACCGGAAATGAAACCTGAATGGTATTCGATGTTTTGCCAAGCAGCCTGAGTGCCTGTTGGCCAATAGCAATCATTGTGCCAGACTCCGCATGAAATGCAGTGCACGTTGGCTCATTGTAAACAATCTTTGACCCGATCGCGATTCGCGTGAAGCTGGATCCGAGGTCGAGTGTGACTGCCTGCATGTCTACGAACTGCGACACTGCCTGCAAAAACTGCGTAGTGTATTTCATGGGTGCATCTCTTGATGAGTACAATACCCGAAAACCGCCTGCACGTGAATACGTAGATCGCTCATACTTTTCTGTATGGAGCGAGATGGTTTTGGTTATATTTTAATTGTATCGAGCGAATTGGAAGCGGAACGCCATTTATTCTGTTGCATGTGCTCTTCTGCTTGATCAACCACCGCAATCTTTGCGGCATCAGCTGCAACATATTCTCTTGTTCCGATTATTCTCTCTTTGAATAAGTCTGCCTTGAGGTCAAGGGCTTTTTCTAGCATGATGTCTTCTAGGTCTGGAATGAGCTTCTCTAAAAACACCACAACTTCTTCTTGTTGTTCCAGACTGTTTTCGGTACTTTTATCTAAAATTGCCTTAAGCTGGGCCATTTCATCTTCGGTGAGAAGAAGTCGAGCATCGTTTTCCAAAAAATCTTCCCAGATTACCTGCTGTAATTCATCCAAAAATTGCTCGCGTTGCTCATCGGTACCATCTTTGACACCCAAGAGATCGAATATATTTTGATCTTCAAGGAGTTCCGATTCATCTGAGCCAGAAGCGGCATTTTCAGCTGGCGCTTGTGGCATGGCTGGTGGAGCCGATTGTAGCGTGGGAGGTGGTGTCATCTGAGGTGCCGTCACAGAATCAGAGTCTTGTGAAGCCGATGGAGTTGGCGGATTGTATGCGTCAACATAGGATGCAGTGTCATCTGCATCCTGATATGGTTGCGATGTTTGTGGTTGAAATGGTGTGGTTTGGGCAGGTTGATCGTTCATAAGTTTGGTTCTCGTTCAAGAAACGTATGTCACTACTAGTAGGTATAGCATATACTATGCACGTTAGGTATGTCCACAAAAGAAAATAGATACTCACTAGAAAACATCTGCCAACTTATTATTCTTGGCGTGCTGCACTTTGTCTTGCTCGCAACTCCCTTGTATTTTCGATTTATCACAGAAGAGCTATTCGAATTTAATAAATTGATCCTTGTGTACACCGCCACAGCAATTATTGTTTCTGCTTGGGTGGTAAGAATGATAGCCACAAAAAAAATACTCTGGAAACACTCGTTGTTTCACATCCCAGTTGCAATTTTCTTGCTCTCCCAACTTGCGTCAACAGTGTTTTCTCTCGATCTCAGAACGTCTCTATTTGGGTATTACGGGCGATTTCATGGGGGATTATTTTCACTCATCAGCTATGCGCTCCTGTATGCGGTAGTCGTAAGCACCGTTTCTAAGCGTCATATTTCCCTCTTATTACACACTACTTTCTTGGGTGCTTTTTTGGTTGCGGTCTATGCAATCTTGGAACACTTTGGGTACTCGGTGAGCTGTTTATTGCTCAGTCAAGGCACTGAGTTTGATACCGCGTGTTGGGTTCAGCAGGTGCAAGATCGGGTGTTCGCGTCATTTGGACAGCCGAATTGGCTAGCTGCATACGCGATTACATTGATTCCCGTTGGTTGGTTGCTGAGCAGTTTTAAGCATTTTGGTCGGTCTCATCGTATTTTTTATCTGATTACTACTGCACTACTTACTATTGCAACACTGTATACCAAGTCTCGATCTGGATTTCTGGGATTACTTGTAGGACTAGGCATATTCTTGGTAGGTTTTGGGATTTTGTACTTAAGAAACAAACAACTTGTTAAGAACACTATTTCAATGAACATGCTGGGTATTGTGCTGGCACTATTTGTGACCATTGTCGCCAGCATTGGATCACCCTTCTCCCCTTCTGTTTTCTCGAGCAAGAGCGAACCGCTACAAGAAGCGCTCTCAACAACAGCGCCCGTCCCGGATCGTCTGAGTGTTGGCGGCACTGACTCTGGAGAAATTCGAAGAATTGTGTGGCGAGGGGCAGTGGACGTTTGGCGCAGGTATCCTATTTTTGGATCTGGTGTTGAAACTTTTGCGTACAGCTACTATCTGGATCGTCCTGCTGCGCATAACATTGTTTCTGAATGGGATTTTTTATATAACAAAGCACATAATGAGTTCTTAAATTATCTGGCAACGACAGGCATTGTTGGCTTGCTCGCGTATGTGTTTTTGTTAGGTGCGTTTTCGGTACCAGTAATTCCTGCGATTTTTAAAAAGCATACTACCGCAAAAAATGAACTATCACTTAGCGACTCTCGACTCAGAGACGATGTCTTGGTTCTCGCCCTAGTTTCTGGCATTGGGGCGCAAGCGGTGTCTAATTTCTTTGGCTTCTCAACGGTTATGATATCGGTGTTACTCTTTGTGTTTTTTGGATACATTGCACTACTAAAAACATCCGATGATGACACCAATCTTACAAACATCAAAAAAAGTGAGACAAAAAAATTCTCAACAGTACAACAAATTGCAGTTCTTGTAACACTATTACTTTTTGCCACAGTATTACTCAATGTCTATCGTTATTGGCTGGCTGATATTAGTTTTTCTTCTGCAAAAGCCTATGCGCGCAGCGGTGCCATCGACGCAAGCTACTCTGAGTTACAAACTGCCATCCAACTTCAACCAAACGAACCTCTCTACTACGACGAGCTCGCAGCTACACTGGCACCCCTTTCAATAGATCTCGTCAATGCATCAGAAGCATCTGCTGCAGCTGAAGTTGCGACAAATGCCGTGCTCGCAAGCGACATCGCGCTGACCCTCAATCCTCATCATCTCAATTTTTATAAATCACGCGCTCAAGTATTAATCACCCTCTCGCAACTTGATCCATCACTATTGGAATCAGCAAGTGACGCACTGTCAGCTGCAATTGAGCGCGCACCAACTGATGCCAAACTCTACTACAACCGCGCAATGGTCGATCTGAGTGCAGAAAATATTGAGACCGCACAGAAATCCCTCGAAACAGCAGTTGAGCTCAAACCTAATTACATAGACGCTCGATTTGAACTGGGAAAAATATATGAAGCACAAGAGAGATACAACGATGCGCGGACCCAGTATCAATTTATTCTAGAAAATCTGACTCCAGACAATCCACCCGTACGAGATCGTTTAGAACAGCTTCCAGAGGATATCGAAGAGTCTGAGTAGTCTCACAATGGTACAATACAGTATCACTCACAGCACTTCGAGTAAGAAATCATGAAAATCGTCACAATTCCCCATCAATCCTTGCGTACCGTTGCTAAACCGATCGAAACCGTCGATAAAAAGCTACATCAATTCGTACATGAGCTCGGCGCAACGCTCACGAGTGCTCGAAATCCCAGAGGAGTTGGGCTCGCTGCACCTCAGGTCGATAAGAGCTGGCGAATTTTTACGATGAATCTTAACAGAAAATTAACTCACTACATCAATCCACGAATTAAAAAACACAGTTCCAACCAAGTTTTTGGCGCCAACCCAGATGATCCTGATCTTGAGGGATGTATGTCTATGCCCTATTTTTGGGGTGCGGTACCACGGTGGCAATGGGTTGAGCTGGTCTATGACACCATAGTTAATGACTCACTACACACTAAATCAGAACGATTTGAGAATTTTGCAGCTCGGGTAGTGCAACATGAAGTTGATCATCTTGATGGAATTCTTTTTACCGATTATTCATTAAAATATGATATTCCCGTTTATCTACAATCGCCCGATGATCCTGATTCATACTCCAAGATCGATCGAACAATACTCGAGGCAATTTAGCATTTTATGACACTTTCAATCGCCGTTGCCGGCTCAACCAAGCGTACTCTGCAGTGCATTCAAGCACTTGAAAACCATCCACAATTTTCGATTTCAGCCATCATCACTCCAGAACCAAAATTAGTTGGTCGCAAGCAAGTTTTGACCACAAACCCCGTCCACCAGTGGGCTAAAGATTCTGACAAACACATCCACCTTGTCTCGAAAAATCTCAATGGCGTAAAAGACGCAGTTCTTGGAGCTGGCTCTACACCGCGCCCTGACTACCTGCTGGTCGTTGACTTTGGCTACCTGGTACCACAGTGGCTTCTGGAATGGCCTACTCAAGCTCCACTTAATATCCATCCGTCAAATCTCCCCCGCTGGCGCGGGAGTTCCCCGGCGCAGTTTGCGCTCCTTTATGGTGATGAAACATCGGCGGTTTCTGTTATTGAAATGACCGAGCAATTAGATCAAGGCCCAGTTGTGTCTCAAATTGAGTTTGAAGTGGATCCGAGCTGGACTCAAGATGAGTACTACGAGCACAGCTTTGAGCTCGTTTCTAGTGAACTTGCAGAAATTATTCTGAAACATGCAGGCGGCACCCTCCAATCAACGCCGCAACCACAAGAAAGCCCCACGCCAATCGCAGGGCGTCTTAAAAAAGAAGATGCATTTATTTCGTGGCAGCTCATCACCGCTGCTATGAAAGGTGAAAACACATCAGAGCAACAACTCACACCAGACAATATCTCCAAACTTCTGCGAGAAGCCTTTTTATCATGCAATGATCTAGCGCTTCTAATCGAACGCGCCACCAGGGCATTTCAACCATGGCCAGAACTTTGGACGCTGGTCAAGATAAGCGGGATTGAGAAAAGAATGAAAATTCAAGAAGTATCGGTACTGGATAACGGTGCTGAGCACGGTGCAAACACGCGTCACACACTCCAACTCAAAACCGTCTGCATCGAAGGAAAACCGCCAACTCCATGGTCAGACGTCCATAAAAGCATCCAACAATAACGGTTGAGCTTAAAACATCCAAAATCAGAAAATTTTATGACTTGTCGTCGTCTTTGACGTTCTGGTAATGGGTGGTCACGCCTGATTTTTTTAGCATGCGCAACATCTTGGTTGGCACACGAAGTCGTTGCTTTTGACCATCTACCATGACTGTCACGGTATGAAGATTGTACTTAAATTTTCGTTTAGAACGATTTTTTGCATGCGACACCTTGTTGCCAATGTGTGCTGTTGCTGGAAATTTGAAATCAAAACTTGCCATAATGTCCTTCCCTCCTTGGGTAGTATCTTCCCGCTGAGGAGGAGTAATTGTACCATTCACTTTAAATATGTGCAATCAATGCGGTATAATGAACATTCTATGCTTTTGAGCCTACTTTTTACCAATCCGCTCGCCTTTGTGATCGTTGCAGGCGCACTGGTACTCTCAATTACAATTCATGAATTTGCACATGCCTGGATGGCAGACCGACTTGGCGACCCCACACCCAGACACCAAGGTCGAGTAACCCTCGATCCTCGAGCGCATTTGGATCCCATTGGTACATTGGCAATTTTGCTGATTGGTTTTGGTTGGGGAAAGCCTGTGATGTTTGACCCCTATAATCTTCGTAATCCTGTCAAGGATGCGTCATTGATCGCGCTAGCTGGCCCTGCATCTAATATTATTTTGGCGGTGGTGGTTTCATTGCTGGCGAGCGTTATTCCGCCTGTAGGAATACTTACCGCAGCGGTTCTTGGTTCGATTGTCAGCACCATTGTGTTTCTTAATGTGATGCTGGCGGTATTTAATTTAGTCCCGATTCATCCACTTGATGGCAGTAAAATTCTGATGGCGCTCTTACCAGAAGATACCGCGCATGAGTATGAATTATTTATGCGACGAAACGGTATGTTTGTACTGCTCGCGCTTTTGATTCCTTGGGGTGGTGGCAGTTCGCCAATCTCAATGTTGATTATGCCGATTATTGAATTGATTGTGGGCGTACTTCTATAGCTGTTTTATTTTTGTATATTCCAAAAATCATGAAAGTTGCCAATTGTCTGCAAAGTCGAGTGTTTTTCACCTGATTTTCGATTGAGCCACACACCAATTCGCTGCCGATCGCGTGAAAATGCCTCTACATATTCTGGTTTATCGTCTATTAAGATGCTGCTTTCAGGTAATCGTTCCAAAACTTCTGGCGCAGTTTTTCTACGATGAATATAGATAAGCTCTGGATCAAACCACTTTGTGAGTCCGCCAAGCTCTACTTTTTGCCATTGAAAAAAATCATGACCTTCTGAATAGAGACCTAATTGGTAGTGCTCTTTGAGTTTTGGCAATTCTTGCGTAACATCCTCATAGATTGACTGGCGGTACCATTGCTCAGTGGCAAAAAATGCGCGAATTGCCTCTAAATCGACCTGAAATTTGGTAGCGATGTTTGCGGTGTATTCTTCGGGGTGAAAATCAGTAGATTTCTCAAGTGTGGTTCTGTAGTCGTCTTCTGCAATTTTATAATCCTCCCAAGTGACACCCAAATACTGGATGATCGCAGGGCGTATATACCGCTGAAATAATTCATGGGTATTAAGTAGCGTGGAATCAATGTCGAGTAATAAAATTGGCTTCATCGCTCTCCTCTATTCTGGAGATACTTCAAGTGCTTCGGGAATGACCTCGGGATCAGACTCGCCAGATTTGAACTCGCGAACGTTTCTTGGTTCAGCAGCTTGATTTGTCGGTTGATTTTGTGGTGTAGAATTTGAAGCACCATTCGTTGTCTCTGGTGCCAATGGTTGTGGAGACTGCTCTGTGCAGCCTGTTAAAAGCAGCGCGCCAACTAAAATCATCGCAATCATGGGCAATTTTGTGAGATTTTCGCGTTTCATATAGAGACACTATATAATAGTGAAAGGACTTAGTAAATGACACCGATCACGATTACCACGTTAGAACTTGGGGACTTGAGCACAAATTGCTATCTTGTTTCTTGTGATGAAACCCAGGAAACGGTCATTATCGACCCTGCTGATGCTGGAGAATTTATTGCTGATCAAATTACAGTACTTGGGCTAAAACCAACGGCTATTGTCTTGACTCACGGGCATTTTGATCATGTGCTGGGGACGCTTTCCTTGGCGTTGGCATATGATTTGCCGGTGTATTTGCACCCTGCAGATCATTTTTTACTTGATAAAGCGCAACAGAGCGCTGAATATTGGCTGGGGCGGGCCGTTGACCCCGTCCTTCCCGCTGAATTGACGCTGGATATTAGAGAAACACCTGTTTTTGGCGATGGATTGAGTTTTTCTTATGTTGAGACACCTGGGCATACTCCCGGGAGCGTGTGTTTGGAAGTTTTACAGCATGGTGAGCCACTTGATCAGCCAATTATGCTGGTTGGAGATACGTTGTTTAAAGCTGGTGTTGGCAGAACTGATTTTTCATACTCGAGTCATGAGGATCTTAAAAAGTCCCTCAAATTGCTCTCATCTAGAAATCCAGACACCCTCTGTTACCCCGGTCATGGGGAGCCAACAACTATTGGCAATGAGCTCAAAACTCTGCTATAGTGGTGATATGGCAATTCTTCTTAATCTTCTTCTCAGCGCACTCGTAGTTATGGTCGCGGCATATATTGTGCCTGGTGTGACCGTTGCGTCATTTACAACTGCTTTGGTTGTGGCGGTGGTTCTGGGACTTTTGAATGCGATTGTTAAGCCGATTCTTATTTTACTCACCCTCCCAATTACGATTGTGACATTGGGGTTGTTTACTATTGTTATTAATATTGGACTTCTCTTCCTTGCAAGTGAACTTGTCCCTGGATTTACTATTGATTCGCTCCTGGGCGCCATTCTGTTTGGCTTAGTGATGAGTTTGATTACCACGGTACTTGGCACTGTTAAGTAATTAGGGGTTCGATTCTCTGTAGGCTCACAATTTTTAGTTGACAATCAGGAATATTTCTTTTTGATTGTCTCGTATGCTTCTGTCAATTCTTCTCGGACATTTTCAAAAAAGATTTTACTATTAAAGTCTCTCTCTATTTTTTTAAGTATCCATAATCTATGCTCTTCATTGGTCATCGCCAATCCAAATAGTCTTAATTGTTCTATAGTCATGTCGTTATAAAAATTTGTTCCTAAATGCCCATAAGCATCCGCAGTTGACACAACTTTAGCTTCTAATGTCTTAGGCATATTTTCAGGGTATGCTGAGTGCGTTTTAAGTATCTCACTAATTATTACTTCCACTTCATCCACCGAAAAACCAGCTTCCAAGAGAATATCTCGAGCTATTTGTTCAGACTCTACATCATGATTTTCATCACTTCTTAACAGTTTAGTATCTGCAATATCGTGAAGCAACGCTGCAGATACAACCTGCTCTAAACTGGCATGAACTCTCTGGGCAATTTCTTTAGCTTTTAAGGCTACAATTTGGACGTGTGTTTCCCACATCCATCTTGCTGCTGGTAATTGGGAACGCAAGTACAAATTTTCTACAGTTGATCTAACTAGTTCATCTCTTTGATTTAACATTTCTGAGTTACTCATGAGATGCATTGTAGCATGGCACATACCTCATATTTTAAATTTTCACAACAAAATTTAAGACGTAATCCCTCGAGGTCCGTATCACTCCATAAATTGATATAATTTATCACCCAAGTAGCCCGTTACTTCTGGTTTAATAATTTCTTGATTCAAAAATAATCCTGATCTGACGGTAAATAATCCGTATTTTTTACTGAGCGAATCTACCGCGCGCGCCACGCGTTCTTGTTTCCAGTAGTCTGGCAAAATTGGTTGAGGAACTTGTTGCAACGGCTCAAGTAGCCCTAAGTACACCACAAACTTGATCACCGGGAACTGCTCTTTCCACTGCGAGACAAGTTGATTCCAAAGAATATCAAAATATTCTGAAAGATGGTTAATATGCCGTCGTAGCGTCACATACGTACCCCAACTATTAGGCCCATCACCACGCAAATAAACGCCAATCACACGCCCCGCCAAGTCCATCCGCCGCACCTTGTGCATGACTTCGGTTGCCAGATTGTAGAGCACTCTTTTAATATGATCGTGCTCTTTGGAGAGGGAAAAAAGGGTGATTGATCTGCTGACGCTTTTCATGTGTGGGTTGCGGTCGATTCTGGTGAGGAACAGCGGCTCGTCTCCTCTGGCCATTTTTTGGAGTTCTTCTGTCCAGAATGGGCCAAAAAGTGAAAGCAGCGTCTCTCTTTCTATAAAATTAATTTGAAATGGCGTGGTGACATTGAGTAATCGCAATTTTCTCTCGAGTCGCATGCCAATTCCGCAGACATCGGCAAATGAGACTCGTGCTAGCAATGCGTCTCTATTGCGTGGCGTTACCTCGGTGACACTGCCCTTGGGGGACGTTTCACCCGTCATTTTTGCCAAAAAACGATTGTAGCTAATCCCGACGTTGCAGGTTACCCACTCGCCGAGTGTTTTTTTGATTTGTGTTTGAACCTCGAGACCGAATTCTTGGGGAGAAGGATAGAGTTTTCTGAGCGGGGTGAAGTTGATAAATGATTCATCGAGTGAAAAGACTTCTACATCGGGCGCGAGTGAGGTAAATAGTTGCTTTAGGTCCTTCGTCGCAGAAAGATACATGTCAAATTGGGCGGGGACGGTGATGATATCGGGGCATTTTTGACGAGCGTCCTTGAGGCGTTCACCCGTTTTGATGCCAAATTTCTTGGCTTCTTTGGACGCGGCAATGATGCAGGTTCTACCCACATCCTTGATGATGCCGACGGGTTTGCCCCTGAGCGCTGGCGTTTCTTGTTGCGCGAGTGTCGCAAAGTATGAGTTGATATCGACGTGCAGGAATGTTTGGTCTGGAATGTCTTCAGTCACACCACACCTCCTCGAGTTTCCAGGTTTCTTCATCGCGGTTGAAGACAACTCGGTAGGCGTTACCCTTGGAAATGAGTGAGTACATGCGCTTTTGGACGCCGCCATCACGGACGTTGGTGACAAAGGTAATCTCGTCAACACGATACACCCGACTATTCCATAAGAATTTTTTGGGCACAAAGGCCGCTTCTTTGTAGACGCCAATGACGCTGATTGTTTCGTGTATTCTTTGGTACATGTGCTGTCATTTGTACCAAATCCCAGACCCTAATACAATCGTGCAAAAGGGATTGGAGTGGGTCATTTGATTGGGGTTTGTTTGGGTTTTTTGGGGAGAATATTTTTGCACCGAAGTAAAAATTTGTGAAGGTTGACAACCTCAGATAAACACACGTAGAACGACTTTAGTATTACGTGAGAGCACATCGTCAAAAATGCTCAAAAGGAGAAAAATGACAAGAACAACAGTTTCTGAGAGGAATGCTGAGATAATCGGAGTAAGGAGAGTTGAAGATATACTTACTAATTTGGATGATTTAGCCAACCAATGTATTCTAGATGAACAGAAAAGGGTCATCTTGGCTAATAAAGCAATAGTTGAGTCCAACTTCACACTACAAACGATATTAGATGCAAATGTATACCAAAGCAAGCGAGTGGTGAGCGCAATTCAAGATCTGAATAAGTCGACTAAGTATACTGAAAAAGTAATGATTGGGCTGACAGTTGCGCAGATAGTGCTCGCTATCGCGAGCATATGTGTTGCGATAAGTTTTAGAAACTAGCAAAAGAAATAAATAATCGTATTAAAAGAGCCAACTCAGTTTATTGCTGTTTTCTATAAGTGCGGCGACAATGATGAGGATTAGAGAGAGTCCAAGCATAACACTGAGACAAGCTTAGTTTCGATATAGCTTCATTTTTATATCACCTATTGCAGATTTCAGTTGATCAATTCGCCCCCTCGGATAACTGGGAATTATAATTTCTGTTTTGCCAGTTGTTGAGCACACTGATGGCACTATAAAAACATTACTAATTGACCTCAATCTCAGGTTTTCATCTGTGCGACCCTGAAATAAATTGCGAACAATTAGACTTAGTTTTGATCGAAGTGAAACCTGCTCGCTGGTACGAGATTCGCGTTCTAAAAATAAAAAACGTACTTTTTGACCAAAAATTTCTTCTAAATTTCTAATTAATTCTGCTCTTTCTTCTATCGTCGTTCCCGCACCAGTTGCCGTAATGAATATAGTTCTCTTAGACGCAATATTTTCATTTAGCAGCGGTATGAATCCAGTTAAATTCAATTCTTGCTCGATCTCTAATTTACTGTACCCAACAATTGGCAAATGTAAAGACACTACATTCCCTTCCTCGTCTGACGCAACGAGCAGAGAACAATAGCTGGCGCCATGCTCAAAGATTATATTCGGATTTTCATGAGTACTGCAATTTGCCTGAAACATTGTGTCCAAAAAACCAGGAGTGCCCTTGATAAAGCTCTCTAATTTGCTGAAATCTTGAGTAGAAAGACCAACATTGCGATCACTCAATTGGTTAATTAGATCAGGACTATTGCTGAGTCTTTTACGATCAAGGACTCTGCCGTCAATTGGTTTTAATCCATCCATCATTTGTTTTCCTAGCTATCAATCTTACTATAAAAATGCACCTTCCCCCGAGACTCCCGCACCTCCCACCCCGGAAACTCAAAATAGTTAGAAGCCACCACCGCCCCAGGTCGCAATTCCGCCAATAATTTCTTCTCAAGTTTTGGCATCAGATACGTCGTGCCATACACAATCACCATGTCGTACGGCTCAAGAGTAACATTCCAAAAAGAATTTCTATAAATGTGGGCAGAAAGTCCTCTTTTTCGCACCTCTCTTTGTGATTTCCAGGCTAAAATTGGGTTGATTTCGATGCCATCAACGGCGTGCTCTCGCTCAGCGAGCGCTAACACAATCGTTCCATCGCCAGAACCAAGATCAATAATTTTTTTAGGCTTTGATCGTGCTACTTCATACAAAACCGCATCAATAAAAGCTTGATCAGAGCGCACAAAAACCGCCCCATGCACCATAACACTGGCGTAGATGATCATCCGGATCAGAAGCACCACCAAAACCAACGACACAATTCCAAGAACAATAAGAAAAAATAGTTGCGAGGTCATCACACCATTGTAATCGAAAACCACACCCCCACCCCCGCCAAAACTGCCACACACTGCCAAATCACTTGATTAATAAACCACACCGCGTCACTTTTGATGAATGGAAAAAGAACATGATTCTCTGGTGGCTCGCGCTTGAGTGATGAAAATTGTACCAGCAGCCAATACTGCACCTCTCCAAGAGAGCGAATCAACCAAAAAAGTGAGTATACAAACGCCAACACCTGCCAAGATCCCCACAACCAGATGCCAGCCGTGACAACCATCCAAAATAAGCCAAACACCAGCGCGTCTCCCCACACAAACACCCCAAGCGGAAGGAACCAAAATGCGTGACCGTAGGGATTGCGGTTTTTGATGGTGGTGGTGTAGCCGGCAACTAAGCAGAGCGTGGCGTACAAAAAAAGTAATAAGAGCATTATTCAGTACTATACTTCATTTAAAATTTGTTGTGCTGCCATCCACATTGTTGCTGGCACACTTTGTTGCGGAAAATACCTTGTTTCCCACTTTTCCCCAAACTTCTTTGCGCAAAAAATTCCGTTATCGGGTTTATGCCAGTGATTGGGACCACGATACGCGCTCCAAACAATCTTGAGTGGTATATAACCCTCTCGGGTTACTTCTTCGTACACGCCTTCATCTGGATTAAACGGGTCGTTACCAACTATTGGTTTTCGATAGGTAAACTCAGGTATCTTGTCACTGTTCTCAGGGACTTTAAAAGTAGCTTCCTGTCGCTTGAGTGATCCATTCTCAATTACGTAATAGTGTCCAACACCCACTAGTCGGCCATTGGTTGCAGTAATCGTGTCAGCTTGAATATCAGCTGGAATATCAAACCTTCGTTCTGTCTTTTTGGGAGGTGCTTCTATTGGAGGAGAAACTTTTTGTATGGCGCGCGCCTTAGGCTTATCTTGGCCTGCATATGCTCGCAACGCAGCAAGTGTTGCAGGGCGCACGTCGTGCTCACTCAGTAGATCTAGTTTATCCTGAGAAATTGTGACAATTTGTCGACCGCTCTTCGCCATATTTTCACAAATTGCCTGGCACTCCTCATCGTTGAGCGTGTAATAGTAACCTGCGATCAAAAATAGTGCAGATTTTTGAATATGGTGAGTACCATTGCGTTTCTCCGATACGTCTCTTTGTTGTTGAATAAAAGTGCGAATGATCATTTTGCGGAGTTTCTTTTCATCAAGCTGAAATCCAAGCTCCTCACCTACCTCGCGTTGAATAGCTTCCTCAGGGGATTCTTCTTTGTGATCGCATGCACCTGTGGGTAGGCAGAGCATGCTGGCTTTCAGTTGTGTGAACTCAGCTGGTTCATCCTCACCTATCATTCGTTCGCGTTTTTTTGATTCCTTATGATCTTCATCAGGTACAGCCGTCAATACTATATGCGTCTCACCATCTATCTGGCACAGCAATACACAGGCTACGCCAAGTTCTAAGGTTTGCTCGAGTTCTGGATTTCGTTCTGGTCTTATCACGCCTGGTATTATACACCTCTGGAGCAACACCTGTAGGCAATCTGTAAGAAACATGCAGTACAATGACAGCTCATGCCCAAACTCAGCGTCAAAAAACAATTTCAGAATGCCCACAATCTCCTCAAGGAAATTTTTGGATATAAAGCGTTTCATCCAACGCAAGAGACAGCGATTCGCGCAGTTTTAGCAGGAAAAGACGCATTAGTGATCATGCCTACAGGCGGCGGAAAATCAATGTGCTATCAAATTCCAGCGCTCGTCCTTGGGGGAACGACAATTGTGGTTTCTCCCCTGATCGCACTTATGAAGGATCAGGTCGATGCACTGCGCGCAAATGGGGTCGCTGCGGAATACCTCAACAGCAGCATTCTCCCCGAACGACAACGTGAAATAATTGCGGACGTACTTGAGGGTACTATCACACTCCTCTATGTCTCAGCAGAACGTCTGATCACGCCTGATTTTATTAAAATTATCAAAAAAATTCAGCCAAAACTCTTTGCTGTCGATGAAGCGCACTGTATTTCTGCCTGGGGACACGATTTTCGGCCAGATTACACCAGACTTTCTCAGATAAAAGCGCTCTTTCCCAAAACGCCAATCATCGCTCTCACCGCCACTGCAGATGAAATAACGCGCAAAGACATAATTTCTCAGCTAGAACTTACCAATCCTTTAGAATTGATCGATTCTTTTGACCGACCAGGTATTTCACTAACCGTTTTGCCGGGCCAAAAAAGAGTTGAAAAAATAAAAGAATTTCTCAGTGACAAAGACGGGCAATCAGGAATTATCTACTGTCTGACACGCAAAAAAACAGAAACCATTGCCAAAAAACTACAACAAATTGGCCTCACTGCCGCCAGTTACCACGCTGGAATGTCATCATCAGACCGGTCGAAAATTCAAAAAAGCTTTGTGCGCGATAAGACCCAAATTATCTGTGCTACCATTGCTTTTGGCATGGGTATCGACAAGTCAAATGTGCGCTGGGTGATCCACTACAACCTACCCAAAAACATCGAAGGCTACTACCAAGAAATCGGTAGAGCCGGTAGAGACTCCGCACCCGCACAAGCCCTCCTCTTTTACACCTACGCTGACGTTGAAATGATTAAGAAATTTTTTATTGACGTTAAGCAGGGTGCACTCCAGCTCGCAAAACTCGAACGAATGAAAGAGTATGCGGAAGGTGTCATTTGTCGACGCAAGATCTTACTCCAGTATTTTGGCGAAACATACCCAAAAAACTGCGGTAATTGTGATGTCTGCGAAAACCCCTATCCAACCCGAAATGGCACCAAGATCACCGAAAGCATTCTGTCTCACCTCACAGATATGAGTTCTGGCGATGAACCCAACACAATTCAACTTGTTTCGGCCCTCACCCAATCTAGCAGCAAGGTCAGCTTCGCTTCTTGGCATTTTTATCTGGCGCAACTTAAAAATCAGGGAATTATCGAAGTCAATTTTGCAAAAAATCAATCATTGGCGGTGACCCAAAAAGGCATAAGTGTGGTCAAAAAGAAAAAACCAGTCAAGTTGGTGCTGCTCGATACTTTTATTGAAAGGCAAGAAAGCGCAGGCAAAGCAAGCAAGAAGCGCTCTAAGAAAAAGCCCAAAAAAGACTATTTCAAAAACCCGCTCTACGAAAAATTGCGAGAAACCAGGCTCGAACTTGCCCAGAAAAACTCCCTTGCCGCCTACATGGTCTTTAGTGACGCAACACTGCTCGAAATGGCGCATGAAAAACCAAAAAATAAACAAGAAATGTTGAATATATCAGGTGTGGGTGAGGTGAAGTGGGAGCGGTACGGTGAAGCTTTTTTAAATGTTATCGCAAAAAACTGAGTTGCGCTACTGAGTTGCATTACATTACTGCATCAAAGACAACACTTCATCATGAATCGCGCCATTCGTGGCTACGATTATCGATGAGTCAGTGGTCCACGGCTTGCCATGCTCATCACTGACCGTGCCTCCTGCTTCTGTGATGATACTCACTCCTGCCACCATGTCATGAGGTTGCATTCCTTCAAATGTGTAACACTCGGCATTTCCCATTGCGATCTGGGCGAACTCAAAACTACTCGCATCAATCGCACGTATCCAGCCCGTTTTCGCGCCTACTTTAGGGAAACGCAGCCCGTCTCTGGACTCTGCGGTTGAAATGTAATAGAGCCCTTTATCCAATGAGCGATCTGAAACAGAAATAGGCTTCCCATTTGCTTGCGCACCACCGCCCTTGTAAGCAGAAACCATCAAATCAAGTGCAGGAAAAAACAAAACTCCAAGGATCGGGTGTTTATCTTGCACCAACCCGATTGAAATTCCAAATAAAGGGATTTGCCGCCAAAAATTTGTAGTGCCATCAATTGGATCCACATACCACACAAACTCACGATCGAGGTTATGATTAGTGCCCTCCTCACCGTATACGCCATGGCTTGGATATTCAGCTTGAATCGCCCTAACAATAAGTTGTTCTGACTCCTCGTCGGCCTTGGTGACCGTGTTGGGACGTCCTGCTTTATCAGTTTTAAAATTAGAAAGCGCCGGGCTGTCATAGTGCGTCATCACGATATCGCCAGCGCGTTTGGCAGTTTGTTTAGCGAATGCAAGAAGGAAGGTGTTGTTCATGATGAACAAGAGTATATCAGCAAAAGCAATTTTTTTGTAAATTACGCGAAAACTATTAATGCCCGCCATCGTACTTCACAATAACCGAAGTCATGTCGATCTTGGAGTTTTCAATTTCCGTTTCCAGCTGGTGCTTTTCATAATTTTCACCAATGTTTAACTCGTCCTTGAGCGCAAAAAACCGGAATTCATATCGATGGATAACGGTGTCTGTTGGACAGGGACCCGTATAGCCGACATCGCCAAAACTATTCGTCCCTTGACTAGCTTCTGAAGGGATATTATCTTCAAATATTTTTGGTGTTCCGGTGTCCATGTTCCACAGTAGCCAATGTGCGGGTTCATACGGAGAATCTAAATCAACCATAATCAGCGCAAGCGTGAGCGTTTCTGGTGGGAAATCATAAATATCAAACGCAGGATTTCTATTTTCACCTCTGCAGGTGTATCGTTCTCTCAGAAAACTTCCGGGAGCAAATGAGTGGCTGGTTACTTTCATGGGTGTAGTATGTCCTGAGTTGAATTGAATTGTGTAAGAAGGTTGAATGGAATTTGTAAGAGATGATTTAATTTCAGACCCACTGTACAAAAACCTTTTTTAACGCCTCGTACTGATAGCGCACCTCATCCCCCAAGCAGATGGGTGCCCAAGAATTTCTACAATCTCAAAAACAAATCATTTTCGCGCAACAAAATATTTTTGAAACAATCCGTATTTTAACTCACCAAAAATTTCCAAACCCCTTCCCAGCCGATGAAGCTGTGACTGCAATTCGCAAGATTACCGACCACGGATTGATTATTTATCCCACTTTTGAAACTCAGGAGTTGGCGCTGGAACTAGTTCAAAAATATAATGTCACAGGTGCAGAGGTATTTGATGCGTATTTAGTCGCAACAGCTCTCAGCAATAAAATTCGAGAACTTGCAACGGATAATATTAAGCACTTACAGAAGTATGAAGAAATTAGCGTACGTAATCCGTTTGAAATTTTTACGTAAGTGCCACTCGTTCTACAACTTCCCACTCTTTTGGATCTCCAGAATCTGCTCTGACAATAGTAATTGCTCTCGCCTCGAATGCTTTATTTTTCACGGTAATTTCTTGAGCAATCCGCACCCTTTCTGTCATATCAAAATCACCATAGACCAAACTTGCGTGCGGCATAAAAACGTGTGGATCTTGAAAATTCAACGCAGTTCTCAGCTTCAAATGTGCGTCGAGCAGTGAAGCACTTGTTTTAAGTCTGGCAAAAACACACTGAAAATAGGTCGTACTACACTCAACGTCACCAATTTCGAGCACAAACGGAGACATATTCTGTGCGGCTTCGGTGACTGCTGCAACTACTTGCTCATCAGTGGACTCCACAGGTCCGTGCAGCGTCATATGTGGAGTAAAAGTAGGAGAGCCTGTTTTTTGAGCAAATTCAGAAATTATTGTTTCAAATTCTTGGTAGACGTTGTTCTCTGGTACAAGCCACAAACTGTATTTTTTCATAAAACCTTACTTGGATTCCTCACCCACCGCATATATTATTTCATCCTCAGACTCAAAAACCTCCTCGGCATTTGTTTTCTCCCGCCATTCAGATAGTGTCCCTGATTGCGTTGCCGTGAGTTTCTCTGTATGAATCCTGAGCAGCTCCACATTTCTTTTTTCTAATAATTCCTGGAATGCCTCAGTGTTGGTTGTGTTCAGACTCTCGTCTACAGAAATATGATATTCGTTGTACGCATCCGGAGAATACCCGCTGTAGCCATTCACTACATTGCAGTTATGATCTGTGGCATCGATCACAATGCCTGTCCAGTGCTGGAGCATCATGAAAATTCCTCTGCCGTCGCCATATGGATTGTATAAAATTGGATACTCAAGAAGGACCGAAGCGTCGTCGCAGAGTGGTTTGAGATGGGTACTGATCGCTCTTTCTGGTGTGGCGGGCTCAAAGGTGCGATTCACGGGGAGTGCTTCTGCAAAATAAACGAGCAACACAAGCCCTATTACTGGTGCGTGCCATTTTACATCTATTTTTTTCAATACTTTTTTCAGGCCTAGAAGCGCAAAGAAAATCACACCAATAAAAAACAATAATGACCAACGGGATGTTGCACGAATCGGCTCAAATATCGGAATAAATTTTAATAAAACTGCATACGGTAACGGCGGACCAATATACACCGAACCTACCCGCAGACGTGGTCCCAGAGAGAAAATAAGTCCTGAAATTGCCAGCGCCAGGAAAAATAATGTCGAGCGATTCATTGGCAACCCAATTCCAAACTGCAGTGGTTTTTTCTTCTTGAAAATAACAAAATTCCACACCGCCAGCGCACTCAAGATAAATGTTGGGAAAAATCCCCCGGCCGCTGTTGCTAGTAATCGATTCCATCGCTGGAAAAGTGCAGTGTTAGAAAGCACACTTTGGTAACTCGAGTTTGAAACATAGTCAAAAATACTTGCAGAATAATTCACATACTCACCAAAATCCCGCTTCGCATCATAAAATTGCCGTACTGCATAATATTTATACATAAACGGACCTGCCAAAACAGCAACTGTCAGTACAAATATGCTCCCCCACCGCAACCAAGTTTTCCAATTTTTCGCAAAATCCTCGCGCTCCGCCAAAAGTTGCACCAACGCCCAAATTCCAATACAGTACATCAAGAAAATCGACAAATATACGCTTGAAACAAAGGTCACGCTCGTCCAAAACCCAAGCCAAAACGGCTGCCACTTCCCCCATTTATTATTGAGTAGGTGCGAAAATCCAAACAAAAATGGCCACAGCGTGATCATTTGGTAATGTGATGTATTAACAATCACAAACGGCATAAGTGCCGTGACGAATGCTGCCAACGACAGGAGTGGGCCATCCCAAGTTTTCCGCCACAAATGCCAACTGGCGATAAAATTAAGCAAGAGCGTTATAAAAAACGTGATATTAAATGCGGTAATTATGTTTGGAATAACCAGGTAGATCGGCAGTGCAATCAACGCGCTGGGCAAAAGCAAATCGCTAAACAGCAACGTATCCTGGAAAGGATAAAAAATATTTGATTGAAAAAACTGCCCCCAGTTCCCCGCCAAAACATGATCCAAATGCTGATCAATAATCCAAACAATCAGCGGATAGTCGTTCCAGTCATACAACTGCGTACTGAGATTAAATAGAATTGGACTGAAGAGATAACCAACAACCAGTGCAAAGAGTAAAAGTGATCCTGCGAGCCAGAGATTTTTTTTGGTTGGCATGGGGGTAGTATATACCTGCCCTACTTAATCTCAATATTCCCCTCTTCAACCACCCACGGCATCCAAGGCGTTTCGCACTCATCACCGTCACAGAGTTGGACGGAAAATATGTCAAAATATGGATTTGGATCAGGATCGTAGTGGTCTTGATCTACCAATAGGATTTTTGCTCGTAAATTTGCAGAGGACGTGGCAGTGCCGTATCGAATAAATGCAGGTCCCTCGACTAATGCCGTAGTGCCGCTCCATTGGACAGCATCAACTCTCACACCAAGACTTGAAATAGGTGCATCAGGGGAAAGAGTTTTTACTGAAATACTACCTGTGTTGCCCGTGGTTTGGGTTCTTTTATTGGCCACATACTCAAATACATCAATGTCGAAACTCACGTGCTCAGTCACGCCCTGACCAACAACTTCTCTGGTTTTCTGCCGAGCGGCAACATCAGTTTGTGTGCGTTCACCTCCAGAGACGAGTCGCATCGACATGAGTCCGGCAGTCATCACCACACCAACTGTAGCTAGGGTCATAAAATCTTTTTTTGTCATGGGTGCCTTTCTTGTTGAAATTACTATAGCAGTTGCTGGCAGAATGAGAAATAACCACGGGGTATCTTTTTCAGCTATTTTTCACCATTCGCAGCGTAACGTTCGTAGATTTTATCTGCAATCTCATGCAAGGACATTTCGCTCAGATTAGTATACAACCCTGTCCTCAGTTTTTGCTTAAACTGTTCTGTGAGCTTATTGTTTTGGTCTAAGCCGTCAAGAATTTCTCTAAAGTCCAAATCGAAAATCGCAGAAAGTTGCACTAACATTTCTCCTGTGCGTCCAGCTCCAGGACCTTCAGCCTTTTTTATCTTAATTCGTTGCACAATATCGTCAAAGACTTTTGAATCATTCGCAAATAAATCTAGCAACCAACCACACAATACGGTCCTACTCCCCAATCTCCTTTTCTCATTTTCAACTTGCCTTCCAACTTCGTCAGCGGCTGCAATTTTTGCTATTTCTAATAGTTCGCTGGTTTCTTCTGACATAATTCCATCAATAATAGCATTCTTTTATTACTTGAATCAAAGTACAGAAAACAAGGATGTTGAAACTTAAGCTGCTAATCGCTCCTCTATCAACACCGCTAGAGGTTTGTAACTCAGTTGCTCATCACTTAAATTCAATACCTGCTTGTGTTTGGCAATGCGTTGCTTGACGTATTCAAGATCTGATCCATCAATCTCCATTTCACCAGTCCAACCCAAGAGATCAGTTTCCTCAGCACAAAACTCGAGTTCTTGATCTGTATCTTGCCAGACATACCCTTGTTTTTTTTGAATGTGATACGCTTCTCTGAAGCCAAAATCGGTGAGAACCTGCCGACATTCCTCCAAACTTCCTTCAAAAATATTTTTCTTACCTTCCGGATACAGAGACCGCTTGAATGAAAATCCATCTTCGTGCTTCACCTCATCTTTCGTGAGATAGATGGCTGTTGCTAAATGTGGTTTCTCCCAAACGCGAATCCGCACGGTCTTTTCCAGACTATTCCATGCTCCGGAGACTGGTTTGTAGTAGTGATCGGTAAATGCGTATTCTTTTATTACTTTTAAGTTTAGGGAATCTACTAATTGTCGAAAAATATTTATATCGGGAATGCTAAATCTGACTTCGGTTTCGAATGGTTTGTTTTGTGTGAGGTTGCCCATAGGGTAGAAAATGTTGTAACTAATTGACTTAGGTATAGTTGAACATTACAAAAAAAAGTAGGCATAAACTAGCTATGAGTATCAGCAATACCCTGATATCTTTACTTTTATTTTTCATCTTCAAAAGTCTGCGCACCCTTAAAACAATTGCTATAAAAAGCATGATGACTATCGGCCAAAAAAGATATGCGAGTATTAAAAGCAAATAATTAATCAACACACCAGGCCCGCAAAGCTGCATCAAGAGAATTGTTTCAGTGATAGAACCTGAAACACGATGACACAAAGACATCTCCACGGGCATATTTGCAATAGTTTCAGGAGATATCTGTGTCATAGATACAACAATAGCAGTTATGAGTTGGAATTGTAAGTTTTTGGTTACCTAATTTGAACACTCCACACGTTTGTGCAGGGAATAGTAGAGGATGTTGGAAACTATTTATACACTTGTTCATGAGTTCCAAAACTAAAAAAGACAATCTTAGTCAGGTTTTTATCTTGCTCATAGTAATAAAGCAATCGATAGGTCATATCTATAGAAACACTCCAACTTTCTTTTTGCCCTCCACTCAATTTGTGAAGACGTAATGATGGGTGATCTGGATTCTGACCAAATAACACCAATTTCTTTTGAATTTTTGCAAATAACTGAGCATCACTTTTTTTAACTTTTTGTAATAGTTTCAGGCATTTAGGAGAAAACGAAACTTCCATTTCTATAAATCCTGGAGCAACTGATTAACGTTATTAGTCTGAACTAACTCCCCAGCTTTTTCTGCTTCGACTGCCTCTCGAAGATCATTAACTGATCGGTCCGACATTTCAAAAACAGGGTAGTCTACATCCTGAACATCATTTATCACTAAATTTCTGATGTAAGCTGATAAACTAAGACCGTATTTATTAGCTTTGGTCTGTAAGTAACCTTGTAATTGCACAGGTAGTGTAACTCTTATTTGAGTAGTTTGTGTTTGCATAAGGCTATTATATGCATAAATGAGTCATTTATCAAGTACAAAAGAAGGCTATTCTATGTATTTTGCAGGGCCGGAGGGATTCGAACCCCCACGAGAGGTTTTGGAGACCTCCATGCTAACCATTGACATCACGGCCCTATTTTCTGGTGTGCTTGAGGGAATCAAGCATGACCACTGTTGCATTATACGTTGCCAATGCTCCTCGAGCAATTGACGTTCGGGTGATGCGTCACTACTTGCTCCCCGCCCTCAAGTCAGCTACTATATACCTACTGCCATGCCTGAACTGTACGATCCAATTCTTGTACAAACACTCAAAAAAGACCGTCAATTCCTCGAGGAAACCGATGTTCCGATCGTCACGGTTTCTGCATCGTTTAAAGAAGACCTCAAAGGTTTTCAGGGCTATCCAGAGGTAGAAACCATCCCAGATGTTGTTTTTTCCCGCGCGCACTACTCGATGGCAGTCGCGGTTGCTACAGAAATTTGGAAATCCACAATCAATCCCAAAAAAGCCTGGGTGGTTGACCCCACCAATCACGTTTCGCACGACAACTGGTCCACGATTGTCTTGACAGAAACTATCGGAAAAACACTCGCCCGCAACCCAATCCTCAAGCTTCTCAAAGATTTTGTAGACACATTTGCTCGCCAAAAACTGCCAATCCTCGACGGCATCACCCCACCACTTCTCTATTTAACCGAAAAAATACCAAAAAATAAGACAATTTTGTCTTTGCATATAGCCGCGGGCAATATTTTGGCTGCCCAGGGGAAAAAAGTCGTCCAAGTCATCACCGATCCCCACGTCCGCCCCGAGTACGTCGATCACGCTGCACTTTCCAGCATGGAGTACTGCGTCTTTGACGAACCTACCAAATTAGAATTCCTCGAGATTGCGGCCGTCAGAAACATCAAAGCCGACCCGAACCGTATCCACGTCACCGGCCCCCCGATCGATCCCCGCATTATTCGCGCACGAGCTAAAAAACACCCGTGGCGCAGTGGTCCGCTCAAACTCTGTATCACCACCGGCGGCCTCGGCACCAACAAACAAGAGATCACCAAGCTCTTGGACCAACTCTTACCCGAGCTCCGTCGCCGACCGTCCAAGTTTCAGATCCTCGTCTACGCCTCCACCCACCTCGATATACACGACCTTGTGCTCGAACTCGCAGAAAAGCACCGTGTATCAATTTCAAGTGACATGGACAAATCTGCAAAATTACGCCTACTTTACCACCCCCAAATCGTCGACGCCAACGAACTTTTGATCGAATACGGCTTCCCGTGGGCACACGGATTCATCACCAAGCCATCGGGAGACATGGCATATGACGCCGCGGCTTCGGGTAGTTTCTTGCTAACACTTCCTGAATGGGGCGTGTGGGAGGAACACATTAGAGAAATTTTTGAACAAAAAAGCATCGCCCGCGAGGCCCGAATCGACGCTATCGTGCCGCAACTTAATGTTTTGATGTCTTCTGCGGGAAAATCTCAGTCTTGGATTGAGAAAGCACAGCACAACGCGCTCAGACTTGAGTCGTTATTCTTGGATGGAACCAAAGAGATTGTGAAACTTATTTCAACTTCTTCGAAAGCGTGAAGTCAGAGTGAGCTCTGCACACTTTGCAGTATTTTTTGATGGGAAATGTGTCCTCACCAGAAGTCTGCTTCTTGAGACGCTCGTTGTTTTTATTGTATTCAGTGATGTAGCCGAACGCACCACAGGTCATGCATTTGAGTCCTGCTGCTTGTCGTGGTCCTTTTTTTGCTTTTGCCATAGTGTCTTTCTATTTCAAGAGTATGAAGTATACCAGATGGTCTAATTTTTTGCTATTGAGAAAAATGCTAAAGTGATATGCTAGTATGATCAATAAATAAGGAGTCAAATCAAGCATGAAAAATAAAAAAACTGAAGGTACTAAAAAAACATCTCCCGTCGACGGTTTCATAAGCTTTATCCGCGAACAAGGAGTAATGGGACTAGCCGTTGGATTTCTCTTGGGAGGCGCGGTGTCTAAAGTCGTGACATCTCTGGTAACCGACATTATCAATCCAATTCTAGGCATTTTTCTGGGGTCAACTGAGAATTTATCAGCTGCCGCGCTGTCCGTCGGGCCAATTGAGATTCGTTTTGGAAGTTTTTTGACCGTTTTGATCGATTTTATTGTGATTGCGCTGGTGGTGTATTTTGGGGTGAAGGGGTTGAAGTTGGATCAGATTGATAAGAAGGAGTGAGATTTGATACCAAAAACTACTTGCAAGAATGTAAAAACAGATTCATTTGCTGTATTATATGAGATGAATTGTAATTTACTAAGGAAAATATGTTTGAATCTAAAACAGGCCCAACACAAGATGCTCCTCCTCTTAAAGACAGACTCCTTAGGATTCCCCATATGGGAGAAGTACCTATTGAAAGCAATTCAGCACTCATAAACAGAGCACTCAATCGCATAGATGCGGTAAAGCTATTCTCTTTCCCCCACTTAATGGAGACCAATTGAGACAGATTCCCAATATTGCAACGCTGGAGGGTGTATATGCAGACATCTTGTCAGCGTGCCAGAGTGGATTCTTTGTGGTGGAAAAAGTCAGTACTACAGAGGAAAAAGAAGCTTTGGAACAACTTCAATTGAAAGCAGAATCATTAAAAACAAACACACTCAATTTGCTGAAAGATTATCTTAAAAGCAAAAAGAAACGGACAAGTAAAGCTGAAAAGCTTCCTGTACAACCACCTGCTGAAATTGATGGGACCGCAGATTGGAAGCGAGGAATCTCCATTGGGTCTATGATAAACAAAATCAATACTCAAGCACATGAACTTTTTCAGTTCCTTCCAAAAACAGTTATCATGGCACCTGAGCAGCCAGAAACAACTAATCTCTGAGCCATCTCGGGGATTCGAACCCCGGACCTCCTGTTTACAAAACAGGCGCTCTAACCAACTGAGCTAAGATGGCATGGACCATTTAAGTGGTCGATTCTCTCAAACTGTGCCAGGTGAAGGATTCGAACCTACGAAGGCGTAAGCCAGCAGATTTACAGTCTGCCCCCGTTGACCGCTTGGGTAACCTGGCGTGGTGTGGTGTGATTGAAATGGCTTTATTAGAGTTGCGCTCAGCAACACTTCGCTTGGGGAATGTCTCTCCTCTTCGCTTCAATATCTTCTAGTTTTCCTGTCGAGACATTCAACAAACTCTAATAAAACCATTTCAATCACCGGCGACACAGTATTCGTTTTAAAAGAGCTTGAGCCCAGGGAGGGAATCGGACCCTCGACCTCCATCTTACCAAGATGGCGTTCTGCCACTGAACTACCTGGGCAGTGGCTGCGTGTTGGCGAATGTGAGGTTGCGCAGCTCGTACCGTTTGCCACTCAAAAATCACTTCGTTTATTCACGATTAACAAAGCAATAGTATACCATCTGGAAAGAAATAATTGACAGCCAAGTGTGAGAGGCACTCCTTTCCCCCCGAATATCAGGTGGGTAGGATGTCCGGCACACCACAGTGTGACAGAACGCTCCATTGCCCGTTGGCAAAGTGTTGAGGAAAATGCTGTTACCCCCCACACTTGACTGTAAATGTTGTGCGTATAGTCAGTATACTATATTTTTTTGTTGAGAATTGTTTGAGAAAATGAGTATTTGTTGAAGCAGTGTCTACTGTCCTAGCTCAGCAACCCATTCCCTAACTTTGTGCCCATACTTCTCATTTCGCATCACAAATTGTAGATGGGCCCTGAAGTAATTTTCTGGGTCGCCGGTGGTCATCCATTCTCCGCGGGTGCGCTCAACGAGAACTCGGCCGGAGCTCGCGACTTGAGTGATAGCGTCGACCGTCCATAGCTCATTGTCTTTACCTGTGTTTACGGGGATGAGGTGTTCAAAAATTGATGGTTTCAATAAATATCGACCGTATGATGCCAGATGTGATGGCTCGGTCCCTTTGTCTGGTTTTTCGATAATATTTGCCAAATCGGTGTCAGAACCTTCTTTGAAACTAATAATTCCGTATTTATCAACTACATCAGGGCTGACTTCTTGCGCCATGATAATTGCGTCGGCATCTCGGTTTTGCATGTAGGTGTCGACCATGCTTCTGGCATCGCCATGCTCACCAAAAACAATATCGTCGCTATACAGGACTAAAAATGCCTCCTCGCCCTCTACAAATCGCTGCGCGGATGCAACTGGGGAGCCATTTCCATACGGCAAACTTTCATCTTGAGTGATCACGACTATCTTGGGGAAATCTAAAATGTGTTGAACTGGCTCGTATCGATCTTCTTTACCTTGAGTTGCAAGCTGTTTCCTAATTCTATTGACACTATTATTGAAATAATCTTCGTAAATTGGTTTACCTTCTGGGGTGGCAACGATGATAATTTCTTGCACTCCCGCCTGAGCACATTCTTCAACGATCAACTGCATAATTGGTCGATTTCCAAATGGCAACATGGCTTTGGGTACGGTCTTTGTGATCGGCAAATACCGACTGGCAAAACCAGCATCGGTGACAATAGCTTTTCGTACGACTTGTTCGGTTTCAGACATAGATACTCCCCCTACTTTTAAAAAGTACACTTCATTGTAGCATTGTGTAATGAAAATAGGAAAGTCTCCCACACTTTCACTAGAAGTAGTCGCATATATTGTGTAGTATGGAGATATGATATCTATCGATCCGAGAACTGGCGATGCTGTGTCGAGGATGTTGCTGTTTTTGGCAATAGTGTTTTTGATCTCTGGTTTTGTGGGATTTTTATACACGCTCGATTTTAGTCCAAAACCTCAAGTGAATCCCTATCCTTCCCCAACGGTCACGACTGTCTCAGGCTGCAAGCGTGGTGGTTGTAGTAGTCAGCTCTGTGTTCCTACAGATTCTGAAGATGTAGTAAGCACCTGCGAGTGGCGTGCCGAGTATGGCTGCTACAGAGATGCAACGTGTGAGCGCCAAGCAGACGGAAATTGCGGTTTTACCATGAATGACACGCTTACTTCATGTCTTGAGGAAATCTATACGAATGCTCCGGCTCAGGATACTCTTTTTTGATTAGTTTTAGCCCTGCCCTATGAATACAACATCAAACTCCACCGCTTCTTCCGATAATCGGAGCACCATATCGTCAAAAAGCGTAAGTCCTTGGCAAACCATAAGCATTGTACTCTCAACGCTCCTTGTGATTTGTGGCGCACTCGGTCTCGTGTATTTGCAAAAACCCCTCAGAGAAACTCAGTATATACAACCAGAAGCGTCCGTGGATGTTGGATTAGTCACTGTTTCCTCAAGAAGTACGACTGGTGCGATGTCACAAGGTGTTCCATCAAGCGTTATTTTTTCTGTTGATACTGCAGGAGCACAAATTCATGGGGTGCAATTAGTTTTTAATGTCGTGTCAAATGCAGCGGACAATTTGGGTATCAAAGTCCTTGAAAGTTCCGGTCTCAAAACTGCATTCTTAGAAACCGAGCGTACCAATGATGGCTACTTAGTTGGCGTTGTAGCGCTCCCTCAGGAGGAATCAGCAGGATATAGCACGACGGCGGCTACAGATTTTCTTGAGATTGAATTCACACCTCGGCACGGTGGGACCATAGAATTTAATTTTGATGTAGAAGAATCTTTTGCATCTCTATATGGTTCAGAGCCACTCAAAGATGAATTAACGCATATTGAAACAATCATTTACCATATCTCTGGCGAACCGGCCACTTCCACCACTACTGTTGCCGCAGGCCAAGCTCCTGCACCAGATCCAAACAGCACCGCACAGTGCAATGAGACGTGCACCGACAATTCAGAATGTCCAATAAATCACCGATGCGTGGATGTCTCGGGCACCAGTCGTTGTCGGCTGGCAACAAACATCTCAAGTGAGTATTGCTCAACTAAGCTTACCGTCCAATCGCAACAAACTGCCTCCCAAACCACGTTCGCTCAGTGCAACGAACAATGCACTCGCCATGCAGACTGCGCAGCTGGATTCGCTTGTCTTGAAGGAGCATGCCGTCATCCCCAAAATCCAGACAATACATCTTGTCAGGAACCACTAGAGTCGGATCTGGTAACAATTTCACAATCATGTAATTCGGCCTGCACTCAGAATTCCGATTGTGCAACGAACCTTCGGTGCTTTTCTGGTAGCTGTCGTCTGGCCACTAATGTCAGTAGTAGCACTTGTGCAGCAGGTTACACCGGAACTGTTTCGTCTATTTACAACAAATCAAAGGGTGGTGATATTTCAAACCAGCAGACAGGCAACAACACCCCACAACCTGGCATTGGAAGTGGCGTCAGCGACGAGATCAATTCTTTGGAAGGACAAGTCACCTCTGCAGTTGATGAGATTCCTCCTGACGAAACTGTATGGGAGATGCTAAAAACTATGCTGCAAACTAGAGAATTATCTCTCCCACTTTTAATTTTATTTGCCGGAAGTTGGCTCTTTATCCTCGCAGTCGCTTGGCTTATCGTGAGAACAATTAAAGATAGAGCTGCCAAACCCAAACCGCTCACCCCCATCGTCATTGATCGCTCCGCTACAGAAATAAGCAGCACATCACCAATTTTAGAAATTAAAAAAGAGTCTAGCTCACCAATAACTCCTGAACCAACTACCCTCCCCCCTTCATCTACTATTCCCAAAGTTGTAGACATACCAGTGCCACCAGCAACTTCATCACCAACCCAAATACCCCCAGCACCAAAAACCTCAATGATGCAGCGAGTAAGAGACAAGGGTATCTCACCTCCCTCACCAAAATCACCGCAAAATGACCAATAACTACTCCCTATTCCTTTCTGGTGATAAGTTTGTTAAAATAGCATGCTTATGGTACGATTGACGACCTACGTCAGGGAAGTTATCCGAGAACTCAAGAAGGTAACCTGGCCCACATACGAGCAAACTCAGAACAAGACTTTATTAGTCATTGGAGTGAGCGTTGCAGTTGGCCTTTACATTGGTGTACTCGACTTTATTTTCAACTGGCTCGTCACGACATTTTTATAAATAGAATTATAAAAATCAATCAAATCGATACCTCAACCTGGTAGTAACTAACAAAAAGACACGCCATGGCAGATGACACAGATCAATATGACACAGAAGACATGACCTCGGATGACGCAACCGATTCACTCGAAAACGTTGAAGTTCCAGAGGTACAAGAAGTCAAAGTCAAAACACCCAACGTGGTGGTTATTTCTGATGACGTTAATCCAAAAGCCCGCTGGTACGTCGTGCACACCTACTCAGGTCACGAAAATAAAGTCGCCGAAACACTCAAACAACGTGCAGAAACACTCAATTTAACCGATAAAATCATTTCTGTGCTCATCCCAACCGCAGAGAAAATCCAAATTCGTCGCGGACAACGCAAAACTGTTCATGAGAAAATTTTCCCGGGCTACATGTTGGTACAGATGCAGTTAACCGACGACTCTTGGCTCGCGGTTCGCACAACTCAAGGCGTGACAGGATTTGTGGGCGTTGGCAACAAGCCGACTCCGCTCCCTAAGCACGAAGTTGAAGCGATCAAACAATACATGACTCAATCTGCTCCACAATTCAAAGCAGATTACTCAGAGGGTGAAGCCGTTAGAATTACTGACGGTCCATTCAATGACTTCCTCGGTACCGTCAAGAGTATTGATGAAGAAAAAGGCAAAGTCGAGGTTTTGGTCAATATTTTTGGCAGAGAAACCCCAGTCGAAGTCGATTTACTACAAGTCAAGAAAGTTTAAAAATTCCAGGAGCACATCATGGCAAAAAAAATTCAAACCGTTCTCAAACTCAACCTCCCTGCAGGAACCGCAACTCCAGCACCTCCAGTCGGTCCAATTCTTGGTCAAGCTGGTATCAATATGATGGACTTCCTCAAGCAGTACAACGCTGCCACACAGGATAAAAAAGGTCAAACAATTCCAGCAGAAATTACCGTGTATGCTGACAGATCATTCACCTTTGTTCTTAAATTGCCCCCTGCATCAGCTTTAATTAAGCAAGAGCTTAAATTGAAATCAGGCAGCAGCACTGCTGGAAGAGGAAAAACATCAGGAACCCTCACTCAAGAAAAATTGACTGAACTCGCAGAGAAAAAAATGCCTGACCTCAATACTAATGATCTCGAACAAGCAAAAAAAATCATCGCTGGTACTGCCAGAAGTATGGGAGTTACCGTCGCGCAATAGTTTTAATGACGGTGCACATTTTAGTTAGAGATAAATAATAGTATCAATCGTACTTATGCTGGGGAGTGAGAAATCTCACAAACACATCGCCCAGTAGCAAGGAGACCTATGGGATCTAAAAAAAACGTCGACATGTCGACCACAGAAGACACAGTAAAAATCGTTGAGGTGGATGCACCAGCTGAAGCTACAGAAGCGTCTGAAAATTCAGAGAATTCTGATAAACCTGCCAAAAAAGCAGTCGTCAAAAACCGCCCCCACAGCAAAAAATACTTTGCAGCCAAAAGAAATATTGACCGCACTCGTATTTATGAACCAGAAGCTGCAGTTGAGTTGGTTAAAAAACTTTCATACTCAAAATTCCCTGGAACCATTACTCTAGACGGCGTAGTCCGCGAAGTTGGTGATCAAGGTGTGTTAACATTTCCCCACTCAACAGGTAAAAAGCGCGTTATTGCTATAGTTGATGACGCACTCCTAGAGAAAATCGAAGCCGGTGAAATCGAGTTCGACGTCCTTATTACCGAACCCAAATACATGGCGAAAATTGCAAAATACGCTCGCGTCCTTGGGCCACGAGGTCTGATGCCAAATCCAAAACAAGGCACGGTCACCCCTAACCCAGAACTCAAGAAAAAAGAGCTCGAAGGCGGCAAAGTCACGATCAAATCAGAACGAAAATTCCCGGTCATCCACGTCACTCTCGGTAAAACCGACATGGAAACCGCCGAAGTCGTCCAAAACATGCGCGTTCTCTTCTCTACACTCAAAGGCAAGCTCAGAAAAGCTGCAATTTCTGCAACCATGAGCCCTTCGGTGAAAGTTGATGTGAGTGTGGCGGAGGTGAAGTAGGGATTTGCACTCAAGAGTCTAATACTGATCATGATTCACAACATCCGTGAGAAAAACATTCCCGTCAATCAGAACAAAAGTTATGCGAAGGTTGCCTTCTATCCAAATTGAATATTGATCTGTTCGTTTTCCTTTAAGTTTGTGAGTCTTGAGTGACGGGTGTATAAAATCCTCTAGCAGAAGTTTGAGTTGCTTAGATACTCTTGCCCGTGCTCTGGCATTTTTTACAACAACTTTTCTAAGCTTTCTTTTGAATCGATCACTGTAAATGAGCTTCATAGACCTTCTAGAAACTCATCTATTTCATCTTTTTCGAGCGCGTGGGTTTTCTTTAGTTTATATTCCCGTAGCTCTTGTAATAACGTTCCTTCCGTCTTGCTACTCATGGGAAATGTTGGCATATCAATATCTTTAACATCGTCCAAAACAAGGTGCTTTATGTACGTCGACAAGGTTAGTCCAAATTTATCAGCCCTACTCTGGGCAAACTGACGGAGCTCATCAGGCAACGTGACTTTTATTTGGCTTGAAGTGGTTGACGTTGTTGGCATAGGCCTATTTTAGTACTTAAATAGTGAGTTAGCAAGGACTATTCAAGGACCTTTTGACGCGTGTCATGCTTCCATGACATTCGTCTTTTGCTCTATTTCCTCAAGTACACGCTCCACAAAACTGCTCAACAGCATAACATCCTGCTTCTTTCCCTGTCGTTTCCTCACCGCCACCGACTTCGCCTCAGCCTCCTTATCCCCGACCACCAGCGTGTACGGAACCTTCTCCATTGCCGCAGCACGAATTTTAGCCTGGAGTCGCTCTGATCGATCATCGAGCTCTACTCTGATGCCCGCCTCACTTAACGTGGCAACTACTTCTTGAGCATATTCATTGTGCGCATCAGTAATCGGCAACACCTTGACCTGCACCGGAGACACCCAGATAGGAAATGCCCCCGCTGTGTGCTCAATATAGACCGACAAAAAACGCTCCAATGAGCCCATTAATGCAAAATGGATCATAACGGGCGTCTTCTGTGTACCATCGCTATCTGCATATTCAAGTCCAAAGCGAGCTGGCTGGACAAAATCAAGTTGCGGTGTCGCCAACTGCCATTCTCTTCCCAAAGCGTCACGAACCATAAAGTCTATTTTTGGGCCGTAAAATGCTGCTTCACCGTCGGCTTCGTAGTAGTCGAGGTTTTTTTCTTTGGCGATCTCGAGGAGTGTTGATTGTGCGAGATCCCAGAGTGAATCTTCTCCCAGGTATTTTTCTGGCTCTGCAGGGTCACGATAGGACAAGCGCGCTCGATAGGTCATGCCAAGAGCGTCATAAAACTGCTGAACGATCTCGATCATTTCACTGTAGACGTCTTTGATTTGTTCTCTGGTACAAAATACGTGCGAGTCATCTTGCGTGACTGACCGCACTCGAGATAATCCCATCAGTTCACCGGCTTTTTCATCACGGTAAATCGTGGTTGTCTCAAGGTATTTGATCGGCAAATCGCGATAACTGCGAGGCCGCGACGCAAAAATTTGCTGATGATGCGGGCAATTCATGGGTTTCATCACCATTTCATCGCTCGTTTCTTGGCTTTCGACCAAGAATAGCTCATCACCAAACTTATCCCAGTGTCCTGAGACCTTGTAGAGGTCGTTTTTGGTAATATGTGGGACCCATACTCTCTGGAACCCCTTCTTGAGGCGCAAGCCTTGAGAAAAGTCGTTGAGGAGTTCTCTCAATAACGCGCCCTTTGGGGTAAAGAGCGGTAGGCCCTTCCCCACTAGATCGGAGAACACAAATAGGTCGAGTTCTTGACCCAATTTGCGGTGGTCGCGCGTGCGTGCCTCCTCGAGCATCTTGAGATGGTCATACAGCTCCTGTTTGCTCTGAAAAGCCGTGCCGTAGATACGAGTTAACATGGTATTCTTCTCATCCCCACGCCAGTATGCTCCCGCAAGTGACAACAACTTGAAGTGCTTGAGATCTTTAGATGGATGTTCGCAATGTCCGCCCCTGCAGAGATCGGTAAAATCACCAGACGTGTACATGGTGAGCGTTTGACCTTCTGTAGAGAATTCTTCAATAAGCTCCTTTTTGTAGCTATTACTGCCATAAAATGCCAGCGCTTCGTCTCTTTTTACCTCTTTTCTGTCAAATTTATCCCATTTTTTGACAATTTCTTTCATTTTTTGCTCAATTTCGGGCAAATCGTGCTCAGAAATGGGTGTTTTGAACTCAAAATCATAGTAAAAGCCATTTTCAATGGCCGGACCTATGGTTGGTAGCGCATCTGGATACAGTTCAAGCACCGCTGCAGCGAGTAAGTGGGCGCAGGAGTGGCGTAATTCGTCCAGATTGTGGTCATTTCCGTTATTTTTAGAGTGTGACATGTATTCCTTTCAATTAGATGACATGAGCCATCTTTGGGCTATTATCGCGGTGAAAGCGGTTTTGAGCAAGTCCCTGCCTGGGGGTAGCGCTTTCGCCTGGCGTGCTGGCTCTGTACAGGTCTTGAGCGTAATAAATCCCCTCAAGACACAAAAAACCCTCCGTCTAAGGGAGGGTGTCGCACGTCACGTCCACTCCTCGCCTTAGGCGGAGTTGGTAGTGGTAGTGGTGACTAAAATGCTTGGTTGCATGGGGGTATTGTAGCATATGTAACTCGTTAGAACTTTTTATGCTAAATTACATCCTAATAACTTTGGTTATTGACAATACTCACACTTATAGTGTTTAATTACCTCTGCACCTTAACATTCCGATGGCAAGAGAAATGAGAAACCGATCATAGTTTGATGGGTTTTTGGTTTCTCTTGCCGAGAAAAAAATCATAAGGAGTATATTTAATGAACAAAGTAATATTGAGGAAAGTCGCCATTGTTTTACTGATGGCTGGACTGATTTGTACAAAAGCGTTCGCTACTAGCGTCAGCGCATGCTGGGACCCCACGATCTGTGGGGACTCTGCAGAGCCGCCGCCGCCAGTTGAGACAACGCCGCAGACAGATACAATCACCACCATTGGGGTGGACACGATCGGCACCGTGATCTTGGTGCCAAATCATACCACCACACCGACCCCTCCCACCTCCAGAACCGCTCCGGTTGTCCAATCTGGAGTAGCTGGACTCAGCTACACGGTCACTCGTGGCGATACCTTGTACGGAATAGCCAGCAGACATGGGAGCACAGTAGGCGCCATTCAGATGGCCAACGGCATGGGCAACAGCACGGTGCTGTACCCGGGTGATGTCCTCATCATCCCGGGGGCAAGCTTCGTGGCTCCACCCGCGCAGGCACCACCTCCAGTTCAGGCGCCCATCGTGGTGACTCCACCGTCTCCCTACCATTCCTTTGATGGGAACTGGTAGGGATCTCCAGAGTTTTTTTTCAAGTCGGAATTGCAAGGTAACCCAACCTGCGACTCTTTTTAGGCAAGAGAAGTCGCAATGAGGGATACCTGAGTGCAAGACCCTCGGCTAACCCCGGGGGTCTTTTTTATCAAAAAATTGAAACATCAGCTCGCGGAGATATCCAAAAAAAGTTACTCTGCCTCACCCGCCCATCACCACTGGCAAAGAAATACTATTTTCAGGCCTAGCTGCCTCATACTCAATCCCCCACTTAAGTTTAGCGGGAGAAACATCGGCATTTCCCAGATTAAATTTCATAGTTAACTCATAGCAAGTATTGGGACTCGCACCATTTTCCCAATACCCCACCGAAAAATCATTGACATCCATGTACCGCCAACCTTGATCAATCACCGTGCCGGAGGCATCTCGCTTCTCTACACGCAACATAAGTAGTGCATTTGTGTTGGGGATCATGTATCGAGTTTCAACACCATTTTCATGTATATATTCCAACCGCTCAACTCCTTTTTCAAATGGATTTTGGTTTAATTTGAACTGCCCATCAATTACTTTTCCAGCAAACGTGGGCTCTGTGGTAAATTTTTTCTTAAGTCGAGTTGAAGCATAATCTTTGTCATACGTTTGATAGATCTTATATTCCACGGTTTCATCAGGTCCAGCTACCCAACGATTTTGATTCTCCTGGTCTGCAATCTTGAGGATATGTGTGGGCGCAAATTCTGAGACAAAATCCCAGAGCGTTTCTGGGTATGTTTTGACGCGATCATGTAGCCATCCTTTTTCGTATCTGCGATTAATAAGCGCTTTTTCGTGTCTTCCAAGCAGGAGCGAGTCTATTCCTCCTGTCCACATACCATTACGATCATCATCTCGGCTAGACTGCAAGTATTTTAACCACTCAGTTGGTAATCCTTCAAGTGCGCTATCTGTGACAGCAGTACTGTTTTCAGTTTCCTGTTGTGAAAATTGCTGGAGCGCTTTAATTAATTCCAGTTCAATCTTTGGGTCGCCTCCTACTATCGCTTGTAAGCGCGGTATATTTTTTAGCAACAGCTTAATCGTATCAAATGATACCTGGTACTCCTCCTGATCAAAATACCCATCAATGGCATAAAAATCAGGCATTCCTGGCAACTGATAATGACCTTCCTCATGCAAATATCCTGCGTCAATCATCAGCGCAAATATGTAATAGGCGGCAAGTGTAGGATTATACGGTCGATGAAACCACAACCCAATTACCGCATTACTGTCCATAAATGACTCCCCGTCATTAATGTTAAACGGAGTAATTGAAGGCTCTGCATCGTCTGCCATGACAATGACACGCTTGAGTGTGGCACCACCAGCTAGATTGGTTTGCCCTTTAAGTATTTCGTCCATTTTTTCATGCTGAGATTTGGCAAAATGTTGGAAATCTTCATGTCCTGTTTCGGTGTGGATGGCATGTTCGCCATTGTATTCTTCTGCCCAAACCAGTGCTGTTGCAGTCATGCCATTTACTGGTCTCTTGTTTTCTCCATCTAAAAATTTTTGATTGAGGTGATCGCGGAGCGCGATTAGTTGTTCGTTGGTGAGGGGTTCGTTATGACCGTATGTCTCAACTCCATTAATAAACTGAGGTTCCGGAACAGCAACAGTTTCTTGCGCAGTGAGTGTTTCTACTGCTTTGCCCAGAAAACTACTTCTCGCCTTTTTGAGAGCTAGAAGTGCCGCCAAAATAGCGCCCAGCCTCAGAACATCTCTTCTTGGTATGATGTGCTTTTCCATTAAAAAAATCATACCAAAATTTGGCAGAAATATAGATATGGAATGCAATAAGATAAAAAAACCCAGCAATCTGTGCGATCACTGGGCTTCCTCCCGACTCTACTCCAACAACGCCTTTCATCGGGACGCGCGTTGGGACTTTTTTTGCTACTCTGAAAAGCAACTTTGTTTGGGCTGGTGCCCTAGGCTGACTTTAGGTTTCAATCCTTAAGCCAACCCGTCCTCTAAATCACCCTTGACCCCACTCCTGCGTGCGTTGGGATCCGCGGGTGATGTGCTTGAGTGAGATGCTATTGGTTGCTGGGTCGACCCAAATAAATGCGCTGTGGAGCTTGAGGGTATTAGCCAAGGCTTCCAGGCTTTTTTTACTATATGGCAACGAGGCAGCTTCTGCACTCATAGCACCTTTCCGCGCACGAAATACTTGATACGTTTTGTCAAATTGCCGTCATCCTCTTGATGACTGGCTAATTTTTTGACAAAAAAAACCTCCTTTTGTTGAGGAGGTCGTGCGCTTTTATTTGTTCTGTTTTTGTTAGGTGTGTCTTTCCACCAAGCGTCCGACCTCGCTATTGCGAAGTTGGGATTGCTTAATGGTGAAGCAGACCTGTGTAAACATTAAAGAAATAATACTTGAGAGTAGTTGATTTTGCAATGTGTGATGAGTGTGTAAGAGTTGTGGTGAATTCTCATCCAGGTACTTTAAAAGAAATACAATTACGCACCTCTTTTTAAATCTGCTTCCCTTTTCTTTAGTTTCGCACGTGTTTCGATGAGTCTGCTCAATCTTCTTTGGTGGAACGGTGTCAGTTGTTTGCCATCGTATCTCTTGATGCTGGCTTCTGTGGCGGCTATTTGCTCATTAATTTTTGCAAGTTCAGGATTTCCAGCAAGTCCAGCAGATTTGTCAGCTGTTGCGGTCTCTCCACCCATTGTGGTGTCGGCAGCTGCGGTTTCTACATTGGGTTTTTGCACCTCTTGAGCCGCAGGCATATCTGATCGCTCTGCAGCAGGTGCTTGAGGAGTTGGTGACTCAGATAGACCTTGTGTAACACCGCCAGTTGAAAGCAGTCAGTCTCTACTCCCTTGATCCAATTTAGAATAATCGTCCTCTGCACCACCAATCTTAGCCTCATGCTCCTTCACTCTAGCCAGCAGTCCTTTTTCACCAATCATATTTTTATCGTAACCCAATTTACAATAAAAATCACGCTCAGCATTCAGTATACCCATAGTGACAAAAAACCTCCCCGTCGTCCAAAACGTGAGAGGGAGATACGTTCTGTGGAGATCAAGGGAGGTTTTTGGCGCGTGCTGTTATGAGTTGGATGGCACTATTTAGGAGTTAGTTTGTGTTGCAGAGATTGACCCTGCGGGCAGATGCTTGATACTGAGTTCGTTGGTTTCTGGGTTGAGCCACACTAATTGTTGATGAAGCTTAAGCGTTTTTGAAAGTGCTGAGAGCGCTTTTTTTGAATACTTTCCGAGAAATCTTTCTTCCGTGTCGGCCTGGTGTTCATATTTGTTCATACTTTTAGTATAGCAAGCGCTGCAATGAGTAACGAGTGTGCACTTGAGGGAACACCCGCACTCACCTTACCACGCACATCAAGGCTCGTCCTCACATTGACGAACCCACCGGACTATCAGACAATGCGCTTATGACTCCCGTGCTACTGGTAACTGGTTTTTTGGGCTCTGGTAAAACTACCTTTCTAAACTGGCTCCTCAAGACCCATCCTGAAAAAAACATTTCATTAATTCTCAATGAATTTGGCGATATCAAACTAGAAAGCCAATTTATTACCAAAAAAGGAGATATTCAAGTTGCCGAGCTCTCAAACGGCTGCATGTGCTGTGTGGCAAAGAGCGATATTCCGCGTGTTGTCGAGTATATTTTAGAAAATGCACCGCACACCGACTATCTGGTAATTGAAGCATCGGGCCTGTCCGTCCCCGACCCCATTCATGACGCGCTGAGGAGTGACCGATTATCAGAAAAGGTCAGACTCGACGCGGTGGTATGTATTATTGATGCGATTAATTTTGAAAAAACGCGGTCAGAACATAGTGTCGTACTGTCACAAATTGGTGATGCTGATATTGTTTTGATCAATAAAGTGGCGGATGCTGATGATGAGACAATTTCGCGAATTTCTGAATATGTCTCTAAAATTGGCAGCAAAAAAAGCGTTCTGGTCTGGGATGACAAACTCGATCCCAAGCTATTTCTTGAGCCAAATGTGGAAATGCACCACCCACGCAATCAAGAGCGTGATCGCAATCACTTGCATGACCACGAAACCTATACCGAACACTGGTTCATCACTCCATCCTCGATCAATTCTACTGTTTTCAGCCAAGTTATGCGCAGTCTTCCCGCAAATATCGTCCGTGCCAAAGGCTACATCAACGTCAACGGCACCAAGGCTATGGTTCAGTATGTGGGAAGTAAACTCGAGCTGATTGAGGCAGATTGGGGAGATCTAGAACCCTCGACAGCCGTTCTTTTCTTGGGTAAAGCCATAGATACTGGAGCGCTTGAGGAAGCTCTCTCAAAAACCCTTGCACTTCCCTGACTCCATGCTATAATTCAAGATGTCCAAAGACAGCGTGCAGCAATAAGTCGCGCCGAGGAGAACGAAACCCACATCTTGTGGTACTGCACGGCAAAGAGTGTCGCGCATATTTCAAAAACTCTCCTCGGAACGTACTGAAAGCACACTGCTTTGAGTATTTTTTTGAATAATTACAAAAAAAACGCGTAGTAAACCGCCAACAGAAAGCACTCAATGCCAAACGCCAAAAATCAATCACAAGTCGAACTCCTCAAGGAGAAAGTCGATCGCAGTAAATCAGTCGTTGTTGTTGATTACTCTGGAACAACCGTGAACGATCAAGTCACCCTCCGCTCTGCAGTCAGCGAAGCCGGTGGTGAAATGCTCGTCGCCAAGAACACCTTGATTGATATCGCTACTGGCAAGGGAAACCTCACCGATTCTCTGGAAGGCATGAACGCAATTGTCTTCTCATATGAAGATGCCGTGGCTGCTATCAAGAAAGTCTTTGAATTTCATAAGGATTCCAGCAAATTGACCATCAAACAAGGCATGATGGACGGTAAAGTTTTGTCAGTTTCTGAAGTTGAAATGCTCAGCAAATTGCCAAGCAAGAACGAACTTATTGCAACGCTTATCTCAAGATTACAAGGTCCAGCATATGGTTTGGTCAATGTACTCAAAGCAAATCAGCGTGGTTTGGTCTATGCCCTTCGCGCAATTGCAGATAAAGGTGGCCCCGCTACCAACTAAGATATTTAATAGTAAGGACATCAATTTTAGATTGATGCAACAAGTAATAGTCACAGTCGACAACAATATAAAATAGAAAGGGACACTATGTCAGACGACACAAAATCCGAAAGCAAAGAGCTTTCAAAGAAAGTACAAAGCATTCTTGACTCAGTCAAAGAACTCTCACTCATGGAAGTTTCAGAGCTCGTCTCTGCACTCGAAGATGAGTTCGGCGTCAGCGCAGCAGCTCCTATGATGATGGGCGCAATGCCTGCAGCAGGTGCAGCAGAAGCTGTCGAAGAGCAAGATGAGTTTGACGTCATCCTCAAAGATGCTGGTTCAAACAAAATTGGTGCAATTAAAGCAGTCCGAACCCTCAAGCCAGAACTCGGCTTAGGTGAAGCAAAAGCTTTCGTCGAAGACGCTCCTAAGACCGTCCTCGAAGGTGCCAAAAAAGAAGACGCAGAAGCAGCCAAGAAAACGCTTGAAGAAGCAGGTTGTGTTGTTGAGTTGAAGTAATTCGCACAACAACTGCGTGAGAATTTTTGTTCTCACAGTGTATTTGAAAATAGAAACACGCTCCAGAAGGGGCGTGTTTTTTTATTGGTGAAATGCCGAATGCAATCAGTATCGTCCGAAATACAATTCTGAAGCTATGCTGGACAGCACCCAAAAGATGTGGTGTGATTAACTGAATATGGAATGTAGAAATAATCAATAAGTAGAGAGCCAAACATGATGCTAGAAGTAAGTACCGATGAAGCGATCTTTCAAGTTCACGATGCAGTACAGCCGGGGGTAGATACAACTGATGTTAGTCCAAACGCAGTCAAAAATACAAAAGATACTCAGATATCAGCTGCTGAAAGCACTCGCAACACACTGAGAAATTTACTTGATCAAGAGGGCCAAAATTTGCCTGAAGCGAGTCTCAGCTATCAACTCGATTGGGCTGTCGACCATCTCTCGGGGGCTGATGCACTGACTCAAGCTGCTAACGAACAACTTACCCACTTTGTGCGACAAGAAGATTACTTTTCAGTCGTCAATAGACTTCTCTCACCTCAATACAGATCGATCTCAATTCCGGCATTCCAGTCAACAGAGGTTATTGGACGACTCTATGAGGAAGCCGAAGCAAAAGGTAATTTTTTCCAAATGCGAAGAATCGCTGAACAGATGGCACGAGCTGGAGAGTCAGGAATAAAAGCTGCACTTCCATTTTCACCAGATGATAGCAAGTATAATACTGGCTGGGAAGCCCGTGACCTTAACTTATTGGATCAAGATATTGACGCTGCCTGCAAAAGCTGGGAGGAGGCCAGAGATTTGCCTGATTTTAACTGGGAGCTCCATCAGCTGATAGGCATGCTAAAAGATGAGATTTTTATTAGTAGCGGATATAGAAATCTGGACATCACCAACCCACACTATGCCAAAATTCTCAAAGCGTATTGTGATCAGCTAGTTCAACGAGGTATTCCTGATGCAGCGCTCTCCTTGGCACATCAGTTTCGTCTTCCTGCGACGTCAATTGCTGAGTACCGCAAGCTAGTGCGCAACCCAGCACAAATCATGGAAAATATGAAACAACGCTTTCAAAAAATTATTGATCTCCTACCAAGTTAACGGGTAATAAATGCTTCAACACATGCTATACTCCCCTCATGTCCACGCCGCATACCCTGATCAAAGACGGCCAGCCCATTCAGTACAACCCTCCGTTTTCTGCGTTTCCTCAGTTTCTTGAGAACCTTGCAGAAAATGATCCCACCAAACAAGCCATCGTCTTTGTGCCCATCAAAGGCACAAACATTACGCTCACCAGAGAAGATCTTGCTGACTCCGTAGCCACGCTCGCAGCCACCATGCAAAAAAGCTGGAATTTAGATGTAAGTGATGCTATCTCATTTTGCCTTCCGAACACCCCAGAGGTGTTACTAATAAATTACGCTGCCTGGAGCCTTGGATTACTGTCCGTGCCACTCGATAGCACCAGAGATACCACCGAGCGCAAAATTTATAAGCTCCAACAAACCAATGCCCAAGTGCTCGTCACCAGAGACGACAAGAAGTCGCTCTTTGAAAATGCAGAAATCCAAAATGCTCTGCCCCACCTCAAGATCCTCACCTTCAAAAACTTCACCGACTTCAAAAAACAACTTCTTTCCAAAAAACTCACTCCAGACTATCCAGAGACCGATTTTTCAGAACCGGCCCTTATTCTCTACACCTCTGGCACGACAGCTCTCCCCAAGGGTGTCGAGCTCACTGTCACCAGCCTTTTTGCCAACGCTGCTTGCATTAGGGATTGGCTCCAGTTCACCCCAGAGGACCGCTGGCAGGTTCTTTTGCCACTCCACCACATCAACTCAACTACTTTTGCCAACACCACCCTCTTGGTTGGTGGGACGATAATCTTAGTTGAACACTACTCCAAGTCTCGGTTTTGGCAGTATTTAGCAGAGACAAACTCGACTGGAGCTTCCATCGTACCCACCATTGCTTACGATCTCCTTACAGAACAGCAAACATTTGAAAAACATCAAGCAAAACTCAAGCAAGTTGCGCGGTTTCAGCTCGGATCGGCCCCTGTACAACCCAGAGTTGTCGAGCAGTTCATGAAACAGTTCAATATTCCGCTCTATCAAGGATATGGCCAGACAGAAACTTCCCTCAGAAGCACTGGTGTACCCATGGATTTAACCAAAAAAGAGTATGAGCATATCAGGGAACTCAACTCGCTTGGAACAGAAATGTCGCTCGCCAACGTTACCGTTCTTGACGAAAAAGGCTCTGAGCTCGAGGCAGAAGCAGTCGGTGAAATTTGTGTTCGCGGACCAATTATCATGCGTGGCTACCTCAAGAACATCGACGCCACAGAAGAATCTTTCGCTCATGACTGGTTCCATTCTGGCGACACCGGTTACTATCGAGAGCTCTATGACAGAAAATTCTTTTTTCTCAAGGGAAGAAGTAAGGAAATTATCAAAAAAGGTGGTGTCCTCCTCTCGCCACTCGCCATAGAAAACGCCCTCCTCGCACACTACCCTGACCTTGATCAAGTGTATGTCATTGGTTTTGACGACGCACGCCTGGGAGAGCGAATTGGGTTCGTCGCAGTGACGAAAGTCCACGACCTAGTCCCCCAAATACTTGAAGATGCTAAAAAAGGCGCTATTCCCACGCTCAAACCATATGAATTACCTGATAGTGGTCTCAGGATCACCCCAGAAGTACTCCCCAAAACTGCCACCGGAAAAGTCCAGCGTCTTGAGATAAAAAAACAGTTCGGACCGTTACTCTTAGAGGCATTTCGCACCATCGCACTTGCTGATGATGGCACCAGATTCAGATTGATCGGTCCAGAAGAAGAAAAAGTACTCTCCAAAGCCGCTGAAATCGATGAAAATCGTTGGGGTTCTCACCTTGCTGGCAGTTCCGCATCATTCATGCAAAGAGCACAAAATGGAGCGCTAATAGGCGCATTTGATGATCGAAATTCTCTCCTTGGAACCATCTCTGCTGTCCGCCTGGATGAGACTGAATTGCTGGATTCAATTCAACCTGATCACTGGGCCTCTACTTGGGATGGAATTACTGGCAATGGCACACTCAACACCAATTCGCACAAAGGTGACACACTGGTGCTGGTTGCCGTCGCGGTGGCCTCTGGAAAAGCAACATCGCCCAGTCCCACCCCACCCAAACCAATTTCAGAAAAACTGCACCAAGAAAGCCTCAAGCACCTCCAAAAGTATGCGAAATCAGGCGAAGACCCCGTCCTGGCGTTTCATGGCATGAAAAAAGCTGGAATGCCATCGGGAGCAACGGTTGTTCATAGTCTCCCAAACTCTCGCCCTGCGGATTGGATGGCTCTTGGTCACAATGTGTTGGTGCAGTATCCCGAGATTTCAAGTGAGCCGGTGATTAGCGTTCCAGCTAGTACCGGCACGCAATTGGTCGAAGCGGCAATCCTCTATGCATTTCAAAATGGCATCACCAACGTCTATGCCTATTCTCGACCGGCGAAATACCATGATTACCTGACTAAATAACGCTGATTTAGTACAAAAACCCATTTTTCTCTCACCTTTGGTGCATTGGTCCCTGTTGCGCGCGCTGCCTCTTTTGTGGTTTTGACGATTTCGAACATATTTTTAGTAGCTTTTTGTGATTTTTGACCCGAATTTTATACGAATTTTACAATTTCTAATTAACTTGATCTAATTCACCAACTTTTCCACACTATTTTACTATAGGTTTTATGAAATTATATTATAAGACTTGTATGTTGATAAGTAACTAATGTTGATGTATAGGCATTTTTATACACTTGACCTAGTTGTGACTACTCTGCTATTGTTGCTACAACAAAGTCAATCTTTGTACCAGAAAATCGCAGGTAATAACAACAAAATACGTGCAAAATCGCACAAAAGTACAGAAAGGGTCACATGAATCAGGCAACACAACCAATCGCCAACTTGCCAACCGACAGTCAGGATGGTGATGTTGAAAATTCCGCAGAAGACAAACGAACCGGTCGCGCTGACGATGCCAGCAAACTTGATATCAACAATCTTCCGGATCTCTTGACTGTTCGAGAAGTTGCAGATTTGCTCAGAGTTTCTCCGCTCACTATTAAACGATGGGGTAAGCGCGGTAAATTGCCAGCAATTCGGATCAATTCCAGAGGTGACAGACGATACAAAAAAGAAGCTGTGCTTTGGCTGCTAGGTATAGACGCATCTGACGATGAGTCATAACACTGATTGAAATTATTTTTTAGGCCGCTGTGGGAATACATTTTCTACGGCGGCTTTTAGTACCAACCACCCAAACTCAAGTAATCTCAACTGCCTTCTCCATCTCCAGGGTTCCTGAATGAGTCGATAGAGCCATTCTAGGTGCATACTTCGCATCCATCGCGGTGCGCGATGCAACTTTCCTAAGAGTACGTCAAAGCTCCCTCCAACCACCATTGCGATTCGCACGTTTTGTTTTGTGAGGAACGCGCGGTGTTCTGCAATCCAGCGTTCTTGCCACGGGGCACCAAATGCGACAAACACAATTGCGGGTTTGTGTGTTGTGATGAGTTTTTGAACTGCGGTTTCTTCTGATTTTTTTGGTTGAGTGATGTCTTCATATCCCGGTGTCCAGTGAATTTGAATCTCTTTGGCAACATCCTGCCCTGCCTCCTCAAGAAACACGGTAATCTCCCCTGGATCAGATGCGTACCCCTGACCGCCAAGTAGCATCATGGGTAATTTCAGCGACTTCCCCATTTGCAATAGCTCAGAAACAACATCTATTCCCGCAAATTTAGTGACAGGAACGAATGTTTCCTCAAGAAGACTTAAGAATTGAAATGCTAGTGCTGGTCCACTCTCTGCCAGGGCAAGATCTGCAGAACCCAAAACTTTAGCGAAGGTACGATTATGACTTGCTTGAACAAGTTGCTCTGCGTTGGGGGTAACCACCATCTGGACCTCTGATGTCCCGATAAGTGAATCATGGAATTCTGTTAGCAGTTGTGCATGTGAACTGCTATATAGTTTTAGACGAGGCAATTTGCCTGATATAAACGTATTTTTCATATAATTGACCGCTTGCAAGCACTCGAGAGAAAAGCGAAACTCAGCCAAAGAGTATCGAGCATGCTCGTGACTACACTATACCGCTGATTGTTGAAATTGCCTATCTCAACCCGTTTTGCGGTCGCGCGCGATTATTATTGCATTTTTTGCAAAGAACACACATTGTGTACAAATTTGCATTTGTATTTTCTTCGTGGGTAAAATAACAAGTCCTACAAGATACGAAAATAATCCATAATGCATGCCCAACTGTGTGCAAATACTTCACAGGTAATGATTCATTTTGAAAATTTAAAATGCAAAAACGCTCGTTTTGAGTACATTTTTTTAGCCAACTGCAACGCTCATAGAAAACTAGGAAAGATTTTGATCAAAAAAGTGATAGGTGGATTCAAAAAGTGATGTTGCTGCGCTCTGGTCGAAAATTATTAACGGTCTAATCAGCTTTTTTTTCGTCAAAAACAGACCATTCACACTCGCTGAGATGAACTCGACTGTCGTTCTTAAACGGCACCCCTTCTTTCTCAAGTACAGCGCGCTGTGCCTCGGGGCCGCCAAATACATATCCGCCAGCCATTCTGCCATCGGTGTGTACTACTCTATGGCACGGTACTTGACTAGAATCGTCATTTGTGTGGAGCGCCATGCCAATGACTCTGGGGTGTGTACCGGTCAACAACGCCAACGTTTTGTATGTCGTTACTTTGCCTGGAGGCACCTGTGCCACAATCTTAAAAATTGCATCCCTAATTACCGCTATTTTTGCCATACATGTAGTATAGTACACTTATTACAATGACTGAATCTGTATCTAACCTCCGCGAACGCTATCCGGTGTTTCATGTATTGAATCCCACCTGGGAACTCGGTGAAACTGCATTAAAAATCACGTGTCACTACCAAACCGGCGAGCACTCCTTCGACCATACCCTTGAGTTTCACGACATTCCTTACGATCGCGTTGCAGAATTACCGCAATCCGCGCAAGTATACCTAAGTAGACAGATTGCCCTGGTTGAAGTATTTAATTACTGGAAACTCACCTGCTCGCCAGAGATTCATGCCGCTTGGCATATGACAACCGAGGAACAAGGCTGGTGGCACAATCTCCTCGAACACGGCATGGGTGAATATTTTTATCAAAATAACATCGCCTTTAGCAAGCCGGATTTCATCAAATTTACTTCAGAAGACGGCACTGCACCAGAGGAAACACAACTTTTTGTAGACCGAGAACAACCGTCATATCTAATTCCCGTTGGTGGTGGCAAAGATTCGTCCGTCACGCTCGAGCTCCTCGGCAAGTATGCCAGACAAGAAGGCTATCGCTCAGCCACAATTATGGTAAACCCCAGCAAAGCTGCTAAAACCACTGCTGAGACCAGCCCTGTAGAAACGCACCTCACGATCACCAGAACGCTCGATCCGCTCCTCCTCAAGCTCAACGGCGAAGGCTTTCTCAATGGCCACGTCCCATTCTCTGCGATGTTGGCAATGCTTGGGTTTACTGCAGCAGTGCTTCATGACTACAACTCCATCCCAATTTCTAACGAGCGCAGCTCAAATGAAGGCAATGTTTCTTTTCAAAACCGCACTATAAATCACCAATACTCCAAAACCTATGCCTTTGAGACAAGTTTTAGAGATTTCGGGGCAATGGCATTTTCACAAAGTCCTGATTACTTTTCTTATCTGAGGCCATTGTACGAGCTGCAAATTGCGCAGCTCTTTGCCACCATGCCGCACTATCATCAACTATTTCTCAGTTGTAACCGCAACCAAAAACAAAACACATGGTGTGGCACCTGTCCCAAGTGCCTTTTTACCTATAGCGCGCTCCTTCCCCATCTAGGAGAACCAAAAACCACTGAGATTTTTGGGACCGCTGTGTTAGAAAATGAGTCACTCTTCCCCCTCGCTCTTGAGCTTGTTGGCCAAGAAGCCTGCAAGCCATTTGAATGCGTTGGAACGCAAGAAGAATCAATTGTGGCACTGTATTTATGCCAAGAATGGTTTGAGCAACGATCGCTTCCACTCCCCAAATTACTAAAAGAAATCAGCGTTCACGTCCTGCGCAGTGAACCGGGATTATTTGAGCGCTCTCAAGCACTGCTCGACTCCTGGAATAATCGCCACCACATACCTGTGGATCTCGAGTCAATTCTAAGAGATGCGCTGTCTCACATTCCGCAACCGCAACTTACTCAAACTGCAGAACCAATACAAAACCAAGATCAGTAGAAAAATCACATAAGGAAAAATGCTCTCACTCAATCCTTTACCAGAAGAAGTTGCGCACGCAAAAACAATTGTACTGTTCGGACTAGGGAGAGAGGCGCATTCAACGTATACGTTTTTGAAAAACTATGCGTCTCTGAGTCAAGTAGGATCAGCCCCTGATTTTTCATTTGTGCTCATGGATGATCAACAACTAGAGCAAATCAGTCCAGTCTGGAAAGAAGTTGCAGATCAGGAAAGTGTGACATTTGTGGGATCGGTAGTGCCAGACGTTGATCCTGCTTCAACACTACTCTTTGTTTCCCCCGGAATCCCACCCACTCATTCTATTCTTGCACAATTACTGCAAAGAAATATTCCACACACTTCCAACACCGATCTCGCACTCAAATTACTTCCCAAAAATGTCCACACCATAGGCATCACCGGCACCAAGGGCAAAAGCACCACCTCCGCACTCATTCACCACGTGTTGACTGTAGGTAAAACACCCACTTTTTTGGGAGGGAATATTGGCACTGCTCCACTTGACGTGGTCGCACAGATTGCACACTCACCAGAGGTTGCACATGAAACATCAGCCGCTACTCTTGCAGCCATCGCAGTCCTTGAGCTCTCAAGCCACCAACTCCGCACCACAACGGTGAGTCCACAGATTGCCGTCATTCTTGATATTACGCCAGAGCACCTCGATTATTACCATACATTCGAAGAATACCAGTCGGCCAAGGCAAAAATCGTCGCCCATCAAACAGCTAACGACATCGTTGTCTTCAATCCTGATCACGAAACCGCTGCAGCAATTGCCGCAACATCTGCAGGTAAAAAGCTCGAATTCACCACCCATCCGCCGCTCTCGCCAACCTCTGACGACTATCCTGTTGTTGCGTATTTACATGAAAATAAATTGATGTACGGTTCAGAAACCATTCTAGAAGACACCGATCAAATGCAAATTATTGGCAACCACAATAGAGAAAATGCCCTCCCCAGTGTAGTTATTGCTAAAGAATATGGGCTCGAAAATCAGCAAATCGCAACAGCGCTTCTAAATTTCACAGGATTACCACATCGCTTGCAGTTCGTAGCAGAAGATCGAGGCGTATGGTACATTAATGACTCACTTTCAACAACTCCAGAGGCAGCAGTGGCTGCGCTGCAGACATTCAACGATTCTTCTGTTGTTCTCATCGCTGGTGGCCACGATCGTCATCTCGACTTTGGCCCCCTGGCCCGCCAAATTCTCGCACAATCGGTCACCGCGCTCATCACCTTCCCTCCGACAGGCGAACAAATCACCCGCGCCCTCTACCAGATGCAGCCAAACAGCCCTCTCCTCCAAGAGGCAGGTTTCAAGGTCAATTCCATGAGCGAAGCCGTCAGCATTGCCAAAAAAATGGCTCGACCAGGAGACGTTGTGCTCTTGAGTCCGGGAAGTGCGAGCTTTGGATTATTTGAGGATTATGCAGATCGTGGTGAGCAGTTCGTGAATGCAGTGACAGACCATTCAGACGCCCAATAGGATATATTCGCAAAATTGTCGTGATTTTTAGTTTTTTTTCTCAATTGTTGCGGTAATTGCTTTATGATCGCTCACTCCAGCATGTAATTTCACGTCTCGAGCCACAAATCCGTCAGTCAAAAACAATCCATCTACCATTAAGTTAGCCGTTTTCCCAATTGGATGAATATCAGGATCAAGTGATGTCACATACTCTTGAGGAATATAATCAGTAAATAGTTCCGCAAATGCAGTAAATACCTTCTCTCCTCTGGGGGCATTAAGATCGCCGCAGAAAATTAATTCATCATACTTCGCAAACACTTTTTTGAGTGATTCAAGCGCTTCCCATTGCTCTGGATTGTCTTTGCCGTTGGGTGTCCAGACAAAATGCGTCGTTGCGACGGGATATATCACTCCATCAACCTCAATCTGCGCCACAAGCAGTTTTCTGACTGGAGAAAGTGGATCTGTAAATTCTGGAACCTCACCATCACTCTCGTCTCCATTTGACTCTCGATGTGGATTTAGATACAAATGCGAAGTCACTTCCATTGGGTGTGCAGAAAAACAAGCAATTCCCTGCTCGCCAAACAACTGATGGGTGAATCTGTTTTCTTTGGTAAACGTTGTTAGTGACGCATACTCACCGTGCATTCCGCCTAGCATTTCAGATACCAACTCCAAATCCATCTTAAAAATTTCTTGAAAACAAACGACATCCGCTGTATTTTTGGTGAAAAATTCGGCAAGTTTATCAAGATGTCGGCGGCCTTCGATATTGACTGAAATTAGTTTCATATTCCTATACCTCTCCCTTCCTGCGAATACCCCAAGCTCTCCCTAAATAAATCCAGATGTTCCAGCGCGGTCGAAATCCCATGAATCACCACCAAATCAGAGTGCTCCACCACAGAAACGGGTACACCCAATCGAGCAGTCGCAAAACTTGTGAAATCAGAAAGCTGAGCCAGACCACCAGACAACAACAGTCCTTTATCAATCACGTCACTCGTTAATTCAGGGGGTAATTTGGACAATAACTTAGTGAGTACATTCAAGTAGCGCTCAGCCACAACGGTCACTTCAGGTAGAAAATCACTAGCTTTGACCGCAACTTCTTTTGGGTTGCCGTGTTGCACGTCTTGACCAGCTACAAGTGATTGGGCACCTTCACTTCCGGTCACAGAAACAACAGATTTTAGTAATTTACTTGCTTCAGAACGACTGACAACGATAGCGTGCTCTTTTTTAAGAGAAAATTGTAAGCGTTCTAGTAAATGAATTCCCGCATACTTCGTATCAACAGCGCTCACAATACTCCCTAGAGAAATAACCGCACCCTCAACAACTCCTGCTCCCATGTGCAAGAAAAAACTTCCCGAAGCATCTGCAATCGGCACGCCAGAACCAATACTCGCTGCCAAAGGTTGAGAAATCGTATACACCTCCCCTGCTCCCACGTCGTACATGAGTTGCGTCATGGCTTGGCGGGCAGTTTGGGTACTGAGCGCTGGGACACTGGCCATGATGACAGGACTTATCAGGGGTTTTCGCTTTAATTCTCGCTGTAATAATACCTTAAGCAAGGCTAGGCCAATCGTGCTGTCGTACAATTCTCCCGCAACAACTGGATAGTGAATTGAGATGTGTTCCCCAACGCGACCTTCCATTTCTTCTGCGTCGGTTCCGACTGCAATCACGCGCTGTGTGGTGTTTTCAATGGCAATGCAGGCTGGCTCATCGACGATCAATCCACCCGCGTCAACCCAAATTCGCACTCGACTAGAACCGAGATCGATTCCGACACGGCGGACTAGTTTGGGAATACTTGGAAATTTCATTGTGACGTCACTCCTACTTCCCTATATAATACCTGTATGCGCAAGCACATCAACAACCTTCTCAGTCGTCGTGGTATGTATACCATATTTGGTGCAGTTTTTATTATACTTGGCACCTTTGTGGCTATTCAGTATGCTAATGGAAACTTGCGCTTAACCGATGATGGTGTTGTCCAAGGCACCGGGCTTTTGGCAGCAAATTCATTTCCACCAGGGGCAGAAGTGTTGGTCAATGACAAACTTGTCACTGCTACTGATGACACGATTTATCTCCAGCCAGGTGAATACATCGTTCAAATTAGAAAAGATGGCTATGCACCCTGGAGCAAGAACTTGCGCGTAGAACAAGAGCTCGTCACTCAAACCAACGCCAAATTATTTCCCTCTGCACCAAGCCTCTCTCCGCTCACTTTCACCGGTGTGCAGAATTTACACCCTTCTCCAGATGGTCAAAAAGTTGTCTATTACACAGCCAGCGCATCTGCAGAGCGCAAAAATGGCTTGTATGTACTTGATCTAAATAGTGGTTCAGCACTGCCATTTCAGCGTGGTCCGAGGCAAATTTCTTTTGATTCATCAATTTTTGATCTAGAGAATGCAGATTTTATCTGGTCACCTGATAGTAGTGAACTGATTGTGATGTCAAATGATCGCGAGGTATTACTCAATGTTTCTACCACCAATGATCTCGACACGTTGTCCGACATCAGCTTTCAGAGACAACAGATTCTCTCGACATGGGAGCAAGAAATGTACATTAGAGAACGCCAATTTTTGAAGGAATTCCCACCTGAAATTCTACAAATTGCTACCAGTAGTGCCAAAAATTTATATATCTCCCCAGACAAGAAACGACTACTCTACACTGCGACAGAGGCCGCAACAATTCCTGATACCATCGTGCCGCCAATTCCCGCAACCAACACTCAGCCAGAAGAACGAAACCTCGTAGCGGGTGGAATTTATGTCTATGATCGAGAAGAAGATAAGAATTTCAGAGTAGCAACAGAGGCCGGTGACACCGTATCTGAACTTGCCACAGGCTTAAATCTTGAGGAGAATTTGGCAGAGGGTGCGCGAAAACAATTACTCGCACTTGATATTCTTCAGGAACGATCTCCACTTTTGACCGCTAGCCCAAGCGCTTTCACCTCACTTCAAGCTACAGAATCAGCGCAAACTGCGAAAAATTTCAATACATACCACAGCTCACTGTATGCAAATACCGTGCAATGGTTCCCAGATTCTAAGCATCTGATTTACTTACAAAACGGAACAATTAAGGTCATGGAGTACGATGCATCAAATAAAACCACGATCTACTCTGGACCATTTTTCGATCAATTTGTGTACCCGTGGCCTGATGGAAGCCGGTTGTTAATTAAAACCGCCTTCAGTCCAGATTCACCGACGAATTTGTATGGAATTGAGCTAGGAGAATAATTATTTTCTCACTTTTTTGCACCGTGAGTTCGACCTGGGTGTTTATTGACATTATATCTTATTTTGGAATTACTTCTGCCACGACTTCGACCATTCCCTTGCTTAAAAGATCTGACATTTTTTGCTAGATACACAGGATCTCCCTGATTGTAGAGGCGAACGACAAGATCAAATGTTACCTGACTACCTTCAGAAAGTCTTAGATTTGAATCTAAGTTCTTTGGTTTTACCCGCACACGACCAATACCTGGGACATCACACTCGATGTACTTCTTCCCACCCTCAATAAATACCACACCATTTAATCCTTGTGTTTCGTGCTCGTCCATCAATTTTCGTACCTCGGTATTCTTCTGAGCCACGCGAAAACCAGAATGATCGATATTGCCTGCAATTTCTGCCATCATAAGTGCTAATTATACCAGAATATGCAAATTCGATGTTACAATTACCCTTTACGGACTACGGAGAGTGGCGCAGATGGCTAGCGCGCTGTGTTCGGAACGCAGAGGTCGCAGGTTCGAGTCCTGTCTCTCCGACATATAAAAAAGCGACCATGAGGTCGTTTTTTTTATATGTTGGAGTGGGCAACGGAATCGGAGCTATTTGGTTCTGCCGCCAAGCGACCGAAACTTATTGCAATGCATGAAAAACGAAGCGCGTGGCTAATCCCCGAAGGGGAGCGTCCTGTCTCTCCGACAAGGAAGTGATTAAAATAGACCGCTAAGCTGACTTTCAAATACAGTTGTCAAAAAAAGTTGCAAACTAAACTTGCCACGCTTGAGCAATTGATTCGTCTATTTGTTGCCATCCATTTAAAGACGAATAAGTTAAAAGAAACGTTTTGGATATAGTTTGTCCCTCAGCATTTTTTCCCGCAACATTTACAGCCAGGGCTCTGTTTTCCTGGGATTCTGGAAATTCCAAGCTGATAGAATTACTGTGGCGGATTACTGATACTTTTTCAGAAGGAAGAAATCCAACAACTGAAAAGCCAGTCATTTCAGGCAGCAATCCCTCTGGTAGTGGAATTGTTAAAGTTAGATTTCGACGTAGTTTTTCGCTCATATTCTCACAAAAATGGTTGTTAGTTCTTTTTATGTAGTATTATGCAAACCTATCGATCGCACAATAATGAATACAAGTTATTTGGTGCTAGAATTAAAAATAATAACTGTTATCTATTGATTAGAGAGAAAAAATATAAAAGGCGAATATGATAGTAGCAAAACTGCAAATTGAAGCAAGAAAATATGGATTTTTGCCTAACTTTATCCCCAACCCCGCTTTGGATGTATATCTATCAAACTAGGATTCGATGTCCAAAAGCACTCCTCACTCAAAAATTACCATCACCGGCACCATAGGCCACGACAACATCATGAACTTCGCTGGCAAATTTGCCGACCGAATTATGCCAGAAATGGTCCACCAACTGTCCCTCAGTTTCTTAATTGACGAACTCAGAACCGAAATTGGCGGCACGGCCACCAACATCGCCTACTCGCTCAATCTCCTTGGTCACAAGCCACAAATCGTCTCTGCAATAGGCAACGATGGCGCGGATATACTAGAATTTTTAGAGAGTCACCATATTTCTACCACCCATATCTTACAAACTCCTAACCACAAAACTGGCGCCTACTTCGTCATCACCGACACCGATAATAACCAGATCGGCTCGTTCTACACCGGTGCCACCCAGCGCGCGGCAGAAACCAGCATTCCCAAAGACACCGATTTTGCAGTCCTCGCCCCCACTCTCCCCGAGGCTATGAATAAATACGTCAAGGAATGTCAAAAGCACAAGATCCCGTATTTGTACGACCCCGCATTTCAAATTGATCATTTTTCTGCAAAAGAACTTCTCACCGCCATCAAGGGAGCAGCAATTCTGATCGGCAACGACTACGAAATTTCACTCATCAAACAAAAAATTGCCAAATCCCACACCGAATTACTCAAATTAGTCCCTATCCTCATCACCACCCTTGGTTCAGAAGGTTCAAAAATAGAGACCGCCACGAAACAACACATAATCCCCCCAGCCAAGCCCAAAAACACCACCGATCCAACCGGCGCAGGCGACGCTTTCCGCGCGGGATTTCTCGCAGGGTACTTGAGAGGATTTGATCTTGAAATCTGTGGTATGATGGGTTCTGTATCGAGCGTGTACACGGTAGAAAAATACGGAACCGTGACACATTCGTACACGATTTCAGACTTTAAAAAACGATTTCAAGAGAATTTTAACAAAAAACTACCGTTATAAATTATTTACTACTTTCACAAGGAACCCATGGCACTCCCCCCACATGACGTCAAAGACATCAAACTCGCAGATCAAGGAAAACTTAAAATTGAGTGGGCCGCTCGACAAATGCCCGTACTTGAGGATATTGGGGAGCGATTTAAGAGTGAGAAGCCATTCAGAGGCCTAACGCTCGCCGCTTGTCTTCATGTCACCAGCGAAACTGCCAACTTGATGATTGCTCTTAAAGCAGGGGGTGCCAAGCTGGTGCTCTGCGCCAGCAATCCGCTCAGCACCCAGGATGACGTGGCTGCAGCTTTGGTCAAGCACTTTGGCATTTCGACATACGCAATCAAAGGCGAAGACAACAAAACCTACTACAAACACCTCAATATCGCAGCAGACATGCGCCCACAACTCACCATGGACGACGGCTGCGACATGGTTTCTCTCCTCCACACAGAGCGCAAAGATCAGTTGCCAGAAATAATTGGCTCAAGTGAGGAAACCACCACTGGCGTAATTCGCCTGCGTGCGATGGAAGCTGACAAAGCCCTCAAGGTCCCCGTCATCGCCGCCAACGACAGCGACACCAAGCATCTTTTTGATAATCACTATGGAACTGGTCAGTCCACGATTGATGGAATTTTGCGCGCCACCAATATGTTGCTCGCTGGCAAAACATTCGTGGTCTGTGGCTATGGTCACTGCTCTCGCGGAATTGCCCGCCGTGCGCATGGACTTGGCGCAAATGTGGTAGTTACCGAGGTCAATCCAATCAGAGCTCTTGAGGCTGGCATGGATGGTTTTAGAGTTATGAAAATGGCGCAAGCATCCAAAATTGGTGATATTTTCGTGACTGCCACCGGCAACAAACACGTTATCGACTGGCACCACATGAATGTGATGAAAGACGGCGCAATCGTAGCTAATTCAGGTCATTTTGACGTTGAAATTAACTTAAAAGAACTCGCTAAACAATCCACCAAAAAACGCGAAGTTCGCCCGTTTGTAGAGGAATACACACTCAAAGATGGGAGACGAATTCACGTCCTTGGTGAAGGCCGCCTCATTAACCTCGCCGCCGCAGAGGGCCACCCCGCAGAAGTCATGGACATGAGTTTTGCAAACCAAGCACTGGCTGCAGAATATTTAGTCAAAAATCAAGGCAAACTAGAAAACAAAGTGTACGTTCTGCCAGAAAAATTAGACAAAATGGTTGCGCGACTCAAGCTCAAGGCTATGGGTTGGGGCTTGGATGTGCTTACTGCAGAACAAAAGAAGTATCTTTCGAGTTGGAATGAAGGGACTTGATCTAGCTCCGACTCACTTCCCAAACTGTCATCGACCCGCTCCCCACTTTAGCCCGAGTGTCATTGTCAGACAGCTCGACTCTAAATTTACTCACAAATGGATAGAGCAAGAAAATACTCTTGGCAGCTAACTTCATGCGATCGCCATATATTTCATTGAACATTTTTGCGAAAGAATCTCGATACCGCACCCCTTTTTGAATAAATAATCGCTGGATCAGCCCCGGCATCCAAATCCGGTTATTTCCCTTGGTAAAAGATTCAAATTTCTTCTCAAGTTGCTCCACGCTAAAATCCAAATGCCACACAAATTCCTCAACTCCCACATGCCAACTGGACCGCACGATCAATGCATTTAAGAAAATATGCTTGTCTTTCTCAAGCGCTTTATGCTTCACGCCAGACGCAAACGAGCGATCGCCGATCCGCTCTCTACCAACATGCATTTTGTCCGCTGCAACGAGCGCCCACTGCAATGGCGTCCCTTTCTCAAGTGGCTGATCAAGCGCAATTAACACCGGCTCTTCATGAAATAATATTGCATAGAGTGCGTGATTAAATTCGTACGGGTGCTCTTGCCATTTATCAAACATCTTTGTCAAAAGCCAAGCGCTGTACGTACTGTGCTCTTTTCTACTCAAGAAATTACCAAGATCATGCGTCATGCCCACCAACGTCATCAGCACCTCAGATTTGGCTCCATATTCTGATCTGCCGTCGTAGGACACACCGGCTCTTTGGAGGAGCTCTACGCCGTTTTGAGTGACCCAGAGGGTGTGTCTGTCGGTGTGGTCGTTGAATCCGTGCTCGCGCTCAAGATCTAGGACTGGTCCGACATAATCCAAAGCCTTGCCGAAGCCTTGATAGAGGTACGATAATGCAGATCCTCGAGATCCAAGATGTAAAAATTCTGGGAAATTATAGACTTTTCTGAGTTGAGGCTGTGGATGATACGTTAAGAACGGAAAATCGGACTTGTCATAAGGTATGTTGCTTTCTTTGAGAAATTTCCAGAATGGCGTGTCATCTTGGCGCAAGAATCGTGTGTTAGAAAGTGCTTTGTTGAGAAACGTTTGGGGATGCTCGCTAGCCTGGGTTGTGGATTTTGGTGGTTTTTTTTGTGTTCTTGAAGACATTAGTCGTTCCTTGGGTGCGAACCTGTTGCATTTTACCCCTATCAGGAGGAAATCGCCATGTGTAGGGATGGTGTATGGAAGTCTATCAATGAAGTTTTTAGAAACGCAATCACTTTTAAGATCAAGAATTCAATCGACGCGGTTGACTCGTACGTACATTTATTCTAAAATCGTACGTATGAATACCAAACTCACCCTCAGTTTAGATCGCACAGTTATCGAAGCAGCCAAGCGCACGCTCCAAACAAAGGACCAAAGTCTCTCGAGTATCATCGAAGATTATTTCCGCGCACTCATAGCGGTTAAAACAAAAAAAAACCCTACAAGCCCCCTCGTCACTGAACTCTCGGGCATTGCCAGCCTCCCCAAAAACACAAGCGACCAAGACGTAATAACAGACTACCTCCTGGAAAAATATCAATGACGATTTTTGTAGATAATGACGTGATTTTGGATGTTTTACTTGAGAGGAAGGACTTTCGATACTCGCAGACACTCCTCAGTCTTATTGAGAAAAAGCAGGTTGTCGCATTCACCTCGCCACTCATTTTTACCAATAGTTTTTATGTTGTTTCTAAGATTAAAAGTAAAAAAGCAGCTTGGAGTGCATTGCAGAAAATTCGACTACTCTTTAAGGTGACGACAGTCTCACAGAAAAGCATTGATCAAGCTCTCGCGTCGAGCTTTACAGATTTTGAGGACGCGGTGCAGTATTACGCGGCACTTAATAAAAATGTCGATTTTTTGGTAACCAGAAATAAAAAAGATTATGAATCTGCAGAAATCGCGGTAGTTAATCCCCAAGAATTTTTGGCAATTCTAGATCTGTCGTGAAGTATGCTGAGGTATAATGGCACCCAGAAGCGGCCTGGAATTCAACACCTAATTCCAGAAAACGCTCCCATAGTTTAACGGATAAAACAGTCGCCTCCTAAGCGATAGCTCCAGGTTCGATTCCTGGTGGGAGCACAAAATCGCACAGCTCGCCCTCATAGTTTAACGGATAAAACAAGGGTTTCCGGAACCTTAGCTGTGGGTTCGATTCCCGCTGAGGGCACTCTCAAGTTCTGGAATAATTAGGCGTCAGATTTTTGCAAAAATGCTTTTTATAGTAAACCAAAGTTGTGCGAAGAATTCCCATATCCGAGAAAAAATCGATCTTGAGTTTGATTCACTACCATCTGCAGGATCAAGTACCACGCCCGCAGGTAATTCACTTCCCTCTTCCAAGACAGTAATTACTCCTGTTAAGTGCGGTCGAAGGTGATCGTTATATTCGAATGTTCCCGCTTTTTCAAAGGTAAAAAACCAGTCTTTCCCAGGAGGAATGCCGTTGCACGAGTCAAACGTTGGCTCATTCTTAGTTGCGCAGTGGATATCGATCGTGCTGTCATTATGCTCAGTATTGCTTGGATATCTTTCAGAGATTGGCCAGTGCAACTCATTCCCGTTATTATGAAAAATCACTGTAGCACCCTGCTCAATCGTCAGTTCTTGAGGCACAAAACCCTGCTCGTCATTAATAAGAACCGTCAAAGCATCATCGGGAGTCACTTGAAATTTGGCAATATTTTCCTCACCGAACTCGGAGGTGGTTGTGGATCGTTGTGCTAAGTCATCATCAGAAGACTCTTCATGTGCAGAAATCACCACCGGAAAAACAGCAAAAAACACTATCGCTACAGCGTAAAAAGCACAAAACAGTGGGCTGGCAGTTCTACTCTGTTTAGTTTTTAATCTCATCAAGCTCAAAGTCCGTGTAAATAACACAATCTCTGACGCCAGTGTAATCAAATAGCTCGTCATCAGCAAACACAAGTGCGACTTCTCTGGTCGCGTCTTCTTTATTTGCGGATGCATGGATCAAATTAAATTGTTGACTCATTCCAAAATCACCTCGTATTGAACCAGCTTCTGCTTCTCTACCAAGGGTGGTGCCGACCAGTTTTCTGACGACAGGCACCGCATCATAGCCTTCCCAGACCATGGCGACGATGGGGAGTGAGGACATAAATGATTTTAATTCACCAAAGAAACCCTTATCCTTGTGCTCTTCGTACCATTTATCAAGAATTTCATCAGTCATGTTGAGCATTTTAATGCCGCTGAGCTTAAGACCTTTTCGCTCGAATCTGCTGATAATTTCTCCAATGAGCCCTCGTTGCAAACCATCTGGCTTGACGAGAACGGCAGTTTTGGTTGTTGTATTTTCGGACATTTTTTCTCCTTTTTTTGTACAGCGCCTTGACTAGGCTATATATTTTTTAAATGCTGATTCACTTTTGAATGGCCCGACAATTGCCAAACGGGTATGTCGGTCGACGATTATTTTTTTGGCTAATTTCTGAATGTCTTCAATGGTGACTTTTTTGAGCAAGTTCATGGTTTCTGTAGGATCGGTGATTTCCTCGAGTAGTAACTCTTTCATACCGTAGAATTCTGCGACTCTTCTGCTGTCTTCAAGTCCAAGTACCATTGTGCCTGCGGCGTACTCGCGAGCTCGCTCAAGTTCTTCTTCGGTGACGGGTCGCTCACCACTGGCGAGTGCGAGGCATTCTTCCCGAATTGTTTTTAGTGCTTCATGAAGCCGATTAGGATCCACACCAGCTGAAACGCCAAATACACCTGCGTCGTGGTAGTAATCTGCGTCTGCACTTATGTAGTAACACAGTCCGCGTTTTTCACGAATTTCAGAAAACAATCGAGAGCTCATGCTTGCTCCAAGAATAACTCCGAGCAATGCTTGGGCATATCGATCTTTGTGCCCGCGCTTGATACTTGGCCACCCCATGATCAGGTGAGCTTGCTCAGTTTTCTTATATTTGACTGCAATTTGCTTTGAAGACACAGGTGTTTTATCGGGTAAAAGTCGCTTCATAGAAACCTTGTCTCGTGCTCTAACACCAGCATTCTTATTGAATGCCGTTGTGACTGTCTTGAGCATATCCGCGTGTGTAATTTTTTTCTTATCACCTGCCAAAACGACAACTAAATTGCCAGTTCCATACCAGTGCTGAATAAATCGCTGAAAATGTCGCCTCTCAAGTTGAGATACGGTCATTTTACTACCAATAATGTCATGACTCAGTCCAGATCCATCGAAAAACATTTGCTCGAAGACATTCTCAACAAGACGCATTGGCGTGTCTTCGTACATGTTGATTTCTTCGATAATGACGCCTTTTTCTCGATCAATGTCTTCTTGTTTGAGCAGTGGTTGGAGGAGCATGTCTGATAGCACATCAAGTGCTGTATCCAAGTGTTTGCTTGCTGCCTTGACGTAGTAGCCCGTGTATTCTTTGCTCGTAAATGCATTAAAGTCAGCACCAATTGCGTCAATTGCAGAAGCTAAAATTTGTGGATCTGGGTACTTTTTGGTTCCCTTAAACACCATATGTTCAAAGAAATGAGCAATTCCTTCTTCTTTGGGTCGTTCGAAACGCGATCCGGTGTTTGCGAGCACCATTGCAGTTACTGATTTAACGCCGGGCATTTCAACACGAAGTACCGTGAGGCCATTTTTTAATGTATCAATTTTGTGGGTAAACATACAGAAAATCGATTATACAACAACTCCTACATTTTCTCGACGGCAGGAATACCTAGTGTTTCAAATCCGTGCTTGAAGACTTGCGTTACAGCAAGCGTAGTGGCCAAATAGAGCGTGGATTCTGCGTCTGATTCCGTCATTTTTTCTGGAACTATCTGTTGCTTGCCATAAAACGCGTTAAACAGCTGCGCTAGGCTATGAAGATAGGAACAAATGAGATGCGGACTTGTTTGAGCAGCGGCTTGTGCTACTACATCAGAATATTGCAAAAGGTTTCGCAAGATACCAAACGCATCCATATTTTTGTTCATGTCAAATTGTGTCGATGTGTTAAGTACTGTATCAAAATACTCAGCAATATTCGTTTCTGTATAACCTATTTTAGTTGCCTTTTCTAAGAGGCTCAAACCCCTCACGAGCGTGTATTGCAAATACGGTCCCGAATCTCCCTGAAACGACAGCGACTGATCAAAACTAAATGCAATATCAGAGCCGATACTCTGGCTCAAAAAGGCGTACTTGATGGCACCGAGACCAACTGCCTCAGCAATTGCTTGACGTTCCGTATCAGGCAACTCAGGGCGTGACTCGTCCACTACTGCCTTGATTCTCTGGGTTGCCTCCTCTACCAGCCACTCTGCGGTGATGATTTTGCCCGTTCTGCTGGACATTTTTCCCTCTGGGAGCCTGACCATTCCGTGTGATATGTGAGTGGTTTTCTTTTGGAGATCGGGATTGATCAGCTCAAGCACCTTGAGAAGGACCTTGAAATACTCGGCTATTTCATTGCCGGTGATTACGATTGACTTGTCATAGGGAAAGCGTCTGTGCTTCTCTGGTGCGAGGCCGAGTTCTTTGGCTTCGTAGGTTGGGAGTCCGAGTGAATTGATAAATACTCGACTATGCAATCCGTATTTTTCTCCTGGGAAAATTATCGCTCCTTGGCTTTTTTCAAAAATGCCTTTAGGGAGATTTTCCATGACAATTTTATACCCGTACTCGGCGACTAAACTCTCGAAAAAATACTCATCAAAGTGCTTGCCGTTAGCGCGGGGTTTCATGCCGATTTTGCCGTACATGACTTCAAAATATTCGAGGCTCCACGCGCGACCGACCTGATAGAGTGCCTTGATGACATCGTAATCCAGCTTGGTTTTGGAAACAAAGTCCAGGTATGGCACTTGAGGTTTCCAATTTTCTGTTTCTTCTAAATATTCTTGGCCTGCTCTGTAAGTGAGATAATTAACGTCTTTAATTTCAGACTCAGCTTGCTTGGATTCGGTGTACTCGGTGGCTCCAAGTGCATAGCTTTTACCGAGTAGTTTAATTCTTTCGTTGAGTGGTTTTTTTGACCAAATTTCGATTGCTGATTCTGCAGACTCAAGGGAAGTAATCTCGAGTATTTGCATCATTCCCCAGACACTTTTTGCTACGTGCATTCCGACATCACCCTGATATGCGACTCGTTTGACATCGGCGCCAACTGCCTCATAAATTCTTGCAATCGAATCACCTACAGCGTTGCTGTACAAGTGACCTATATGCAGCTCTTTAAATGGATTTGGATCAGTGAACTCACACATGACTTTTTGACCAACAAACTCGGGCAAAATGGTATCAACTTCACCCCTCACAAAGGTTTTTGCGTGCGAAAGTACGGCAAATGTCGAAAGCTTGAAATTAATAAAACCTGGTCCTGCGATTTCAATTGACTCTATATGCGAATTCAGTGGTGAGTCAACTAATTGCTCTTTGAGTGCAGAAACGATCTGATTTGCAACATCCCGCGGTGACTTTCCAAGACTTGCTGATAATTGCAAGGCTATATTCGTGGTGAAATCGCCATGATCTGCCGACGCTGGATACCTTACCTGAATCTCAGCATCAGACACGAAATTACGCGCTTTAAGCGCGTTGGCAATCATGGTTTGAATTACATTGATCGTGACAAAAAGCTCGTCATTAATTTTTTTGGTGTGTATCGTGCTTTTTTTCATAGAAAGTGCTTGTACTGTGTAGCAATTGTACCGCAAGACTGTCAAATCCGCTCTAGAAACACTACCGATGTAGATATGTGTGCAGTTTGTGGTTTGCTGATTTTTGTTAATATCTTATGGGATTTATGTGCGATGTTAAAAAAAGCGTTGATTACTTTTTTTTATTGCAATTTACCAACGTACTCTCCCAACTACTCATTGTTGATTCACTCCGCAACAACCGAATGTATACCGTAACTAACTGAGTACAAAATGTATTACTCAGTGAGATGGTCATCGGACTCATTGTAGCTTCTAGTTGATGTATAAAATGTGTTCAATTTAAGCTGAATAATAATAGTATGTTCGTATTTTGTTCGGTTGGTTATTTTTTTACTAACATGCGTGATTTAATGTAAAAATAAGCACCAATCTCAAATTTTAAAATGCTGAGAAATTACAAAAGTAGAGTTCCTCAACCAACAGAAGCAACGATAAGTGAAAGTAGGCGCTCGAGCACCAACTTTATTATTTCGCCTGGTGAACCCTGCTTGCTGAATTACAATAACGCAAATCGCATGATTGACCTCCCAAAATCATTTACTTGAGGCAAATGGCAGTTAATTTTGGGTTATGTTCGTTCTATTACATGCGCAAAACGCCCGCACCAAATCAAGTTTGAAGCACATCAATGCTCATCTCTTCAAAAAAAAAGCCTAAAAGATGGCGTCGTGTGGATTTTTACAAAATTGCCGTGGGCAATTTACTCAAGAAATCGATATTTGCTACTTGCACGAACTAAAAATATATGGAACAGTTGTCAACAAGCTCATTAACAGCAATACATGCAGACTACTCCTTTCCTCGAGACTAATCAAGAGTGCTCGGGAGCGTAATGGTCTTACCATCAGTCACAATCTCGATCACACCAGAAGTGTCGGTTCGCAAAATCAGCGCACCCACTTCTTCCAGTCGAGAGATCACCCCTGGTGAAGGGTGGCCAAATGTATTGTTTTTCCCCGAGTTGATCACAGAGACTTCGGGTCGCAAATTACCTAAAAAATCAGGGTAAGAACTCGTATTTGACCCGTGGTGCCCGACTTTTAGCACGTCCACGTCCTCTATCAAACCACTCACAATGACTGCTTCTTCCCCTGCTTTCTCGAGGTCTCCCACAAGTGCGATTGACACTTGATCAAATGTGACAATTAGGCTGATAGATAGGTCATTATGATCACTTTCATTAGGTAGCAAAGAGGCAAATATATCCGATAATGTTGTTTCGGATCGTCCAAAAATGGTGCTTTTTTGTGTGTCAGGAGCAAAATGAGGCCAGATCACACGACCCATAATTTCATCACCAATTTGCAGCGACTGTCCACGCGCACCAATAACTACTGTTGCTCCATTATCGGCCTCAGTCTGGACGGCGTGCTCAAATGCCGCAAAATCGCTCGTTTCTTTTCTTGCTATGGGAATGTATATCAATTCTGTCGTGTAACGAGCAAAAACAGCCTCCATCCCACCAATGTGATCAGCGTCAGCGTGGGTCGCAACTACAAATTCGATCACTCTGTCCCAAAACGGCATGTACTTGCTCAAACAAGAGACAACACTATCATCAGGGCCGGCATCAATTAATAATTGTGTCGAACCACGCGATAGCAAGATCGCATCACCCTGCCCAACATCACAAAAAACGATGTGAAGCTTTTCATCGGGTTTCTGATTATGAATTGCTACAACAATAGCGACACCCATCACTGCCAAAGCTGCCAACATACTTCGTAGGTGACGACTAATCCAAAACACTTTGAAACTTTCTCTTCTGTCGCGCTCGCGTGTGATAGATGAAAATTGAAATCACAAGAAAAAGATAGTACAGTATTGAGTAGATAATATCATTTTTTGCGCTTTGTATCGCTGTTTTTTCAAGTATAGATAACGAATCAGCTAACCAAAGAAAAACATTCGACACTACTGAAATTGGTTGACCAATCGCGAAATACACCCAGTTTGAAGCACTCAGAAGCCATGCAATTATTAGCCCTGTAGTCGTTACTAGTGACATAACAATGATAATTGGTACAAATAAGAAGAGAACAATACCCGAAATACTGCTGAGTGGGTGAAATTCCTGAAAATACTGCAGCAATAAGGGAAAAACAGCCAGCTGAGCCGCTGTAGACACCAGAAATGACTCAACAAATACTGCACCATGACCTGATCCTAGTGCAGCTAATAAACTACCTTTTTCACGCATCTTACTCGAGAAAATAGGGTAAAAAAAGAGTACGCCAGCTGTGCCTGCAAACGACAAATGGAGTGACACGCTGGTTACCAAATAGGGATTAGCAAGCAATAGTATCCATGTTGTGAGGAATAAGGCTGTTTTTGAATGATACTGCCGCCTGTACCAGGCAGAAAACAGATAAAAAACTATCATTATAAATGCGCGCAATGCTGGAATTCTCCACCCCGCTACCAGGCAGTATATGAATAAAAGACCAATTAGCAAGAAAATGCTGGTCTTAGATCGACTATGCGAGAACTGTGCGTCAATCACTCCAAAAATAATCCCAAAATGCAATCCAGACACGGAACTAATATGCTGCATCCCAATAGCGGCTATAATCGGATCTGCAAACGACCGACCTGTTGGAACTTTGCCAAAAGTCAGCTGCCAAACTAGGCTCAAATATGGTTCCTCAAGTGACGTCTGCAGCAATTCGAAAAGCCAGACTCTAGCCTTGATACTGTTTGAGTATGTTTGATAAATCCAACCTTTTACCGAATTCAAATCTGGTGAAAAAGCGTAAAAACTCTCTAATTTCAACCTTTTTTTAATTAATAAATAGCTATCAAAGACTGCTGCTGGAGTGCTATCGGGCATATCTAGTGTGCCCGTCAGATGCAGCACCGAACCAACTTCAAACTGCCCACAGTCTGGGAGGGAGAAGTAAAACCTGCTGGTTTGGTACCAACACGTGTCAGAAACGGAATCGATCACAAAATCTAGACTTATATTTCTTGCAAGATTATCTCTATGGTATATATGTAATACACGCAAAAATAGCGTGAGTATTACTAGTACAATTAAATACAATTGATATCTTTGTGTTTTATTTTTCGTCATTATCGGCTTACACTATATTGATGCATTTAGTATTTTTAATAGTATTTATGTCCTTTTGCTGTATCTATAATGCCACTTTCAAATTCAGCGTCATAATAAGATTTTTCAATATTTACTTAATTCACGTCTCATAACAGCAGCCTCATATCACTAAAAACTAATTAAATCCTTAATATCAGCGATAATCTTATCGGATAAACCACCTTTTTCTTTTAATTCTTCAAGCGTCTGATAGGGGCGCTGGTCAATCAAGTCACTCGCTCTTTTCTCTCCTATGCCTGGTAGAGTCTGAAGCTTTGCCTGACTTGCGGTATTTATAGGGATCAAATCCTGGGTTTTGGATGTAGTGCTTACCCCTTCATCCTTGGTTTCTGCTGGTGCTGTGCTCAATGTCTCGAGTAATGGCGGAATATAGACCTTCTGACCGTCTGCAAGTGTGGATGCGCCATTTAATTGCTTGGCAACATACCCTACATCTGCTGCCGAGGTGACACCTCCTGCAGCAGAAATTGCTTGACTGAGTCTTGAGAGAGCTGGCAGCTTATACACACCCGGCTTATATACCGCCCCACCGACATCGACAGCAATTTCATAATGATGATCAATAGCCTTATTTTGAGAAACGTGCTCCTGACTCTCGTTTGCTCCCCTATATAGTTCAGAAACGCCATACAAAATTGCCCCCATGCCAAGAATACTCAACAAGAGGGAGAACGCAATTATTTTTTTTGGGATGGAATGGTGATTTTTATTGGTTTGGTTCATCAAACCAACACTACCCTACCAACCTTACATATCGTTGACACCGTTATCGAAAATCGGATAGATTGGTAGTACCAGGGTCAGAGCGTTAAGGGGTTGGGGATGGCGAGCTCTGACCCTGATTCAATGGGGTTGGTACTGGAGACGGCGTAGCTGAACCCCCACTTGAGGGACTTGGTGTTGGAGATGGTTGCGGCGATGCTTCTGGAGATGGGGATGGACTTGGTTCAACTGATCCGGCGCCTTCAGCACCTTCGCTTGTCTCATCAGTTTCGCCTGCTTCATCTTGATCACCTGCAACTTCACCAGACTCTTCTGGGTCATTGTTTTCTTCTGGTTGTGGACTCTGACTTGGCTGTGGTGATCCGCCTTCACTCTCGAGAACTTCTACTAAAGCGGCTTCACCACTCGTTGTGAGCACTGCTAACCAGTTAATTTCAATATCTTGTGCCTGCGCTTGAGTAAGTCTAATGATAAATGATCCAACTTCAACAGATTCTAGGTGGTAACCACCATTGATTGTGCCTCGAGAACTGAGGTATACAGTTGGGGCGTCCGCATATGCCTTGGCGAAGGTTACTCTCACTTTGGTAGTTCCTGCTGGAATCACCACACTACCTGCTGTATCTTTATTGACTCGAATACTACCTCTGATGGTGACGTCTGCCAAGAACTCGACACCGCTCTTGAAGACTGCTCGAGTATTAAATACGACCTCTTTGAGGAATGTCCAGGCAGTGGCTGTTATTGTCGTATGATTATTCAGGTTTGCATTGATTGCCTGGACTTGTGTGTCGATCGCTGCCAATTGAGTCACCGCAAGTTCAGCTTGTGTTGCCGCATCCTGTGCCAATTGCTGATCAATATTAGATACTCTACCCTGACTATCAAATTGTACTCGATCAGAAAATGTTTTAAATTGTTCATTCTGCTCTTGCACCGCCCTCACAATCATAGGTGTGACCTTACCGTAATCAACTTTCCAGTGTTCATTTGGATTGTCAAAATAGGCCGTGACCGCGTCTGGGTATATTTCATACAACTGTTGAGCAATAAATCCAGTGTGCATTTTGCTTGATCCATCAGCTTTAAAGCTGTAATCCATAACTTGCACCTGGAGCAATTCCTCAAGACCTTTGCTGCCCATTGAAAAATTTTCCTTTAAACGTAGATCAGAAGAGGTGTTGTATGAAGTCGTACTACTCCCAAACGTGATTGAGCCGACACTTGTCCCATTGCCATCGTTAAATTGTACGAGTGTTGAGGGGCCTGCAGCTGTATGATCGTCCAATCCAGCTTGAATGGAGATGCCCGATCTATTAGTAGCATTCCCATCATTGAAAAATTCTGCAGCATAATCAGTTAAGTTGGCTGAAACTTGAAGTTGACCATTCGTTGCCAAAGTTCCAGAACCCAAAAAGTTAAAATTTTGATTTAAACTAACATTTCCAAAGTGAAGCGCTTCAGAACCATCGGTTGTCGTAAAGATCATGTACCGACTACCAGATTGAGCAAACTGCAGTGCTGCGGATTGATTATCTGGAAATCTGATTGTTGTTGCTGAATTTAAATTTATATCACTACCACCTACAACCAAGTCATTCACACGTACATCGCTCTCAAAATATCCTCCATAATCCCAGTTTGCGCCCTCTTGGTAAATTGCATATTGCGTGCCTGAGACCCCGTTGGTGTCTGTGGCTGGATCATTAATGCGAATTCCATATAGAGAGTTACCAGTTGATGCAGTGAAATTTGTAAAATCAAGATCAATCAATGTGGTGCTTCCCGTAGAAGTTGTCCCTGTCCCCCAATCTACATTTATAAGCTCACCAGACGTCCAGCTGGTATTAAGTGCATAATCGGTAAATGTACCAATTGTCCCTGGCGTAATTGTTGTTAACCCTGATAAGGTCAATGTTGTGGAATCAACCCCAGCATTTGCATCTAGATTTCCTGTAAATGTCACCTGACCTGATCCTGCTTGTGTAAGTGCTCCAGTGTTAGTGAATGTGAAAAATGGAGTGCCGTTGTCGGCAATGATGAAGTCGCCTGTGGTTGTGAGATTATATGTTAATCCTGTAGCATTATCGATTTCCATGGTTAAATTAGCCTCAGTGATTGATTGTGCATACACATCATCAAATGTGGGTGTGCCCGCTACAGTATCTACATACGCTTTAATGCTCTGCTGTGTGGCAAGGGCTGTAGCAGAGTTTGAGACGAGGTCGTCTTCATCGAGAATTGAACTGACGGCTGTTGAGGCTCCGAGTTGAAGTGAGCCATTGACGAGCAATGCTCCATTTGAGAATGAGAGTAGGTCAGTGTCTGTGGTAAGCCCAAGAGTCGTGCCATCCAAAAGCAAACTATCTACTGTCCAGCTCGTAAAACCAGTTCCCACACCAGAAGCGTTAATATCCCAACCAGAAGAGTTTATTGCAATTGCATCTCCGCCATCTCCCAGAGTTACCGTGCCATTTGCGACCAGTGAGCCATTTGCTGTAAGCGTGCTAGCAAAAGTACCCGCACCAGCCGTGGTAATTGTTGCATTTCCACCCACGGTGAGTGATGATCCTGTGACATCGAGGCCGCTTGTTACATCCACATTGCCGGTGAGGGTTACTTGACCAGCTCCAGCTTGAGTAAGTGCTCCAGTGTCAGTGAATGTGAAAAATGGCGTGCCGTTATCTGCAATGATGAAGTCGCCGGTTGTTGTTAGGTCAAAGGTCAACCCACCCGCATTATCAATTTCCATGTTGAGATCAGCTTCAGTAATAGATTCGGCATACACTTGATCAAATGTTGGAGTTGAGGTGCTTATTTGATTATCAACATAGGCCTTTATGCTCTGCTGTGTCGCCAACGCTGTTGCTGAATTTGAAGTGAAGCTATCTTCATCAAGAATTGAACTAACCGTTCCTCCAGAAGTAAGAGTGAGCGTGGAAGCAGTAATATCTCCTTCAACCGATAAGTTAGCTTGGTATGTTGAATTTGAATTAATAATGGTGTACGTACTATCCGCACCAGCATCAAGCAGGTTCCAATAGACAGAGTTGTCTCCAGAAATCGCGCCAGAGCTCACAATTTCGAGGCGATCATCGGTGCTCTCATCATAAAGGACACTCCAGTTTGCATCATTTCCAAAAGCAAATCCTACGTTATCCTGCACTTCCCAAGCTCCAGAAATAGCCTGTGCATCTGAGTCAAAAATTAACGCCTCTATTGTATTCTCGGTCGTCGCATCTGTAGATGCTAAACCGTTTAATGCTCCTCCTGTAAGCGAAGTAGTGCCGTCAGTGAGGGTACCGCCAGTGATGATACTTGAAGCGTTCAGGGTTGTTACGTCAGAAATTGCTCCTGCATTTATATCAATTCCGTTGATCGTTTCATCTGTATGAGCGGTAATTACACCGCCAGTTGAAAATGAGTAACTCCCGCCAACAGTCAAGTTTGCATTGGTAACATCAAGTCCATTGCTCGCATCTACATTGCCTGAGAGCGTTACCTGACCTGCTCCTGCCTGCGTGAGTGCGCCACCATCGGTGAAGGTAAAGAAGGTAGTGCCGTTGTCGGCAATGACGAAATCACCAGTGCTGGTCAAGTCTACAACCAGGTTGCCAGTTAGTGCATTAGTTATTGTCGTTGCTGCGTCAAGTGTTAGGGCATCTGCGAGTTCAGTAAAATTCAAAGAGTCTGCAATGACATTGTAGGTAAGTGTGTCAGTTGCAGAAACGGTTGCGTTAATAGTTGATGAATCTGCGGCGCTGAGAGTATTGGTTGAGCTGATAGTTTGTGAGGTGACGCCGTCAGAAATTACCCAGTTTGAATATCCGCCGGCTCCAGCATCAGCATCAATCCATGCTAAGACTCCAGCCGAGTTTGTAGATAAAATTTGATTTGCGCTCCCATCGGCAACGGGAAGTGTATAAATAACGTCTCCTGCGAGTGTATCTGGAGCTTTAAATCCAGTATAGTTGTCTCCCCCAGCCTCAAGCTCCTGGAAACGAATTTCACCAGTATTACCAGCGGCAATACCAAATGGATTAATGTTAAATGCTGACGCAGACACGTCAAAGTAAAATGGTGAGTCGCTCGTGGTATTACCAACAGCAAGGTCGTCTGAGGTGGCAGTTAAGTAGGTAATTGCACCATTATCTGTCCATTTTGAAGAACCAGAACCACCAGAAGTTACCCAGCCGCAAGTTGGTTGTGTAGGATCACAGAGGAGATCGTTACCCCAATACAAACTATCGCCCGCTTCTCCTGCTGCAGCTGCGCCATACGAAAGTACATTGTCTGGATCTGCGTCATTGTTGAGACCAAGGGTGGTGCCTTGCACCGCAACTGCCCCCGAGAATGTAGTGAGCGCTGCATTAATATCGATATCATCGCTGGCAAAATCGATGCTTGGATCCGTTACTCCGACATCAAACGTCCATGTTATTCCAGATCCGGAACCAAAAGTTGTCGTGCCGATTTCTGTCGTATCCAGGTTGATCGTCAACGTGTCAGCTACACTTGAGTCTGTATCGATACCATTCGTGCCACCTACTATTGATGCCGTATTGCCAGATGAAATTGTCTGATTGCCTCCCGCATCTCCCGCGAGCGTCCATGAGCTGTAGTTGTCAAGCCCAGTTGCGGCTATTGTCACTGAGTCTGCAGTTGAATCTCCAGTGATACTAATGTTTGATCCCGCTAGGAAACTTAAAGTATCAGTAGCCGAATCTGCTACCGGACTGGTACCAGAAGGGGTGGAGATTGTTTCAAAAAGATTTTGTGAAGCACCCCCTATTTGACCATCCACATAGGCTTTTATACTTTGTTGCGTTGCTAAGGCTGTGTTAGAGTCTGAGACGAGATCATCTTCGTCAAGTATTGAAGAAACTCCTGTTGAAGAACCCAGAGTGAAAATACCTGACCCGTCTAGAGTAAGAAGTGCTGCATTCGTACTATCCTGGATTTGAAAGTCAGTTGCAGATGTTGCGGTCCCGAGTCTAAATATATTAGATCCAGAGGTATTGTCATTGTCGAATATGAGATGGCCAGTGATGCTAGTAAGCGTGGTGTTTGTCCCATCGTGATTAATAGCAAGATCTCCACCAGTTCCAAATCTGAAATTAACATTATCTGCAACAGTCCAAACACCAGTGACACTTTCTGCATCGGCATCAAATATTAGCGCCTCGATAGTGTTCTCTGTCGTCCCATCAACTGCATCGAGTCCATTGAGCGTACCTGTTCCATCGAGGTTGATCGTGTCCACGATATCGAGTGTAGTCTCGAGGTTGAATATGGTGCCTGCCAGATCGAGATCATTGCCCGCGCTGTAGGTGGTGTTCGTATCTGTAGACGCAATAGTGATGGTGTCGGTGGTAGCGTCTCCAGTGATCGTAACATTAGATCCTGCCGCGAGTGTCAAAGTATCTGTCGTTGAATCTGCTACCGGACTGGTACCAGAAGGGGTGGAGATTGTTTCAAAAAGATTTTGTGAAGCACCCCCTATTTGACCATCCACATAAGCCTTAATACTCTGTTGGGTTGCGAGCGCAGTAGCTGAGTTAGAAACTAGGTTATCTTCGTCGAGAATTGAGGAGACTGTTGTTGAAGTCCCAAGCTGAAGTGAGCCATTGACGGTCAGTGCCCCACTTGCAAATGAGAGTAGATCACTATCGGCAGTCAGGCCAATAGTTGTGCCGTCGAGTAACAAGCTGTCAACAGTCCAGCTAGTAAAACCAGTACCTACGCCAGCCGAGCTAATATCCCAAACAGAGGAATCAATTGTGATCGTGTCAAGACCATCACCAAGCGTGACCGTACCATTTGCATCGAGCGCACCATCGGCAGTCAGCGTGCTTGCGAAGGTGCCAGCTCCTGCGGTGGTGATTGTTGCATTTCCTCCTACAGTGAGTGATGCTCCGGTAATATCTAGGCCACTCGTTGCATCAACGTTTCCAGAAAAAGTTACCTGACCTGCTCCTGCCTGTGTGAGTGCGCCACCATCGGTGAAGGTAAAGAAGGTAGTGCCGTTGTCGGCGATAATGAAGTCGCCGGTACTTGTCAGGTCAATAGCGAAATTACCAGCCAGAGCATTCGTTATTGTGGTTGCTGCATCAAGTGTTAGGGCATCTGCGAGTTCAGTAAAATTCAAAGAGTCTGCAATGACATTGTAGGTAAGTGTGTCTGTAGCAGAAACTGTGGCGTTAATCGTACTTGAGTCTGCGGTGATTAGGGTATTGGAGGAATCGATGGTTTGTGAAGTGATTCCATCAGATATTATCCAACCACAAGTTGTTGCGGTCGGATCACAGAGGAGGTCGTCACCCCAATACAAACTGTCCCCCGCCGCTCCTGCAGCAGCTGCACCATACGAAAGTACATTGTCTGGATCTGCGTCATTGTTGAGACCAATGGTTGTACCTTCTACAGAAAGAATACCGCCAAATGTCCAGTTTCCAGAAAAAGTGCCGTCTGCGATGGTGTTGGCGCCAAGGTCGAGTGTTCCAGAGTTAAGTGACGCAGTTCCATCGGTGATGGTGCCACCAGTGATGGTACTAGAGGCGGTAATTGCACCCAATACGTCAAGAGGAACACTTGGTGTGGCAGTGCCTATACCCACATTTCCATTTCCGCGAATCGTTAAGAAATCTGCTCCACTATCACCAACCTGAAAAACCTCGTCGGTAGCCCCAAGATCAGCAGTTGACTTGAGCGAAATTGCCTCTGTGGTAGTGTTGCCCGCTACTGCATCAGATTGGATAATAAACCGAGTGCCACCAAAAGTAATTGCTGCAGTAGAATCAACGGTGAATGCTCCCGCAAGGTCAATGTCAAAGGCCCCCGCCACCAACTCAAGACGATTGTCGGTCGTTTCGTCATATAAAAGCGTGGCATCGTTGCTTGCTCCTAAAATAACCCCCGTATCATCTCCCAAGTACACGCCTGCGACTTTATTTGCTCCATCACTCGTGCTGTTACCGAGCGTTTCACCACCCGCTGGATACAGGTATGTTCCGCCATCGGTCCAGAGACTTCCACCTAACGAACTAAAGTCAGTAATACAATTTGTTTCACCATCTCCAGTACAAAATTGAGTAGCTTCGATCGTCCCGTCAGAAACAGCCGTGCCAAAAGTACTTATTCCACTCGAGACAAAAATATCACCTGCTACATCAAGTTCTGCCCCTGGTGTGATAGTGCCAATACCGATCCTGTCAGCACTCCCATCAACAAAAAGAGTGCCACTATCGATTGAAATATCATTTGTTCCAAGCGCTGCCGCCAGAGTACTTCCTGAGAATGAGAAGATGACATCGTTGTCTGTGCCAAAAGTTGCAGGCGCTGAATCAGCCAGGTATATCCCCGCAATCTTATTTGCTCCACCAGATGTGTTGTTGCCTAAAAATTCTCCAGTTGTTGGATACACATAGGCACCAGGATCTGTCCACTTAGATCCTCCACTCCCGAAAGAACTGAAGTCGGTCACACAGTTAGTCTCTCCATCTCCAGTACAAAATTGAGTAGCTTCGATCGTCCCATCAGAAACAGCCGTGCCAAACAAACTTAATCCACCAGATATCCGCACATCGCCAACCACATCGAGTTTAGAACCTGGCGAAGCAGTTCCCAACCCAACTGAGTCAGTTATGGTGTCGAGTCGAACAGTAGTGCCATCATCAACAAATCCAGAGCCACCGACACTTGAGCTTATGGTCAAAGTAGAACCATCAGAACTTAAACTCACCCCACTCCCAGCAGCAATGGTAAACGAATCATCATTTGACCCCGCATCAATCGTCGTGCTTCCCGTAATCAGAACCGATCCAAAAAATTCTTGTGCAGAACCTGGGTCATCGTTGGAAATGGTCACCTCCTGTGTGCCTGAAATACTAATTCCATCACCTGCTGTGATCGAGTAAACGACGTTGGGAGCGGTTAAATCGCCTGTAAGCACCAGCGTGCTATTGACTGTGGTCGCGCCATTGAGTGTCGTTATCCCTGCAGTGGTCAAGTCGCCCGATATAATTGCGTCACCGAGTAAATTTGAAACACCACCAACAGTCAGCTCGCCTGCTAGGTCGACCGGGCCCGCTGCTGTCACTGCGCCCGTTAAGTTTGTGGTTCCAGCTACATCCAAATCTGAATCAAGCCTCACGTCGCCCGCAACGTCAAGAATATCGCTCAACGATACAACACCGCCAACGCTCAGCGAATCCTCAAGTGCAAACGGTCCGTTAAAGGTCGCAACACCGCTGACCTCGAGAGTATCGTTAAAAACAACAGGGCCACCAACCTCAAGACTGTCAGATAAAATAATTCCGACACCCTCAACAGTGTCCCTAAAAATGGTTCGAATTCGAATTACTAAGCTATTTTCTTCTCCATCCTGCACACCTTTCACTTGTCCAGTCGCAACAGTGCCTCCCACAGAGTTAACATCTTGACGAGAATTACCAGTACTGCTGTCAGCAAGTTCTTTGAGGTTTATACCACTCTTGAGAGAAGTTTTAGCTCCATCTTGACCTGAACCCAAGTAGGTAAACAACTGGTATCCACCGTACGCAAAAATAAGCCCTGCAATACAAATCAGGGCCACCCTTCGCCATCCAATACGAGTGACCAATTTCCCCATGTGTCTATACTAGAGTGTTTCAGATAAAAAATGGAGACAAATAAAAAGCGAAATTAGTGGACGTATATATATCAAATGATTGCATTGAGTAACTTATGTACTCTGATAAACTCACTTCCAATTGAGTCTGGAGTGAGCTAAGATAGTATCTGTAACGAAAACATCGAGTACAACCTGCCTATGCCCGAAACAACTATCAGAGCAATTTTGCGTGTGGTTGGGACTTTTGCCGTCTCGACGATACTACTGCTTGCACACTCTCCCCCAAATCAAGTGCAATCTCAATCTATTGACGAATTTGGTGTTGCCCACCACCTGTCCGTGGTCAGTGACGAAGAGCTTCTGGACGGGATGGTTGTTTCACAACGGGATAATCAATACATCGTTTCTGATGAGCCCTATGACAAAAACATGCTTGGGGTTGTCAATCTGGTTCCCACTGTCGAGGTAACAACGAGTGGTGATGACACAACAACACCCGTTATCTCTGCTGGAACAGTGTTGGTCAGGGTGAATGGCCAATCAGGACCCATTGAGATTGGAAATCGCCTCACCACTTCAGAAACACCTGGCGAGGCCATGAGAGCAAACCGCTCAGGCTTCACCCTCGGAATCGCAGAGGAAGTATTTGCAGCATCAACTCCAGACGAAGTCGGCGTGATAAAGGTAAAATTAGATATCAAATTCACGTTTGCCGAAGACTCGCCCAATTCAGAAAGAATCTCCGCCCGACTGCTCGATTTGGTTAGTTTGAGTGCGATAGCTGCACTTGAAGAACCAAAGGAAATCTTGCAGTATGTAATTGGGGGAATAACGCTGCTTGGATCGGTGACGATTGGATTTTTCAGTTTCACCAGAACTGCCCAGAAAGGCATCGATGCCCTGGGGAGAAATCCACTCGCCAGAAACAGCATTTCCTTCAGTATTTTTGCTAATATCGGCATTAGCTTTGTAATTATTGCCGCAGGAATAGCGGGCGCGTACTTCGTAATCACGCTATAATTTATGATTTCACTCGAGACAATGTACTTTCTAGCGTTACTGTTTGTCCTCGTACTCGAATTGGTATTTGCCGTAACTCTTTTTATGATTAAAAAGACGTTCGACAAAGAGCGAAAATCTTACTCACAACTTTTTGAGGCAACACGCAGTCATTTGACAGAAATCGTCAGTGAAGCCACCGAACAATCCAAAACCACCGTCCAGCACACCATGGACACCCACGATCGCATCCTCAGAGACCTCGATCATCTTTCAACAGCTCTTGAGAAAAAGACAGAATTAATCGTACAAAACATGTCTGCCTGGGAAAAAGACACCATCCAGACGCAACTCACCACCTACAGTGATACCCTTTCCAAAGAAACGCAAAATAGCGTCCTCACCCTCAAGGCAACGGTTACCGATCAAATTCAAAAACTCGATCAAGAAATAGCCCATACCATACGGGACACACAACAACAACTCAAGCTATCAATGAAAGATGCATTTGCAGCCAGTCAGCAAGAAATGGTCAAGTATCAGCAACAAAAAATACAAGAGCTCGAGTCTGAGGTCAATACGATTGTGAATCGAGTTGCGCGCGAAGTCTTGGCCAAAAATCTTGATGGCACAGATCAGCATGAACTTACCAAAAATCTCTTACAAAAAGCACTTCAAGAAGGTGAGTTTTCTGATGATGCCTAACCCAAACCAAAACACTAGTCTCACCGACCAAGAACTCAGCTCGGTAGTTATGACAACGCAGGATCGTGTGCAACTAATAACCGCGCTTGATGCATTTGAAAAAAGTCTCTTCGCTCCTGGTCGTGCTCCAGAATTTAGAAATCAATTACAGCAATTGCCCGCTGACTTTTCAGTCATTATCAAAAAAGCAATTGCTCCGGCGACACAAGCAGGCCAAAATCCCTCACCCACCCTTATCTCTGACCTTCTCAAGAAAACTAGAGATCAACTCGACACACTGCCCATTGCCACTTTGCTCCTGGCGTATCGACCGACTGTTGTGCAAGTCAGAGAACTTGCGACGTTTTTGCGCGGAGCGGTTAGCGATACCATCCTCCTGTCTCTCAAGTATGAACCTGCAATTGTTGGTGGCTTTATCCTCGAGTGTAACGGGCGAAAAACGAGCTTTACTATTGACCGCTTTCTCAACCAGCTCACCAAAACTGAATAACGATTATGAGTACCACTACTGCCCACTACAAAAAAGCTACGGATGAATACGCCATTGTTGCCGAAGTCCATCACCCGCTCGTTCGAGCAGAAGGCTTCACCGATATTTTGCCTGGTGAGGTGGTGATTTTTGAAAATGGACAGTTGGGACAAATTCTTTCTTTCAACTCAGATGGTATTGATATTTCTGTTTTTTCTACAAAACCAGTCCGTCCAGGATCAGAAATCAGTAGAACACGCCAAAAATTGTCTTTTCCCATTCACAATCAAATGCTTGGCAACATGTATACACCGCTGGGAGAGCTCTTGAGTGATGCGCAACCACAAAATTCAGCAAATATCACATTCATGCCTGTCGTCATCACCCCACCGCCGCTTCCTCGACGAGCACTCATTACAAAACAGTTTGCAACGGGGTTTGGACTCACTGACCTCATGCTTCCACTCGGCCATGGACAGCGTGAGCTGCTCGCTGGCGATCGCAAATCGGGTAAAAGCGCATTTGTTAGACGACTTTCTGCTACCCAAGCCAGGAACGGCACTAAGGTTGTGTACGCACTCATCGGTAAAAAAGTTGCTGAACTCAAGGAAACCTACAACTACCTTTCTCAAGCAGGAGCTATGAAGGACACAGTCATTATTGCTACATCTGCTCGAGATGCTGTGAGCACAATAGCGCTCACACCATTCGCAGCCATGACCGTTGCCGAGGCACTCAGAGATCAAGGTCATGACGTACTCGTTGTACTCGATCAATTATCAACACACGCAGAATTTTATCGAGAATTATCCCTGCTCGCGAGAAGATTTCCGGGAAGAGATTCCTATCCCGGAGATATTTTTTATGTCCATGCGCAACTCCTAGAGCGTGCTGGCTGTTTTATTCATCCTACGGATCCCAATAAAAGCGTCTCGATCACCTGTCTTCCAATCGCGCGCACCACGAATAGTGACGTCACCGACTACATCACTTCTAACTTAATCAGTATTACCGATGGTCACTTACTTTTTGAGACAAAATTGTACTCACAAGGACAACAACCTGCGATAAATACGGCTTTATCAGTCACTCGTGTGGGGAAACAAACTCAGACGCCACTCCTAAGAGACATCAATCACGTCCTCACCAGTTTTATGTCACAATACAAAAAGGCACGGGGACTTACTCATCTTGCCAGCGAAGTCAGTGGAGAAACACAAGACATGCTCAAAAAAGGATCAGTCATTTTAGACTTTTTCTCTGAAATTGATGACTCTACTCTGCCAATTGTGGTGCAGCAAGTCATGGTTGCAATGATTTGGTCTGGCTGGTTCAATCAGTCTCACCGCGCAGAACTCCACTCTGCGCGCTTTAAACTCAACAAAGCGTATCAAGAAACTGAGGCAATTTCACAAACGCTCAACAAATTAGTAGCAGATAATGAACGGTACACAACTTTTGTAACCGCCGTACAAGAACAAAAGGATTTACTCCTTAAAGCATGTCAGACATAAAAGAACTTCACCAGCAAGAATCTTCACTCAACGTCATTGGTGAGTTTGTTTCTGCATACCAACGCCTGACAATCTACCAGATGCAGCGACGTCGCGAAGCAGTGCTTAATAATCGGGTGTATATGAGCGGTCTTTTAGATGCGTTCATTGATGTAAAAAAATCAGCTGCAGCGCTCTTTAAGGGAGGCGACACCAAGAGTAAAAATAAAGCATTAGAATTTTCTACTCTCGCCAAAAATGGTAAAAGTGCTGCAGTGTTTCTCTCATTTGAAACTAAATTTTCAGCAGAAACAGTTCGCAGGACCTTTGATTACTTTGCCGACGAAGTGCAAAAAAATAAAAATACAGATCTGGTAATCACTGGCGTGAGAGGAAAAATGCTGTTTACCCAGCGATTTCCCAAGTCGCAAGAATATACCTATTTTGACCTCAAAGAATCAGATCTCACCAATGACATTCAAATTCCCATGATCAAACATCTGCTCTCGTATGAGCATGTTGAGGTGTATCATCCGTTTTTTGTGAGTATTCTTCAGCAGAAACCGGTTTCAAATAATATTAATGGAGATATTCCGCTTGATGAAGTGGTACAACTTGATCGTCAGAAACGCAATTTTCTTTTTGAACCAAGTCGCAGACAAATTACTCATTTTTTTGAAATTCAAATTTTTGCCGCACTTTTTAATCAGAAATTAAAAGAAGCCCACCTAGCAACCCTTGCTTCAAGAATCACCACCCTCCAGAGCACAGAACAAAATCTTGAGGAAGAGCGAAGCAAAGTTATGCTCAAAAAGACAAAGCTTGTTCGGGCACTCGAAAATAAAAAACAACGAAATCGACTGGCAGGAATGTATTTTTGGCACCGAGCATAGCATTTAACAGAAATTGCACACCATGTTACATCAAGGAACAGTCATCACTATCAGAAACAACATCGCAGAAGTTGTGTTTCCTGAACAGCAACCAGCTGTGTTTGATATTTTGGTTGTGGCAGAGACACCGATCAAACTTGAGGTAGTTGGTTCATCCCCAAGGAGAAATAGCTATTACTGTCTTATCCTTGCTGAAAGTGACGAACTCGCCAGGGGTACCGTGGTGACAAACACCACAACGAGTTTACATATTCCAGTCGGCAAAGAAGTCCTTGGGAGAGCGATTGACGTATTTGGAAATCCACAAGACAACAAGGAGCTCACCACCAAGAAATCTCGCCCACTCCACACCCACAGAGAAGCGGCCAACATCGCAGACTCGATAATTCCGAGTGAAATTTTACATACTGGCATTAAAGCAATCGATTTCTTCACTCCAATTCTCAAGGGCGGTAAAACTGGTGTCGTCGGCGGTGCCGGACTCGGTAAAACCGTATTACTTACAGAACTGATTCACAATATTGTTGTTGAAGGCCAAGACTCTCGAAAAAGCGTCTCTGTCTTTAGCGCCGTTGGTGAGCGCTCTCGTGAAGCGCACGAATTACTTGTGAATACTCGAGATGCGGGTGTACTCGACCGCACGGTAATGGTAATTGGCCAGATGGGCGAAAATCCTGCGGTGCGGTTTAGAACTGCATATGCTGCCGCCAGTATTGCGGAATATTTCAGGGATGAAGGTGTTGACGTGCTCTTTTTTATGGATAATATGTATCGGTTTAGTCAGGCCGGGTATGAGCTCTCAACACTCATGCAGGCTATTCCCTCTGAAGATGGGTATCAGCCCACGATTCCTTCCGAAATTGGCTCATTGCACGAGCGACTCGTTGCAACGCCCACTGCGAATATCACCAGCATTGAGGCGATCTACCTGCCGTCAGATGACTTGTTTGATTACTCGGTGAGGACGGTATTTGGGTATTTGGATAGTTTTGTGGTTCTGTCTCGAGATATTTACCAAGCAGGACGACTACCAGCCGTTGACCTTCTCGAGTCTAACTCAAGTGCTCTTTTGCCAAAAACGGTGGGTGAAAAACACTACGAACTCTATCTAGAAGCCAAAAAAACACTCGAACAAGCCACCGAGGTCGAGCGGATTGTGTCTCTGGTCGGGTTATCGGAGCTTTCTCAAGAAGACCAGACAGTGTATCGTCGCTCTCAACTCATTCAAAATTACATGACCCAAAGTTTATCTGTTGCAGAAGCTCAGACAAATCAGCCGGGCGTTTCAATTCCAATCGAACAGGTCCTCAAGGACATCGAAATCATCCTCAGTGGTCAAATTGACATGGTTGACCCAGACAGCCTTTTATACGTCGAAAAAATCGATGTCACAGCCATCAAAGCAGTAGAAAATGCTCCTGCGGATCAAGCTCCAGCACAAGATCAGCCGGTCAATGGTGGGCCTCCTCAGGAGGTTGATGTAAAGAGTTCTGGTGCGCCACAGGGCCAACCAGTAAAGCCCACCCCCGTACCTACTGCAAGCCCTGCCCCAACACCCGCCCCCATACCAACACCGCCACCAACACCAAGCGTTGCCAAAGCACCCTCGACGCCCAAGAACGCGCCACAGCCCATGGTCCTCAGCGATGAAGAGGCAGAAAAATACTTAAAAGAAAAACAAACGTTTCAGGCTGCGCGTCAAATTCCACCAGATGAAAACAGCTACACCCCAACTGCATTTACTCAAGAGCAGCAGCAGAACTAACCTGTCCCACTTTTTCGAGCGCTTCTTCTATCTCGATCACGCGATAAATTTCTACCTTATTTTGGTAGCAGCGAATTACGCCTAGTTCTAAAATAAAATCTTGAATAGTATTCTCTGCTAGATGCACCTGGAGCAAATTATCACTTAATGATCCATTAATGATCGAGATAAAGTTGGAATGACCAGGCAAAATACTAAATGGTCCTGCTTCATTGACCGCACTCAGCGCCACCACCTCTTGATCAAATAAAATACCAGACTGATCATAGATTGTCAGCGAAAATACGTCTGGAAACGCAGGTTGTTGGGCATGCATGCTATCAGTCTATCACGACCAAACTCACAATTTTTCCCGGAACGTAGATTTGTTTTTTGATTTTTTTGTCACCAATCCAGTGCTGAACACGCTCATTTTTGAGCGCTTCCTCGAGGACAAACGCCGTATCTTCTGATTGAACACGATCTATACTCAACTGTGCTCGAAGTTTGCCATTCACCTGTACGGGTATACTCAATACGTCCTCTTTTGCCAACTCTTCATCGAATTCTGGCCATGATGATTCGTGGACTGATGCCTTGGGGTTGCTCTTGGCAGTTCCCTCGAGAACTTGATGCAATTCCTCACTGAGGAATGGAGCAAATGGTGCAAGAACTCGGATGAACTTCTTGGCAGACTCCTCGTCGAGCCCAGCTCCCTCTTTGGCGGCTGTTTCCCAAGTATTGACGCACTCCATGAGCTTGGCTATCGCAGTGTTGAACTTGAGCTTGGGAATATCTTCTGTTGTTTTTTGGATTGCTTGATGGAGCGCCTGAATAACATCACTTGAAGGAGTCTGACGCTGATCACCTTGATTGAGAGTAATCACTAGACGATGAATTCGATTTAAGAATTTAAACACACCTGCCACCGCACTCACATCCCAAGGCTTATCTGACTCAAGTGGACCCATGAACATTTCATACACCCTCAAGGTATCTGCGCCAAATTTATCGATGACGCTGTCAGGATTGATGACATTTCCCTTTGACTTACTCATTTTCTTATTGTCTGGTCCCAAGATCATCCCTTGATGTCGCATTTTGCTAAATGGCTCGTCAAATGAAATATATCCCTCGTCTCTGAGGAACTTGGTGAAAAAGCGCGCGTACAGCAAATGCAACACAATGTGCTCTGGACCGATCATGTATAAATCAACTGGTAGCCATGCCGCCATCTGGTCTTTACTGGCAAACTCCTGCTCATTGCGCGCATCGGTGTACCGGAAAAAATACCAACTCGAGTCAACAAAGGTATCCATAGTGTCAAACTCGGGGCGCCAGCCCTTGCCATAGAGTTTCTCTGTTCTAGCGATGAATTCCTCTGATGAACGGAGTGGGGATTCGCCGGTTGGCTTGAAGTCGACGTCTTCAGGTAGTTTCCAGGGTAGGTGTTCTTCCTTGACGGGATGAGGATTTCCCTCTGGGTCATATACAATTGGAATTGGGGCTCCCCAATATCTTTGGCGCGAGATTAGCCAGTCTCGGAGGCGGTACGTTGTTTCTCTCTTCCCTATACCTTCCTCTTCGATCCAATCCAACATGTCTTCGATTAACTCCTCGCTAATTTCTTTGCCAGTGAATTTACCGGAGTCAATTAAAATTCCTTGATTTGTGTGTGCATTAACGGGCCCATCAATTCCATCTATTCTCTCAACAACTTCCTTCAAAGGAATGTTATATTTTTCGGCAAATTCTACATCTCGAGGATCATGGCCAGAGCAACGGATAATACCTGTTCCAAAATCCATCAGAGCAAAGTTTGCTACCCAAACAGGCATGTCATTCCCAGAAAATGGATCATTTACATATCGTCCAGTAAAAACACCTTTCTTTTCGAATTTGTTTTCCAAATGATCTTTCGAGGTTAGTTTGCGAGATTCTTCAACAAAATTCTTAACAGTAGTTTCATATTTTGTACCTTTTGCCATTTTTTCCACCAAAGGATGTTCAGGAGCTATGACAATAAATGTATCTGCGAATAGCCAAGCAGGATAAGCGCTAAAAGTATCCAACTGGAGGTTCGAATTTTTCATTTGATGATTGATAATGACTCCCTCTTTCTTCCCAATCCAGTTGAGCTGTTGTTGTTTCGTGGCTTGAGGCCAGTCGACTTTATCAAGACCAGAGATGAGCTCTTCAGTGTAATTGGTAATCTTGAAGTACCATTGATCGAGTTCTTTTTGGGTGACCTCAGTATCACAGCGTTCGCAAAGACCGCTTACGACTTGTTCATTCGCGAGAACTGTTTGGCAGGAGGGGCACCAGTTAACTAGACCAGGTTTTTTGTGAGCAAGACCTTGATTGAAAAATTGAAGAAAAAGCCACTGTGTCCACTTGTAATACCCAGGGTGACTGGTGGCAATTTCATTTTTCCAGTCATATGAGATAGCGAGCCGCTTAATTTGGCGTCTGAATGTGTTGATCGCCTTCTTGGTCGTCTCTGCGGGTGGAACGCCAGTTTTTATTGCGTAGTTCTCTGCTGGAAGTCCAAATGCGTCCCAACCAACAGGAAAAAACACAGCTTTGCCGTGCATTCGATAAAATCGTGCCAAAATATCAAGCGCGGTTTTGCTTTCGACATGACCTACATGCAAACCCTGACCCGATGGATACGCGAATGCAAAGAGTAAAAACATCGCATCTTCTGGCGATACACTCAAGGCAGTCTTCTCTGTGCCCTGAAATAGCTCTCGCTTCTCCCAATAGTCCAGCCATTTAGTTTCAATCGCAGTTGTATTATAGAGTGACATAAGCTTCCTTCTTGAGTGTGCACCAAGTAATTTCTTTTTCTACGTTTTTTTCGGTCTTCTTACAAAAAAATCCCCTCTCGGGGATGTCATCAAGCACTCCCCTCACATTAAATTATCTAAGGAGTGATCGTGAGTGTGCGGGTGCGGTATTCACTCAGCTAGTATAACACGACTGATGTGAAACTTCTTGCGCTGCAAAAAACCAGAATCAGACCCATAAACGACAATACACCGAATAGAATGCGGTTTTAGCGCTTCTAGCGTAGGTTTTTATCCCCTCCAACCGAGCTGTCACTGACAACCTTCGACTGCCAGCTCCAGGCGAAAAGAAATAATGCCTGAAATAATTTTATTGCTGCCTCGCGCCCACTAAATCGTGTCGATTTATTACCAATGAATACTTAGTGCTTTTAACAACTACCAGATAAGAAGCACTTAAAAGCTCCTATTTAAAGCTAGTTGAACCCTCTTGTGTCACCAACGCCTTTCGCTCAATACTTGATGACCTCTTTAATGCTATTTATAGGTAATGCCTATAATACTGCAGTGCTATGACAACATACGCGCAATAATTATACAAATATCCATAGAGAATTTCACCAAACGTAAGTAACTATATAACTGGAATTGCACAAAAAAGAGATATAGGATACGAGAAAGCACACTTAGTAATAATTAACGCACAATAACAAGTATAATTATATGCGATAATATACGGTAATACATTACCGCATATTTACCGATTATTTACCGCATTCTCAAGTAAAAATATTACCGCATTATTACTTCAATGGTATTACTAGATCATAATCACTAATTTCACAGTGCACTCTATCTCCCAAATCTGATACCCGAAAATAGAGTGTTTCTGCACGCTCGTCCACAATGATCGCTGCTGCAGCACCCTCCCATGCGCTCACTCCACTTGAGAAAAACCACGCTGCACCAGGTGTTGCAGCCCACCTAATGTTGCGCGTGGGTGCGGACAGTCATTAATAAACTGAGGAGTTATACCGCAATCAACGCCCAAGACTTCCCAAAAACGATCAAACACCAAAGGGATCTGCATTTTTTCACGCTGCGTCAATCTGACTCCTCGTTTTAAAGTGCCTAGCAATCTTTCTATCTCTTTGCTAACTCCAGAGTAAGCAGTAGTTATTGATTCAAGCTCAAATGAACGAATTATCCACTCAGTTTCTCCTCCCATCTCCCATGATGAAATCCTTTGAATTTGAATTGAATCTTGATATCCGTTTTTACACCACTTGATGAAATCGTCAGATGACAGTTCTGGTAATAAATACACACCACGAGCAATAGCATGTGCGCCCTTCTGATTCAGCATTGAGCGCAATAATCTAAAGTCTCTATCGTGGCTAGGACCAGCAAGAAACACAACTTGAAGCCACTTCCCCTGCCACTGATCAGGATCAAAATCCAAAGCCGGAAATAAACGGCTGACAAGCTCGCTACCGCGACTCGTAAGGTAGTACTGCTGCCCTCCTTCAAGTGAGAGGTTTTTCACCAAGCCCTTGTCGATCAAACGGTACAAGGCTGATCTTAAGCCCGCTACGGTCAGCTCTGGTAAGAACACGCCCACCTGAGCTTGCGTCAGTGTCAAAGTTGCGTGTGATGAGGGTGGGTACATGCTCACCAGTAGTTTTTGAGTATTTGATTTCATTCGCACCTTATATTTTATTTGTTGCATTTAATAACTATAATTATATTGAGGAAACTATTTATTAACGCAAGTTAAAATCGAGTTATATCTTTATTTTCATAATGTGCAATAATAATAACTGTAGCAAAATAGTGGTTTCATTTCTGGTTATACACATTTTTATCAACCGAAATGCATATTTTTGTCCTCTTCTAATTTAAGTGACCAGTTTTTTATACTCCACTGTCGAGTACAATTTGTTCTTACAGTTATATTTTTCATTACAGTAATTAATACACTCATTAATGAAACAAATCAACACGAAAACTAAGTTATCAACACCCTGCCTGGAGTAATTCACAGACATCTCATAGCATGCTATCGGAAAAAAGTGCTCAGCCTGGTGATGCAGATGTGAAATTAATGAAAGTTGATGGGTTTGAAAATATGCACGCAAAAAAGTGCACTATGCTTAAGTACACATACACCTTTTTATAAAAATGAGAATTCAAAAAATTTTGCTCAATGAGAGCAGATAAGCGTAGCAATCGTCCACACATCTTTCACTACACCCACCTCCATCATCCATTTAATTTGCAAGACGATTTTTAATAACCTTTAGGTAAGTGTGGGAAGAATTTGCAAAGTACAAAAATATCTACTCCATCCATTGCTCAACAATGGCAAACACTTTTTCAGCAATCAATCTGTATCCGCTTTGATTTGGGTGAAGTCCGTCGTCGTAGATATACTTTTCTTTCCACTCAGCTTCAGTGACTCCGACTTCTACAAATGGAATGCTCCGGTCTTCTGCCAATTTCTTAAACTGCGCTTCAAACATTCGCTTCCTCGTATTTTTGAAGTATGAGTTTCTACCGGCGAGCGGGCTTGGCTTTGGATTTGTTTTTGATTCATCGTAATAACCACTGCCAACCGCAATGACGTGATTGCTCTTGTCTTTTAGAAAATCTAGCAGTTTCGATATTTCTTCGGAAAAATCTTCAATGGTCGACACAAAATTATCAGGAGTCCCCTCAGCTTTGGCATTATTGCCGCCGACGTAGATTGCTGTAATAATCTTGCCGCCCCTACTATAATTCTTAAGTTGTTCGGGAAATGTTCTGGTTACAAACTCCACAGTAGCTCCTGATTTCGCAAAGTTAAAGACTTCGAATTGCTCACCAATACCGTTACTCCCGTACATTTTATGGTGAATCAGCTGTTTGAGTATGTCGCCCCAACCACCGACTTCACTCCCCACCCCATATACAGAACTTGAACCAAGAGTAAATATTTGAGTCATAGTGATTTTACCACTCTACATGCGAGTCGCACTCATGCCACCGTCTCAATCCTCACAAACATAATATGCACCAGGAATGGGCGTAGAAACATCACAGCGTGAAACTGTGTCGGCGATGTCTGAATCAGAAACGTTCTCTAGAATAACCCAGAGCAAGAATCCGTCGCCGCCGCTCGTTTGCTGATATCCATCATATTGCGGCACTTCCCTGATATAGACGGTTGATCCACCACCAGTAAATGCTGACCCAACCGGAAAAGAAGCGCTTGAAGCTGGGTATATTTGATTATCATTGTTGTATAGGCTGAGAGCCGTCTTCATCTGTCGCATGTCATTCTTGAGGCTCGTATCTGACGCTCGACCACGAACGCCGACTAAGTTTGCTAAAAGTAATGCCGCCAAGACCCCAATAATTGAGATTACCACCAGTAGTTCAATCAATGAAAAACCACTCTTCCTAGATTTTCCTGAGTTATGCATTTTAAATCCAAACATATTTATCCCCCTAATCACCACCTAATCATCTGTCGTACCAGCTAGAGTACTATTTGTACTTGCTACTCCATAGTTGCATGTCGTAGAGCCACATTGAGTCCCAGTATAATGTTGAGGATCTCCAGATCCGCTTGTGGGCACAGCTCTATCTAATTCATTTTCTAGTCGTGCATAAATTTGGTACTCATTTGTGGTACTAGTATAATAGTAGTCCTGCTCTGAAGGATCTTCTGGCAGCTCAACCATATATACCGTACCGTTTCCATCAATAAATCCCGATCCCCAATTACATGCCGAACCACCCGCGCAGCCTTGAATTTCGCCAGCACTTGAACTTGAGGGGTATTCCTTGTAATCATTGTAATACAACTCGAGTGCGGTAGTAATATTTCTCAAATCAGATTTTCGCTGTGCATCTCTACTTTTCTCTTGGGAGGACATAAAACTGCCTAAGCCAATCGTTGCCAAAATACCAAGAATCGCAATCACCACCAACAATTCAATGAGGGTGAATCCAGCCTTACTTACTCGATATGGTTGTTTCTGATCTCTCTGATTCATCAAGAGGTTCGCATTCCTTTTTGAACTTTTTTTAATGTAGTGTATTTATACTATATATAGTGGGTGATAAACGAGTGACAATTTCATCATCTTGCCACACTGCGTAAATCAACACTCACATCTCAATTGTATACAATCGGCACACCTACAGAAATGCCGTAATTGTAGTCAGCTGCATTCGATCCCCCCAACGCTGCGGGCACATTGCAGCCTACTCCACATGATTTTTCTATATCGGGATCGGTAGCACGCTCTAATATAGTATAAATCCGATACCCTCCAGAGCGATCTGCGCTACTTGGGTAAGGCGCATAGACGTATGGCACCACTGTATTGGGGTCGCACGGAACTGTAGCCATGTAAGGTTTTAATGCTTCAGAATCACAGTTTTGTAAGATGTCTTGAGGTGGATACTCGCCAACATCATTATAGTAATTCTCAAATGCGGTGCGCAGGTCATGGAGATCACTCTTTCTCTGACCATCTCGAGCAGACGCGAGTTGCGATTGAATAAACCGCATACCGATCATTGATACTAATATCAATATTGTCACCGCCACCAACACCTCAATTAAAGAAAAGCCGGTCAATGACCGCTGCTCAATCAAATTGCTCTGCCTAGGAAAATATCGTTGCATATCGCGCTCAAAGTGCTGTTTTCGCATTCTTTTATAGTACTCCATCAGCGAGCACTCGAAAAGTCACACTTGCGCACTACCCACTTACTTGATTAAATAGGGAAACCGTATGTTTAAAAAATTCACCCCAATTCAGTCAGCAAGTATTGTCACGCTCCTCGCAGGTGCAACTGCTATACTTTTTGGGGCACTGCCATTGACTGATAATTTTGTGTTTCATACAAAAGCACTTGCACTATTTATTACCACTCTCGTTTTAGTTGTACTTTTTCTCGTACGCTCCTTCATGCGTGGTTCATATACATTGACGATGAGTCCTTTGACTCCAGCACTTGGTCTGATGGGTGTCCTCGTGACAGCATCCACTTTCTTGGCAAACCCCTACCCCGTTGACTCACTCCTTGGGTACGGAGGTGTATATTTGTCAGTTATTTTTCTGGCATTGATTGGCGGCAGCTTACTTCCTCAGCTCAAAGCAAAGTCAGGATTTAGAACATTCACTATTTTGGCTATGATTTTGACGGTGACACTACTTACTCAGCTCGTTGGTTTTGGACCAGCAACGATGATCAACGCCTTATTCTCAGTCAATCTTCCAACAGACCTTGCATTTAGCATTACTGGATCAACATTCATCTCACTCCAGGTTATTGTCGTCGCACTAGTAGGTAATGCCGCACATGTTTTCTTGCAAAAAAGAAGAGATGCATTTTCACTTACTGCGGTTGCGACTCTTATTGTAGGTGTGCTCGTTGGTGGTTGGGCAATCATGCCAGGCAATCCAGGCGCACTTCAGTTTCCGAATATCCAAACCAGCTGGAACGTCGCCCTTGATAGTTTAGAAACACCTCGAGCGGCATTAATTGGTCGTGGTCCCGATAGTTACGGAACAACCTATGACCGTTTCAAACCAGCGCAAGTGAACGCAACTGAGGTCTGGAACCTCCAATATACACAAGGTTCAAACACTCCCCTAACCATGGTCGTCACAATTGGCCTCCTCGGCTTCCTCAGTTGGTTATTCATCGCTTTTAAATTCTTTCAAATGTTTGCAAAAAGCACTGAGGGCACCAAACCACTCGGCTATCTTGTTGCCTCAACATTTGTTCTTCAGTTGTTAGTCCCACCAAATATCGTGATGCTCAGTTTGCAAGCTTTGCTTCTCGCGCTCTACATTGCTGCAGAGAAAAAACACTACCCCATCCTCAAGATTCAAGCATTTGCCGCACAAATTGTTAAAAAAATCAGCTCCGTCGGCAGCAATCAACGAGAAGGCAAGCATCTCCTCTATGTTACCTTCGTGCTCGGTATGCTACTTGTCGGTGCCGCTCTCTATGGTGTTGGTCGGGCATATGTTGCAGAAGTCTACATGATGCAATCATCATACGCAGCACAAAGAAATGACGCGCGTGCGGTGTATGAACTTCAACAGAAAGCAATTATGTTGAATCAATACAACGATGTATTTAGAAGACGCTATGGACAAACAAATTTACTCATTGCTCAGGCACTCACCGCCCAAGTTCAAGATTCTACCCAGCTTTCTGAAGAAGATAAGGCACAAATCACCAGACTAATTCTTCAGGCTGTCCGCGAAGCTCGAAGTGCAACCGTACTTAACCCAGCAGATAGCGCCAACTGGCTCGCTCTGGCTCGAGTGTACGAAGCTCTCATTCCTCTCTCTGAAGATGCGGGTAATTTAAGTGTTCAATCTTACTTGGCTGCAGTTCGCACCAATCCACTTAATCCAACACTTCGAATTGGCCTAAGCAACCTTTTAGCAAGCCAAGAGGCATATCCGCAAGCCCTTGAAGTATTGAACCAAACCGCAGCCATAAAACCAGACTTTGTTCCTACTCACTTTGCGCGAGCGCAGGTTTTACAAGAACTCGGCAATTATCAGGCTGCCAAAGAGTCATACCAAGTTGTTTTACAATTACTTGATGCCGATGCTCCAGAAGGTGATCGAGTTGAAGTTGAGTCTCGAATTCGAGCTCTAGACGAGCTTATTGCTTCTGGTGAAATTCCAGATGATGAAGATGATGAGGAGGCTGCAGAAGATCCAGCAATTGAGGAAAGTGACATCGTTCCTTCACTCCTCACAGAAACACTAGAAGACGAATCAACAGTGGTTAGCGATCCATCTAACGAACCACTCGATTTACCAGGAGAGGGAGATGAGGAAGCAGAAGCCGACGACACCTCAGATCAGACAGCTCCAGGCAGCCCGACAGCAAGTCCAGTCGCCTCACCAACGCCTACTCCGTAAATAATTGATTGATTGAATTTTACTAGATTACTCTGTTGTCGAGTCTATAGCGGTGACAACATCTTCATCTGAAGATTCTGAAGGCGCATCTGGCCTAGAAACAATTTCCCTAATTTCTTGCTTGATTGAATCTAGGCCAATTTTGGTGGCTCCGCTAAAGGTGAGAAGCTCTACACCTTTTTCTTTAAAGAAAGCCTTCACAGCAACGGTCAATTCCTCTGGATACATATCTATTTTATTCAAACTTACGAGCACTTCTTTTTCTACCAAATCGTGAGAATGACTCATGACTTCAGTGCGTAAGTCTTGGTATTGTTGCCAAAGCTGTTCAGCCAATTCTTCATGAGTTGCATCACCTTCAAAAACCGCACTCTCCTCAAGAAATAAAACGTACAGCAGCGCCGCACAGTGCTCAACGTGCCGCAAAAACTCATGACCCAAGCCCTTGCCTTCACTCGCGCCATGGATCAGACCAGGAATATCTGCTATCACCACTTCGTCTCGAGTATTTTCGGTCAATTGCATAATTCCCAAGTGAGGCTCGATGGTAGTAAATGGATATGCCGCAACTTTAGGCCGTGCATTGGTTACAACACTCAGCAAAGTGCTCTTCCCAGCATTTGGAAAACCGACCAAACCAATGTCAGCCAGCAATCGAAGCTCAAAGAGCACAAATCTTCTCTCTGGAGGTGTGCCATACTCAGCTATGACTGGCGTCGTTCTATCAGGGGCTTTGAACGACTCATTTCCCCTGCCACTAAATCCACCTTGGGCAAGAATGACTTCTTCGCCATCCTCCGTGATTTCAAAGCTATCAAGGGTTGCTCGATGCTCTCTAAGGATTGCACTTGCTCTCATGCGAGATAGTTCATCAAAATCCTGCTCAGAAATTTCTGCGCCTTTGGGAGAAAGCCATGTAGTGTCGGTTGGTGCTTTAGGGCTGACACGACCATTCTTTTCTCGCTCGTAAATAATTTGTTCGACGTCACTAGGACGTAATTTTTCGAGCCAACCAAGTCGAGTTCTGCGCTTATGGGCAATTTTATTCTCTGCCACGAGCCAAACTCGAGTGCCAAGTGGGACTTCAAGCACATTCGAAGCACCTAATTTGCCAATTTTCTTTTTTGGGCCACCGTATTGGCCGTCTTCTGCCACAAAATTATCTCGACCTGCATACAAGTGCAGAGTCGCAAGCGCAGAATTACCACGAACGATAATATCGCCGCCATTTCCACCGCGACCACCATCGGGTCCACCTTTAGGTACATATTTTTCCCTGCGGAATGAAACACGTCCGTCACCACCTTTGCCCGCTGTTACCAGTAATTTTGCTAAATCTGTCATATTATTTCCCTACGCGCATTGTAGCGTACTTATCTTTAAATATTCTCTCAAAAATTTATTGGAGATAATCGAGTGGATTAAGGAGCACTCCACCTCTTCTGATCTCAAAATGCAAATGGGTGCCCGTAGAACGCCCAGTACTTCCCATTTGTCCCAAGACAGCACCTCTTCCAACACTCTGACCTACCGAAACTTGTAACACGCTCATGTGTGCATACAGCGTTACAAATCCATTCCCATGATCGATCATTACCCGATTTCCATACCCAGAGGAGTCAGGCCACCCAGAGACAACCACCGTGCCACTATCTGCTGCCAAAATCGGTCCACCCGCTCTGTTAGAAATATCAACCGCCTTATGAAAAAATTGATAGTACTGGGAAATTCCACCAGATGCCGGCCAGACAAAACTGCCCGATCCGGTAACGTCGCCACCAGCAATTGCGGGTGTTGGCGCAAATCTTGCGGTTGGTCGCTGCGGTGCTGGCTCCTGCGGTGGTACTCCACCAGGCACCATGATTGGTTGGCCAGTTGCTAATTCAAACGTCTCGTCATTCAAGAAGTCATTAAATGGATAGTCAACAATAACCTGCGCCTGAGAATCATCAAGACCATACTTTTTGGCCACCGAAAAAATCGTTTCACCCCGAGAAACAGTGTGCCGCAACCCATCAACCGGCAAAATCCGCAACGTTTGTCCCGGCGCCAGCGTGTCTTTTTCGGTAATATCATTTTCCCAAAGAATTGTGGTCACATCTAGGTTGTATCGACTCGCAATACTCGAGAGCGTTTCGCCATCACTCACTACATGAGAAATAATTTCTCCCCCTCGAATTTGTTGCAAATCCTCTGCCTGCTGTGTGTAAAAACTATACCCATACGCCGAGGAAGTCAGCAAACTCGCTCCCCCAGTCGAGGCATCGAGCTCATCGGGTTGATTAAATAACAACGGACCAAAGGTAATCACAAAAAAAGTAATGCCAATTGTCCCAAAATGTAAAAATGGCCTGACATACTTACCGCGTTTTTGATACAAAATGTCGACAATTATGTCTTTAATCAATTCAAATCGAGAGAACCACCCATACAGGCGAGATCGCACATATGACCGCAAAAAAGATAAAAACGCACCAACGTCTACCAGTACTTGTGGAATCTGAATTCGAACGGGCTGTTTTGACATGATGTTGCTTTAGGCATTCTTGAGAGAAGCCAAGAATTCTTTGTTAGACTTGGTTCGCCGCAGCTGATCGATCAGCGTCTTGGTTCTCTCGTCTTTATCTAGCATATCAAGCATTCGGTGTAATGTAGAGATTGACTGATAGGTAACGCCGTCAAACAATAAGTCATCTCTGCGTGTTCCAGATCTCTGAACATCAATTGCGGGGTGAATTCTGCGCTCTGCCAAACGGCGATCGAGGTGAATTTCTTGGTTACCCGTACCCTTGAACTCTTCGTACACCAGATCATCCATGCGTGAACCAGTATCAACAAGTGCGGTTCCAACAATGGTCAAACTACCCGGGACCTCAAAATTACGCGCCGCGCCAAAGAATTTCTTTGGTGGGAACAGTGCCGCGGGGTCAAATCCGCCAGAAAGTGTTCTGCCTGAGGTTGGGATTGATAGGTTATATGCTCGAGCTAATCGAGTAATGGAGTCAAGAAGAATAATCACATCGTGACCGAGCTCAACGAGGCGTTTTGCGCGCTCGAGGGCCATTTCGGCAACTCTACACTGCGCTTCTGCTGATTCGTCGAAATTACTGGCTGCGACTTCTCCCTTACCCTTGGTAAGGTGCTCGATGTGACGTCTGATGTCGGTGACTTCTTCTGGACGTTCTCCGACCAAAACTGCCATGAGATGTGCGTCAGGATGGTTGCTAGCTACACCAGTGGCAATGTCCTTAAGTAAGGTTGTTTTTCCTGCTTTTGGTGGGGAAACGATCAAACTTCTCTGCCCTTTTCCAATTGGCGCAATCATGTCGATGATTCTGAGGGAAATTGGCTCATCACCAGTTTCTAGTTTAAATTGTGAATCTGGGTATACCGGAGTCAATTTGTGAAATAATAATCGATCCATTTTCTGTGATTCTTCGACTGGCATGCCATTGACAGTGTCTACCTTGAGGAGACCCCAGTAGCGCTCGTTTTCTTTTGGCTCTCTGACTGGACCAGAAACTAAGTCTCCGGATCTCAAGCCAAATCTGCGCATTTGTGATGCAGAGATATAGGTGTCATTATCATCTTCTGCAGAAAAATTAACCCTGAGCACACCATGCCCATCTCGAGAAGTGTCGAGGACGCCAGTGACGATTTTGGGAGTTCTGTTATTTTTTGAAGTTGATGAACTTGAATTTGAGGTACTTGAAGAACTTGATTTTGAGCTCGATTTGCCGTCAGAGGTTGATCGACTGGAGCCATTACTCGAGCTTTTGGATCCGTTGTAACCGCTGGAGCCATTGGTAGGCTCTGTGGTGTCAGATCCGCCGTTGTGCTTAAGTGGCACGACGGGAACTTTCTTCCGGCTGGTTACGGGAGTACTTGATTTTTTTTCGCTCACTTTTGGAGCGTCAGGGGAAGTTGACATACAAGAAATATACTATTGGTACTACACGATATTGGCTTGCAACGGCAAATGTGTGTTTAATTGAAAAGAAAACCTAAAAAGGTTAACTGGTGATTGATTATACTGGATTTGTTGGATTTGTCAAAGTTTGGAAGAAGTGACTGTGGCAAAATTAACTGTCACCCAGTAGTTGATCGACTTCAGCAACCCACTTGGCTATCATATTTTCCCTACCCTCTTTTTCCAAAATTAAAAATACTTGAACATCAAAAGGAACTCCAAAACACCCCTCCAACACCTCTTTCAACTCGACGAGATCGTCTTCAAAATTCACATGATAGGCTAGTTCCTCGAGTGAGACGTGCTCCTCCAGATTATTAACGACAAGTTTCAGAGAGTGCAGTAGTTTTTTGGCAACATGCAGATCATGCTTTGTGGCAATAACATTTGCAAATTTATCATGGATCAAATATAGAACGTCCCTGAGATAATTCTGACTTTTTGAAACCGCAGCTCTCTCACCATCAGCAATGTTCGACAAGAGTTCGAGAGCGGGTGAAACCGAATCTTCGATACCTTCCCAGAAATGTGAATAAATAAATTCGCGATATTTAGTATGCCACGAAATATCGTAATCAAATGCCGTATTTAATATGTTGTACATTTGATGCGCAATCACATCTGATAGTGTTCGCAACTCTAGGGCCGCCAACTTATCGCCCGCAAAAAATCTAGCTCTTAGCGCCCTTGCCACATCCAGCGACTCAGCAAACATATCGCTATAATTTGCCTCCTGCATTTTCGAGGAATCATACACGCCATTTGACTCAATACTTTGCAAATATAAAGTTAGGGCGTGAACACCGCTCCTGACCACTGAACCAAGTCTTTTTCGCATTTCATCAATATCCCCAGCCTCCAACCTTATATCCACTCCCTCAGACTTCTCGATCTCCTTGATTACTTCACTCCTCCATTCTTTAATTCTGCCATCACCCCCTGCGATAAGCATTTTTCCAATATTTGGCTCCACTCCAAAACATTCTCCAAGCGCATCTTGTGCATACAAAACATGTTGCTCCAACTCATCAATAGATAAAACTTGATCCATGTCTACGTGAGGTCGCAAGCCATTCACAATTTTTTGCAATGAGACCAGTAGCTTAATTGCGAAATCAAGTAGTTCGGAATCATTTTCAACATGAATCACTCTATTAGTAAATGTATCTTCGATCACAGACAAGACTGCTTGCATATTTTTCTTGCTTTTACTCGGAAGATAAGATGTCTGCTCAGGTGTATTTTTTATGACACTCGTAGCCGCCACTATTGAACTCTCGCAATGATGATAAAAGTTTAAATAGATAAACTTGCGTAATGTCACCATCCTAGGATCATCATGTTTAAATTGCATCCCACCAAGACCAGTAATTTGGTATTCAAAGTTGTCTGCCAACGAACGCATTCTAACCGCAGCGAGTTGGTCACCCTGCTCAAACTGCTTGCGAAAGTCAGAAAATCTCTCGGTAACGCTTGTGAAAATATTTTCTAATGACTCCATATCCGTCCCAAAAATACCATCTGTTATAGCCTGACCCACCCGTGTGGTAAGTGGTCTAATATATTGGTACTCCTCATCGTCTATTTGCTGAAGCTCCTTTTCTTTAAGAACAATGGGTGTCTCAAAGTCAGAGTGCTGCATCTCTGGTTGATCAGGCTCAATTGAGCTTACTTCATCAGCACCGTTCTTAACCAAGTGCAATTTCTTATCTCTCAAGAAAATTGTTCCTCCAAATTCTTCTGCGTCACCAAAAAATCGTCGCTCTTCCTCTGCCGCCATATGTGTCGACATGACGATTGTATGACCAGCACGAACCAGCATAAGCAAGCATCTTATAACGACCTCTCGATTGGAGACTATCTCGCTTCCCACCTCTTTCCCATCAACACGAGCAACAAGCTCGTCCGCAAAGATCAGCTGTGGTCGCTCAACCATTATCATGGCGAGCTGAACACGAGCCCGCTGACCAGAGGACATACTATCATTTATAGGCTTGTTTGAAATATCGCGAAACTCTTTCAAGGAAAAAATGCCGTACTCGTCGACGAGGAGAGTTCGCAACTTCCAGTCTATCGCCATGCTCATTACATTTTTAGCTAACTCAAAGTCGGTATCTTTGAGCTCACTCGAGGTATACCGCTCTTTCCCAAGCATCCAATCTCGCAATGCTAGGCTAGAAAGACTTTTTCGGGCATCGGGATCATGCAACATGTCGAGAGCCTGCCTTATGGTTCTACTAATATTCCTGTCAACTCTCATCCCAGATTCCCTCTCATATTCGTTCCAAAAGTCTATCACCAGTGACTCTTCATTAAAAAACAATGCGTCCCAAAACTGTCGCATGAAACTCAGTCCTGAACGAAAATCTGAGCCTTCATAAAAACGAACCTGATTGGGCAACTGCCTCCACTCATGGGTGTGTATATTTTCTGCCACCCCTGATTCGTCTACGGAATATAATTGACTAGCCTCATTGTGATTCAGTCGCTGGGCCACTGACTTCATAATCATCGACTTACCATCACCAGAGCCCGCTCTGAAGAGATACAAGGCGCCTTTTTGTAACGAAAGTGATGAATTTTCTAAAAAAGTTAATTCATCTTCTCGACCAACCGCATCCTCACCCACGTACCGCAGTCCAACAGTAAAATTTTGAATGTACCAACTATTTTGCAAACCCTGAGGAATGTCCTTTGCGTCCTTACCTCCAGATTCACGATGCTTGTCCCAAGTTTCCTCATCCTTTATGGTGAGCTTCTGTTCTTCGATATGAGAAAGAATGTCATTTAGTCGCTCTCGAGCTAGTATGCCGCTCTCAGTGAGCATTTGCATACCAATTGCTCCACCAACTGCGTCTGTAAACATACCGGCCAGCGCACTAGCAAATCCCAAATTCACTGGAACATAACTTAGTTGTTCAGAAATGAATGCGAGTAGTTGTAGCGCATGAGCAAGCCCTCGTTGCAAAATATTGATCGAAGTTTTCAAGTTTGAAAGACGGTCAACCACCTCAGCTAGCTCTGTCAGGTCTGAGGAACGATACTCCTGACCAACCAAAGCCATTGTAGAATCATTGAGCGCGCGATGCTCCTCATTCATTTTTTTGAATTTGAGATAGAACAACCTTAGTGTCGGAACCGCTACAGTTGTCATGGCTGTTAGCACCATTGCCTCAAGATATCGATGCAACGACAATGTGTTTAACGTGGTGATAGACATCACTCCAACCATTTCAAGAGCACTTGCTCCTTTCGCGCGCTCTGCATTAGCAATTGCGGTTGCTGCAGACCTTGGAAAGCTCCGGAGGACACCTTCTGGCAAACTAATAGTTGCTAGGGACTCTTTATGCAAAGACAACAACTCTGCAAAAGCCTGCTCAAGTATTAGTGATTCTGAGTCTTGCGATTTATTCCTGAACGAATACTCATATGCGTGAGCAAAAACCGATGCCAGTAGATATATAACAGCTTTTGGGTTGGTAAATGCATCTCCAGACTCAATTTCTCGCAAAACAAGGTTGTCGAGCCCCAATGCAGTGGCTCTTACAATACCCGCCCTCCTGCGGTTTTTCTTCACTTTTTCCAAGAGCTCTTCTAAGCTCTTTTTTGTTGGACTTGTAGTCAGTGCGCTCACTCGAACTACATCTTGGTCTGAAAGTAAATGATCCGCTGTCGGAATAGCACCCTGCCAGACTTGCTTGATGCGAGTAGTAAGTCCATCAAACCTTTTGGCAGGCTTTTCAGAATTAGCACCAGTTCCAGTTTCACCAATAGATGGGCTCTGCCCCTTATTCTCATTTAGTTTGGTCATAGTTTGTCAAGGCAGACTGAAGCAATACTGTAATCCGATTATCTACACCCCACCCTGCGTATTCACCGTCGGATCAATCAACCTCGCATATCTAAAATGACGTACGGGTGATTGTAAGAATTTACAGGTATACAAGATCATATCGGCTGTGTAATCAGTAATTTCATCACCTTCATGACCATCGTAGATTTCATACACCCATTTTCGTTGTCCAGAGATGACCTCGACTCTGTCGCCTGGCTCTGTCTCTGGGAGAAGATAAAAGGAATTGTACTTCCAATAATCATCCTGCCACCACCAATCCCAGCCGAATCTGTGGGCGGCGGCAATCAGGGGTTCGTCGGTGTCACCTGGTTCGCCCCAATCAGGGACCCACCACACACCGTGTTGTAAGGCTTCTTCTGGTGTTTCTGTGTCTCTGAGTTCTGTGCGTACCCCAATTCTTGGGATAACGATCCAATCGCCTTCTGGCAGCTCTGGATTTATTGGGGGAATGTATTTTTGAACTTCCGGTTCTAGTGGCTCGGCACTGTCAGTTGCCTGAGCAATCGCGTCTTGATCAAATAGTCCACCAAGCGGAGTTCCTGCTTCTTTGGGTACAAGTTCGACTACATCTGCAGGGAAAAGAGCGTAATAAATGTTTGGAAGAAAAACGACGCCAGTCGCCACAACACTCACTACAATTGCGACGCTAAGGACTGCATTCACTACTTTTCTAGTGATTCGCTTTACAACATTGGGTTGAGTTGCGCTTGCTGATTGTGTGTCAGAATATGTTGTCGTGACTGATTGCGCTTGCTGAATTTTCTGTTCGCTTCTGCGAGACACGATCTTTCTAACATTTTGTATATCAAAAGGTTTAGCAATAGATCGATATATCAACTTCTCTCCCAATAAGCGACAGCGCACATTTACAAAATGCGATTGTAGCAAAGCTGGTTCTGTTAGTAACGATATTTTCATAGTGTGTGTTGGTGCAGGACCCGGGACAAGAGTCGCGTGATACTGCAATACACCAGGTAATTATATCAATAAATCACTCTGTAGTCAATACTATAGGTCTATTTATGGTGGTGGTGTTCTTGTCTGGTGTCTTGAGGAGAATTAGGATATTTTTGTATGAAAATGAGACAGTTCTTGAGGAGATAGAAGATGGGGGTATATGAAAACTGTCTAAAAAGCCGCTAAATGGCTCTTTTTAACGCAATTGTTGAGAAACTGAGTGGAAGCTCGGCTGCCTGCCCAACTACCGAACTTCCACCCAATCACCCACTTTGTATACTCTTCAGCACAGTGATGACCTTTTATGATCTTCAATGATGCAATTATATCAGGAAAGATTGTCTTTACAGCAACCAACTCTCTTGATATTCTTGTTCGCACTGAGTTCTTATCGGCGTTAAAACCGTAAGTCCTCTGAAAAAAAGCATTGTTACTCGTGGGTCTGCCCAGCGATAATAATGCTTTTTTTATTGCCTTCTCTATTTTTTCACTTTTTAACGTATTCGTAGTCGAGTATAACTGTAATTTAGGCATTGGTCAACCTATAACGTTTGTAGTGGGAAAATACTTATGTCTTATAGTAATTTTTGTAATATGATTATTGAGAGAACTAAACAAGTTATTCACATCATAATATACAGTTAAATTCATTGTGAATAACTTTTCTACCCATGAACACAGCTCTCCACCTGAGAACAGCCAAGTGCTATACTATTCCCATGCCTACCCCGCACACATTACTCGAGCTCAGAACTGGTCAAGATTCGCAACAAACACCAGAGGCGGCGGCGCAATTGTTTGCCGCAATTCCTACGCTCAAAAATAGCTGGTTTAATCAGTTGTTGGGAAGTGATGAACACCTGAGTTTTGAGATCCTTGTTGAAAATCAATCGATTTTTTTCACCTGTTACACCCCCACACGCCTGGAGGAGTACGTGAGAGGTGCATTATCGGCAAGTTATCCAGAGATCAAGGTGAAGGTCATTGAAAACGACCCCGTTGCTGAACTTCTCAGCCCTCATACCTACTCGCAAGAACAAAGTAGATTTTTGGACGTGGCGCAGATTCACTTACGCAATCAAGTATACTTACCAATTAAGTCCTATCGCGATTTCAGCGACACAGATCCCCTCGCCCCACTTTTGAGTACACTTTCTAAAGCTCAGGAATTTGATCGAATTGCCATCCAGTGCATTGTCGAGCAAGATCACGGAAGCTGGAAGAAAAAAGCGCCAGGAGCAGGAGATGAGCAACCACATCCTCAGCAAGCACTTGTTTCTAAGAAAACTAGCCTGGAAAGCGTACTTGTTGGCATTAAAATAGCCGTTGCCAGTAATTCTCTTGAGAGAAACACACTTATTCTCGACTCAATTCAGGCTGCGCTCCAGACATTTAGTCAGACCGACGGCAACGAACTGCTGGTTAAAAAAGTCTGGATGTTTAAGAAGCGATTTTTAAAAAGCATGATCGATCGATCGCTCCGCTCTACCAGGACATATCCATTGTCTATCGAGGAGATGGCAACGCTCTATCACCTCCCCAATCACAATTTAGCAGGCATTCCTAATATTGCCTGGGGCAAGCGTCTCCTCGGGGAACCACCAGATGAGCTCCCCATTATCACCAAAGACCTCCCCGATGAGCTTAAGCAAAATATTAACCCATACGCCAGGGCAACATATAAAAATCAAGAGATGGTGTATGGCATACATCGACAGGATCGACGACGACATATGTATGTCATTGGTAAAACAGGTACCGGCAAGTCCACCCTTCTCGCCAATATGGCAATCAATGACCTCAAAAACGATGAGGGCATGTGCGTGATCGACCCACACGGAGATTTAGTTGAGACACTTCTTGACTATATTCCGTCTCGCAGAATTAATGACGTAATATATTTTGATCCAGCAGATCCTGATAGAACGGTCCAATTAAATCTTTTTGAGGACGAAAGTGTGGTGCACCGAGAGCTAATCGCGTCAGGTATCGTCAGTGTTTTTAAGAAACTCTATGAATACTCTTGGGGTCCCCGTCTTGAGTATATTTTAAGAAACTCTCTCCTCACCCTTCTCAAGAGTCCAAATGCTCGGCTGTCTGACATCATCGACATGCTCACAAATAAAGCATTTAGAGATAAACTAGTTGCGGAAATCGACGATCCGATTCTCGTGAACTTCTGGGAAAAAGAATTTAACCAGATGCAAGACAGGCAGCGCACTGAAGCTATCGCACCTATCTTGAATAAAGTTGGACAATTTGTGTCCTCTCCTCTTGTTCGAAATGTGGTCAATTCGCGCAAAAGTTCATTTAGTATTGAAGACGCCATGAATGAAGGAAAAATTGTACTTGTGAACCTCTCTCAAGGAAAATTGGGAGAAGACAACGCTACCCTTCTTGGCGCCATGTTAATTACCAAAATTCAACTCGCCGCTATGGCCCGAGTACATATTCCTGAAGAGCAACGAAGAGATTTTTTCTTGTATGTTGATGAGTTTCAAAACTTCGCAACGGAGTCATTTAGTAAAATTCTCTCTGAGGCACGCAAATATCGGCTTAATCTAACGCTCGCCAACCAATATATCGCCCAGATTCCAGAAGATGTGCAAAAAGCTATTTTTGGAAACTGTGGAAGCATGATCAGTTTTGTGATGGGTGCCGACGATGCGCACTTCTTCTCGAAGGAGTTTGGTGATAAATATACCGATGAAGATCTCGTTTCACTCGGGAGATATCAAATTATTAATCGCTTGACGATAAACAACATTACCTCGAAAGCGTTTCCTGCGGAAACGCTCAACCTCGCTTCAAGCAACAATCAAAATCGTGACAAGGTCCTCCGCGTCAGTCGTGAGCGATACGCCAAGAAAAAAGATTAATTTATAGCAACCCAAGCTGCTTTAAAACCTCTTCTAATCTTTTGTGTTCAGTTCTTGAAATTATGTTCTTGTATCCAAGTCTTTTTGCTTCTTTAATTCGACGATCGAGCAGCGCAACCGTGCGAATTTCTCCCTGCAAACCAACCTCACCGATAAATACTGTTTTCTTTGGGAGAGGTTTATTTTTGAGTGAGCTGGCAATTGCCACTGCTAATCCTAAATCAACGGCAGGCTCACGTATCGTAAATCCTCCGGCAACATTCACGAAGATGTCGTTCATCCCAAGTGGTAACCGACAGTGCTTCTGCAACACTGCCGAAAGCACCTGAATCCTCGAGAGATCAACGCCGCGACCCACCCTTCTCGGCATGGCTAATTGCGATGAAACAACCAGTGCCTGCACCTCAACCAAGAACGGTCGAGTGCCTTCAACCACGCTAATAGTGGCACTTCCAGCCACGCGTTCATCGGCTTGATCAAGAAAAAGTGCTGACGGATTTTCTACAGATTCATAACCAAAACTTTGCATGCGAAATACACCCACTTCATCGGTCGCCCCAAAGCGGTTTTTTATCGCCCTCAGCATTCGTAATTCACCCGTTCTTTCGCCACTTAGTTCTAAAACTGCATCCACAATGTGTTCAAGGATTTTTGGGCCTGAAATCACCCCATCTTTCGTAACATGCCCCACCAAAAACAGCGGAACATTTTGTTCTTTGGCTGCAGACGTTAAGCGATCAGCAGATTCTCTAACTTGCCCCACACTTCCAGCCAGTCCCGTCAGTGCAGTAGTCGTCATCGTTTGAATACTATCTACAATCATCATTTGTGGCTGAATCTCACGCATCGTGTTCACTACCCGATCAACGTCGGTGGTTGTTACAAACTGCAATCGCGACTGAAGCTTTTTCCACTGCGCGTGCTCCGCTTTAGTTTTGGATTCTAGAAAACGCTTAATTCGAATCACAATTTGCGACGGACTCTCTTCTCCACACACATAGACAACAGGTTTGTCGCTGCCCGAATCCAATACTACCGAAATCGCAACTTGCGTCAAAATTGTTGATTTTCCAATCCCTGGCTCACCCCCAATCAACATCACCGACCCCGGAACCATTCCTTGTTGCGCATCATCGCCTCCCAACACCCTATCAAACTCAGGGATTGTAGTTGAAATCCTGGTTTTGCCAGAACTCAGGCCCTTCACTTGAGGAAATGGAACAACTTCTGCACCTCCAGTTGGTGTCAGAGGTCTTGAGCTCAACGACGAGGCGGTAGAAACCACCTGCTCCTCGACCATACTCTGCCACTCACCACAACTCTGACACTGCCCCACCCACTTGGGATGTGCCCAACCACACTGCTGACAGACATACTTTGATTTTTGTTTAGCCATAGTTTCAGGATACCACGCGATTCTTACAAGCACATAACAAACACACAGCAATCGCACTACAATTGTTCTTTACCACAAATCTTTTTTCTGTTGATTCTACGAGCTCTGTTCAAGCTTAATCGTTGTTGATACTTTTGGGTTGTGCTGGTGCACCACCTCAACCCTGCCGCCAAAATTTTCAACGATGGCTCTTTTTTTATCCAAATGAGCAGTGTGCGAAGATACTGCTAATATATCTGGATTTATCAAACTAATTAATAGTTTATGATCATCTGGTGAAGAAAATTTTTCCGGGAGAACAAATGCGCTGTCAACACACTCAAGTTCCAGAAGCGCAGCAAATCGATCCTTTTGTTTCTGAATCGGTCGCCCCTCACCCTTAATCTTTCGGACACGAACGTCACTCTCTACCCCAACGACTAGCACGTCCCCTGAGTCCTTAGCTTTTTGTAAAAAAAATACATGTTCCTCATGAAGGATATCAAACACGCCAGTCACAAAAACAATCTTTTGCCCCTCCTCACGTGCTTTTTTCAACAATAAAAGCACCGACTTTGGCACCAATGACACCTGCTGATTGCGCAAAGCTTGCATCATTGTCCTACTTCGCGCACTGCCGCACTCCACAACTCATAAATACCATGTTTTGTATTTCTGGGGTGAAAAAATGCTGAATGGAGCGATACTCTTTCTCTAGTCATATGACTTTTCATATACGAAAATTGAATACTATAAAACAACAAATTTATAATCGTAAGTGGTAGGTTAAACACAGCCTCAACTAGAGTAGAAATTGACATGCTCCATGATTTACCTCCCTCCTCTCGAGTACTTTTTTCAATTGCACTGGAGGCATCATATTTTTTAGAGGCGTAATAATTAGGAACGTACCACTTCGCCCAGCTATTTTCCTTCAGAAATGTCATTGCAACTCCTGACCCTGGCCGAGAATACACCCACTTCGCCTGACAAAGTTCATAGGCACCATATACTGTTTGCAGCGCGATCGGCATGCGCAATCGATCCTCAGAAAGCCATAAGTTAAAGCACCAACTGTTTAGATCCTCACGCTTCCATGAGCGTCGCTTGCCCTGCAATTGAGCAAGCCAGGAAATCCAAACTCGACTCAACCATAATCGATTAGCACTCGTAACAATCATAAAATCTATATCATCCCCTGGGTGAGTGCTATCTACCGCCAACGAGCCCGTCACCGCAACTCCCTGAATCCAGGGAATGTGGCGAATTTGCTCAACGAAAGACTGCACTTCCATCCATTTTACTTGAGAAAGAGCTGTTTGTTTTTTTCTGTCAACGACGGTGGTTTCATGACCAGCAAAAAAATAGTGGTTATCGCGCACTCCAACAACGCCATCGTGCACGAGCGGTTGCAAGACTGTAACCACTTGTGACTCAGTGACTACGGGAATCACACCTTGCGTTGTGTGTGTTGATTTAACAAGAAGTCTCACCCAAATCTCATGAGATGTCAGGGGAAATCCAAAAGCCTGAGAATACCCAAGTGTCATCAAAATTCGGCGAGCAAGAAATGCTGAAAAATTATCCATGGACGCTAGTATACCAGTAGCTATCGAGCGGTTGAGGTACTGACGCCGTATTGACGAAGCACTTGCTTAACCCCCTGATCTACTACGGGGAGGACATCCTCTGGTTTTTCACCGTTATTGATGGCATTCACTGCATCGGCATAGTATTTTATGATTTGATCGTTGATGCCATTATCGTGTGTTGAAGAACTCATGTACCAGCCCTGGGCGTATGGCGCGTCTTCTAGATATGGCGCAATCATGCTATTTTCAAGTAATTCATCTGCTAGTTCTTGTCGAGGATATAATTCCCCAAATGATCGAATCGCACTCTGCTCTGAATAGAGCATTTGAAGTGTTTCTGGCGAACTTAATTTTGTTAAAAACTTTTGTGCAGCTTCTTTATTTTGACTCTGAGCACTAATACCTTCTGCCCAGTATGAGGCCCAGGTGATACGCTCGTCTGTAAGTGTCGGGAGTGGCACTACACCAAACTTGAGATTGGGATTCTGAGCCTGGATTTCATGAATTCTCCATGATGGTGCAAATATCATTGCAACATCTTCTCGGGCGAACGCTGTTGAAGATGCAGGGAGTGATGTGCTCCAAACGCGATCTGCTCGAGCAAAATTAGTGTAAAAAAGCAGTGCGTCTCTAGTTTCTGGAGAGTTTGGTTGGGTAAAATTCGCTCCATTTTGCAGCATTAAAACTGCGAGGATGTCAGAAAAGTGCTCAACATTGCCCGCAGTCCCCAGCGCGATACCTGCGCGCTGAACCTGTGCGCCATTTCTAATAGTTAATTTATTAGCAAGCGCTCTGAGCTCAGACCAAGTTGTTGGTGGTTGCTCATTTGCGGCAGCCAACATATTTTCATTATATAAAAGTGCTAAGCCGTCATACATGAGTGGCACACCAACCACATTTCCATTCAAGACGAGCTGTTTAGCTGCTGCAGGATAGTAATTCTGACTCAGCTGACTTGAGCCAAGAACCGTCGCTGGAAGTGGTGACAATTCATCAGCAATCATCGGAGTCCATGATGCATGGAACCGGAAAATATCTGGTCCAGCACCAGATGCTACCGCTGTTTGAAGTCGTTCGCGATAATCCCTATGCGATTGGCGGGAATATTCAATAGTAATTCCTGGATTTTCTGCTTCAAACTCCTCAATAACACTGGTTAAAACCTCAGAAGGTTCCCACAATCCCCAATACGTGAGCGTCGTTTGTGTACCGGGTACCGTTACGCGACCCGATGTGTCGGGGCCATCACCCGCGGGAATGGAAGTGCTACCTCCCCCACCCAAAAACTGCATTGCTGCAAAAGCAATAACGCCAATGAGCACGAGTGCACCAATAACCATTGGTAAAAATCGTAAAATTGATTTTTTGGGTTTGGCAAATGCTGCTGACCGCTGTGTGTCCGCTGTGGTCGCTGGGCTGGCGGGCTGAGCAGGCATTTTACCTAAACTCGGGACTGCGCCAGGGGCTGGTGGAGTTGATGGGTTTGGTGGAGCCTGCATTGAACCTACTGCCGTTGCGCCACCCTGAGGAATAGTGGGGGCTGCTGGTTTTGGCTGCTGAGGTCCACCTGGTTGTTGCGAGGATACTGCTGGATTTACATGCGGGACTGATGCGGGCTTTGCGGGTTCGGGTGCATCTGCTGGAATAGCTTTGGCTGGCGCACTCATTGAGTTGAGTGCCGTGATTGTCTTAGGAGGTTTTGGTGGTGGCGAGCTGGGAGTTGGCGGCGTGCCTGGAGCGGGTTGACCAGCAGCAGGGGGTGATTGTGGTGCTTGGGATGTATTTGGTGCTGGAGGTGTTTGTGTCGCCTGAGGCACTTGAGCTTTGGGGGGCTGCTGATTGGACTGACCTTGTCCAGCAGAAAAGTTTGTTGGCTTGTAATTGGCGTCACCCGACGCATTCGACTGGGCACCTTGCGGTTTTCCAGAAGCAGAGGTGTCGTTCTGAGAGACAGACACCGTGTTCTGCTTGTTAGGACTAGTTGGTTTGGGCAGTGGTAAATCAGGCATATTCTCTATATAGTATCTTGAACGAAATTGAGTCAAAATACAAGCACTCGTCGCACGCCACGTGCGACTTCGATCAGATCACGATACAATACTACTATAATGAATGAAACCACACCCCAAGTAAAGGCTCGATTGCTCTCATTACTCAAGTGGGAATCAAAAACAGCAGCCATAATTCTCGCCATTGTCGCACTTTTTTTTCTCAGTGCCCTAATGTATGCAAATCAATATCAAGATCGATTTCTGCCGAACACCTTTATAAAGGGTGTGCTGGTCGAGGGATTGACTCGGGATGAGGCGGTCAACGAACTTACAAATACCTACAAGTCACCTAATGAATTCTTCGTTACCCTCGCAGTTGATGACATCTCGACGACTATTAGCTCTAGTGATATGGAAATTCACTACCCTATTGAGAAAACTGTCGATGCCGCATTTACTCAAAGTAGATTTAAAAATCAATGGCTTCTGCTATTTTCATTGATACAAAGCTATTTTTATCCACACACCTACGCTCTCTCGCCAGAATTTTCCGATGAAAAGATCATGCAAGCCGCATTTGACCTCAAACAACAGGTTGATATTGAGGGAGTTGAACCCAGCGCAACACTCAAACAATCAGGTGTGCCGTCCACGATTACAATTGACCCAGGCAGCTTTGGGAGAAGTGTTGATGCTACAAGTGCAGCTCAACTCACATCAAAAATAATATTGTCAGAAGAATTTACCAATCAAATGGTGGCAGCTCCAGTAGCGTCGACAAGCATGGAGCTAAATCAAGAGGAGCAAGACGTAGCTCGAACACGAGCAGGTCAATTTGTGGGTAAAGAAATCAGGCTCGAATACCAAGAATTTGGGTTTGAGCTGACTGATCAAGATATAATTTCGACACTAGCGCTCCCCAATGGGGTTCGTCAGGAAATCTTAGAATCTCTGATTAGTGAATTTGCCACTAAAATAAATCGCGAACCGGTCAACGCGCATTTTGAGTTTAATCAAGAAACTAACGATGTCATCGCATTTCAACCACATCGTAACGGCATTTCAGTTGACGTCACACAAACAACTAGTGAAGTTGCAAATATCATAAATAAAATTGATGAATCAATCCAAATTGAAGAATCACAATCCAATGAAAGCGATACAGAGTCAGAGCCACAAACTGAGTGGGTCGTCGCACTTGTTGCTGGCGAAACTTCTCCAGAAACAACCCTCGCCGATACTAACTCACTTGGTATTACCGAGCGCATCGGTTTTGGCGAAAGCAACTATAACGGCTCTATTCCGAACAGAGTTCATAACGTCACTGTCACGAGCGAACGAATTAACAACGCACTAGTTGCACCTGGTGAAGAATTTTCATTTAATAAAGAATTAGGTGATATATCGCGCGCAACCGGGTTTCGACCTGCATATGTTATTAGGAGTGGAAGAACTGAGCTCGGTGATGGAGGTGGGGTTTGTCAAGTTAGTAGCACGCTCTTTAGAGCGCTACTGGATTCAGGACTAAATATTTCAAAAAGACTACAACACAGTTATCGAGTTGGGTACTATGAGCAAAACTCAGAGCCTGGCTTTGACGCAACAGTGTATAGCGGAAATGTCGACCTAAGATTTATAAATGACACCGAGCATCACGTGTTAGTCCACACTCGAGTAAATGAAGCAGATAGATACCTTGCAATCGAGCTTTTTGGAACAAGTGATGGTCGCTCCACAGAAATTTCTGGATATGAAAAGTGGGGATTTGTGTCTGCGCTCCCAACTGAATACTACCCCGATCCAAGCCTCGCTCCTGGACAATTGAAACAAATTGACTGGGCAGTTGCAGGTCTAAAAACAAAATTCACCCACACCGTCCGCGACAAAGACGGAAACGTGATGCGCGAAGATGAATACTACTCAAATTACAGACCCTGGGCGGCAAAGTTTTTGCAAGGAGTTTAACAAAACTACTTTTTAATCATTTCCTTCATACCGTCAATTGCTCTCAAAACCTCGAGTGGAACTGCAAAAATAATCGTGTTTGACTGATCAGATGAGATGTCATTAATTGAATTAAGCGTTCTTAAGTGAAGCGCACCTGGTGTGGAAGCCATCATATCCGCAGCTTTCATTAGGTTTTCTGCGGCCAAGACCTCACCTTCACTACTAATAATAGTAGCGCGCTTTTCACGCTCTGCCTCTGCTTGCTTGGCCATAGTGCGCACCATGCTCTCTGGTAGTTCAATATCCTTGAGTTCAACAGTTTCCACGTCAATTCCCCACTGGTCAGTGATCGGATCAATCGTGTTGAGAATTTCTTTGGCGATTTTTTCTCTATTAGAAAGCAATTCGTCGAGCGTTGCCTCTCCAGCAATTCTTCGCATGGTGGTTTGCGCGAGTTGAGACACCGCCCAAAAGACGCTTTCCACCTCATTGATAGCTTTGGCTGCATCTTGAACTTTATAGTAAATCACCGCATTCATTTTGCAGGAAACATTGTCCTTAGTAATAGTTTCTTGCTTGGGAACATCAACAGCCTTGGTACGAACATCAACCTTTTGAAACGATTGAAAAATTGGAATCACAATTCTCCACCCCGCTCCAACCACACCTGTAAATCGACCCATGGTGTAAATAACTCCACGCTCATAGTGATAAATTTGTTTGAGGGAGATCAAGATTATGAATAGTATTGTGCCGAGAATGAACCACATGATATGCCTTTCTGTATTTTGCGAATTATAGCAAATAAATATTTACAAAGATATAAAACATGTAAAATAATACTTAAAACACACCCCCCTTCATTCGACCATAGATTTCAAAAAGATTGGCAAAGCCACACCGAAAAGCATTACCCACACAACATTTCTGACGTTCCTTTTCCAAACTTCTGGATCCTTATTATTGACTTGCTGCTTGACATACATAAGACCTAGCAAATCTAATAAAAAGACACCACCAGTTAGAATTGCTTGCAGCTGTGTGGGATTTCCCGTATCAAGTATATGATCCAAACTAAGTGTGGCAAAAATGTTACAAATAACCAACCAAAAAACAGGCTGCTTAAACAAAAGTTCTAGTGTTTTTGGGTAGTCTTTTGCATCTTTAGCACTTCCGGATGCGACAACAAACTCATCATTTTCTTTTGACAGAGGTA
>JBGTEY010000012.1:0-30325 GCA_041747555.1 Patescibacteria group bacterium
TGAAGGTCATTTTCTTGAGGAAATTCATTACACATTGTACAACTACAATAACAAACGAATCCATTCGGCACTTAAAATGCCGCCTGCAAAATTCCACGCCAACTATTTAGAAACTGTGTGCAATAAAAGGGGTGCTTGACAGTGATAGATATAACTTTGTACCACTCTTAATCATTGGAGCCGGCGTTCACGGCACAAATGTTGCCCAGGAGTGGGCTCATGGGGTACCAGACCTCGCAGCAGAGAGTTTAACCGTTGATGAATCTGATGTGACAGGGGGACAATTTAGAAAAATTTCACTTGAACTAAATAGCAGAAATAAACCATCACGTCCAGATGAATATGCCAGCCTGCCAACTGGAGTCGATGGAAATATCAATCCTCTCGGAGAGTATTCTACTGTGGAGGTTTCTGGTATTTCATCAGCTACCTTCCCTTCGAGTCAAGAGCTTGGGAAAGCGACTGCGGTAAATAGTTTCTTTTCAGCAAATGTAGCTCTTCGCACTAAGCATATTAGGACCGTTCCAAACACAACTTTATTAACTGGTGAGTACGAAACGACTCTGTTTGATCTTGACACCAATGAAGAATTTAAAGTGTATTCAGACGCTGTCATTGGCACTTCTGGCAATGGCTCAATCAGGTACGGAGTAGAACGATATTTACCTGATGGAACACCAGTTATCGATGAAGATAGTGGGAATGCCATAGACATTAGTCAAGACAGGATTGCTGAATTACGAGCAAGGCTCAATCGTGGTCAAGAGATCAATAATCTCAAGCCAAATGAAATTCCTCCAATAATGACACAGGTAGAAGTAATGGAATTATTTGCAAGGCCTGAGAACACGAGGCCTCTCGAAGCTTTTTCAGGGAAAGATATTGCCGTTGTGGGTGGAGGGGATGGCTTGTGGACAACGCTAGAGTTTTACAACAACAAATCACCCACAGAGTATAACCAATCTGTACCAGCCGTTGATTCTGTCGGAAGCATAACTGCTTACGGAGCACCCGGACTCACTGCAGAAGATCTCAAATACTGCAGAGATCGATATGCTAGGAACAAACTCGATTTCCGAAGAGCAGATGGTAGACCTGGCAAAGTTCGACCTGTTTTAGAAAAAGCACAGCGATACAAGGTGATAGAAAGTGGGCCAAACGCAGGAATGGTCGAGGTTACTTATTTCAATTCAGATACATTAGAGCTTGAAACTGCTATTCATTCGCATGTAATTGTCGTTCCCGGGTATGAAACTCGACTGCAAGATCAGTATGAGGGATTTGACACGACTGAAAATCCAATTAAACCACAACTTACAGAGCTCGATACTACTCCAGCCAACATCGCTGCAGCTTTGACAGTACCTGGATCATTAATTATTGAAGAAGCAAGAGATCCTGTTAGAAGTATCATTGTCACCAATTTTGATCGTAAAACTGGTCAGGTGAGTTATGTGTCTCTCGATGATTCTACACCTGATGCTGTACCAGGTAGCGCTGTAACCACTACACAAACTCTAGCTGGAATTCTAGAAGAATTAACAACCTCAAATCTAATCACATTTCTTAAGATTCCTGAGGATTCTTGCTCAATTTATGCAGATCCAAAAAAACTTGAGACATTTTTATCTCGAAATGATTTGGCAAAGACTCTCCTTGTTGATGATTTAGCCGTAGGTACGACCGTATCAGTCGGCACAGGAATTCAACTACTAACTTTTGAAGTTCTTGATAAAACAGTTGGTGAGGACAGCATCTATACCGTTCGCACCAATTTTTCCACCTTATCAACCGAAGTTGGAAATTTTACAAAAGAAGAATTACTGAATCGAATTACTGGAGGGAGATTTTTAGAGTACCGACTTACTCCGCCGCCAGACTATTCGCAATTAAGTAATGCGCTCATAACACCAGGGTCAACGCTCATAGCGCCCTCAACCGTTGGTACGTCAAGGTTGCTGACCGTAGATGGACCACCAGACTTTTCTGATCCTGATGTAGTTCAAGTAACAATCAACACCTTTCAGCCAACACTCTACGCTCCAGACAGTGCAATTATAAATGGTAATTCGTTTACCGCTCCGCTCGATGACGTGCTTGCCAAGCTAAAAACAGTTGATATCAGCTCCATAACGGTGCCTAAACCACCTAAGTTTGTGAAAACACTCCCAGAACTTACGGTTGATAAGGATGGGTTGCAGTATTCTGTTGGTAGGCGGATTGATGCTGGCGTTTTCATAGCAGGGCCTGCAGCAAATCTTTCTTTTTCACCCTACGAGCTCAGTCAAATTCCACCAGAATTGCTTCGCGTACTGAATGCAGACAACACAATTGCTATGTGGCGACAGACTCCTCAAGTCACAGAATTAGTGAGGGAATTCATTCTCGGAAATAATGGGCGTGGCACTCCTGGCGTTCGATTAGGCCTGATGCGCCTTCGGCTTCGAAGGCTGAGTGCACTCTCTAGATTGTCTTCAGTCACTGATGCCACTGAACAAACTAATGGTCAGCTCTTTCCATCAGATGAAAATTTACAAAAAAACGAACTCCCTCAAGTCAGAAGATCAAGAGAATTACAACGAGGATTCTCGCCCGATTTGGATTTGAGAGAGTTGCTAGCAATTCGCATCAATCACTATTTACAAAAGGTTCCCCTCGATTCGTTCCCAATTGAACGATCTTACGGGGCTATAGAAGGAAAACCAATTGGGCAAATGAAGCTGAAATTCACGCGAACTAGCATGGAGGATAATGGGGAAACAATTTATCGTTTTTCAGTCTCGTCAGAGACACCGCTCCCGACTGCATTTGGAAGAGAATTATTAGCTGATGGCGAGTTTTGTAGAATATTAGATCGAGTGATGCCGCCCAACCCAAGACGCAATAAAGAACAAGCAATTTCTATTATAATTCCGGTCGGCAATTCTAAAAATGGCATTAAACCGCTTCCCGAGTTAGCTCAAATTGATACCCTCAACCGCATTTCAACGCCTGCAACTGAAACTCTTTCTAGTAATGAAACACGAATCAGACGACTTATTGAAATATCTGATGCTAGCAGTCTCGTTGAAGCTGTTCGCCTTCTTGCTATTTCTCAATTTCCCGAAAATGATAAGCAAAGATTGCGAGAAAATATTGTAACTGCCTTAAAAAATTCGTTCGATACAATTCTTGAAGAGGCTTTTAGCAAGAAAGATCCAGTTTTACGAATAGACTTCCTCCTAGATGAGTTTAATTACGCGGATTTAATAATACCAGAAGAAAAAACTCAATTTGAGCAACGCCTCATTAGGAAAACCAATAAGTATGCTGCTGATCAATGCTTCAAAATTACCTCCCTTGCTGAGCTGGAAGAAATAGTGCTCATTTTGGTCAGTGCTTACAGAGCAAATGGCAGAAAGCCGCCCGAAGCAGTCTTAAAAGATGTTGTACGTACCATCTTTGCAAGAAGAATTAGGGAGGTATTTTTGGGTATAAATGGCAATTTAACAATCCAAATAGACACAATAGTCAATATAGCAGAGCAAATGCTAAGAATTGGCATATATGATACTAGTGCAGATTTTCAGGATACGGTACGCACTATTACGATACCATATGGAAGAGGGCTCATCAAAAGGCTAAAGGATAACGCCTTGCTGATTTCAAATGATGACCTGTTAGTCGATGATTTTAGGCAATCCTTAAGCATACTTCAAGAATTGCGAGTACTTACTCCGAAACAGTTTAAGGACCTAGACCTCATGTTCTTTAGGAGATACTCTACGTCAGCACAAATTCGAGAAACTATGATATCAATTTTCAAAGGATTGCGAACAAGGCTATAAGCCATTTCAACCCTTTGCCTCAGCATTTTTAGAGTTGTACAAAAGCCCTGTTTCTAAAGCGCAGCATCCAGCGATACGTGACATGCGCCACCATCATTCCCCAACGATATCAATGCCGTAGTGTGAATGAGAGAAGATTAGACTTATTGCCTGAATGACTACCAGTGCACCGCTCACTTTAGTTGCAAAGACGTTGGAACCATATTTTCTAATTAGTAAAAATATAATTGTACTAAGCGCAATATGACCTGATGGATACATGCCACTAAAAGTAACGCCATAAAAGTTGGGTTGCTCCTTGATCGGTGAAGTTTGTGCAAGCGGAGTAATGGTGATGAGGAGCGCTCTCGCAGCATAGACTGTTGCTAGGTTGAGAATGAAGTACGGCAGTGAGTTCAAGTGTCTTTTGGATATCACTAGCGCTAGTAGTAGTAGTAGTAAACCCGTCATCAGTGACAATTCTGCTATTGTGTGGAATTCAGATACATACGGCAAATGAAGTAGTAGTAAATCTGGACTCACTATTTCATTAGGTAAGTAACTTTGTATCCAACTTCCCGTGATAAAATTTGCTGCTGCAGCTGCGAAAAGCAACGAAAACGCCATAAGTGTTTTGGGGTGCAAGAGTGCTCTGTGCAGTGAAATCGTGTCAGAACTGTGCGCTTTCATTACGAATTGTCTGCAGTTTTAATTTCGCGATAATCAGAGCCTGCGGGGAAGAACACTTTAATCAATTCACCAGTCACAAATACACCAAGACAGAGACTGCAGATCAATAGAAGATCACTGAAACTCAATGGAACAAAACCAAAAACGGTTTGAAGTGCTGGCAAGTACACCGCTAACATACTCAGCACAAAGGATAGTACAAATGCTTTATTGACGTTTGGATTTGAGAATATGCCGATTGAAGAAACGGGGCGATGCAACGTGCGTAAATTAAACATGTTGAGCAACTGAATAACTGAAATTAAGACAAAGACTACCGTTCGTGCTTTTTCTAAACTTTCTGGAAGGTAGTAGATAAAAAGACCCATCACCAAAAGGACCATCGTCGATACTATGCCAGTAAACAACGGCAAAATTCTTTTATTAAAAATATTTTCATTAGGATCCCTTGGCGCTACGCGCATCATGTCATCATGGCTTTGCTCAGTGGCTAGTGCTAAATCTGAAACTCCACCAGTTACGATATTAAGCCATAAGATTTGGAGCGGCAAGAGAGGCAAAGGGTATCCCAAAAGCAAGGTAATAATTACCGCTGCACTTTCTGCTACGTTGGTGATAATTAAAAATGAACTAGTGCGACGGACATTACCAAATTGTGTCCTCCCTTCTCTGATCGCATCGATTATGGAAGCAAAATTATCGTCCGCAAGGACGATGTCACTTGCTTCGCGAGCAACGTCTGTACCTACTATCCCCATTGAAATCCCCACGTCAGCCTGCTTGAGTGCGGGTGCATCATTCACGCCATCACCAGTCATGGCTACAATCTCACCTTGACTCTGTAAAAGTTTGGCAATACGGAGTTTGGTACTCGGAGTTAATCGCGCGAAAACAGATGTTTGCTTTAGCGCTGCAATAAGCTCCTGATCATCAAGTGCAACAATTTCATTTTCACTCAGAACTGCTATTCCTGGTTCATTTCCCGTGATCAATTTAATATCTTTTGCTACAGCTTCTGCTGTGAGAGGATGATCCCCAGTTGCCATAATAACTCTAATGCCTGCCTCTCGAGCAGTTGCAATTGCTTTAGCCACCTCTGGTCTTGGTGGATCAATCAGACCAACCACGCCTACAAAAACCATGTCTGTGATCATTTTTTCGTCGAGTGTTTTTATATTTCCACTTAGCGGCTTGTACGCCAAGCCGAGCACTCGCATACCTTGGCTCGTCATTCGCTCGAACTGCTTGGTGATTTCGGCTTTTTGAGCCTTAGATAGTTTTTCTGTTTTGCCGTTATCGTTGAGTACTAGATTGCACCGCTCTGCTATCGCTTCAGGTGCTCCAACAGAAAGTAGTTTTTTTTCAGAACCATCTTTTTTTGAAATAAGTGATGCCCTGAGCCGTAAATCTTGGATAAAGGGCATGTCGTCAATTTTTTGAGGCACACCTGATGCTCGCTGTTTCTCAGCTGCATCATTCCCAAAAACATAGAGCGCAATCTCTGTTGGGTCACCCATCAGATTACCATCTTTCTCAGCTCTGACACTTTGACAGAACTGAGTTATTTCTACTGCCTGAAGAAACTGTTCGCTTTTCGTCTTAGGAAGTGAATCTTCCACTGTTATTGGGTCATTACCAGGAAATTGCAGCTCACGGACGGTCATTTTATTGAGCGTCAGGGTTCCTGTTTTGTCTGAAATAATAACCGACACTACTCCGAGCGTTTCTGTCGCAGCCAGTCGCCGCACGATCGCATGTTTCTTTGCCATTCGCTGTGCGCCAATTGTCAACACAATCACTAAAATAATTGGCAGACTCTCTGGCAGTGCAGAGACCAACGTTGCGGTGGTTAATGTGACCATCTCGTACAACCCAAAATCTCGCAAGAAGAAGCCAACCAAAAAAGTAAGAATCGCAAAACCAATCGCGATACCGCCCATCATTTTACTGAGATTATTGGTTTTTTGCTCATAGTGGGTGGGGGTATTAACGATTGTCCCAATATTTTTAGCGATTTTACCGAACTGTGTTTGAATTCCGGTATACACCACCACCGCCTCACCAGCGCCGCTGGCAATAAGCGTACCCATGTACAGCATGTTTTTTCGGTCGGCGATCATGGCGTCTTCTGCGACTGCATCAATTGTTTTGTCGATTGGTGATGATTCGCCTGTTAATGATGCCTCACTTGTTCTGATGCTGTGATTAACCACTAGCCGCGCGTCAGCAGGCACCTTATCACCACCTTCCAGGAGTAAAATATCTCCGGGCACCAATTCACTATAGGGAACTACCATCACCTCACCATCACGCCTGACCTTTGACTTGGTGGTGACCATTTTCTTAAGACTACTAATTGCCCGTTCTGCCTGAAGTTCTTGATAAAAGCCAATGACTACATTGATTAAAATCATGACCGCAATAAACGCTGCATCGAGTGCATGATCTAAAAATAAGGAAAAGACCGCAGCTACAAACAAAATCAAAGCCATCAAACTCTTAAACTGTCGAAAAAAGATCCGCCAAGGACTGATAGCTTCATCTTCTGGGAGTGAATTGGGACCAAACTGAGCTTGTCGCTGTTTTACATCCTGAGCTGAAAGTCCAGAATCCAGCGAAACTGATTGATTTTTTAGAACAGCTTCAGCGTTTTCAGAGTGTGGATGTAACGAAGGCGTAGTACTCATTCCTACTAATATACGCGAATCCAGTACTTGGGTTAACTAGTACTTTAGTGCAGGTGTCCGTCAGAAAGTTCTTTAAGCTGGTCATCGCTCAGCCGCTCTGCGATCGCCGCACACACTGCGGTAGTAAGTGGCACCGCGAGCACCAAGCCAATCGACCCAACGAGGGTTCTCACAACTTCCTCAACAATAATTTGGCTATTCATAATCACCCACAGCGGTGTTTGTTTATCTAAAATCAGTAATAAAAAAAGTGGCAAATTTGCTCCAGCGTAAGCCAAGACTAACGTGTTCACAAGTGAGGCCACGTGGTCTTTCCCAACGTACAAAGCTCTGGAATACAATTCTTGGAATGATATTTTTTTCTTTAAAAATTTTAGTTGAAACACCACCGAAACTTGACTGACGGTAATGTCATCGAGCACACCCAAAGCACCAAGCACAATTCCGCCAAGCAAAAGTCCTTGCAGGTTAATAACAGACGTCTCACCAAACTGCAAAAAATACGCCTCCTCACTCCCCAACCCCACAAGTTGCGCCGCCGCTACAGAAACACTCGACAAAATTGCTACCACGGCCAAAATCACGCTCAGCGACCCAAGCGCAATGTGCGATTTTATAGAAACACCGTGCGACAAATAAATAGTACTAGCACCAATGAGCAAGGAACCAAAGAGCGCCGTCGCAAACGGATCTGCGCCTTTAAGCAACTGCGGGACAATAAACATTACTAATATAGCAATACTTAAAACCATTCCTATAATCGATCTAAATCCCTGCCAACGAGCAATGGCTATCACCACAAACAAAAATATACCTAGTAATGTCCAGATAACCGGCATTCTATAGACGTCGCTGATTACTGCTTGAGACTCACCTTCACTACCCTGAGATGTTGTTAAAATCACTCGTGCACCTTCATTGAGCAATTGCTGCTCATTGAGCGGCTGAAACTCGGTGCCAACCGGGATTATCTCGATTTCCCCGGTGTCATCACGACGGACCTCAACTTTCTGGGTATAAAATGTCTGCTGACTTGCGTCTGTCTGGATATCTCGTTGTTCGAGAACTTTCTGTACCGTGCCGGTGGAATAATCATTCATACCACTATCTTACACCAAATTTCTAATGATTTTTTTAATCAGCTAACGTCCCAATCGAATAGCGCGTGATTTAATAATGAGCAATTCACTTCTGAGCATATTTTGAGGTAAGTAAAGAATTAATTCTTCTGATGAATGTTCTATATTTGCAGACAGCTCATCACTGTGGGCCTGAACGATTCCTGTTACACGATAGGAATAGTGTGCGTCATTGCTCCCAAGTACCACAATTTCATCTGCTAGCTGTATTTCCTCAAGTATTCCAGTCCTGCCTGCTAAAATTCCCGAGTGAGTGATAATTGTGGTGTTTTGACTTCCTAAACTTCCACTTTTTGAAACGTGAACTAAAGAATGTGCTCGTGGAACCATCAATTCTTGCACTTTTCCTTCTTCAACGCGAAACGCAACATCCAGGCGCGGTACCCTTACCATTTTTGCAACAACTCTGTGCTCCGATTGATCTACTGCTGGAATTGCTTGTACCATATCTGGCTGATTAATCATTGTCACACTCACCCCATATCCCAAACCAAATCCAACCACGGCTGCCAGAAAAACTCGATATGCCAATGGTGAATCAAAATAGTTCACAATCTTCACTGTACCGGTAATTAAGACTCCCAAAATGCGCTTTAAGAACCCACGATTCTGCTGGCGATACACTGCGTCAGCGTCATTAGGGGTACTTGCAGAAGTTGCCTTCGGCACAATTTCTAGATAGACTTTACCTGATTTTCTCTGTGAAAATCGAATCTGTTTGCGAAATAGCATGAGTTAAGTATATCAAAGAGTATCATTTTGACTATCTGCAGCCTGATACAATAGTCTTAATGACAAAACTGCATTGGTTAGTATTTCTGATTATTTGTCTTGGAATTGGCACGGGAATTACTTGGCTGTTCACCCAGCAAGGACAATCGGGATCCCCTCTGACTTTTGCAGAGGACACGAGCCCAGTACCTACAATCTTGCCGCTCCAGAAATACTCGATCGATCAACTAAAATACACGGTTTCAAATTCTGACGTGATAGAAATCCTTGAGGTTTTGGATGAGGCTGAGGATTTTACTGCATATCAATTCGTATTTCAGGCTTCGGGCGGCCGAATGACTGGGCAAATAAATATACCCGCGACAGTTTCTGCCCAGCTCAGCTCTGATTACCCAGCCATTCTAATGGTTCGTGGGTATGTGCCTCCAAATATCTGCGAAACTGGCGTTGGCACCAAAAATGCAGCGGCCGAGTTTGCTCGATCTGGTTTTATTACCGTCGCGCCAGACTTTTTATCTTGTGGTGAGAGTGATCCAGAACCTGCAGATTCTTGGGAGGCTCGTTTCATCAAGCCGGTTCAAGTTCTTGAGTTGCTGGAATCAATTCAGTCCCATGGTGTACCAATTTCTGAAGAAACCACTCAACGAGCAACCTTGAGTAAAATAGGTTTATGGGGTCACAGCAACGGTGGACAAATTGCGCTCAGCGTACTACAGGCACTTGAGCAAGAAATCCCGACAACGTTGTGGGCACCGGTGACGGCGCCCTTCCCATACTCTGTATTATTTTTTAGTGATGAAGCAGAAGACGAGGGCAAGGAGCTTAGAAAATGGCTTTCAATTTTTGAAAGGGATTATGATGTGTTTGATTTTACCGTGACCAAGCATCTTGATAAACTTCATGGATCTATCCAGCTGCATCACGGATCTGCAGATGATGCAGCGCCTAAAATTTGGAGTGACGAGTTTGTGGATAAAGTAGTAGAAGAAAATAATCGTCGCGACAAAATAAAATCCTCCCTACAACCGCTGGCTAGCGAAAGCGCCACAACAACCCAAGACACCAGAGTAATTGAGAACCAAAACGACTCCCTAATAAACTTAGAAAAAATTGATCTAACCTACTATGAATACCCCGGTGCTGATCACAACCTCAGACCAGACTGGAACACAGTTGTTGCGCGAGATATAGATTTTTTTCTGATGGAGCTTGCGATTTAACCAACTTGACTTATGCGTATTCACTGTCTTGTAGCGATTCTAGTCTCCGAGTACTCTCAGGGTAACCATATCCGGTTCTCGCAAGCAAGAATTTGTAAGTTTTGATTAGAAAGTCCCTCACCTTAGCTTTCTTTTCATCCTGGATTTGATTGTTTTCTGCAAAATATACTTCATGCAGAGCATTGAGAAATTTTAATTTCCAGCGTTCAGTGGCACTGCTGTCATACATTACAACGTTGTCATATTTACCTAATTTATCATAGAGCTCTTGGTAGTTGTCTGGGTTACTTTTCACAACCTGTTCAAACAGCACTTGTGGTGCGTTATCAAGCAGATCCTTAATCCTCTTTTGATTATCGCCCGAGACATCGCGTTTTAAATTGAGAAAATCTTGTAAATCAAATAATACAATTGGATCATTCTCCAGATAGAACGTGTTTCTCACAACAGCTTTAATTTCCGTCAACTTTGTAGTAAGTTCATCTGATAACTTCTTGTGTGCTTCATTAGAGCTATTTAAAGCTGCACAAATGAAACTGATGGTTTCATCAATTTTAACCACATTGTTATAGTCATATTTCCCCTCTAAAATTTGAGCTATGCCTGGATCAATAAGTGCATCTGTTACACTCTGCGCAATTTTCAAAACACCTACGTCTCTTTTCTGTGGGCCAATTTTCATGCCATCAATGCTTGCCATATGGTCGAGCAGAGCTATTTGTATTTTATAACCTCGAGGCTCAGTGAGTGATTCTTGTAGTTCCACCTCTAGCCCAGAAAAAGGATCTGATTCTGTTTGATTAGCTTCGCCAGCAGCTGAGACTTCTTGCAACTTAGTAGCATCTGCACTGTCCTGCTTTGGATGATTTAAATCTGGGTAATGAACTAAATTTCCACCTTCATTCAAAATACTCATAGGATTCCTTACATTCTTACTAAAGTTACCTACATTTTACTACTCCAACAACGTCCCCTGCTCCTCGACATCAACAAGAGAACCACTTCCCAATTCCTGCACCTTATCGATGCGCTTCTCCATTTGTTTTACCCGCGTGCTCATGAGCGATTGATAATCATTTTGCAAGGTATCGATACTTCGTCCGTATTTTTCAAATTTGTCTTTAAATCGACTCCACTCAGTTACAAACGCGTTTATTTCTTTTATCACGTCTTTTAATTTATCTCCTATCAAGAAATTGCGATAACTTTCCATCACGGTCCTCGCCACAATTAAGAAGGAGAACGGCGACACCATTAGCACCCGCTGACGAAGTGCGGAGTCAATCAAATCTGGAAATTGACTATTTATATAGGTAAAGAGTGTTTCATTTGGCACGAACATAATCGCATAGTCGAGTGTGTCGTTTTGCGGATCAATATATTCTGCAACTTTATTAATTTTAATTTTCAAATCATTCGCAAACTGTTTTTTGTGACTATCGCGCAAGGATTTACTGGTTGCATCTGCCATTTTTTGAACTTCGCTGTAAGGAAATTTAACATCAACTGCCACCACTTTTTTATTTGGCAAAAGGAGCATCACATCTGGTCGCATTTTAGTACCAGATAATTGAGATTGAAGCAAAAAATGCACGCCTTCAATTAAACCGTTGGATTTAAGTAAATCTTCAATAATCCGCTCGCCCCAAGCACCGCGACTCTGATTATTTGATAAGACTTTAGAAAGATTTTCGGTAGAAACTTGTAATTTCTCGGTCACTTGGCGCTGTTCATCAATCTGCGTCACTAATTTAGAAAATGACTTAGTGCGATCGCGCTCTAACTCCCTGATTTCATCTTGACGTTTTTCAAGCTCGTGTTGCAAATCTTTGACTAATTTTTCGATCATTTTCTGCTTATTTTCTAAGTCAGTCTTAATTGTCTCACGTTCTCCCTGGAGTAACTGCTGGCTCTGCTCGGCAACTTTTTTGGCACTCATGCCAAACACACGATCCACCACAGATTCCAGATCAGACGTCTGCTGCGACTGAACCATCTTCCGCATTGCCAGAAATAATCCCACAAATCCCCCGACCACGACCAATAAAATAAGCATTTCAAAATTCATAGTTCATCCTCACTGCGTAACTACCGTATACTGTAGCAGGTATGACCAAAGCTTCAACACGCAGCAAAGCTCGCTCTCGACTAAAATCGTCGCACACTGAGGCAGTCTCTGAACACACATCGAGCCCACAACGGAGTCGTTCCGCTCGGTCGGGCTATGATGGCGAGACTAGAATTATCCGCTATATTCGACATTTCCCGCTACTCGTGTTCAGCCTTCCCGGATATGGAATATGCTACTGGATTCTCAACTCCGTCTACCCAGAAGACATTGCCCATTGGTTGATCCCAAACAGCTACCTTGCGATTCAAGCACCATTTTTTTTAAGCAACGTATTTCTCTGGAGTTATGTATTTTTAAATACTAGGCAAGGAATTGTGATGAGTGTTTTGAGTAGCCTGTTGCTTTTTTTACGCTTGCAGCAAGTTATTTTTGAAATTACGTGGATTATGCCAGTAGTCGTAGTAACTGCAACGCTCCTCTTTTTATTCAAAAATGGCCACACCGCTCAATCTGCCTAGAAATACATCCCAACTACTCTTATAATACAAAAGACCATGACCGATAAACCAATCTATATCACCACCGCAATTCCTTATGTAAATGCCAAACCACACCTAGGTCACGTGCTTGAGTGGTTTCAGGCTGATGCGTTCGCGCGGTATTATCGATTGCTTGACTTAGAAGTTATAGTTGCCTCAGGTGCAGATGAAAATAGTCTTAAAAATGTCCAGGCAGCAGAGAAGTCAAATGTGGCGATCCAAGACTGGCTCGATGAGTACGCAGTGATTTTTGCCGATGCCTACCAGACCTTTGGTGTGGATCTCGACGCCTTTAGGCGGGGGAGTGACCAAGAAAAACACTGGCCGGGTGTTCAAGAACTTTGGAATCGCTGTTTTGCAGCAGGCGATATTTATACCAAACGGTACACCGGTCTCTACTGTGTGGGTTGTGAAAGTTTTTACACGACCGCCGATCTCGTAGATGGCAAATGCCCAGAACATTTAACAGAGCCAGAAGAAGTCTCTGAAGAAAATTATTTTTTCAAATTATCCCGCTATCAGGACCGAATTAAAGAACTCATCGAAACCGACACGCTCTTCATCACATCAGAACAATTCAAAAATGAAATGCTCGGATTTCTCGGTCAAGGCCTCGAAGATTTCAGTGTTTCTCGCTCAACCAATCGCGCCCGTGGCATCGGTGTACCTGTCCCCAATGACGACACACAAGTCATGTATGTGTGGTTTGACGCGCTCTGTATCTATTTAACAGCCATTGGCTTTGGGTATGATCAAGCTCACTTTGAAAAAATTTGGCCAGCTGATATTCACATCATAGGCAAAGGCATTAACCGTTTTCATTCTATTTATTGGATCGGCATGCTCTTGTCTGCAGGTGTGGCACTGCCTAAATCGGTTTCTGTCCACGGCTACATCACTGCCAATGGTCAAAAGATGAGCAAATCACTGGGCAATGTTATCGATCCATTCGAACTCATAATAAAATACCCACTCGAACACATTCGCTATTATCTCCTCAAAGAAATCCCCACGCATGCTGATGGTGATTTTAGTTATGAACGCTTCGAAGAACTCTACACCGCCGAATTAGCGAATGGCCTCGGCAATCTCTGTTCTCGCGTTGCAAAACTTTGTGAAAAAGCTGACGTCACTACATCAATTACCTCACCAAAATTAGACCCTACATATAAAAAATACTTCGAAACCCATGAAATCAGCCAAGCAGCCCACTGGATCGCCGACCAAGTCCGCGCCGCAGATGCTTACCTCAGCGAACAAATCCCCTGGAAAAAATCCGGAACCGAGCAAGCAGATATTTTACAAAACGCAGTCCAACGCATTCGCGCAATTACCTTTCACCTCCAACCCTTCATGCCAGAAACAGCTCAAACGCTCCTCTCCCATTTTTCAGAAGAAAAAATCAAAGCGCTCAAACCTATCTTCCCACGCTACGAATGATTATTGATACACACGCCCACTATAATCTGGAGCCGCTCTATTCAGACTGGAAAATGCACTGGGAAAAAGCTCAAGCGTACGGCGTTGTTCAGTCTCTCGTGGTTGGATCAACACTCGAAGATAGCCTGATCGCGCTTGAAATTGCCAAAGCAGAGAAGGGGCTGTATGCGACAATGGGTATTCATCCATCGCATTTTTCTGTTTCTGAAAAACAATCTAATGCTGATCTAGATGCAACTCTATTGCATATGCAAATGAGTTGCAAAAAGCAGTTTGAAGCAGCGGGGGAGACTGATGCAAAAAATGGAGAGCAGGACATAGTCTCACGCAAGCTTGTCGCCATCGGTGAAATCGGTTTGGATTATTTTCGACTTGAACCCACTGATAAAAAATCAAGAGATCAACAAAAACACTATTTTATTGAGCAACTAAAAATCGCCAAAACATACTCGCTACCTGTAATTATTCACTCACGCGACACGAGTGACGAGGCATACACTGATATTTACGAAATTGTCTCAGCAAATGTACCCAATGACTACCCTGTCCTCCTCCACTGCATTTCAGGACCTCAAGAGTACCTCAAGAAAATGGTCCAGCGTGGCGCCTACATTGGTGTCGGCGGCAATTCGACATACAAAAATGCGGACCACATTAGAGAACTGATCACACTCACTCCCCCCGACCGAATTCTTTTAGAAACAGACGCGCCGTATCTCCCGCCCCACCCTCATCGAGGAAACGTTTGCGAGCCATGGATGATTTCACTTACGGCTGAGTATATATATGAGCTTACAAACACCACACCAAAACAAATACTAGAAAACACCTATCGCTTCTTTGCTGATATACCAAGAATAGACTACAATACATCTCAAGATTGAAATAAATCACATGACAAAATTACAAACATACGTCAGGCGACATCCTGTCAGAACGCAACGCGCGCTCGAAATTCTACCGGGTGTGGTGTCGTGGTCGTTGATACTTTTCCCATTTTGGGGATCATTTGTGGTGCCAAAATTGGTTGCATACTACGTTATTGCCTTTGCTGTGTACTGGCTCTACAAATCATTCTCAATGGCAATTCTTGCAATCGTGGCTCATTTTAGAATTAATGCCAGCAGAAAATTTGATTGGATCGATCACCTTAAAACTACATTTCCAAAAAAATGGGATAGCGTCCAACATATTTTAATTATTCCTACCTACAAAGAGCCGATTACAACACTCGAGCGAACACTTGAAGCACTTTCCAAACAAACCTACCCCACCAAAAATTTACACATCATGCTTTCTTTTGAAGAACGCGAAGGAAAAGACGCTGAGGAAAAATCTCAAGCCTTGCTCAAATCGTTTGCCGGCAAATTTGGTCATGTCTGGACTACATTTCACCCTGATATTGAGGGTGAGGTGAAAGGTAAATCTTCAAACACCGCCTGGGGTGCTCAAGTTGCCAAGAAAAAACTAATTGACGAGGCTGGTGTCGCAATGTCTGACGTGACGATCACCAGTGAAGACGCAGATGCAATTTTTCATCGATCGTATTTTGCCAATATTTCACATGAGTTCTTGAGTGCTGAAAATCCGTACAACTTGATTTGGCAGGGTGCAATTGTGTTTTATAATAATATTTGGCAAGTCCCGCCTCCAATTCGTGTCTTAGCATCGATGTTTTCGGTGATTCAGATGCATATATTAATGCGTGAGGATCGGTTGATTAATTTTTCTACCTATACTACTACCCTGCAGCATGTTCACGACATTGGGTACTGGGACACCGATGTAATTCCAGAAGATTATCGATTATTTTTCAAATCCTATTTTGCTAAAAAAGGTGATTTTCATGTGAAACCAATTTTTTTACCGATTTTTTCTGACGCTGCAGAAGCCGATGGCTGGTGGAATACGTTTGTGAATCAATATGAGCAGCTCAAACGCTGGGCTTGGGGCGTAAGCGATGATGCGTATATTATCAGGCAATATATTTTGACCGAAGGCGTGCCATTTTGGGATAAAACTCTGAGAGTTTCCAAAACCATAGAAGATCATTTCTTATGGCCCGTAAATTGGTTTGCAATTACCGTTTCTGCATTTTTGCCACCACTCCTAAACTCAGAATTTAATAGAACAATTCTAGGCAAAACACTGCCGCAGGTGACGTCCACTTTACTCACCATGTCTCTGGTCTCAATGGTTGTAATCTTTGTAATCGACGCGCTCAATAGACCACCTCGACCTAATAAACGAAATCCTTTTAGTTATTTATTGCAACCCTTGGAATTTTTGTTGCTGCCTGTAATCGGATTGTTCTTCTCTGCACTTCCTGGAATTGATGCCCATACTCGATTACTCCTTGGTAAATATATAGAGTACAAAGTGACCGAAAAGGTGTAACTTCCATCAAGGCTTTGAACGCGCTATACTAAATTCTGTATGCTGCAAAAAATTTGGAACCACATCAAAAAAATTGATTATTTTCTTGACTCCCACACGGGCTTGCTACTTCTACTCCTTCTTGTTGTTCTGCTCAGAGTTCCCACATTAAGTGATCCTTATTGGTATGGTGATGAGGCAATTTACTTGACTATTGGTCAGGCCATGAATCGAGGGGTTGAGTTATATAGTGAAATTATTGATCATAAAACCCCTCTCATTTATGTGTTTGCGCAGGTAGGCACACAGCTAAATTTTCGATTACTACTGCTGGCCTGGATGGTGGTAAGCACCATTGGGTTTTATATCCTGTCATTGAAACTTTTAAAACAAAAACTTTCTGCAGTACTTGCAACACTTGCGTTTGTATTGCTGACCACACTCCCAACATTTGAAGGACACATCCCCAATGGCGAGTTATTTGTGATGGGTTTTATGATTTGGGGTGGTGTGTTGATGAGCTGGACAAATTTTTTCGGTCAATTTTTTGATGATAAAAGCACATCACTTACAAGTTCACGCCAGACACTCATTCTCTTGGGTGCTGGCGTATTATTTGGGCTTGGCATCTTAACCAAAGTGCCAGCGGTTTTCGATATGGCAGCATTTCTTGGAATTGGATTTTTTTCTGTAACTGCAGCTCTATTTGCAGATCGCAGTGAGTCATTTTTCCAATCTTTGCGGCGAGCGCTCGTACCGATGTTCTTGATTGGATTAGGCATGTTGATTCCGATTGCATTTTCTGTGGTGTGGTTTGTGGCGCGAGGTTCTGGACAGGCATATCTTGATTTTGGCTTGCTCTATAATTTTAGGTATTCAGGATCCTGGGAATTGCCGTTTACTTCACAATTTGTGTTGTTTTTATTTTCTCTTCCTGGAAAAGCTCTAATTACCACTCTTGTTGGAGTGTCATTGGCAGCGGGGAAGAAGTATTTCACTCCCACGGCGCAATTTGTGATTTTCTGGTTTTTCCTAGCGTTATTTGCATCGACACTTTCAAATCGCCCTTACCCACATTACTTCCTGCAAGTTATGCCGCCATTGGCATTGCTGTTCGGGTTGGTGGCTCAATCACTCAGAAAATCAGAAGCAATTGAAATTTCATGGTCTGGATCCCGAGTTATGCAAGTGCTTGCGGCTCCAATTGCGCTCATCTTTTTTGTGGTCGTAATCGTATTATTGCAGGTTTCACCGTATGCCACTATTTCATATTACTCAAACTGGTGGAATTTTGTACGCGGTCAGACAACGACCGAAGAATATCGGTCATCCTTTAACCACCTGATGAATGATAATTATGCCGCGGCAGTGGAAATTGCCTCTACCGGTGATGAAAAACTATTTATTTGGGGAACAAATCCGATGCTCTACGCTTTAACAAACACTGAGCCCACAGGCAGATTTACCGTTTCATTTCACATCGCTGATTTTGATGCCTATGACGAAACGCTCAATGATTTAAAAGAAGACAATCCTCGTCATATCGTGGTGATGCACGATGAATTTCATGAATTTCCCGGATTTACAGCATACCTCAACCGCAACTATTTTGTAGAAGAAACCTATGACAACTTTACACTCTGGAGACGACAACCTTTCAAGCTATAATACGAGCACATGGCAAGCATCTTAGACACCACCCGATCTCCCTCAGCACTCCTCCCTGCAACGACACGACTCCCGATTGGATTAGGTTTCATGGTGTGGATCAGTATTTTGGCACTGGCTACAGGGTTCTCAATTGTTGCACAACCTGAAGTGCCGCTTTTCTACTCACTCGCACAACCAGAGCAACAACTTGTCGCCAAAGAATGGCTCCTTATTATTCCTGCATTGTCATTTGTTATGAATATTCTTAATTATGTCGTGGTAGTTTTTGCTCGTGAAATTGATCCATTGCTGATTACCCTGTTCGCCTGGACCATGCTGTTTATTCAAGTCATTTTTGGATTGGCACTGGGTCGAATTGTATACATTACTGTGTAGAAATTTTGACGAAATGAAAATGAGATCATGATTACTGCTTACCTCATCTCACTGTTCGTTGCAGCAGGAATCGCACCGCTGATTATCAATTGGTACAAGAAACATAATTGGGTCGATCAACCAGAGGGACATGTTAAAAAAACACATTCCACACCTGTACCCAGAGGTGGTGGGCTGGTGATATTTTTAGCGGTGCTCATTCCTTCTCTTTATCTTCTTACGCCAGATAAACATTTGATTGCAATATTAATTGGCGCTGCAGTGCTAGCCATAGTAGGTGTGTTTGATGACATTTATGATATTCATCCCGTTATTAGAATGGGAACTGGACTCTTGGCAGCACTAATCGTGGTAGGCTCAGGTATTGGCATAGCATATGTTTCAAATCCATTTGGTCCAGGAGTGATTCATCTTGATCAACCACAGCTCCCTTTTTACTTTTTGGGTGAGGAACGCAGTTTGTGGATACTTGCCGATATTTTTGCGCTCTTTTTTATTGTTTGGAACATGAACATTGTAAACTGGTCAAAAGGTGTTGACGGCCAAATGCCGGGATTTGTAAGTATTGCCGCAGTCATGATTGGATTACTTTCAACGAGATTTGTGGACGACCCAACGCAGTTTAATACCGCACTGCTGAGTGCAATCGTGGCCGGCTCATTTGCGGGTCTTTTAATCTGGAACTGGTACCCGCAGAAAATTTTACCTGGGTATGGGGCTGGATCTCTTGCAGGGTACTTCCTTGGGATTTTGGCAATTATCTCTGGAGCAAAGTTAGCGACTGTGCTGATGGTACTCGGTGTACCAACCGCAGACGCTATTTTTACTATTTCTAGAAGACTTTTGGCAGGTAAGTCGCCACTATGGGGAGACAGAGGTCATTTACACCATAAAATGCTTGACGTTTTGCACTGGGGTAAACGGCGGGTAGCGGTTTTTTACTGGGTCAGCAGTTTGGTGCTGGGCATGCTATCCTTATATTTGAATACTTGGCAAAAAATGATTACAATACTCCTAGTGACTGCACTCGTTTTTTCATTCTTAATTTGGGCTAAACTACAGTCAATAAGGCGCTCATGAAAGACTCGCTCCCCTATCTAATCCTTAAAACTGCGCGCCCAAGACAGTGGATAAAAAATGGCGCATTATTCGCATCCTTATTATTTTCTGGGTTTTTTTTCTATAATCCTGTGGACGGATTTGCATACTTTTGGGTAGTAGCCTACGCTTTTGTAGTTTTTAGTATATTGACGTCAAGCATTTACTTTATTAATGACATCCTTGATTACGATGCCGATCGAACGCATCCATTTAAGAAAAAACGACCAATCGCATCAGGAAAATTACCCATTCCGACTGCAAAAATTACCGCTGTGATTGGGCTGATTACCGCCTTCGCTCTCTCAATGCCATTATCTCCATTTTTTAAGCTCCTGATCGTTGGATATGTCGTGTTGCAATTACTCTACTCTCTGAAACTAAAGCATGTCCCTATACTCGATGTCGGCTCCATAGCTACTGGTTTCCTGATTAGGGTGTATGCTGGCGCGGTTGTGGTTGACCTCCATATGAGCGTGTGGTTTTTATTAACGGTCATCTCAGCTTCTCTTTTCTTGGCAGTCGGTAAACGACAGAGTGAGCGCACCTTACTTGAAGGGAGAGACGGTGATATGAGTCAGACGCGAAAAACTTTAAAAACCTACAGTAATCGATTACTTGATCAATACACTGGTATGTTTGCCAATGCTACATGGCTGACATACGCGTTGTTTGCATTTCAAAATGAAATCGATCGTCCGGCACCGCGATTCGAAAGCTTGTATATATTTTTGCCGAGGACACTACATTCACAAAAATTATTAATGCTCTCACTCCCCTTTGTAATTGTAGGAGTGATGCGATACTTACAACTAGTATATGAGAGTAATCAGGGTGAATCACCAGAAAAAGTATTGCTCCAAGACAAGCCACTTCTGATCACCACATTTTCCTTTGGCGTTGTCGTCATGGTCGTTCTATACTTATTGACATAATGACTATGTGGCGCAAATACTTTCCTCAGCTTCTCCTGGCACTATTGGCTTTTACCTTTATCACGCGCATGGCGAGATTAGAAACTCCTGAAGTCTATATTTTTGATGAAGTCTATCATGCGCTCACCTCAAAATTAATCGCCCGCGATGATGTCAGAGCATATGAATGGTGGAATGCTCCAGTCGAGGAAAATACTGCTGTAGATTGGCTCCATCCGCCACTTGCGAAGTATACCCAAGCTACTTCGATGCTTATATTTGGCGAAAATTCTTTTGGTTGGCGATTTAGCTCGGTGATTTTTGGGGTGCTCGTGGTGTGGGTCACTGCACGACTGGTCCTGACACTATTTAAGGATGAACGGATGGCGTTGCTAGCAGCTTTTTTTGTGTCACTTGATGGATTAATTTTTACCCAGTCAAGAATAGCTATGAATGATATTCACGTGACATTTCTGATGGTGCTCTCGGTGTGGCTATATAGTTTGCATTTCATTGCACGCAAAGAGACCAGTGATGGCACGATTACGCCCAAATTATTACTAGCAACGGGAGTGGCAACCGGACTAGCTGCGGGGACCAAATGGTCTGGTGCATTTTTGTTTCCTATTTTTGCTCTCCTTGAAAGTGCTTGGTATGGATCTCAAATTTTTCAACGTGCTGACAAAAAACGATCTGTTTTTATTAAAAAAATGCTCAGGTATATTCCGCTCTATGCACTGTCATTCATAGTTATCCCACCCCTCATGTATGTCATGGCATATTCACATATGTTCACACAAGGGAAAGGCCTGACTCATCTTAAAGACATGCACCAGCAAATTTGGTGGTATCAAACTACGCTCGATGCCGAACACCCCTATCAATCAAGACCATGGGAGTGGGCACTCAATGTGCGGCCGGTTTGGTATCACATAGAGCACAATGAAGCTGGTGATCGCGGGGACATTTATGCGTTTGGCAATGTGACACTGTATTGGCTTGGACTGGTTGGTGTTGTTGCAGCTGCACTGATGTGGGTGCGAAATATCGGAACTAAGCTCACCAAAGACCAAGTTGCTGAACTCCATGCAGTTGGCATCGTCCTTGTCAGTTATATGCTCAGCTGGATGCCATGGTTTGCATCCCCTAGAATTATGTTTTTCTATCACTATGCGCCCGCTGTGCCGTTCATGAGCATTTTACTGGCATTTTGGGTGATGAAATTATGGGGTGGATCTAAAGTGCATAAATCAGTAGCCATTACTTGTGTCGCACTCGTTGCACTGACTTTCGTAGTTTGGTATCCACACTGGACTGGCTTGCCCGTCCCCGAGTGGCTCAAAGAAAACATTTATTTTGCGCTTGAGCAATGGCGCTAGGACTCGTTTGCTCTGCTGCCAAAATCTATCGTTTCCAAAAATTCTAAATCACGTATTTCTGCCATGATTTCTAACACTAACTCTTTGAGAAGTGCAACGTCTTCAGGCAATAGTGCAAAATTTCTCTGAATTGGTTTGCCAGCGCTACCGCTTGGTTCAATGAAGTCAAATGTACCTTCGGTGATAATAGGTACAAAACTTGGGTCAAGATCTCCGAGCAATTTATAAAATAATAATTGTCTCTTATATCTACCTTTAATTGGATCGGGCAATGCTTGCTCTCGCTCACTCAGCCCAGCGGATGCAATCGCGCCATCGATGTAATTTTTTGATTTAGCGCTGCCGGTTTTGTAATCAATTACACGTACGGTTTTCTTTGATTGATCGATCCAATCAACGCGATCAATTCTACCTGATAATTTGATGTCATTGAGAACTGTCGTACTCATTCCACTACCAAACTGTCGTTCAATGTATAAGACATCCACCTCATTTGCTTGCCGTTCAGAGAGGTAGTTTTCAATCACACTTTTGCCCTGAACAACTCTACGATTAAAATCTGCGCTCGTCATCAATTCCTTTTCTAAAACAGTTTGAAAAACATTGAGTGCTAGTTCTACATCAGGAGGACTGCCATTTTTCTGATATTTTTTATAAAAAGCTTCTAGTGCCGCGTGGACGGCAGAGCCATAAGATAAGTACTCAACTTTTGCCCGCGGAACCCTGAGTAAGTCCTCTAAAACAAATGCCTTAGGATCTTGCAAATATTTATTGAGTCCCGTTACTGATAGCGTATATCGTTCGACAATCTGTTTGAAAAACTCACGTTCTGAGCCAGGAACAACCCGCCTCTCGGCAGGCAGTAGCAACGCCCCAACCTTATCTTGCGCTGATTCCAAAAACTCAGTGATATGATCCTCAGAAAATTGCTTAATATGTGAATTAATTTCTACAGCAAACATCGACCCAACTAATTCTTTCGTTCGACCGCTTGTCGTATCGGTTTCTGGATACGTTAAAGTAACGTTTTCTTTTGCACGTGTAATTGCTACATAAAATAGTCGTCGATCATCCTCGTTGCGCTCTTTTTTGGACAAGTCACTATGGGTGATAATACCTTCCGGCAGAGAAATCAAATCTCTGGAACGAGCATTTCCCCAAGCACCATCCACCATGCGAACCACAAATACATGTTTCCACTCAAGACCCTTGGCACTGTGCACAGTAGAGAGTTTGACCGCACCCTTGGTAATATTGAGATCTTCCGCAGTTAGCTTGATGTTGTGATCCTTCATGACGGCGATTGCAGACATAAAATCAACCAGCTTGAGCGCATGATTTTGTTGCGCAAGCGCTTTAACTTGATTGAAAAGGGTGGTCAACATGGTCAACAACCTTGGCTTTTCATCAGAAGCTAACACCCAATCAAGGTATCCGCTTTGTTTTAAGGCTAACTCAAACCATTCCACAATATGGTGGTCTGAGTCAAGAGTACTAAGTGATTTCAGCATTTCTACGAATTCCCGCGCTTGTGCAAACTCTGCTGACGTGATGGTATGCGTGCGAATTTTTGCAACGCACGCCTCATCAGAAAGTGATAAGAGCTCAAGCATTGTGCATTTTTCAATACTGGCAGTTCTCACCAACTGCAGCGCCAGGGTTGCAGAAACCGACGTCCAGCCATAACACATGATTTCAAAAAGACCAGCGTCTTCATCTCCACTTCTTACATCCAATACAACCTGAAAAAATTGCAACAACTGCCGTATCGACTCAGTTTGCAAAATATTTTCCCCACCCTGAATTTCATAAGGAATTCCGAAATGCAATAAAACAGACTCAAATTCTTGCGCATGCGAACGGTTTCTATATAAAATTGCAATATCTTCTGGTCTTTCACCAGATTCAAGTAGTTTTTTAATTGCATCTCCCACAAACACTGCCTCTGATGATTGTGATGGTGCAGCGAATAACCTAATTGGCTCAATACTCTTTTTCTGACTATTGAGCGTTGTTGCAAGTGCCTCAACAATTTCTGTATCAAGTGTTTGAGAGCTAGCAGTTGTTATTTGATGCCGAGAAATAAGGTCGTTGGCTGCATCATAGACTGGTTGGGTGCACCGATATCCTTCAGTCAGGGTCACAATTTTGGCTTTGGGATACTGGGACATGAATGACAACATGTTTTCGAGCGATGCACCCTGAAACCGATAAATTGACTGGTGTGGATCACCAACCACAAACACGTTCGCATCCTCTTCCCACCATGAGGCGAGTAGTGTAATCACCTGATTTTGTGCAGAATTAGTGTCTTGATATTCATCGATCAGAAAATAATGCAGTTCCTCCTGATATTCTCTAAGCAGCAGCTCATGAGTTGAAAAAGCCTCAACCACCAACGCAATCATGTCATCAAAATCAAATCGTAAGCCAGCTCGTAGCCGCTTTTGGTACTCGCGGTAGAGAATCAATAATTCTTGGTGTTTGAGAATATTTTTTTCTTGTTTTTTTTGTTGGGTTTTGGTGAGTTCGTCCTTTTCTTGTTCAAATTCGTGCTGTTCAACTTCAATAATTTTCTCAAACGCATCAGGAGTCACCCCTTCTCGCTTGAGATCTGAAATTGCCCCCATGATGTCGCGTAAATAATGCAGTGGGCTATTGAGCGGTTTAATATGTTCAATGGTGGCATCAAGAATTATGGTTTGAAATAAATCATATAATTCTAAATCAGTCAGCGGCTGACTATCTCGATCGATCGGAAAATACTCAGGATGCGAATTTATCACCTGCGCGCAAAAGGAATGAAAGGTAGTAATTCTCACATAATATCCTGCTTCACCTATCATTTTCACGATTCGTTCACGCATATTTTTGGCAGCTGCATCGGTAAATGTTAATGCCAAAATATTGTGTGGTTGCTCATCGGTGACCTTGAGAATATTAGCAATTCGGGCTGCGAGCACCTGGGTTTTGCCCGTACCAGGACCAGCAATGACCATTACCGGGCCTTCAACCGTATCGACAGCTTCACGCTGGGCGGAATTGAGGGAGGCGAGTGTTTGAGAAAAAAATGTAGCGGTATCCATGCGATTTCTATTGTACCGCTATTGTGGATCCTGGTCGATTCCAGGCTTCTTGTCGTACAGGCGGTCAATTTTACGCTCGACCATCTGGCCACGATTTTTGAGGTGCTCATCGAGTGGTTTTTGGTTATCCGCCCTCGCACCAGCCTCTGCTACAGCAAGTTTTCTGCGCTCGGTGATAGCTTTATCCAGTTGTTCATTGAGTCTAGTTGCTCTCGCTTCGCCAAAGGTTCTGGGCTGCTTTTGTGCAGGTTTTGCATTCGCGGGTGGTGCTTTTGGAGGAAAAAATTTCATAGTAAAGCTATTGTATCATTCGCACCACTAGATTGATAAAATAGCTGGCATATGCAATTGCAACTTAAAAAATACGGTTCCAAAAAAGAATCAGTCATCCTTCACCCTGGCTGGACCCACCCAATTGAGAATGAAGCGATATTTCTAAAAGAACTAACAAAAAAATACACCTGTTACTCAATTCATTTACCAGGATATTATGGTGTGCCAGATAGTGATGAAACATATTCCTTTAAAGATTTTGCAGAATCATTACAAAAAATTTTATTATCAGAGCAAATCAAACCTGTCGCACACATAGGTTTTTCAATGGGTTGTAGAATGGTGATGACCTATGATCAGGTATTTCCCAGTTCTGTCAAAAAAATATACGTCGGTTGCCCGTTTGATCTGCAAATTCCCGCGTGGGGCATCTTTTTATTGGCGCATGAAGGATTGTGGCTTGGCATGACTAGAACATACGGCGTACAAAGTGCAGTAGTTTCCAAAGCCTACCGAACAATAACCGGTGACCCACATGCAAAATTTCACTCTCCCGATGTGACATTAAAAGGTGCATTTTACTCACTGTTAGCGTTGCTAAAATCAGAGCCAACTACAAGCAACTCACCTGATTCTCTTTTTATATATGGAAAAAAAGATCCATACTTACTCAAATTACCTGAAGCATTCAAAACCCAAACTAAGATAATTCCTGGTGCTGTGCATAATTGTGTTGCAGGGCGGGAGCAAGAGATTGTAGAAATACTTGAAAAATATATCCGCAATAAGTGAGGTCATGGAAACAGAAAAAAAGCTAGTTGATTTTACAAAACAGTTTTATCATTCTAAAGTATATGAAAAGCATCCGTTGCGGGGTTGAGACTGAACAAATCTTCTTTGAAGCGATTAACTATCTAACCCTTCATACCCACTTATCTCACATGTACCATCTGTATAAAACATATTCCATGGATTCTCAACTGATTCTCCATCATGGATTTCTGTATTATCAGTAGTGCTCCCACTTGGAGACAATGACACTTTTGAAGAAATTTTTATTGAAGTTGCTGATGCAGCCTTTTCAGAGTACTCTTGGATTGCTTCTTGCTGTGCTGCGTTAAATTGGCAATCCAATCTTCCTCCGTTTGGCATTGACTCGGTGTAGGCGCACAGTCCATTCATCATGCCTAGTATTTCTTTGACATGGGTTTGTTCATCGAAGGGATGTGTGAATTCTAACTGCGTTGGAGTGCAAGCAACTATATTTTTGCCTATTTTATCTTCAACTTCATCAACTAACGTGTCTAAATCTTCAAGAGCTGGCTCTTCCATCTCATCTTCTATTGGCGCTTGTTCAATTACTGGATCAGGAGCCATTGCGTCATCAATGATTGGAACTGGCTCATTTCGATTTAAAAACCCAAATCCATCAGGTGAGACGGCAGCGTAAACGCCACCAACTGCCAGCAAAACCCCTAGAGCTGCCAAAAAAATAATCAGTGGCTTTGGAATGGAACTCTTGGGAACAGGAGCAACCATTGGTTGCCCGACACTGTGTTCAGCCAGTAGCCGATCAATTAAGCTCGCTTCCCATCCAATTGTCACCAACGATTCCTTTATCTGCGCAAAAGGCACTCCAGATTGAGATTGACTAGAAATATAATCACGAAGTTGTTGGTGCTCCATGTCATTAGTATGTTTGAAAATTTGTGCGGTTGCAAGTGGAGGAGATAGATTTTTTACTATATTTATATGCTATAATTTTTTACTACCAGGGTAAATACTATTACAACTAAGTTAAAACATTAAGTAATTCATCCAATTTTTTTACAGATTATGAAATATGACTGAACGAGAATCACATCAAGAACAAGAGGCAAAGAGTCCATTGGATAAACTAAAACAATTTGTCCACTCTTATAGAGAGAAAGTAATAGCAAAATATTCTACCTACGATACTGCATTTATCTTGGGCAGAAAGAGATCCGAGGGTGAAGTCCACAAAGTGATCGCCAAGGAAGTTGCGATTGGAATAGGTATCACCGCAGGTGCAGGTTTAGCACTCATTGGTGTTGATTGGATTGACTCCTCGGTAGATCTAGCAACACTATATGAAGTTTGCATTAAAGTGCCACTTGCCTCAACAGCAATCGCGGGACTGGCGCTTTCGGCTAGCTCTATGCTTAATCTATATATATTGGATAAGCATTACAATCATAAGGATAAATAATGACAAGCATCGGCAAACTTCTCGATATTATTCTGTCTGAAATCAATCTAACCGCTGAACAAAAAGAAGAATTAAAAGTTACATTTGTCGAACTTTTTTTGCTCTCAATCGCTGACCAATTATCCAATAAAATGACTCCTGCTCAAATTGAAAACCTTACTGCGGTTGCTGCAAACGCCAAAAACGATCCCAATCGTATTGATAATCTTCTCACCACTTTTAAAGATTCTTCAATTGACAAGCCTGAAATGGAGCGCATCGTCAAAAATGCCGCTAGTTTTTCTGTAGAAAAAATATTTCACTTTTTGAATCAAGCTCCATCAAATGATGTAGTCGACGCCCTCCATTCCTTGGGTCGCTGATCACACACTAAATGCCCCAAGCATCATTGGAGTACTTATTTGTTTTCACCAGCTCGCATATGATTGATAAAATCACTTCTTCATCATCTTCAGTCAACGGCTCAAAACCATCATAAAAACCACTACTCCTATCTGGCAACGAAACTGCCTCAGGAAAAACTTGATGCACCGCATCTTGAGCGCGACCAAACACATGGACGTGCAAAAATGCGTGCCCTCCATTTGGTTTGAATGCCCAGTTCCCAAGCTCTTCATAATTAATTTTAACAACGGGGATTCTTTGTTGATTCAATCCTTTTTCCATAGCTTCACCAACCAGCATGGTGAGTCGCATCAACTCAATAGCTTGTTTTGGTGCGAGCTTCGTGCGATCTGGGATAGATTCATCTTTGACTCTGATACGAATATGACCGCCGTCTGTGCGGGAGACAAATGGCTTGGGATGGGATTCGACTAAAAAGTTGGGTGTTTCATAGAAGATTGGCATGGAATTGTCCTCTGCTGCACGCTAGATTATTCTTTAGATGAAGATAATATTACAGGAGACTTTTACTGTTATAAATATTCAAAAATGACAAGAGGCCTATTTGTAATGCCTTCAATCAGGGATTTTACACAGCATGGTATACTCTCTCAAATATTTACAATGTTAAAAGAACGCAGTAGAGAAGAACTTCGGGAACATCTTAGGCAGCAGATCAAGGATGTAGTACAAAGTCCTGACTGGCAGTTTGCAGTACAAATATTTCCTAGTATTCGGCGAATAATTAAACTACGAGGTAGATCGCTTTTTACACAACAAGACTTCGCTGACGTTACCTATGATGCACAATCATTCGCTGGATTAGAACTGAGTGAGGATCAAATTCGGGCAGGTTTACATGCTATTTGCGAACTTGAGACACTGTTTTATCCCTATGCCACCGCAAAGGCATTAAAAATCACTCAGTCAAATTATTACTCATCTAAAAGCCAACAAAGTATAGATATTTCCAAGGAAGTACTATCTGTTGCAATCTGGTATAAATGGGATTACCAGAATGATACTGATTTAATCAAGTTTGTCTTCAGTCAACTCTATTGGCTACCCAAGAAAATCCATGATCGCTCAAGAGAAATACCTGTTACTGATTTTTTGGATGATGAGGGTGATATAAGTGATCTTCCTGAGAATAAATCAATTAATTGGGAAGAAAGCAGTATTAATTTAGCACAACCTCTAGGTAGACTACGTGACTATCTAGGCTCCATTAGCCTTAGGGAGATTTTTAATCGCATAGCTTACATGTCTCCTAGAGAGCAGATACTGCTGCTCCTTGTTATGGGGTATCTACCCGAAATTAAGACATTTAAGGATTGTGTCGATCATTTAGGATTTAGTACCAGAACAGCAAAGCTTGACTTTATACAGGCACTCGATAATTCTCTGATGCAACCCGCTGGCAGTACTTTACTTTCTGCTAATGAAATTGTTGAGAAAGCACTCAATGAACAAATCAACAACATAGTTGGTACTTCTAGAGCAGTTAGTCAAAGCAGTCCTCGTTTGAGGCTATTAACATATGTCGAAAGTACTAAGGAACTTGGAGGGGTTTGGATGCGAGCGTTTGAACTACTGACTCAAACTGAGGATGGTAAGTTCTTGTACTCAGTCCCAGAAATTGCACAGATGCTTGGAATGACTAACCCAAAATCTCTCTATACTATTATGAATGAAATTATCAATCGATTTGAAGTAGGAGCATCAGATGCTGAAACCAAGTGGATTGTCGATCAAATTACAAAGTATATGTTGAATTCAGGTTTGAATCAGGTTACCGTAAAGGGATCTACTGGACGAAAACTCAGAGTTGATAGTCCACGCTGGCATCTCATATTTTTGAGAGCCCCCGCTAGCGAACTGAATCTGGAAGAGCAAAAATTATATTTTCTTGCTACTTCGCGAACAGAAGACCGCCTTCTCTATCATACTGATGAAATAATTAACCGAATGGGTTTTCGTGATAAGAATCATTACAACAAGAAAATGCTTTACTTAAGAAATAAATGTGCGCTCTTGACGTTTGATGACCGTGAGGAAAATTGAAATCATGTCGGGGGAGACCGTTCAAAAACGGTCACCTTTTTCACCTAGTTTAGATTGGTAAATCGTTCCCAATTAGTGTTTTGACTCAGTCAAACGTATGATTGAGGGATGAAAAACAATCCAATATGCCCCAAATGTAGAAATAAATCGT
>JBGTEY010000013.1:0-274772 GCA_041747555.1 Patescibacteria group bacterium
TGAAGGTCATTTTCTTGAGGAAATTCATTACACATTGTACAACTACAATAACAAACGAATCCATTCGGCACTTAAAATGCCGCCTGCAAAATTCCACGCCAACTATTTAGAAACTGTGTGCAATAAAAGGGGTGCTTGACATATTGGTGACCACTAAGTTTAATACCACTCTCAATTATACTCTGGTGACAGTTCATACATCGTAAACCGTCAAGATTCCACCAAATTTCATCTCCATAATGACTCTCTCCACAAACTCCGCAAGAGTATGGCCCTTCACTGGCTTCTAAAAAGAAACCTTCTGGCTCATTTTTAAGCCTTCGCTTTCGAATGTTTTCAATGCCATCCATTTCACCAAACAAGCGAGCAAGTTGTACTAGGTTGTTTGAAGCATATTTCTGTCTTATTTCTTTGCTAATTTTAGATTTTGGTTTAGTAGGTTCTTTTTTCTTACCTGCAAGCTTAAGCATGTCTTCTTCTCGCTCGTAGCCCTTTAATCTGCCTTCAAGATATCCGAGTCGATACATGACACTGTTGGATAGCAATCGCCAGTTTGTATCTTCTAGAGAGTTCTTAATAAGCTTTTCCAGCTCAGAGACACTAATTCGATCTCTTCTTGAAGAATCTAAATCCTGAACAGTGAAGGGAACAATGACATATTGACCAATTTCTGGCTTTTCAAATGAGAATTTGGCATATTTAGCTTTTTCCAAAGGTTCGATCAGCAGTTTTTCAAGATCGACAATGGTTGTTTTCTTTAACTTGGAGACTCGCTCATAAACAGGGTCGTCGTACTTCTGCATCTCTTCATCATGGACAACATTGGCAACTTCCATGGCTTCAAGGGTTTCAACGTGTTCTTTGCCTTCCTTGTCTGACAAACAAAACTCTGCTCGATATTTCTCTAGAAGTTTTTTACCTTCGTCCTCCTTTTTCTTTTGTTCTGCTTCCCATTTTTTATGTTCCTCATCACTTTTAGCAAGATCAAGAATATCTTTCTTTGAATAGTCACAATGTTTACATTTATAGAGGGTGGTTATGACTTTTCCTTTTCTACTGCCAGTTACATCCAATTCCTTTTTACATTTAGGGCAGATGTCAGGTTTTGAAACACGAATTTCACCATCGTCATAGACCCATTGCAGTTTCTCGCATTTACCGCACTTAAAAAGAAACATCATCCGCAGTATTGGGCTATCGTAGGTAGAGTCAAGATGCTTTGTGACATTGAAATACATCGAAACATTACAAAGAGGACAGAGAATACCTTCTGGAGTTGGAGTGAGATCTTGTTTGTCCTGCTGTAACTTATCTTCTTCCATCCACTTCTGGACAGTCTCTTGTTTCTTCTCATACCTTTTTCCTTTTATAACGAAAAGGTGCCGACTAAGCATGAGATTTACATTTCTTAGTTTTTCCTCTTCTGAAAGATCTTTGAGCTTTTCACTCGTGAGGCTTTTCTGATAAACCTTCTGGAACATTTTCACCGCATCGATGCATTCTTCTACGGTGTGAAGGTCGTAACGATCTATATAGTGTTGCTCATCGTATAGGTATTTCATAATTCGTCATATCCACCCGTTACTTTTTGAGTAGATAATAAGCGAAATCATTCGTGCAAATACTTCATCGCACGTTTGGAAAAAAACATGATTCTGGACATCCAAATTATGTCCAGCAAAATTCCTCAAACAAGTCATAACTCGAGCGTTAGTTAATTCTAGGCTTGAAGTCACACCAAGCGCAGCAGAGATTTTTGATGATAATTCGTTTAGATCCGAAGCATCAGTATATTGACCCTTTTTCGGATTAAGCTTTCCAACTTTTTGACCCAAAATAGTGCCAAGAGTTTTTCCTGATAAAGTAGGGTCTTTTCTTTTTACTTCGTCCTCAAACCATAATGCTAATTCAGCCAACGATCTAATAATTTCGCTTCTAGATATAACGGTTGTCAGCTTGTTATTTAAAGATAAGGAGAATGAAAAACGATAAAGTGTCATGTAGAAAAGCAGTTTTTTGTCTGACTCCAAACTTGAGATAAATGAAGATAACTCACTTTTTGATAAGCTGGTATGAAATACACTACTGTGTTTTGAAGTGATTGTATTAAAAAGTTGAGCTGTTTGTCGTTCTTCAAACTGTGTAAAGAGTCTGCTATTTGCCATATCTTTTTCAGGGTCGATGACAACATTCGGTAGGTGTTGCAAACAGATTCTGTCATCCTCATAACCGCTGTATATATTGAACAGGCCTTCGATTGTTTTTCCTTGAGCAATTTGGGCAACACCAGTATTAGCTAGGGGAATACCTCGATTTACTCTTTTCCCAGTTTGTTTATTGAAATCTTGAATCTCCTGATCAATCTGTCTCCAATACTCTTCAACTATTGGATATAGCTGTCGGTTTAACAACCACATGCCCATGTGTTGGATTGGTGCATAAATTGGCTTATTTTTGTCGTTATAGTCAGCGATGACAAAATCTTCTTCCTTCATGTTTTGAAGATGTCCTCTCAATACTACTCGTCCAAATTCAGCGAGATATGCAATATCTCTATGAAGTTTGTCCACTAAATCAGCGCCATTCCCTGGTGTTGTAGCTAGTAAATCTTGTTTGGGATCAAAATCTTGGTCAGGAGAACTTTGTGGATCGTTGAGTATTGTGACTACCTCCTTGGCATTTTCAGAAACTTTGGTAATCTCAGATTTATTTTTATCAAAAATTTCATCTAAATCACTCATTTCAAATATAAGAGGGACAGTAAATGTAATATCAAAGCTTCCAAGTATCCCACTAGGGTTAATCGTAAAAATTAAATCGTTTTGTAATGGAAGTTCTGGATATTTCCCATATAAAAAATAATAACCAAGGGTCACAAAGGGAATGAGTTCTCTACTTGGAATGAGATTACGACAACGTTTGGCAATAAAAAGAAATTGTTCTCTTAAGAGGTCGGATTTCCTCAGACCTTCCCTAATCCAATTTTTGTAAGCTTCTGATGTTGAATCAGAGAAACCACTTTTTGGAATACCAAATCTGAATCTATATTCATGAACAAGCTCTTGAAACTCAGGATGTTTTACCAAGCTATCAAATGCGATTTTAATTGTACTCATATTATTTCTCTGGTTGCTATTTTAGACCTTAATAACAAAACATAAAACTTAACTTAGTATCAAAAATTCTAAAAACCTGTCAATAGGCAATTTAATTTTTCTCTTAAAAAAATTGGCGTTAAGCAATTATGCCGAATTATCGCTCTAATTTCACATCAATACCCCCTGGGTGACAACCCCGTTGTCAAGGGGGTTGATAAATCAGCCTTTTTCAAAACCCGTGGTAAATTCACCTTATGCAAGACAAACACATACAAACAGTAGAAGTATCTATCAACGATTTGATTCCAGCGGACTACAACCCTCGGAAACATGATGAAGTAGCTACAGAACAACTTAAGCAGAGTATAAAACGCTTCGGACTAGTTGATCCAGTCATTGCCAACTCTGCTTCTGGTCGCATGAATATTATCATTGGTGGTCACTTTCGCTGGGAAGTAGCTAAAGAATTGGGATATATGACGGTTCCTGTTGTCTTTGTGGATATTCCAGATATTGAGAATGAGAAAGAATTAAATCTCCGCCTGAACAAAAATACCGGTGAATTCGACTGGGATCTTCTTTCAAAATTTGATGAATCATTCCTTGCAGATATTGGCTTTTCCAGTGGAGAGCTAGACGATATTTTCGATTTGGATATTCCCGAAGAGTTTGATCTGGAGAAGGAACTCAAGAAGTTGAATATAGAAAATATTAACACCAAAAAAGGTGATGTCTATGATCTAGACGGTAGCCGTCTTATGTGCGGAGACTCAACCATCGAAGACGATTTCCTAAAACTCATGAACGGCGAGAAAGCAGATATGTGTATGACCGACCCGCCATATATTTTGGATTACCTTCATGGCAAGAAAAAACACGGCAAAGCCATCACTGGGTTTGGGGCAAAAAGGGATAGACGGTATTTGGAAACTGACTCTATACCACCAGACTTCACCGAGAAGTGGATGGGCAATATCAATAAGATTCAAAAAGAACACTTCAGCATCATTGTTTATGAAAACTGGAAGAACCTCAGAGTCATCTGGGGTGAGATGGAAAAGTATTGGAAAGTGAAAAACATGATTGTCTGGCATCTCCCAAATAGACATCAGGGGTTTTCAGCTAAATATAAATTCTTTTCCAAACACGATATAGCCATGGTCGGTGCGTCTCCCGACAAAGATATTCCGTTTAATCTGGAAGAGGAAATAGATGGACTTCAACAAGAGTATGAAACAGCTCTCTACGCTATCGCTGGAAAACCCCACTGGGAAGGTTATCAAAAAGGTAAAAAGAATCAGCCTACCGATTTTATCGAATACGTGGCTTCGGACGAGAAACATTCAGGACAAGGTGTGATCTTTGGTACTAAACCAGTGGAGATTCTCATTCCATATATAAAGATGCTGACGAAACGTGGTGATTTAGTAGTAGAGCCATTCTCGGGCAGTGGAAGTACGCTCATTGCTTCAACCAAGATGAAGCGTCGTTGTTACGGCATGGAAAAGTCACCTGTATATGCAGAGGTAATTATCAAACGTTGGGAAAAGTTAACTGGTAAGAAAGCTAAGAAAATATATGGATAAAACAATCGCAAAAAGACAATCGAAAAACAAAAAGCAATTGCTGGAGATACTAAAGAAGACTCCAATTGTTCAGATTGCTTGTGAGAAAGCAGGTATCGGCCGTGCAACCTACTACCGTTGGCGCAAAGAAGATCCGAAGTTTACTCAAGAGAGTGATCAATCATTACTGGATGGCAGTTTGTTGGTAAATGACATGGCTGAAAGCCAGATGATGAGTGCTATTAAGGATAAGAATATGACAGCAATTATCTTTTGGCTTAAACATCACCATCCTGCCTATGCCACTAGAATAGAGATTAGTTCTGGTAATCATGAGGAAAAATTATCTGAAGAGGAACAAGAGTCTGTGAAAAAGGCATTAATAATGGCTGGAGTTGTTTCTGCCGAACCAAAGAAAATAAGCGATGAACAATGATTTACTGACAAAGTTATTCTATGACCAAAAGTTTCGAAGAGAGGCAACGAGGCAGAGCCACTCTCTATTCTTTAACGTCTTTTTTAATGACTACGTAAAGTACCCAACTGCAGCTTTCCAAAAACAAATGTTCCTTCTGACCGAAAAAGAAACAGCCAAAGAAGTGTTTATTGTTGCTTTCAGAGGAAGTGCAAAATCAACCATTTTCAGTTTGTCATATCCCATTTGGGCAATGTTGGGCAAACAGCAAAAAAAATTTATTGTCATTCTCAGCCAAACTCAGAATCAGAGCAGATTAATTCTCAATAATCTAAAGCGAGAACTAGAGACCAACTTACTACTGAGAAAAGATTTTGGGAACTTAAGCGAAACTTCTAGAGAATGGAGTACTAGCTCTCTAGATATTGTTAAATGTGGAACTAGGATTACTGCAGCTTCAAGTGGCGAGACTATTCGTGGTTTAAGGCATGGATCACATCGACCAGATCTCATCATTTGTGATGACGTAGAAGATATTGCTTCTGTAAAAACTTTAGATAATAGACAAAGAACATACGAGTGGTTTACTAGCGAGGTACTACCTTTGGGAGATCTTGGAACTCGATTAGTTGTAGTTGGGAATATGCTTCATGAAGATTCTCTAATGATGAAGTTAAAAGATTATGATAATACCATTGGAATGCATAGTGTTTTTATTGATTATCCATTAATAAATGAAGATGGCGTTGTTCTCTGGCCAGAAAAATATACTCCTTTAGCCATTGAAGAACTTAGGCGCAGTACGATGAGCAGCCATACTTTCGAAAGAGAGTATCTACTGCAGATTGTTCCGGATGATGAACAAGTCATTCAAAGAGATTGGATTAAATATTATGATTTTGCTTTACCAAACAAAGAAATTCGAATACCCAGAGAAATTCTCATTGGAGTTGATCTAGCAATTAAAAAAGGAGATGGTCGAGACTTTACTGCAATTGTTCCCTTTTACCTGACAGGGTTTGATAAAGAGCTCCAAGCATATGTTTTGCCATATATCGTCAACAAACAGTTAGACTTCCCTGAAACCGTGGCTGAATTAGAAAAACTCTCCAAGAAGTTACAAGAAATATTTCGCATCCCACCAAGAATCTATGTTGAGAGTGTAGGATATCAGGATGCCGTTGTTCAACAGTTGCTAACTGTTAATAGATTGGCCGCTGAAGCTGTTGGGGTTGGAGGATTAGATAAAATATCGAGACTGCGAGTAGTTTCACCCTATGTTCAAGAAGGAAAAATATTCTTCCCTCAATATGGAGCTGAAACTTTAGTACATCAACTCCTCAATATTCATTCTACTAAGCATGACGATCTAGCTGATGCTTTTTCCATCGGTGTAAGCAAAATAATTGAACATGATCGTCCTTACACTCCTTGGAAGGGATCTAGCGAACACAAACCAGATTTTAAGATAGATCAACTTACTGGAAAATATAGAGATATGAACTTGCCAATCACAGCAGGAATGTGGGATATGGAGATTTAGCTCTAACGAAAAGATCTTTAGATATCAAACCACAGCAATGAAGTTTCAGTCATATGTTCCATGGAAAAAAATGCACTTTTGGACTACAATACATATAAGTAATTGTAATTAAATGCAAGATATGGACGAATCGATAAAACTATTGAGAATAAAGGAAGCGGCCGAATTGTTGGGTGTAAACCCAGCAACACTTCGTAAGTGGGACAACGAAGGCAAACTCCCAGCTATTAAGATAAGTAAACGCGGTGATAGAAGATATCGTAAGGAAGATATTGAAAAATTTCTTAAAAAACTAGAAAAATAGACTATGTCATATATAACTGAAGCAAAAACAAGGCAAGACATTATTGATAAACGACTACTTAAGTCTGGTTGGAACGTTGAAGATCCATCACAAGTAACTTCAGAACTCGATATTTGGGTTGGTTTACCTGAAGGCGTTACAGAACCAGAGCATGAGCACCAAGGTTTCCAGTACGCAGATTATGTCCTATTAGGACAAGATGGTTATCCTCTTGCTGTTGTTGAAGCAAAGAAAACATCTAAAGATGCACGTGTTGGGCAGGAACAAGCTCGCCAATATGCCGTAAATATTCAAAAAAACTCTGGAAAAGACATGCCATTTGTTTTCTACACAAATGGTAATGATATATATTTCTGGGATACTGAGAAGTTTCCTCCAAGAAAAGTACATGGATTCCCAACTCGAAAAGATTTAGAAAGACTTCTTTTCTTAAGAAAGAATGAAAAGCCACTATCTCAAGAGCTTATTGATAGAGATATCTCAGGAAGACCATATCAAATAGAAGCGATTCGTTCTGTATTTGAGAGTATGGAGAAAGGTAGACGAAAAGCTCTGCTGGTTATGGCTACTGGTACTGGAAAAACAAGAACTTGTGTTTCAATGGTCGATGTTTTGATGAGAACCAATCGAGTGCAAAGAGTTCTTTTCTTGGTAGATCGTATTGCACTTAGAAACCAAGCTCTCGACGCCTTTAAAGAATATCTTCCCAATGCTCCCGTGTGGCCAAAAGTTGGAGAACACGAAATTGCCACGGATCGTCGTGTTTATACCGCCACCTATCCAACCATGCTCAATATTATCGAAAACAAGGATTGCCCATTAAGCCCTCACTTCTTTGATTTGATAGTTGCCGATGAAAGCCATCGTTCAATCTACAACGTTTACAAAAATATATTTGAATATTTTGATGCTACTCAACTTGGACTTACAGCTACCCCAAAGGATGCTATCGAACACAATACTTTCAGTTTATTTAACTGTGACGATGGAATGCCTACTTATGCGTATTCGTACGAGGAAGCAATAAACAACAACCCACCATATCTGTCAGATTTTGAAGTTCTTAAGATTCGAACAAAGTTTCAAAAAGAAGGCATCCGAAAGCAAAATATATCTTTGGGTGAACAGCAAAAATTACTTGCTGATGGAAAAGAGCCAGAAGAAATAAATTATGAAGGCAGTGATATTGAGAAAAAGGTAACCAACAGAGGTACAAATGCATTAATAGTTCAGGAATTCATGGAAGAGTGTATCAAGGATGAAAGCGGAACCTTGCCTGGTAAAACCATCTTTTTTGCAATGACAATGAAACACGCTAGACGATTGCAGGAAGTATTTGATGATTTATATCCAGAACACAAAGGGAATCTTGCAAAAGTGATCGTTTCAGATGATTCACGAGTATATGGTAAGGGTGGATTGCTAGATCAATTTACAAATAAAGATTTCCCAAGGATTGCTATAAGTGTCGACATGCTCGACACGGGAATCGATGTTCGAGAATTGGTTAATTTGGTTTTTGCTAAACCTGTTTTCTCCTATACAAAATTCTGGCAGATGATTGGTCGTGGCACTCGACTTCTTGAACCCAAAAAGATAAAGCCTTGGTGTAAGAAGAAAGATAAATTCCTGATTATGGATTGTTGGGAGAACTTCGAATATTTCCAAATAAATCCAACTGGAAAGACTGAAAGGCCAACCAAACCTATTACTGTAAGACTTTTTGAGACAAGACTAGAGAAGTTAGATGTTGCTCAATCAGTAGGAAACACTGAATTAATTACGGACACCCTAAATAAATTGCGAGAGGATATTGCCAAACTACCTGAAAACAATGTCGTAATTCTTGATGCAAAAAACTCATTAGATAAATTGGATGAATCATTTTGGCAGAAAATTACAGATGAGAAAAAACTTTATCTTCAAAAAGATATTTCTCCACTCATGCGAACAAGAACTGGTGAAGATTACAAATCAATGAGCTTTGAAATCAAAGTCATCCAGTATTCGATACTCAAGCTTAGAAACGAATTTGAAGATGAAAAGAAAAGAAACACACTTGAAGAAGTACTAATTGAGATGGTTTCAGATTTGCCTTTATCAGTAAATGTTGTAGTAAAAGAAAAGGAGTTAATTGAATCAATTCTCCATAATGGATATCTGGCAAAAGCAGGAGAATCAGATCTCCAAGTAGTTATCGACAAAATTGCTCCTCTTATGAAATACCGAGAAGAAGGCATTAAACCAAAGCAAGATTCATTTAATTTAAGAGATATTACTTCTGAAAAACAATACATCAAGTTTGGTCCTGCTAATGAGCGTGTGACTATTCAAAAATACCGAGAAAAGGTTGAGGCATTAGTCAAGAAACTTGAAGATGAAAATGAAACACTCAGAAAAATTAAAGGTGGTGAAAGCATAACAAGTGAAGAAATTGACGAATTAGCTGAGACACTCTCAGAATACGATCCATATCCAACAGAAGAAAATTTGCAAAAGGCATATGACGCCAGAAGAGTAAGGTTCCTAGATCTAATTAAATACATCATGGGCATTGGTGGATTGGTGACATTCCCTGAAAAAGTATCAGAGGCTTTCGCTGAGTTTATCGCAGATCACAATACTTTCACCGCGAAACAAATTCAGTTCTTACATACGCTTCAGACTTTTATTATTGAAAACGGCGAACTTACCAAGCGAGATTTAGTCCAAGAACCATTTACTAAAATTCATGAGAATGGATTTTTAGGATTATTCGATAGAAACATGCAACAAGAGATATTACAGTTTACTAATCAGATTTTTGCTTATGCTTAATACAACAATAAAATCATCAATTGATCGACTCTGGGACAAGTTTTGGAGTGGCGGAATTTCCAACCCTCTAACAGCTATTGAGCAGATCTCCTATCTTCTCTTCATGAAACGTCTTGATCAACTGGATTTAAAGAAGAAGCAGGATTCAGAATTTACAGGTGAATCATATAAATCGATTTTTGATGGTGAATTTAAGATGCCCAACACAAACGAAGCAGTGTTGAAGGATACGCTACGCTGGAGTCACTTTAGACATATGGAAGGTGGAGAAATGCTTACTCATATCCAGTTAAAAGTATTTCCTTTCTTAAAAACTCTTAACTCTGAGCAAAGTTCTTATGCAAAACATATGGGTAATGCAGTTTTTATCATTTCAAAACCATCTCTAGTTGTTGAAGCTGTAAGTATCATTGACGAAATCTATGAAGAAATTTCAAGACAAGACGCTAAGGGGCAAGGTTTTCAAGACACGCAAGGAGACTTGTACGAGTATTTACTTTCTGAAATAACAAGCGCTGGCAAGCTAGGTCAATTTCGTACTCCACGCCACATCATTCAATTGATCTGTGAATTAGTTGATCCAAAACTCGGAGATAGTATATGTGATCCCGCTTGTGGTACAGGTGGATTTTTACTCGGTGCGTACCAACACATTCTCACTCAGCACACCAGTAAAGAACACCAGAAATTAGACGAAAATGGATTAACTCGCGGTTTGGTTGGTGACAAATTAACAGATGAACGACAATGGAAACAGCTAAAAGAAAAAACTTTTGTTGGATATGATATGGACGATAGTATGGTTCGAATCGGCCTTATGAACTTAATGATGCATGGCATATCAGTACCAAACATCGAGCAAAAAGACACATTATCTAAAAAATATGATGAGGATAATTACTTTGATGTCATTATGGCCAATCCTCCATTTAAAGGAAGTATCGATAAAGGTGATATAAATGAATCTTTATCACTTCCTACTACAAAAACTGAGCTTTTATTTATTAACAGAATAATCAATTCTCTCAAAATCGGAGGCAGAGCTGGTGTAATCGTTCCCGATGGCGTTCTCTTTGGATCTAGTAAGGCACATAAACAAGCAAGACAAATGCTCTTAAATGAATGTGAGTTACAAGGAGTAATTTCTCTCCCGAGTGGAGTATTTAAACCATATGCGGGCGTGAGTACTGCAATACTTATCTTTGTAAAAGGTGGTGAGACTGAAAAGGTTTGGTTTTATGATATGCAGGCCGATGGCTACAGTCTCGATGATAAGAGAGCAAATATAAAAGATAACGACATTCCCGATATTGTAGAAAAATGGAATGCAAGGAAGAAACAATCAGACAATGATCGTGGTAGTAAATTCTTTTGGGTAGACAAGAAAGAAATCGAAGATGCAAAGTTCGACTTAAGTATTAATCGTTATAAAGAAGTTGAGTACGAGGAAGTTAGATATGAAAATCCAAAAGTTATTCTCAAAAAAATTGAAGATTTAGAAATAGCTATATCCGAGGGGTTAAGCAATTTAAAGAAGTTATGACTATGAATTCTAGTGCCACTTACATAAAACTAGGAGATATTTGCAATATACACAGTGGTGGAACCCCCAGACGAGGAGTTGATGGATATTATGGTGGAACAATTCCATGGGCTAAGATCGGTGATATTGAAAACGCAGAGAATGGATATCTAATAAATACCAATGAATCAATCACAGAGGCTGGTCTAAAAGCTATTAACAATAGAATCTTCCCCAAAGATACAGTTTTTCTGGCAATGTATGGTTCAGTTGGAAAAACTGCGATTGCTGGTAAAAAGATGTCTACCAATCAGGCAATACTAGGCTTGCAGCCCAAATGCGAACAAGATGTTGACGTTAGATATCTTAAATTCTGGTTAGATTACTCAAAAGACAACTTTATTAGAAAAGCGCGTGGTGTTGCTTTGCAAAACATATCGGCAACAATTGTAAAAGATAGCAATATTTTACTACCTTCATTTGAAGAGCAAAAGAAAATTGTTAAACTCCTAGATCATGCAGATTCACTTCGCCAAAAACGCAAGGTGTCTATTAAAATGCTAGATGAATACCTTAAGTCTGTGTTTTTAGATATGTTTGGAGAAACAGCTAATGACTATGAAAGTTGGAATGAGATTGAAATTCAAAAACTTGCTGAAGATCGTAAGGGAAGCATGAGAACCGGACCATTTGGGAGTGATCTGAAACATTCTGAATTCGTAAATGATGGCATCGCTGTACTTGGCATTGACAATGCTGTAGAGAATAAATTTGAGTGGAAAGAAAGAAGGTTTATATCAGAGGAAAAATATAATAAGTTAAAACGTTACACCGTGCATCCGAGAGATGTATTGATTACAATTATGGCTACGATTGGAAGAAGTGCGGTTGTGCCAAATAATATACCCAAGGCGATTAACACAAAACATTTAGCAACAATTACTCTAGATGCTAAGAAAGCAAATCCATACTTTATTTCATACTCCATACATTCTAACCCTCAGATTACACGACAGATTCAAAGAAAAAATATTGGTGCCATTATGCCAGGCTTGAATCTAGGTATTATCAAATCGCTTAAATTAAAAAACCCTCCTATTAATTTGCAGAATAAGTTTGAAAATACGTATCACTATATTCAAGACTTAAAAAGTAAAATGCTTTTGCAATCAGAAGAATTGGATAATCAATTTCAAGCTTTGATGCAAAGGTCTTTTAATTAATATGTCAAATAAATACCCTAATGGATCTGAATGGAGAAGATGGGACTTACATGTGCATAGTCCCGCTTCTCGTGGGTACAAGGGGGATTGGAGTCAATTTGAGAATCAACTAAAAAACTCTGAATGCGATGCTATTGGTATAAATGATTATTTTACTATAGCAGGCTACAAGCAAGCAAAAGAAAAAATTGAATCCGGCACGCTAGATATTGGACACAGAAAAATCTTTCCGGTCGTTGAAATGAGAATGACTGAAAGTGTGCAAAATAAAAATACAACAACTAATGGAGTGACTCATTTTAACTTCCACATAATTTTTGATGACTCAATAAAGATTGTTGATATAGAAAATTTCATAAAGGGACTTAAGAGTAATGGTACCCAAATAAGTGCTGACTATGACGATAAAGACAAGCTTTCTAATATAAAGGTTTCTCTCGAAACTTTGTTGATAGATCTAAATCAAGACATTAAGTTTAAAAATAAATTTTTACTTTGGTTACCTTATGACGAATATGGAGGAATCGACGAGATTGATCCCAAGTCTGACGAATGGATAAAAACTAACTATATCCAGCGAGCAAATATTTTAGGATCATCCCGTAAAAAGCAGATTGACTTTTTTCTTTGGAAGTCTGATTTAAAGACCGACGGAACAGTTAAATTTACTCAGGAACAATTTAAAAAATGGTTTATCTGTAAGAAAGCCTGTATTAAAGGTAGTGACTCTCATTCACATGATTACCCCATTGGTAAACTGAATGATAAAGATTCTAAACCCATTGAAAAGTACTGCTGGATTAAAGCTGAGCCGACGTTTGAGGGATTAAAGCAGATCGTTTACGAACCTGAAACAAGAATATTAATTGGAGAGGAGAAACCCAAAAAACCGATAAATACAATTGATTCAATTTCACTAAATATTCCAGCTAATGCAAAAGTTGATCAGGATAAATTCTGTTTTGAGGGAAATAATAATTCCTTTAAATTAAGTCCATATTTTAATTGCTTCATTGGTGGTCGTGGTTCAGGTAAGAGTACTATTTTAAATTTTTTAGGACTGCATTCAAATAACCCCGAATCACCAGAAAACTTTTGGAGTGAACTAAATCCCTCCTTTGACCCAAATGATAAGAGCATATTTAATTTTTCAGGAACTGAAATTTTTGAGTTTCTTGCGCAAAGTGAAATAGAAACTTTTGCAAGAGACAAATCAAAATTTACACAAGCAATATATGATAGAGCGAATGGTCCGAGCAGAGTATTGCAAATATTTGAAGATAGTATTGATAAGAATAAAAATGTCCTAGATAAAATCATTGAATCAGTTTCTGAGTTACAAGGTTTGATATTACAGAAAGAAACAAAAGAAAAAGAAAAAAGAACTCTTGAGAATACAAAGAATATTGTTGAGAGCGAAGATTATAAAAAACTAATAGACTCAATTTCTGAATTAACTCAAAAGATACAAGTTCATAAGAAGTGGTCTAACGAAGTATCTTTACTCAGAACTCAATTGAGTGACACTATTGAATTCTATTCAAAAGTCCTTGAAGGAAACAATGATCAAATCAAGTATAAAGATTCATTTATCTCAGCAGTGAGTAAGGTGAATGAAGCCATCAAAACTCTGGACGATGAAAATTTTGAGGAAAGTACTAAAGAAGAAAAATCTCATCAAGATAACATATTAATACTAGAAAAAGAATTAAAAACTCTTCTAAATAAAGGGAATTTTTCAGATGAGAACATAGAGCAAATCAAATCCGCACCTCAAAAAATTGTTGCTTTGGAAAGAGAGATTGAACTGGTCGGTTTTCAAATTGATGGTAGGAACAAAATTATAGCAACGTTGATAGATAATGTTGAAAAAATGAAGATAGATAAGGATGGTTACGAAAAGAAAATATTGGCAATAGTAGATCCGTTACAAAAATTGTTAGAAAAGCAATTTAAAGAAAATAAAGGAGTAGATATTAGAAAAATTTCTCTAGAGTACTCCTTCGACGAAAAAAATGCTTGGATAAATTTATCAGAGGAATTTTATAGTCACTTTCATTCTCAATACCATGATTCAGAGCGAAGCAGGGAGGTCTGCGACTTTATAATTGATAATAAACAAACCTTCTCAACAGACTCATATCCAGTGATTCAGAAACTAATCCAACAATCGAAAAAATCAGATACGAAGTACATTAAGTTTGTTGACGAAGTCTTTAAAGACAAGAAAAATTTTCAAATATTTCAAGCAATTAGAGCTAAACATTTGTACGATGTAAAAACAAATAAAATAATCCAAGTTAAATATGACAATAGAGATGTAGAGCAAGCCTCTTTCGGACAACGATGTACTGCCGTGGTTGTTATCCTGCTTTTGTTTGGCAATTACCCGCTCATCATTGATGAGCCAGAAGCTCACCTGGACAGTTCTTTAATTGCAAACTATTTAGTTCCCTTGTTAAAAGATAAGAAATCAGATCGTCAAATTATTTTTGCTACACACAATGCTAATTTTGTCATTAATGGGGATGCAGAAAAAATATTTATCTTAAAGAACGAATCTGGCAAGACAAATATCATTGAAACAACAATTGAAGATACAGAAAATAGAGAAGAATTACTAAAACTTGAAGGCGGAAAAGAAGCTTTTGAAAAAAGAGGCGAAAAGTTAAATATAAGATAGTTTGAATCTTTGATAAGCGCTCGTATTCATTTTAAGCCTAGACTTCCACACCCCTTCCCGGTACCTTGACCACAGAAATGGCAAGATACAACCAAAATACAACGATAGAACCACCAAAAATTGAGTACTGCCTTTATGCTCGTAAGTCTTCTGAATCTGATGAGCGACAAGCAATGTCGATTGGATCTCAAATAGAAGAAATGAAAACTCTAGCAAATAGAGACGGGTTCAAAATCAAAGAGATTAAACAAGAAAGTCACTCAGCAAAAAACTCCGGCTCACGACCAGTTTTCAAACAGTTACTCCAAGAAATAAGACAAAAGAAGTTTAATGGAATTCTCACTTGGGCTCCTGATAGATTAAGTCGTAATGCGGGAGACTTAGGTTCAGTTGTTGATCTTATGGATCAAGGCAAGTTGGTAAAAATCCAGACTTATTCTCAAAGTTTTTCTAATAATCCAAATGAAAAATTCTTACTAATGATCCTCTGCTCTCAGGCAAAGCTTGAAAATGATAATAAAGGAGTAAATGTTCAAAGAGGATTAAGAACTAAGTGCTCGATGGGCTGGAGACCTAGTATCGCGCCACTAGGATACTTAAATAAGCCTGGAAATGGCCATGTTGATGAATTGATCGTTCTTGATACTGAAAGAGCTTCATTTGTCACTCAAATGTTCGAGAGAGTGGCAAATCAAGGTCACAGTGGCAGAACAATTAAACATTGGCTGGATCGGATTGGATTTCAAACGAGGAACGATAAACCAATACCACTAAGCAAAGTCTATTCAACACTTAATAACCCCTTTTACTATGGTGAGTTCGAATTCCCAGTTGGAAGTGGCACTTGGTATCAAGGAAAACACAAACCTTTAGTCACTAAAGAGATATTTGATAAAGTTCAAACAGTTCTTCAATCTGTCCCTAAAGGCTATAAAAATAAAACATTCCCCTTCAAGAGAATATTTAAATGCGGTGGTTGTGGAGGAAATGTAACGGCAGAAGAAAAACTAAGAAAATTAAAACGTGGTGGATTCTCTAAACATATTTACTATCACTGCGGCAGATCAATAAATTATGAGTGTGATGAACCTTATATTACCGAAGCAGATTTGATCAAACAGTTAATCGCTAATATAGATAAAATTAAATTCAACTACGCAGGCATCACTAGAAAAATCGAAGAAGACATTGATCGTTATCATCGACTCAAAACGCAAGTGCTTCATCAAGAGTTTATTGATGGTAATTTAACGGAGCTAAACAGCACCTCCAAAAGCGTAAGTGATAAAAATGATATGACTAAAAATTACGTTTTACACATACTAAAAATAGGAACGACAGAAGAGAGGCAAGAAGCTATCTCATTCATCAAAACTAAGTTTATTCTGACAAATAAGACGATCGTCATTCAGAAATAACGACATTCACAGAGGTGGGTGTTCTTCTCGTGGTTCTTAAAGGGGGTGTCCCATTGGGGCAAACTCGCACATTACAGGATCTAAAACACGATTTCGAAGAAACATGGAAAATATTAGTCGGTAACATCGGTCTTTTTAGCGCAGGCGAACGGGTCGCGCTGAACCATACGATACTTGTGACCCCACGGGGAATCGAACCCCGGTTACCAGGATGAGAACCTGGCGTCCTAACCGCTAGACGATGGGGCCATCTAGAATTGACCATTATATCAGTTTCCCTCCCAATTCACTACCAATCCACAATATATGGTACGATAGAGGTACTATAACGGTAGGAAGAGTACCTCTTCAGATCAAGGACATCATGCCACAGCAAATTCTCGATCGATTGACAGATAAACAAGCGATGGATTTCATTAAATCAATCGAAAAACCATTCAAAGATTTACCTCACTTACCAGAAGCAATTCCGAGCATTTTGGTAAAAATCTCACCATGGTTGGCGCTTGTTGGCGGTGCGTTTGGGCTGCTTGGTGCGTTGCAATCGATTTCATATGGAATTGGCGGCGGTACCGCGTACCAGCGAATATTTTCTGAGTTTGCTGGGTTACCTGCTTGGTATTTTATCGTTGTCGGGTTGTTGCAACTTGTATCGTCAGCGCTGCTTTTATTAGCGTTCAAGCACCTCAAGAACAGAACTACGACCGGATGGGTGTACCTATTTTGGAATATGGCCCTTATGGTTGCACAATCACTCATCGGCATACTTGCTGGTTTGGGAGGTGTGGTTGGATTTGTGGTCGTGACCGCAATCAGCTACTATCTCTTGTTTGAAATGAAGCCATTTTATGGAAAAACCTCAAAAGCAACGGAAGCTATGAATTAACAAACTTGCAAGTTTTTTTGATACGTTCGTTTAGAAATTGTAAATAAGATGGATACTACAGCTCGTTTCGAACGTAATATTTGATTAGCACCTGGACTTGATCGTTCTGTGCTAAGTTTGGTGGTTCTTGCTCTGCTAAAATAAGGAGCTCATGAAATCCATCTTTAGAGAGAATTGATTCATCCCAATTTATGAGCGGTGTATATTGAACACGTGCAGATATGCCGAGTGCATCAGTCCGCGCACTAACTCTTTGACAGTACCTATATCTTGAGCTACTAAGTTCTACTTTTGATCAAAATACCAAGCTACTTGTAGATCCCTTTTCACCTCACGGTCATTGGCGTTTTCAAATAGTCGTACAGAAAGCTCGATAGTTTCATCAGGAGACTGGAGGTCAATTTGGTGGAGTGTATTGCGGGTGGGCTCGTTGAGTGGAAACGTAGACTCAGAGACCGTGATTGGTGTGCCAAATGCAGCTTCAAAATCTTGAGCGAATTGCTCCATCGTATCGCGTAACACGGTGACATGCTGATTCTTAGGTGTCGCCATCAAAATTTGCTGCAAATTAGAATCAACCATGAGTTTTTGCGTAAAGAATTCAGTAAAATTTGATCGTTGTTCTGCGCGCGGATGGGCAGGATTTGGTCGATCCATGCGTGCGAATGAGTCTGGTTCTACCATAGGGGGATCCTTCTTGAGTCACTGGTACAGTTGTATGTACTGTACAACACTCTTTGAAGAAAAAAAAGATTTGAGTACAATGAGGCCTGCGGCAAGTCTGTGCAATGCCTCACCTTTCAGTCTGATTTATTGCTCAATAACATCTAGAGAGCGCACAAATAGAATTGGCATATCGTCATATTTCAAAAATTCATTTTCATCGAGATCTGGACCAAGTGTATCTCGCAATTCCTGCTCTGTCAGCTCGCGCACGGTGCCCGTGACTTCAACAATTGCACTATCACCAAGTCCGAGTTGAGCATCAGTTGTATCCTGCGGTGGGCTAAATGGCTGTTCAGAAAAGACGATTATCCCCTTATTTGCAATCGATAAGTCCTGCACTTCAAGGATAAAGGCTTGTTTGGTCACCCAAGCCTCCACTTCACCAACAACGATAACTTCTGTGTCGTCAAATACCTGCGGAGCATCAGCAATATCCCCAACTGATACGATGTCTTCTTTGTCAGTTGTTGTAAGCTTTGCTGTATCAGGCTCTTTGGGTGTAAGGGTTGGCATATTGAACGCCGACACAATCACAAAAACGGTAAAGAAAATACCGGCCAGAGCGAGCAGAATTATAAATGTGTTTTTTACCATACGGTCCAATATACCAATTGCTATGAAGTAGTGATGATAAGAATATGATAATTCAAGAGACCATACCTTACGTGACAGATTGGTAAGGGTTGTGTAAGAAGAGCGAGGTAGTATGAAATCAAATTAGTATTGTTTTTTAAATGCTGCTTCCAACCCAGTTATTGTCTGAACCAATGGCAAAAGCAGATCTTTTTGTGCAGGTGGTGCGACTTTATAAAGGGTCATAACCTCAATACGAGCTGTTTTAAGGCAATTACCAATATATTTGCCAAGCATCTCTGCGAGTCTTGGCGGGTTATTGGGCTCAGTAATGTCTGCATGGAGTTTCGTCACAATCACCATCATCTCAGCCAAACTGTCTTCATCAGTTGGAATAGGTGTTTCTGGGGGTACAAGCTTGACGTAGGCGAGACTCGAGTGGAGTTCCATCATCAGCATTGATATCGCAATCCAGAACGCTGCTTCGGAATTATCGGGGCGTTGGGTTTTGGCTTCGAGCAATTGATTGATCATGGATTTCGAAGGATATTTGATAAGTTGGAGTAATTTGATCTTGATTTGGAATTAGAGACACATAGAAATACGCTGCGTACTGCGTGCCATCGGGCGTCGGGTGGGAATACAGGTAGGGCGGAATGTCTGCAGTATAGTAACAATTTGTATTAGCGAGCGCGGTACCTGGTTCATTCTGTCTGAACTCGATGTTGAATCGTGAGGCTGACGGCATTTGAGGAACATACGCTTCTAAAAGCTGATCAATTGCTATTGTTTCTTGGGGTGAAAAAAGAAATTGCTGTTGGATACCGTCTGTGTGGACAAGCGCGAAGAGATCTGCAAGGAGCTGCTGCAGTGTGTGCTCATGACGCAAGAGATGTTCTGGGTGGGCAGCGGGAGGGGCTTTACGGGAAGGATCTGACTCTGGGGGCTCAGTAGGTTTGAGTCTTAATCGTGATTTCTTGGTGGCTATTTCAAGAGTTTGTATCATTGACAGTTTTTTGGTGCTGTATTATGAGTGTATCATAGGTATTTTGTTATGGGTTGACTGGATTATTTGCTTGGTGGTGCGGGATTTGTTCTCTTGAATCGTTCTCTCATTGTTGGCAAATGTTCGTGGATTTCAAAGGCGATAGTGTACTTACCTTTGTACTCTGGATCTGTAGTGTCTTTATTCTTAATGTTGCCCGGGGTGTGGATGATGTAAAAACGTGCTTCCCACTGATATCCGTTATGATCTCTTGATGTGAGAATCGGGCTGGTGTCAGTAACGAGCACGCCTTCATTCTTCAATGAATTCACTGACCAACTAAACTGAAAATTAACAAATTTTTTGTCTTCTCTCAGCTTTGCAACCATAGGCTCAAAGAGATTGTAGACAGGATCGATGTAGTCGGGAGAAAACCAGAGTTTGTGGCTAAATTTCTCATCGGTACAGAATGCGTCAATAGTGTCGACGAGGTAGTGGACGAATAGTTTGTTGAGTGTAAAGCGTTCTTGAGGACCAGATTCATTTGCAAAGTTATCACTTAAAATTTTGAGTAGTGCATCAGGAGAGACGCCCATGGCTGCAGTGGCACGGATGGCTTCTACTTCAGGGTCGAGAATCGGTGTGGGGGTTGCTATTGCTTCGTGTGTTTTTGCCATAGCTTAGATGCTATTTATTGTCTATAGTAATTATTATAGCATATTTATGATGATTGGAAGATTTTTGAACTAATTTGACTTGTGTTGGTGTAATTTTATTCGTCAAAAACCGAAGCGATTTACATCACTTCAAAATCGTGATCAAATTCATCGTTGGCATTGGGTTGAACAGTAGCATCATCATCTGGTTCAACTTCTACAATAAAATAGGTAATTTCGTACTGAGCTTTTTGTGTAGCAGTGCCACGTTTAAAGACAATGAAAAATTGAGCTCGATACTGAAAACCGTCTTTTGGCTTAGATCTAATGCTTATGCGAGTTTCGTTATTGAGAATAGTAAGTGGTGCCGTTTCTAGCTGAAATGCGTTCACTTTTTTGACAACTCTTATTTCAAGGTTTTCTTCATCAACGCTGAGACCATGTGCGAGATTAGCCAGAATATTTCCTATTCGATTATCTAAGGTGTTAAATGAGATGAGATTATCGAAGGGAGTAAGTATTCTAGTTATTGAGTCCTGAATTTGTTCAGCTACCAGATAGTTGGGTGTAGCTCGTTTTTCGAGTTTGACGAGCTCTTTTAGGGCCGTTATTGCTATTGCTTCAAGTTCGGGAAATCTGGATGTGTCTAGGCCTTCGTGCTGTATTTCTTTGTTCATATAATTAAGTATGGCTTATAGTAATATAGTATATCATTAATTTGAATGAAGTGAGATTCAAGAGAAGACTACTCAATTATAATGTCAGGTTGCGTCTTAATCTTATACACCTGCACGCTCTCACCCTCCCAAACGACCTCGTGGTCCCAGTTCCAGTATTGTTTGCCTTTCATTTCTCGGGCAAGCCAGTCTGAACCGCGGTTCATGTCGATGATGATCCAGTCTGCGTAGCGAGCGGGGCGGTCCAATGCTTCATCCCAGTATTTGCCGGCGCCTTCGTGGATGTAGGTGCGGTAGGGGAAACCCATGAGGAACATTTGGTCTTCGAAGCCGGAGGCGGAGATGAGGATTTTGCCGCCGTTGTAGTTTTGTTGCATGAAGTGGACTAAATCACTATCTGGTTTTGGATAAATTTGTCTAGGTATTTCATACATTGGAGAGAATTGAGGATTGAAGTGGTTTAACAATTGCACCGAGAACAGCATAAAGAAAAGAATGTTGAGGTATTTTATTTTGAAAACATACACAGTAAGGAGAGCCACCCAGGGTAAAAGTAAGATTCCATAGCGAATATTAAAGCCAGTGCTCAAACTTGTATCCACAGAAAGGATATTGATAAAAGTTAAAAAAGGTTGAACAATCGGTGTATTTCTCTGCAAAGTCAGAACCATGACTAAGAAAATAGAGAGTGGTAAGCCGAGTACCAGAAATGTCAAGCTTTTCTTGCGAATTGACTCGATGCCTGCAAGAACGAAGCCAATGAGTGCTGTGCCCACGGGGATGATTCCGGACATCCAGGAGATGGAGGTGAAGTATTGCCAGACTGCGGCGAGGAAGGGTTTGGCTTGGGAGTATCCTTGCACAACTCCATCACTAGTGACTTTTTCTGTAGCGTAATAGTTTATCCAAAAAAGAGGATCATTAAATATTGCCGTCAAATAAAGTGTCCACAATGCAAATCCTAAACCTGCTACAAAAATGTAAAGTATTATATCTCCTTCAATTTTTCTCCAGTTTATCTTGTAGTGTTGAAAAGTTGATACTATAAGTACCAATAGAATAGACCCTAATAGATATGCTAAAGCTTCATAACGGATTAGGGTCAAAGAGGAGACTGCAAATGCAGCATAAACTAAGTATCTACGCATTTTTGTGATTGTCCACTTGAGAAATCCATATGTACTCACAGAAAGAAGTGCAACAAAAATGGCTTCTGACATCGCTGTAGTTTGAAGGTAGAGCATGTTAATATTTAAAGCATAAACAGTGACAGATAGCAGTGATGCTACCTTATTTTTAGATAATAAAAATGCTGATTTGTAGAGAAAAAATCCTCCGACAATATATGACAACATAGACATTATTGCGCCAGCCATACCAGTTCTCCACATCCAGTCATTCCATATAAAAGGCAACATCAGTAGTTGAGGAAGTGGAAGCCAGACCGATCCTAGTTGGGCCATACCTGGGTTGAGGTTATCAATAAGTTTTCGTGATAAGTTGAGACGTGCTACTGCGTCAGCGTATGGGATATTCAGTCCAGTTTGAAAAAAGTGGTATGTCGCTATCAATGAACATGAAAATAATAATCCAAGAAGAACTATTTCGACAGTTATTACTTGATTAAATTTATGAATCTGTCTTTTCACGATATGAATTATTTTTCACTACTATTAAGTCTATATGCGTTCATTGTGACACACCCCGAGGACATTTGAAACACTATCAAACAAAAATCTAACTCCTAGAATGATATTGTGAAAACTAGTATGTTTTGTTTCCTAACATTTTTGCGTAATGGCTTTTCTGACTCCATGCTTCAAAAAACTCTCTATTTTTACCATAATTATTATCAACTACAACATTTTTTTTGTGCAAAATTTCAGCTAAAATGTGTCCATGCAGCCGAGTTGTGAAGGTCGTATCGTACTTGCACAAAAAATTTACTGCTTCGTCAATTAAGGCTTGCCTATTATGCAATTTGACTAATCCGAACACATCATGCTTCTCTTTCCAATGTAAACCAAAAAGTTTCAATACATGTAGTATCGCTATGTTGATAATTAACGCCACATTATGAGCAACTGAGGTTTTCCAATGATTTTCAAAACTAGGCCAATCTGAAACGTCTACGTGTCTTAATAGCTCCTGCAAGTGAATGTTATCTATGGAGCTCTCTTTGTCAGCTCGCTGGAGCAGAAGAACTTTCTTGGTAGGGGGATTGTTGCAGCGTAATTTTCGAATTCCAAACGCAGCATCAGGTAAGCATAAAATTTTATTTTTACTAAAATGTTTCATAAAAATATCTAAGGACCTAAAATCACGCGCACATAAGGTAAGGTTGTCATGCTTGGCATAAATGTTCGCACTTATTTCCAGTTGCCTTGCATCTTGGAAATGCACTGTCTGCGGTAACATCACAATTTTATTATTTCTAAATTCCTCAGCAATCATTCTTCTAAACTCCTCGTGTTTAGGATATAGATCACCCATGTTCCCCCCCCCATGCATGAGGATGCAATCATCTGCTTTTATTTTATTAGCGTTGAAAAAATACCGTGAAGATTCGTATCTAGGATATTTGTTTAGCGCCGCTAATAATTCTAGTTCACCTTGATAAATGAGCTGGTCTCCAGAATTTGCGTGATTAGGTAGGTCGAGTAGAACAACTTCTCTATTGCCAATTTCTGTGTGGAGCGAATCTAGTAATAATTGTCGATATTTATGCATTATTTAATATGTATTCTATTTATACCCGCGAATAACTCTTCGATAAAAATTTGATAATTTAGTAGAGACTGTTTTTGGAATAAGTAGTCTTAGATTCCAGAGGAAAATTCCAATCCACGCTTTTGGGTATTCTGATTTATACTTCAGCACAATTGTTATACTATTTTGAATCTGCTGTTTTTTATTTTTTTGACTAATACCTTCATTGGAGTATCTATACTGGACCATGGAAAGTGGAATGTTTGCAATTTTTCCGATTTTCCCCATCCTCAACCAAAGATCGTAGTCTTCAGCAAATTTTAAATCTTCAGAGTAGGCGCCCAATTCCATTGCAGCTTTCTTACGAAAAAGCACTGAGCTATGAACAAAGCAATTTTCAATGAGAATATATTTACGGATCTCATCATCATCAGTAGGGTATGTAAGATTATCAATTATTTTTCCAGATTCATCAATTCTTTGTGCAAACGTACCTACAAGTATATGATTCTTATTCTTTATTAAAAACTGTACTTGTTTTGATAATTTGTTTTTATCATTCCAGATGTCGTCACCATCTATTCTTGCGATCAAACTACCATTTGCAGATTTTAATCCAATGTTAAGGGATTTAACGATACCTTGGTTTTCTTTATTCAATATGTATTTAACTTTTGAATTATTTTCTATAGTTTTATTAATAAGCTCATTCGAGTTATCAGTGGATGCATCATCAATGATTATCAATTCCCAATTTTCATACGATTGCGACAGTACACTTTCGAGTGATTTAACAATATGTGAAGCATCGTTATAAGTAGGTAGGAGTATTGAGACTAGAGGTTTTTGCGAGTTCATGGCTAGAGTTTTTCTAAAATTTCTTTGTTGATTTAGCAATATCCCAAATATACGGATTCACTTTTTTCACACGAATATCAAAGCGACCAATGAGATTTACCAGTATTTCCACAGAAATTGCACCAAATAACCAAATAAGTTCCTTAAAGCCTCCTATTTGGAAATCAAAAAGTAGCAATCGAACCGTTGATTTGGTCATATTGTCAATTTTAATCTCCTCCTCTTGATGCAACCTACAATGCCCATTAAAAATCCTCCGCCGCTGCATAACAATATCACCCAAAGACTCCGCCCCTTTATTCCACACCTTCGCCTCATCAACATGCACAATTTTGTATCCCAACTGCACCATCTTCGCCTGGATAAACGCCTCATCCACCGCCGTGGTCACCGAAATCTCTGGCAACACATTCCGATAGGCAATAATCTCCCCAAATCGGGGAATATTCCGATGAAACCACCACCACGTGTGCACCACATACCCCAGGAACGTATTCTTATCGTTCACTGGATGCGGCGCACCACCGGTCATACCGATTTTTTTATCTTTTAGGAATGGCAAACACAATAATTCAATGGTATCAGGCTCACAAATCGTGTCTGTACTCTGAATCACAACCACTTCATGATCAACCACCTTGAGAAATGAATTGATCGCAGAGGCTTTGCCTAACCGTTCCTTTTGCTTGATAAGCGAAATTCTAGAATCCTTGGCAATAAATGACTTAACAATCTCATTGGTCCCATCAGTCGAGGCAGAGGAGACCACGATAATCTTATCAATCACAATCCTATCAGTCTTCTGGGCCAGGAGACTCTCAAGCAACTTCCCAATATTCGCCTCCTCATTATAGGCAGGCAAACACAGAGCGACTGAAAGTTTTTGTGTGTTCGGCATGAAAAATCCCACTCTTTATAAATTCAGTCGCCTCAACACAACCGTCCCATCCTCATCAATATTCCCATCCAAAGACATTTTCTTCACTGAGTGCCCATAGCCATTTGCCAGGCCATTGTTGCCAGCTCGCTTCAGTTCAAAATCATGACCAGATACCATCTCGTGTTCTTCGGTACCTGGGTTTTTCATCGACTTCATACTCAAATCCACCCACTCATCCGCTCCCATCGCCTTGGGGTACCGACTATCCGGCTCATCATAATCACTAATATCTCGCGCCACAGCCGGTACATCTCCTACATCCACCACATCCCCACTCACACCATACGAAGTAATTGACCGCCCAACCACGCCACTCGCATGCGCCAATGCTTTTTCATTATCCAGATGAAATCCATGCTTGGTCTTGGCCCAATAATGCGGCGCCACGATCAAGCTCCACACTGCCTTCCATGCCGCCACACTCATCATCAGCCAGTAGAACGGCACCAAAAACACATATTTAATAATCTCATCATGCCCCCGTTTGGCACAGCCAATCATGTAGTAGTACATGTACAAGAAATTGCCAAAAACCAGACACGTCAGCGCCATATAAAACACCGCCGCCGGAAAGAACGGCTCAATCGCAGGCCCCAATGTAGACCGAAATACAAAGTACAAAATCGTCGTCGCCCACATAATCGGGTTAATAAACATACTCATCACCTTGCCACCAACCACCAGCTGAAAGGTCAACACATGCGGCTCACTCCAGCTGCGCAAGAACTCACGAGGGTTTCTCATGTGCACCAAGTAGGTCTGGATATAGCCCTTAATCCAGCGACTTCTCTGACTAAACCAATTAAAGAAATCACTATTTGCTTCTTCGTTGGTAATCGAGTCCACAATGGCAGTCCTCAAGCCCCGTTTGACCATCCTGATGCCAAGGTCACAGTCTTCGGTCACGTTAAATGAATCCCAGCCGTGCAACTCCTTGAGAATGCTGGTCTTAAAATGATTGCTCGTCCCACCCAACGGGATTGGCGCATGAATTGCCTGTAACCCCGTGAGCACCAAGTCAAACCACAGCGAATACTCTGCAGTAAAGACTCTGGTTAGCAAATTCTGATGCGGATTATAAAAATTGAGCTTCGCCTGCATGCAGACGACTTCTTTAGGGACTTTGTCAAATGCGAGGACGACTTTTTTGAGCTGGTCGGGCTCTGGGACATCTTCTGCGTCGTAGATCACCACATAATCGCTCTCAATTCTGTGCAGGGCGTAGTTACATGCCTTGGGCTTGGTCTTGGGGAAGGAATCGGGCACTACCATCACTTCAAAATGTGAGGGGAGTGCGAATTCTTTGACTTTTTGGAGCGTTTCGGTGTCGTCTTCCTCGAGCAAAAGATATACCTTGAGCTTGTCCTTGGGGTACTCCATCTGATCCATGCTGGTTACAAATTGGGGGATGACCTGCCATTCCTTATAGAGCGGGCAGAGAATTGCGTAGGTGGGGAGGTCTTTGTCCTCGAGTGCAGTAACTTTTTTGGGCTCGATCTTGATTTCTGGTGAATGAATAAAACTTTGGACAATGAGGAGCAAATTAAAGAGTAAGTCTACAAAATACAGGACAGTCAGCACTGCAATAAGTATTAAAAGAGTTGTTCTCCAGCTCGTGATCAGAAAAAATGCCAAAAACGCAACTAAGGCAACCAAAAAAAACGACTGCTTGCGGCTGAGTCTGGTAAACGCGCTCTCTGCATGAGGAAGCGGCGTGTGGTGGATGTACTTCTTGGAGCGATGGTGAAACCCGTGTCCGACTGATTCAATTTCTGTGGGATGAAATGGGATAATTCTGCGGTAGTGGGTGAGGAGCAATAGTGCTTGCCAGCTTAACTGGAGTGAAGCGTGGATGAGGTTGGTTTTGTGTTTACCATATTTTCTGGGCTGGAGTGCCACGTCGATTGATTCAATCACGGCGCCCGCGTTGCGTGCATTCACTAGGAATTCAAGGTCAAAGGTCCATTGACTGGGATTGAGTTGAAGTCGCTCATATATGTTTTTGCGAAAAACTTTCATCCCTGATTGCACATCAACGGTAAAACCGTGCAGCGTTTTGCCAAACAATACCCTAAAGAGTGTTGCCAAGACCTTGCGATGGGCATCAACATTGAGTTCAAAGCGATTTGCAACCACAATATCGGCGCCCGCATCGAGTTTCTTGACCATTTTTTCAAAATTCTCTGGGGAGTATTGGAGATCCCCGTCAATCATGCCGATATAGTCGTACTGTGCTGCGGCAAAGCCTTCGATCAGTGACTGACCCTTACCTCGATTACCTGTTTTTTTGAGTAATTTGACTGCAGGAGAAGGAAAAGCTTTTACTCTATCTGGTGTGCCATCATCTGATCCATCATCGATGACCAAAATTTCAAATGTTGGGGTTATTTTTTCACATACAGCGACCGTACGTTCAAGCAAAATTGTGATACTTTTTGCTTCATTAAGGGTGGGAATGATGATAGAAATGCCTCTCATGAACCCTTCATTATAGCAATTATAGTGATGCCTGTCGCTCGAAATAATTAGGGGTGTTATACTAAATAGATATGCAACAAAAATCACACCTACTTGTCAGGGCCATGAAACATTTTTTTAGAGTATTCCTGAGTGTTAACGCCGTAATTATTGGTATATTTTCTAGTTTGGCAGTGATTGGAATTATGTCAGCGATGGTTTCTGATGACACAGCCGTTTCTGGCACGAGCTCAATTTCAGAAGACTATCGTGTCTTGGTTGGTGAAGACGATGCCGAACATCAATTTGCGTCAATTGCACTTGATGGAATTATTTTAGGTGACAGAAGTGAATTTGAGCAGATTTTTGAGGCATTTGCCTCTGGTGGAGTCACCTTTGGGTATGATGTCAAAGATGAGCTCTATGAACTCGCCGATGCCGATGAAGTCGCAGGAATTGTCTTAGAAATCAATTCTCCCGGAGGAACAATCTTTGGCACCCAAGCAATTGTTGATGGCGTTACCTATTATCGACAACAGACCAACAAACCTGTGGTTGCATATATAGGCAGCATTGCCGCATCTGGTGGATACTGGGCTGCGGTGAGTGCTGATGAGATTATTGCTGATGCTGGTACAACCATTGGTAGCATCGGTGTCATTACTGGACCTATTAAATTTTATGACGGCGTGGTGAGTGAGGATGGCGGCGCATTTATTGGAGGAATCGAAACCACCGGTGGCGTCCAGACAACATTTTTCACCGCAGGAGAGGGTAAAGATATGGGTAATCCCTACCGACCAATGACCGATCGTGAGCGACAAGTCTTGCAAGGGGCTGTAGATAGTAGTCATAGCACGTTTGTCGATTATGTTTCAGAGCGTCGCGCTGTTGATCGAGCGACCGTTACCCAAATGTGGGGTGGATATATTTATAACGACATTCAAGCTACCCAACTAGGAATGGTTGATAACCGAGGCTCAAAGGATGCCGCCTACAACATCGTTGCAGAGCGTGCAGGTGTTGCTATCGATGACTCCTCCATCATTAGATACAGATCAGGTGGTGGATTTTTTGATCAGTTATTTGGTGTGGTGAGTGATGCGCAGACTGAGCTTAAGGCTGGGCGCGTGTCTGGTGGGTGTTTGTATAGCCAACATGTGATGGCGTATCACGGGGATTTGGCTGGGTTGTGTTTTTAGGGTAGGATTATTTGTATATAATTGAAATTCTATGATAGAACAAAATGAGCCATCACCCAAAGAAGAAAACGGTGAACATCCACTAAAACTTGATGAATTTCAAGGTCTTTTAGATGTTTGGAAAAAGAGTAAAGAGGCAGGAGCTCGGGCCGTATCAGATTTTCTAGATGAACTAGATGATGCGCTTAAAGAAGTGCATGAGCAAGGTAGGCAATACCTGATAATGGGAACAATAATCAGTACGGCATCGAATTTAATGTTTCCTAATCTCATGACCTCAGACTCTAGCTTTGCTACAGTGGCGATGTGGCTGGGGCTCAATGTGGTTGGTTCAGCTGTCGCACTAAAGATTAAAAATAAAATAACTCAAGAAATAGCGAGGTACAAAGAAGAAGTTGCTTCGGGCCGAAGTTTTGATTCTACACATCAATATCAATCTGAGGATGAAGTATGACTGATCCAATTAAGGAACTATCCAATCTGGAGCATGTAGTCCTCGGTCCCTTACTCATCGCAACTGGCATGAGTGATGATGAGCAAGTCATTGTCAAAAAACAGTTATTGCTCGTTATAGTGGCTCAATCAATCCAAAAGGTGGAGCAAGCTCTTTCAGAAGAAGAGAAAGAATCACTTCTCAACGAGTTATCTCAACTGGATCCACAAAGTCAATTGGATCACCTTGCGAGCTTTATTTCCCAGAACGAAATTTCTCAACAGCTTTTATCTGAGTATTATCAAAAAGACTTACCCCAACTACTAAAACGCTTACTGCTAAAATTCATGAATAGCGCCACCGATGAACAAAAACAGAGATTTCTTAAAGCTTCAGAGGCTGTTTAAGCTAAATAATTTTGTGCTTAGTAAGAAGTTTGAAAATAGAAACAGTCCTCTGCGCAAATTCCTCATCCTCCAGAGGTACCGACCATAATTTATCCAAAAAAGAACTTCGTTGATACTCGATGACCACGTATCTTAGTTTGCTATTGAGTACTGATGCAAGCTCACTCCACATGTCTTCGGTTATCATTTCGACTGGCAAAGAATCATGACTGTTGGTGCCAAGCGAAATATGGACAATGCACGGGCCAAGTGCGTCTAATTTTTGCAGCATTTCATGCCAGTGTTTGGATGGATTGATCAATGAATTTGGTTTTTCTAGTAAGTAGTGTACGATGTCAAAAACGGGAACGCACGGGATGCCTGCTTTTGTCAGTGTTTCGACTGCTTCACGGGTAACTTCATATGATTCTTCGAATGGATTATTTTCTATTGCGAGTGGGCAGGGCAGGGCAGTGGGCAACTGATTGTTCTGAAAAACTGATCGTGCTTCTGTTTCGTGAATAAGAAAATAATGCGGTTTGCTATCTTGAGCAAGTGACAATCTTTGTAATGCTTTGGGCGTTGATTGCAAAAGTATGGTAAAGCCAATTGTGAGCAATCGAATAGGATTGAACCAAGAAAGATCGGGATCAATGCCAGTTCTACCGTGAAATCCGGCTACGGGGACAGCGTCTGAACTGCCAAGCTCATCCCATGGAGCGACAAATCTCCAGAGGAGGACTTCTATACCTGGCATCTGACTCTTTTCTCTTCCCTCGCCAACTTCTTTAAAAATGTATTGCCAAAATTCTCGTGCATCGTACCAATCGCCAAAAACTCCCACCACATCGGTGGAAATACCCGATCCGTAGCTATTTTTGAGTGCTGTTATAAATTGTTCCGGATTAAAGTTGGTAGGAGGCATAGCTGTATTTTTAAAAAAAATGACCTGTGTGTAAGCGATTTGTAGGATTTAAAAGGTATTGTAGCAAAAGTAACAGATAATAAAGAAAGGAGACAAGATGTATAGCAAGAAAAAACTGCTTATCTCTGGTCTTTTTGTACTTCTGCTCGGGCTGACCCTTGGGGCAGGTGCAGTAGTCGCGTATTTTTCTAGTGTCGGTCAGACGGATTTCAATACAATTCAAACAGGACGGCTTGACATGCTGGTTGGTCAAACAGATGCACTCCAAGAAGAGCATTGGCTGCCTGGTGAGTCACAAATCATTGAGTGGTCAGTACTCAATACGGGCAATATAGATTCATATCTCAAGGGAAAACTCGATGTAACCTGGGATGTAGAAGGTCTCGAGACAGAAAAAATTATCATAGATTCAGTCGAATATATGGATGCTGGTGTGTGGTATCCACTCACGAGTGGCACAATTTCACCCGGTGATGAATTTTTATACAGTGCAGATGGCACAGAAGGTGGTCTAATCTCATTCCCTCAGGCGAAAGAAGTGCTATTTAGAATGACCGTCACGCTCGATCCCACGGTGGAAAATGAGTATCAAAATGCAGGATTCTCTGGTCAAGTAAAAATGGCTGGCAGACAACAAACAGAGGGAGCTGTGTGGGGAAGTTTATAGGAATAAGTATTTGTATGGGGCTGTTGATGTTTCACTCAGCAGCCCCTGCCAGAGCCTTTTTCACAACCATTGGTGAATTTACTCATCACTTTACTATCATTGAGTCAACAATTGTGTCAGTAGAAGCACCGTTTGAAAAAGAAATTACTTCAATAAAACCAGACCAGTCTCTTTCACTCTGCTATCAATTCATCAGCGAAAGTGACGACCCTGGATTTGATGAACCAGCTATGACTGTGAAACTATCAGAAAAAATCATATATGAGACAAGTTTTTCTGCAGATAAAAAATGTATTCAAATGCAGCTCGATCAAGGATACAACGTAATTCAAATATCGGTGCATGACACCATAGATACTCAAAATTCACCTCAGGTGGTACTTTCAGATTTTGAGGTTAGCGCAACCGCTGCGTTGCCTTCACAGATGCTTCTAGTTTTTGATAGTATCGTGGAGCAAATCACCAGAAGTGATGACTCGACACTAGTAAGTTTTAAACTTGCGGTGCCTATGGATTCTGAATTAGTTGACATCAGTACTAATTACTCACTGGCACTCTATGAGATAACATCATCGATTTCAGATGAAACAATCATTACCACAAACGTTCCAATTGGATTGAACATTTCGGCAGAGCCAGATCATCCTGTATTAATTTCCCCACACCAACCACTCTGGAATACATTTTTAGGCCAAAAATTTGTTGATAGTCGATTTCCAAATCATAGTATTAGTTTTGTGACTGCTCGAATTCCTCATGGTCACTGGTTTGCTCAAATTCATGAGGAATAAACAATTCTCAGCTAGCTAACCCTTGAGTTTACTAGGGTTTGTAGTGCATACTTGGGACTACATGAAATTATTTGAAACGATCGCGCATCTCTTCCACCCTCGTCGGTCGAATAATCATCGACCCAAAGTCCTGCACCCAGAGGCAATGGCATACATGGTTGGAATAATCGTCGCACTTTCATTTTTTATTCAATTTGCGCCGAGGCAAAACGCACTTTCAAACGTCTTGGGCTACTCATCAGATATAACGGTCGATAAAGTGCTGTCTCAAACCAACCAAATCAGAGGACAAGGCAGCCTCAAGTCGTTGCAGTACAGTGATCGATTATCACAAGCAGCGGTCGCCAAAGGTCAAGACATGTTTGCCAATCAATACTGGGCACACACATCCCCTTCTGGCAGAGAACCATGGGATTTTATTCGCGCTGTTGGATATGGTTATCGAGTTGCGGGTGAAAATTTAGCTCGAGATTTTGACACCACAGATACCATGATGCAGGCATGGATGGCGTCACCAACGCACCGTGAAAACATCATGCACCCAAGATACCAAGAAATAGGTATCGCAGTCATCGACGGAACACTCAATGGAGTCGAAACTACACTGGTCGTGCAAATGTTTGGCCTCCCCATAACTACTCAAGTAGCTGAGGTTCCAGACAGTAACGTCTTTGGTGTTAACCAAGCTCAAGCTGCAGAACCAAGCGAATTCGAGCCAGCAGATCAGGTGGTGATCACTGAAGCAAATTCAGCACGGGAAGTTGTTCCAGATGAAGCTGCTGGAAATGAACAACCACAGGCCAGCACCATCCCAGATCCTGAACCAACACTGAGCCCAACATCAGGCGACTCCAATCTAGCGACACCAGTAGAACCCCTCATTGCAAGGCCCAGGCACTCTCTGGGAATCTTCCCACAGTTTTCTCCCCTCATGCTCACTAAAGCTGGAGTTATTGCAGTCACTTTACTACTCCTTGGAACACTACTATATGATGCTATGATCATTGCTAATAGAAAAACAGAGCGATTTGTGGGTAAAAATTTAGCACATATTATCTTGTTTTCCATGGTTTTATTTCTGCTAATTGTTATTAAGGGAGGAGCGATAGCATAATGATCAGAGGAGAACTCAAACGACATCCAGTTGCATATGGTGCGCTATTTTTGGGCTTGGGGATTTTCGTGTACGGTTTTCTTGGGGCATGGCCAGACCGTTTCACTCAGCGAATTTTGATCATGGGACTTGTTACATTTTATTTCATTTGGGGTGTGGCAACGCACGTTTCTGCCAAGCATCTTACCTCAAGAATTGTTGGAGAATATTTAGCTGTAGCACTGCTGGCAGGAGCATTACTATTAGCTGTGACACTTTGATCTGGTAATGATACACTGGTACGGCAAAAGAAAGGATTTTTATGAAAGGTATTATTTTAGCAGGTGGTTCAGGCTCACGCCTCAGGCCTTTGACCAAAATCACGAGCAAGCAATTGCTTCCGATTTATAACAAACCAATGATCTTCTTCCCGCTCCAAACGTTGCTCACTGCAGGAATTCGAGATATTTTGATCATTGTTGCCCCTGATCACGCAGGTGATTTTCTAAAACTACTGGGGAGTGGAAGAGAATTTGGCTGTAAATTTACCTATGAAATTCAAGACAAGCCAGAAGGATTGGCTCAGGCGTTTGTGATTGGTGAGAACTTTTTAGGCAACGACGATGTGACGCTCATACTAGGCGACAATTTGTATGAAGACGATTTTTCAGATCAAATCGCAAGCTTTGAAAAAGGCGGACGAGTATTTCTGAAGAAAGTTTCTGATCCACAGCGATATGGTGTCGCAGAATTTGATGATAATCGACAAGTGATCTCAATTGAGGAAAAACCAAAAACACCAAAATCTGACTTTGCCGTTACCGGTCTCTACATCTACGATAATTCAGTAGTGCAGCGCGCCAAAGCTCTTGAGCCATCAGAGCGCGGTGAGCTTGAAATCACCGATCTCAATAATTTGTACCTCAAAGATGGTCAGCTTGACGTTGCCTTTGTTGAGGGACGATGGTTTGATACAGGCACCTTTGAATCACTTCATGACGCAATTCAGTTTGCACGAGAAAAGGAATTAGCTCATACTGCTTAATATGTTGATTACCCGATCACAGGAATTTAGATTTGTTCTCACCGTATTGTTTCTGTTGTTTGTGTATGTTTTGATGAGTGGTGCAACGCAAGCATTTGGGAACACGGTCACCACGATTGCACAGGCAGAGACTCCCTCAGAATCAGAAACACCCGCGGCAGCTACAGATTCAAGTGATATCGAGAGCATCGAGACTTTAGAAGCTGAGCCAGTTGGACAATTCATTTTCAACCGTCAAGTACACGCAGAAGAGCGGGCGCAATTGCAGGCCCTCTATAAAGCTCAAATTGCGAAGTATCGCACCTCTGAACGACAATTCACACTTGATAAGCAGCAGTACGCGCAACTCCAAACGCTTGTTTCACTTGAGGTTGCTGTTCGATCGACTAGAGAAGTGTACCTCGATCGATCTAAAGTGCTGGTTACGTACATTGAGTTGGTTCGTCTCACACTTCAGGACACGCCAGGAATTGAGTTGGGGGCAAAAGATCGAGCGCTCGTCACGCTTGATGAGGCTCGACAAGATTTGCTCACACATCAAGATGCCATCCTCTTATCAGAGGACAGAATCGCTCTTGGAGCGCGTGCAAGTGAGTTTGCACTGCTGACAGCAACGATTAATGATGCAATTTATAGAGGTCTGTTATTAATCAATCTGGGCAAGGTACAAACGCTCTCCGATCAGAGCCAAATTTTATTTGATGATATTTTGCAGTATCATACAGATAATCCTGGGTCTGCACTGCAAGAATCTCAACGAACGAGAGCCCGCCAAGAAATTGAACGAAATTTAGAGAGAACCAAGAATAGTCTCAAAAAGATATCGGACAACTATTCAAGATTAGAAGCAGATAATGACACGATTTCTCGAAATACATTTAATCGATACTCAGGTGATTTGAGCACACCGTATTCTCAGTTGTCAAACGTTTTGTCATATCTAGCTGAATTTATTACCATTTAAAACCATGCAAGATTCACTTACTAACCAAACACAATTTTCTCAAGAAGAGCCATACCTCGAGCCACATGGTGAGCATGAACCAAAACCACTCGATCCTAAAACTCCAGATCTTAAAGATCAGGCTGCACCTCCACAGAAAGCTCCATTATCGATGCAGATGAAAATTTTAATCGGTGCATCCGCAGTTCTTATTGTGCTTGTCCTAGTGCTTTTAATAACTAGCCGCAACGGCTCAACACAACAAACTGTTGAGCCGGAACCCACTATAACACCATCAACTATCCCCGCCGCCGCAAATCCACTACTAAATCGAGTTGATTCGCTCAAAGCTGCGCACGACACCGCAGACCCATCAGAGAATGACCTTAGTTTTCCCCCGGTAAGCATGGATTTACGCCTTGATCCGCCGCCTCGTCGATAGGATTATTTTTTGTATGTTTTGCTAAGAAACGCTCTATTTGTATAGACAATGTACACAAAGAGCACCCAGAAACTTACACTCAGGATCGGGAAGGTAAGGGTGGGAAACGCAAATAGTGCAACGGTATGTGCAATGTGAGCTGGGACAATAATGTGGAGTCCAAGCTGAAACACATCTCGGATGCTCAGTTGATAGCCATAGATTCTAACTAATAAAAATCCAAGTAGTGACTCAATTATCAAGATAAAAATAGTGCTGAGAATTGTAATGGTGATCATTGCAATTGCGCCCAATGCAATAAAAATTTCTCGAGTCATGTATATTGCCTCGACCAGTGAGTCGACAGAGCTATCAATAGTATCGGTGGTCAGCACAAACGTTTCATCTTTTGGCAGAATACTAGACAGGTTAGTGTCAGACCAGGCATTATTTGAATCCTGCATGTATACCGTATTGCTGGAAATTACAAACAAACTCTGGGCATCATTGAGTGTCGTATCATCAAGCGTGGTAGAAGACGTCTGAAACTGTGCTAAATATGGTGGAAGGTTATATTCATCTGGGTCAATTGCTTGGGGGTATGAAACCTGCAAGAGTGGATTGCTGGCAGAAAGTTGATTGCCATCCCATTCAATAATTAGGTCTTTTGGGTAAGTGACTTTTACTTCAGTTGCGACTTGATGCATGAACTGCTCTGCTTGGGGAACGGTCTTGATGAGAAAATGGGTGGTCTCAACAACTCCAATTAACGCTAATGAAATCAGAAAAAAGCGAACACTAAACCACAGTGGCGCTCGCAATACGTCTCTGTAGTACTCGGCTGATGAAATACTCTGAATAAACGCATACAGGTATGTTTTGGGTCTCATAAGCATATATCCTACTACATCAGGACTGTGTTGTCTTTCTAAATCTGGTACAATCAGCTCATGTCATATTCATTCAACACCTTTAACGACAAAGCTACCTCGACACTTGAGCACATCAAGCGCGATCTATCGAGCCTGAGAACAGGCAGAGCATCAACGCAGTTGCTTGATCCAGTTGTGGTTGAAGCATACGGCACTAAGATGAAGCTAATTGAAGTAGCGACCGTACAGGCGCCGGATCCTTCGTTACTCACGGTCAGCCCGTATGACAAATCACTGCTCTCTAATATAGAGCGCGCTATTTCAGATTCTGATCTTCAGCTCAATGCAATTGTTGACGGTGAAATAATTCGCATCCCGATTGCCATGCTGACTGAAGAAAAAAGAAAAGAAATGGTCAAATCACTTCATAAGAAAATTGAGCAAGGGAAAGCGCTTGTTAGAGTGCTTCGCACTCAAACAAAGAAGGAAATTGAAGACCAAGAAGGCGGAGAAGGGGTGAGTGAGGATGATGTGCGTACCGATTTGGAAGATCTTGAGAAAAAAGTGCAAGCCATGCTTACTGATTTAGACGAATTGGCAGAGCGTAAAGAGAAAGAACTGCTCACCGTTTAATTATGACCGTACTTATTTTCATACTAGTGCTCTCTTTTTTGGTTATTATTCATGAACTAGGGCATTTTTTTGCTGCAAAATGGGCAAAAATAAAAATTGAGGAGTTTGGAGTTGGGTATCCGCCCCGAGCCATCAAATTATTTACTTGGCGTGGGACGGTATTTAGTCTCAACTGGATTCCTTTTGGGGGTTTTGTCAGAATGTCAGGTGAAGACGCCACCCCAGAAGAAAAAACTGCTGCAGAAGACTCACCCACCAAAAAATCCAAAGACAAAAGCAAGCCCAAAGAAATAGATTTCTATCAAGCAACCACATTTCAAAAAATGGTGGTTATTTTAGCTGGTGCAACGGTCAATTTCTTATTTGGAGCGATCGTATTTGCAGTTATTTTTACGTCAAATGGTATTCCAGAGCCAATCGAAACCGCGCGAATCGGATATGTCTCCCCCGACTCTCCCGCCGCTACTGCAGGCATACCAGAGAATGTCGAAATTATTGCGATTACCATTGACGATCAGTTGTATTCTATTGCTACGGCACAAGAAGTAATTGATCTTGTTGAGCAAAATCTCGGTAAAACGATGACCGTCACAACCACTGGCGCCTGCGACGGGCTCAGTTGCCAAGAAAGCGCCGCGACCTACGACGTCTATGCCCGAACCCAAGAAGAACAACCAGAAAATCAAGGCGCAATGGGAGTCGCTTTTGATCAAGTTGCAAATGTGTATTACCCCGCATGGGAAATGCCGTTTCGAAGCATTGCGTTTGGTTTTGAACAAGCGCTTGAGCTGAGCCGACTTATTCTAGTAACGCTTGGTGAGCTTGGAAATGATGTTGTGACAGAAGGTAAGGTGCCAACAGAATTGGCGGGTCCCGTTGGAATTGCCAAACAAGCCCATGACACAGGACTGCTTTCTCAGGGAATTGGGACAATTGTTTCGTTTGCCGCATTACTTTCAGTCAATCTAGCAATAATGAATGTATTGCCTATTCCACCACTCGATGGAGGTAGAGCTGTATTAACGATCTTAGGCCTGGTCATGAAGAAAAAATATATCGATGTGATTGAGTATTATAGTAACTACACAGGATATATTTTCTTGATGGGATTAATTATTCTGGTAACTGCCCGCGATATTTTTCAGCTCTTTGTGTAATATAGCTAGACCAACCGAGTACTATGAAACATTCACGAAATAAACCAAGAAGAATTAAACACAGAATTCGTAGGGAAGCTTCAAGTGACTCGTCTCTCTCTTTACTTGTACCCGATAGAGATCTAGTATATAAAGACTTACGTAAAACCGCATTTGTAACAGTCATTATTATTGTAATTCTCATTGTCGTCACGACATTGCCTGCGGTACAATAAGCAGCTGTGGTCAACAGCCTTGAGGTATAAGGAACGCCGAACTATGAAGAAAACATCTGTCTGGGTAACAATTGGACTCTATATCGTTTCGAGCGTGGTATCTTTCATGGTTTTTTCAAATACCGGTAGCGTTACCAGTGAAGAAGCTGAGCAGAGATCAGGTTCTACCCCACTTGGCGATGAAACCGCCCTTGGCGCACTCCTTGAAATTGATCCATCAGAACCCCGTGATCAAGCCTGTCCGCTCAACGGTGCATACTACACACAAACAGAACGAGAAGCATGGGAAAAACGAAGACCACTTGCAGTGATGATCGAAAACGCACCCGACGCTCGACCCCATTCAGGTATCACGAGTGCTGACGTCGTCTATGAAATGGTTGCAGAAGGTGGAGTGACTCGATTTATGGCGATGTACTACTGTGACGCGCAACGGTTTGATACCACGATTGCTCCTGTTCGCTCAGCGCGAACTTATTTCTTGGATTATGCGTCTGGATATAACTTCCCCATGTACGTCCACGTTGGAGGTGCAAACACTCCAGGACCTGCAGATGCACTTGGTCAAATCAACGACTATGGCTGGGCGCTTGAAAATGACATGAATCAGTTTTCTATTGGATATCCGACGTTTGTTCGAAATGCAAATCGGTTGGGACGTCCCGTCGCTACAGAGCACACCATGGAGACAACAACTGAGCTACTCTGGGATGTCGCTGAAGAACGTGGTTGGACCAATATGTCACCTGCACGAAGAATTGGCAGAACTTCCTACGATGCAGAAGATTGGAAAGATGGTTACGAAGGCTGGAGTTTCCAAGATGAAGTACCAAATCCGGGTTCAGTCACCTCCATTACACATGACTTCTGGTCTGGATATGGACAATACGTCGTCCGCTGGGACTACAATGCTGATTCAAATACCTACGCTCGAACCATGGGTGGCGAACCACACACTGATCTCAACAATGATGAGCAAGTTGCTGCTAGCAACGTAGTGGTCATTTTGACAGAAGAAAAAGGCCCTATTGATGAGCTTAAACATATTCTGTACACCACCATAGGTACTGGCGACGCGCTCATATTTAAGAACGGCGAAGCCATTGAGGCAACTTGGGTCAAACGAGACAGATTAGCTGAACTCACTTTTGTTGACAAAAAAGGTGATGACATCGAATTTGCACGAGGGCTGACATGGATCGCTGTCGTTGATGAGTCGACGGAAGTTGAGTACTAACGAAGGATTACCACGCGTATGAATAGCATGCAAGACTTCATGATCTCTCGGGTACGGGTCAAGGTAATGGTTTTATTTTTTACTAATATAGAAGAACTATTTTACGTCAGAGAAATTACCAGGCGCACCAAAGAGGAAATCAATGCCGTTCGACGTGAGCTTGATAGAATGCTCGGCGCAGGGTTGCTCAAGAGCGAACAACGCGGAAACCGACTCTACTACTACCTTAACCAGCGCTATCTCTACTTTCAAGAACTCCAACAAATGGTTGTCAAATCCACAGGGATTGGTGAAAAGATGCGAAAGTTTCGCAGAAAACTTGGGTCTGTTTCATTTGTGATGTTTTCCGGAAGTTTTATTCGTGGTGCAGCACCCAAACAAGGCGAAGTTGATATTTTGGTAATCGGGGATATCGTACTCCCAGAACTCGCAGCACTCATCAAAGAAGAAGAAAAAAAACTAGGTAGAGAAGTTAACTATGCCGTGTTCTCAGATGATGAATTTGAATTTAGAAAAACTAGACGAGATCCGTTTGTCATGGATGTCCTGTATGGGTCACGAGCGATGGTCATTGGTGGCGAGGACGCATTCGTTGAGCGAAAAATTCAGGGGCTATGAATCATACCAAACGAAGATTTATTTGGCTAATGGGCCTTCTGGTCGTCGCCAGCGTTTTGGCTTTACCGCAAAGCGTTCCGATTAACTTTTCACTTTTTGGGAAACACATTGAAACCACAATTGGATCACCCAACATTAACGTTAATTTTTTTGGCACCCAAATTCAAAAATCATTTGAAATCAAACGTGGCCTTGATCTCCAGGGTGGAATGCAGATTGTGTTGAGAGCAGGCATGGACGAGATACCTGCAGAAGATCGGACTGTTGCCTTGGATTCTGCTCGAGAAGTATTGTTGCGGCGCGTCGATCTCTATGGAATTGCCGAGCCAGTTGTTCAAACCGCAATTTCTGGAGACGAGTATAGACTTCTCGTCGAGTTGCCCGGCGTTGATAATCCACAAGAAGCCATAGCACTTGTAGGTCAAACCGCACAGTTAGATTTTAGGCTGCTTTCTCTTGGAGAAGACCCCGTGGCAACCAGCGGCGGCGTAGCAGCTACGGCAATTGGATTAAGTGGAGCTGATCTCAAGCGAGCAACGGTGCAATTTGACCCCCAAACAGGCGAGCCTGGTGTTGGAATTGAGTTTGGTTCAGATGGTGCGCAGATTTTTTCTGATGTAACTACCGAGCACACTGGAGAATTACTTGGCATTTTTCTAGATAATGATTTAATTATGGCGCCGAGAATTACCCAGCCTATTGCTGGCGGGCAAGCGAGCATTACTGGCCAGTTTACCCCAGAGGAAGCAAAGCAGCTAAGTATTCAGTTAAATGCAGGGGCGTTACCGGTTCCTATTGAAGTATTAGAGCAGCGAACCATCGGTGCGTCACTCGGAGCAGATTCAATTCAGAGAAGTGTTCGGGCAGGTGCGATTGGATTATTGCTCGTGATGGCATTTATGATTATGTATTATGGGAAAAATGGCATAATTTCGAGCGTTGTATTAGTTATGTATGGAATTTTCACGCTGGCACTCTATAAGCTGACGTCAATTACATTAACACTTCCCGGTATTGCGGGTTTAATTCTGTCAATTGGGATGGGAGTTGATAGCAACATTTTAATATTTGAGCGAATGAAAGAAGAATTGAGGCTCGGAAAGCCATATGCAGTGGCATTAGAACTGGGGTTTGGTCGTGCTTGGGATAGTATTAAGGATGCAAATGTCGTTACTATTGTTACAGCGTTGGTTTTGATAAATCCTTTTAATGTTTCCTTTCTCAATACATCTGGATTGGTGAGAGGGTTTGGTGTCACGCTGCTAGTTGGTGTACTACTATCACTATTTACTGGAGTTTTTGTGACGCGAACGTTGATGAGACTGTTTTTAAAGGAGCGAGCATGAATTTCATGAAGTATCGATATTTTTACCTTGTATTTTCTTTTATTCTTATTGTGATAAGCCTGATTTCACTAGCTGTGCATGGTCTGCGTCCTTCAATTGACTTTGCTGGCGGAAGTTTGGTAGAGATTGTTGTCGAAGATGCAGAGTCGGTAGATGTTGAAGGTCTCACTACTCAACTTGGAGAGTTTTATGCAGTTGGCACAATTCAACCCGTTGGTGATGCAACGCTACAGATTAGGGGTGCTTCGCTCACCGAAGAATCACAAGCCATGGTGTTGGATGTAATAGATAGAGAGGTTGGCATCGTGGAAATTTCTTCTCTAGAAACCGTTGGACCGACACTTAGTCGAGAACTTCTTCAGAAAACAGTTTCGGCGGTAATTCTAGTTGCTGGTTTTATCATGGTCTATATCTGGAAGCAGTTTAATGAATTAAAGTATGGAATTTCTGCGATTATTGCTACCCTTCATGACTCACTAATTTTGCTTGGTAGTTTTAGTATTTTTGGATGGATGTTTGGGGCAGAAGTTGATGTACTCTTTGTGACAGCGCTCTTGACTACTTTGTCATTTTCAGTGCATGATACGATTGTTGTTTTCGACAGAATACGCGAGCTTTCAAGACGATTCCCAACTGCTTCATACCAAAAAATTGTTGATACTGCGATCACCGAGACTCTTAGTCGCTCGTTGAATAATTCCATCACGATTATTATTATGCTTCTATCGCTCGTACTGATTGGAGGAGACAGCATTCATTGGTTTGCTACCGCGCTCTTGATAGGAGCTGTAGTGGGAACCTATTCCTCCACATTTACCGCAGTGCCACTCCTACTTATTTGGGATGAGATTTCTTCAAAAAAGTTAAAAAAATAGTGTTGATTATTGCCAACTTGTAAATTATTTACTGGTTCTGCTGCTCTATGATTGTAGTAGAGAGCTTGAGTAAATTTTCTCGAGTATTTTGATCTGGATCATTGAGTACTACTTGCAACAATTCTGTAAGAATAGTGCCGAGTATCGGGCCAGGTTTGAGTGAAAATTCTTCCATCAAATCGGTTCCATTTATAGCTAAATCAGTCACCTCCATTGGCTGATGGAGCTGCTCAATCATGCGTTGCTTCATTTCTTCGAGGCGCCAGCTTGTCTTACGGGCACCACTGCCCAAACGGTCAGCCTCTCTGACATCAAGAATATCATCCAAGTGTTCCAGCCCAACATTGCGCATAAAACGTCGAATAGACGCATCAGAGTTTTGCTCTTGGTAATGGAACATATGAAACCGCACTAAGATAAAAAGACGATCGATGTCTTTCTTTGATAATTTCAGCCGTTGCCCAATTTTTTTGGCAATTCTGGCACCGATCACTTCGTGATTGTAGAAGGTAGGCTGACCATTAATGAGCTTCATGGTTTGAGGTTTGGCAATATCATGAATCAGTGTTGCCAGCCGAACAATTGGATCAGTTGCAGGAGACGCTTCAAGTGCATCGAGACTATGCGTCCAGACGTCTGTGGTGTGATGACCACCTTGTTCGACGTTTTTTGCTTCTAGGAGCTCTGGCAAAACGGTTTGTAAGAGACCCGTTTCGTCAAGGAGCTCAATTGCTCGCTTTGGTTGCTTGCTCGATATCATTTTCAAAAACTCGGTGCTTATCCGTTCCCAACTAACAAATGAGAGGAGATCTGCCTTTTTCTTAATAGCTTGCACCGTGTCTTGATCTATCGTTGCTTCAAGTTGAACAGCGAAACGAATTGCCCTGAGCAGGCGGAGTGCATCCTCGGTAAAACGGTCCTCGGCAATCCCGACTGTTTTCACAAGCTTGTTTTGTAAATCGGTATAACCATTAAAAGGATCAATAATGGTGTAATCGCTTGATGAGAGTGTACTATTCAGCTGAGTATCAAGGACTGTGCTGGTCTTTTTGGTTTCTAGTGCGGTCGAAAGTACATCAGAGGATAGTTGAATTGCCATGGCGTTGATAGTGAAATCTCTACGTTCAAGGTCATCTTCGATATTTTCTCCCCAGCTCACTTGATCAGGCTTGCGGTGATTCTGATACGCTCCGTCAGAGCGAAAGGTAGTGATTTCAAAATTTTTAAGTTTAGAAAGAACTTTAGACGCTTTTTGGTCATCAGAAATCACTTCTTGCTGTAGCGATACATGAATTTTTGTTGCAGCTGAAATATCAATTATGCGATTTTCTCGATTTGTGTCATTTGGGAGGAGCCGTTCTGCCATCTCAAGGTCATCAAGTTTGTGCGGTAGTACTTTCCAAATTTCGGGTGGAGTTATCATCACTGTTCCATACTCATTTTCATAAAAACTTTCTGGAAACACTTTAAGAATTTGCTCAGGAGTAGCATTTGTAGTGAAGTCAAAATCAACAATGTGATCACGCCCCTGCAATAGATCACGCACCGCTCCACCCACAAGGTAGCACTCATACCCTGCAGCGTCCAGTTGTTTCATGATATATACAACCTCAATTGGAATAGGAAGGCTGGTTGGAGGAGTAGTCGGTGAATCCATAGCCTTCATTATACTGCATTTTGTTGCTACAATGACTGCCATGCGCTGGCAGATACAAACATCACACATTCCAAAAAATTTAGACGAGCTCAAAGAAATTTTACTTGCAAATCGAAACATTTCAGAGAGCGATGATTTTTTCTCGCCTCCTGATCCATTTACTATAACCGCCGAAGAAATTGGATGTAACAAGAAGCAACTCCAGAGCGCGCTGGACAGATTTTTTGTTGCGTTAGAAAAAAAGCAAGACATCGTGATTTTTGGGGATTATGACGCAGATGGAATTTGTGCTTCTGCAGTGTTATGGCATGTCCTCACTACTCTCAAGGCAACAGTGCGGCCGTTCATCCCACAGCGTGAGGTTCATGGATATGGCCTCAGCATTCCAGCACTAGAAGAAATAATCACCGAAAAAAAACCAGATCTTATCATCACTGTCGACAACGGCATTGTGGCACACGAAGCAGTTGATTTTGCTCGTGAAAATAACGTCGATATCATCATCACCGACCACCATCAGCCAGAAGAAAAAGCAAAAAAAGAGCATTTACCAAAAGCCAACGCAGTTGTTCACACCACGGCACTCTGTGGAACAACCGTAGCCTGGATGTTTGCTCGTGAAATCATTGCCGCACATAAAAAAACAGGCCCCGCAGGTGTGCAAAAAAATGCTGAACGAATTCTAAAAGACACCCTCGATCTCTGCGGAATTGCCACCGTAGCCGACCAAGTGCCACTGCTCGGGTACAACAGGGGTTTCGCTACTGCAGGTATCGCAGCTTTACAAAAAAGCGCTCGCCCCGGCATTAGAGCCCTCTGTGCTCAAGCAAATATTGATCAAGCGGCAATCACCAGTGACTCAATCGGATTTGGAATTGCTCCCCGAATCAACGCCATGGGTAGGCTTGCACACGGACTTGACGCACTGCGATTGCTCTGTACGGGAAACTTTACCAAAGCTACCGAATACGCGCAGGTGCTTGGCAACAAAAATGACCAGCGAAAAGACATGACTGCAGAAATGTTTGCCCACGCCATGCAACAAGCTAAGTTGCAAGCGGAAGAGCATGTACTCATTGTTGGCTCTGCTGAATATCATGAAGGAATAATTGGATTGATAGCAGGGAGATTGAGCGAGCGGTTTTCTAAACCAGCAATCGTGGTAAGTTTTGGCAAAACAGTGGCTAAAGCATCGGCCCGGTCAGTCATTGGAGTGAATATTGTTGAGTTTATTCGAGAAGTACAGGCTGATTTGCTTGCAGTTGGCGGGCATCCAATGGCTGCGGGGTTTGGGTTGGCGATGGATAATTTTGAGAAAGTTCAAAAAAAACTCTTTGAGCTTGGACGCGAAACAATTGGATCTGAGCTACTAACGCCTGGGCTAGAAATTGACTGTGAGATCCCGTGGCAGCTTGTCACAGAAAAACTAGTAACTTTGCAAGAAGCATTTGCACCATTTGGTTCAGCAAATCCGCGTCCCGTATTCATCCTCACGTGCGAAGTCCAATCCACCAAACGCATTGGCGCAGAAGGCAAGCATCTCAAATTATTTCTCGGTGAATCAGACGAAACTGGTATGACAAATTCTCTAGAAGCATTAGCCTGGAATAGAGGTGAGTGGGCAGAATCATTAGAGGAGGGACAAAAGGTTCGGGTTGCGGTTAAAGTTGAGTTAAATACATGGCAAGGTCGGTCAAAAGTTCAGTTGGTTATCCGCGATATGCAGAATCCTGAAGAAGCACCGTAAGTCTGATGTCAGAGTTTTAGCCGATATAACTGTCACTATTCACCAATAATCTATGCAGTATAATGAATGACACAAAGACCTTGAGTCTACTGACAATAGACGAGATTTGTTTCAATGCTAATCAGGTCGCATAGGGTTGCAACTATGTCGGGTAAGCCCGTAATCGCTGGAATTAAGCAGGTTAGGCAGTGATATATTTCATTGTTTTATCCAAAAGAGGTGGCACCGTTCTTTATTTTTGAGAGCCCTCTTGAGCACGTCAATTGTATGGCGTATTCAAGAGGGTTTTTCACGTGGAAATTCATTGAGTACAAAATGACGTCAAGTAATTATTTATAATGTTTCACGTGGAAAGTATATTTCCACGCGTGGAAATAAATTTGAAAGGGAACATGTCATCAAAAAAGTCACAAGAAGAAACGCCAACAACACAGTTGGAGCGAACAGTAATGATTAGTACACCAGATGCAGTTGGAGCTCGCGTCCGACTCTGCGGCTGGGTTGAGACAAAGAGAGACCACGGCAAATTGACCTTTATCGATTTTCGCGACCGCACAGGTAGTGTGCAGTGCGTTGGATATCAAAAACTTGGCGAGGTCAGTGAGCAGTCGGTCTTAGAAATAATTGGTATGGTTAAGGCTCGACCAGAGCGAATGATCAACAAAGACATTCCAACTGGCAGCGTGGAAGTCGATGTGGAATCCTACACAGTTCTTAACAAAAGTAAAGAACTTCCAATCCCTGTTGAGGGGCCTGGCTACGAAATTAAAGAAGAGTTGCGGCTTCAGTATCGCTATCTTGACCTGAGAAGAAAACGTCTCAGAGACAATATCAAACTTCGTTCAGATTTGGCATTTCAAATGAGACAAAACCTTCACACAGAGGGCTTTACAGAAGTTGAGACACCGATGCTTACCAAATCCACCAAAGAAGGTTCTCGCGATTTTGTAGTTCCATCACGCCTTCAGCCAGGAAAATTTTATGCGCTTCCCCAGAGCCCACAACAGTACAAACAGCTGCTTATGACTGCGGGTGTAGAGCGCTACTTCCAGTTTGCACGCTGCATTCGTGATGAAGACTTGAGAGCAGATCGCGGGTTTGAACACACACAGGTTGACTTGGAAATGAGCTTTGTGACGCAACAGGAGGTAATGGACACCGTTGAGAAAATGGTAACGACTACCATGATTGATATTGGTTGCACGCTCAAGGACACGCCATTCCCTGTATATCAGTACGATGATGCAATTAAGCAATTTGGACAAGACAAATTTGATATTCGATCAGAAGAAGAAAAAAAAGCTGGCGTTTTGGCATTTGCATGGGTTGTTGGATTTCCTTTCTTCAAGCAAGTCGACAAGACTGACATTGCAGAAGTACGAGACGGCAAGAGTGGATGGACATTTACACATAATCCATTTAGTTCACCCCTTCCTGAAAACGAATCTGATCATGTCGCAGCAAAGAACATAGAAAACATTGTGACCGCACAGTACGACCTTGTATGCAACGGCTATGAAGTTGGCGGCGGAAGTATTAGAGCACATAAACCTGAGGTATTGCGCGCAACATTCAAAATAATGGGGTACTCAGATGAAGAAATAGAAGCGAGTATCGGGCATATGCTTCAAGCATTTGAGGTCGGTACTCCACCGCATGGCGGAATTGCTCTAGGACTCGATCGTTTGGCAATGCTTGCGGCAGGCGAAACTTCACTTAGGGAAGTAATCCCGTTCCCGATGACCTCAAGTGGTAGAACTGCTGTCATGGATGCACCCAGTCCTCTAGCAAAAGAACAGCTCGAAGAGCTCCAGTTGTCAGTGGTGGCTAAAGATGAGTAGAATACACGTATGATTGCAGATACCCGTATTTATTTGACGGTTGGGTTGCCAGTGTTGGCTGTTTTGGGCGTGGCATTGAGTCTTGGATCGTATACGCCTCTTTCTACTGCAGCCAAACCGCAAACTATTACTGTGCATCAAGCTGCGTTGGGTCCAATGCCTATTTCTAGAGCACAGTATCAGTTGTTACTTGATGAGGAAAAAGTATCACAAACTGCGTTCGCACCACTTCTTGCGCAGACATTTACAAGTTCTAATGATGACGATATTTCTGAACTATCAGATTCAGGATCAACGACAGACCAATCGCTTCTTGGCGCTCCCTTAGAGAACCAGCCATCGTTGTCTGCTCAAGCAGCTCTCGTTCTTGATGAACGTTCGGGTTCGGTGTTGTTTGAGCACAATAGCGCTGCACGGCTGGCTCCGGCTTCGACGACAAAGTTGCTTACAGCTCTGGTAGCGCTCGATACGTTTCAGTTGTCGGACACGCTAACGGTTAGTAATCTGCAGGGTTTAGATGGCGCGCGGATTGGGTTTTTTGTTGGAGAAGCATTGACGCTTGATCAACTGTTGTATGCACTGTTGATTCAATCTGGCAATGACGCGGCTCTAGTAATTTCTCGCTCGCACCCCGAAGGAGAGCAAGGTTTTGTAGCTGATATGAATGAAAAGGCAGTAGCTCTTGGCTTAACTTCCACGCACGTGACCAATGCCATGGGTTTTGATCATCCTGATCATTACTCAACTGCGCGCGATTTAGGAATTCTTGCACGCGAGGTAATGAAAGTGCCGCTACTTAGATCAATTGTTGCGCAACCAGAAACTATAATTACAGATGTGACGGGGCAGTTTTCACACCGCATTTCTTCAACAAATGTACTACTCAGCGATGCAGCAATCATTGGCATCAAAACTGGCACAACAGACGAAGCGGGCCAGGTACTTATTACGCAGCGTGAAGAAAATGGCCGATCACTTTTGATGGTCATCATGGGGAGTGAAGATCGATATGCAGATACAACACGACTTCAGCAATGGATCGATCAGGAAATTATTTGGATCACTCCAGATGAACTGCTTGCATTGACTCGATAACAAAGGAATAGCATCACTCTACTGAGAGTGATATACTCAGGAAATCAAACTACATATGAACATAACAATAATTGGAACTGGTTTTGTGGGCGTTGTATCGGCGGCAGTGTATTCTTCATTTGGCAATACAGTCGTCGGGCTGGACGTTGATGAAAAGAAAATTGAGAGCTTGAGGCAGTCTAAAGTTCCTTTTTTTGAACCACAACTTGAGGAATTACTTGCTGAACAACAAAGCGCTGGCACTTTATCGTTCACTACAGAGTATGAAACCGCCATCCCAAACGCTGACGTTATCATCATTGCAGTGGGAACACCTTCTGATGAAAATGGAAACGCAAATTTAACCTATGTGTTTTCTGCTGTCGAAAGTGCGGCAAAATACCTCAAGGAAAACGCAATTCTAGTGGTTAAATCAACCGTTCCACCTGGCACGCTTATAAAAGTAAAAGATCTTGCGGCTGCGCAAACAGATGTGACGATTCATTTGGCATCCCTACCAGAGTTTTTACGTGAGGGAAGCGCAGTCCACGACACTCTGCATCCAGACAGGGTTGTAATCGGTGCTGAAAATGACTTTGTTTTCGAAAAATTAGAAGAGCTTCACAAACCGCTCAAAGCCCCCGTACTCAAAATGTCCCCAGAATCTGCTCAAATGACAAAGTATGCTGCAAACGCTTACTTGGCGACTCGAATCGCGTTTATCAATCAAATTGCCGACATCTGTGAAACCAACGGTGCTGATATCCAGGAAGTGATAACTGGAATTGGATATGATGCTCGCATCGGTGACCATTACTGGTATCCAGGACTTGGCTATGGCGGGTCTTGCTTTCCCAAGGACGTGCGTGAGATTGCACTCTATTCGAAATCGGTAGGCATGGATGACAATTTATTTGCCAAAATTCATCAACTCAATGTATTTAGAATTTCCGAACGACTCAATCGATATGAGAAATTAGTAGGTGGTTGGAATGGAAAAACAGTTGCAGTTCTTGGATTATCCTTTAAACCAAACACTGACGACTTGAGGGAAGCGCCAAGTCTTTCGGTCATACCAAGCTTACTCGAATCAGGTGCTGTTGTACGCGGATTTGATCCTGCAGCACAGTACGTGCTCCCAGAAAGTAATCCAAATGCAGAGCAGTATGATCAAGTTGCCACGCTCAATGAGGCAGTTGCTGGCGCAGATGTTGTAATGGTTCTCATCGAGTGGCCGGAGATTTTAAAATTTGACTACAGCACTGCTCGAGATACAAAGAAGACACAATGGTTTATTGATACTAGAAACCAGATGAATCCTGAGAATTTGAAAAAACAAGGCTTTAACTATCTTGCTACTGGCCGTCCTGAAACAGAAGAAGGAGCTCAATGAGCGAGGACTCTAAACCAATTTTGATTACTGGTGGAACCGGCTTTGTCGGTGCACATCTAGTACAGTTTCTGAAAGACGCTGGCGAACAAAACATCCACGTCACTACATTTGGTGGAGTTCCCGAGTCTTTGAGAGAAACACTCGAAGGTGTGCAAGTCCACGCGGTGGATTTGACAGACCAAACTGCCACAGCGCAACTATTCGAAACAATTGCTCCTAAACAAATATATCATTTGGCAGCATTTTCATCGGTTGCGGATAGTTTGGGTAATGTCCAGAAAACCCTTGAAAATAATATTAATCTTCAAGTCTCTGTACTCGAGGCAATTCGTGAAAAAGCACCTGATGCTCGAGTACTGATTGTTGGGTCTGCAGAAGAGTATGGTTTGAGTAAGCCTGGCGAAGTTCCAATATCCGAAGACCATCCACTCAGGCCAGCTAATCCATACGCTGTTTCTAAAGTTACGCAAGATTTGTTGGCGTACTCCTATCAAGTCAGTTATGGTCTCTCAATCCTTCGAGTGCGTCCATTTAATCATACTGGTGCTGGTCAACACCCGAACTTTGCAATTCCAAGTTGGGCGCAACAAATTGTTGCAATAGAGCGCGGTGCTGAGCCTGTGCTTCGTGTTGGTAATTTAGAAGCGATTCGCGATATTTCACACGTACAAGATGTAGTTAACGCATATTCAATAATCATGGAAAAAGGCACTGTGGGCGAAGTTTATAATGTCGGTACGGGCACTGGGGTAAGTATGAAGCAGGTAGTGGATGCGCTTATAGCAGCATCTATCAAAGAAATAGCAGTCGTCGTTGATCAAGAACGCTTACGCCCACTTGATATTCCAGAGATGATAGCCAATAATGAAAAGGTACGAGGACTCGGTTGGGAACCAACTCACTCTCTAGCAGATATCGTGAACGAAGTATTAGAGTGGTATAGAACGCAGGAGGACGAATGAAAAAAGCATTTATAACTGGCATTACTGGCCAAGATGGATCGTATTTAGCTGAGTTTTTACTCGAGGAGGGGTACAAGGTCTATGGATTGACCAGAAGAACCAGCACTCAAAATTTTGCTCGAATCAATCATATTATTCACGATCCCAATCTCGAATTAATATCTGGCGATTTAATTGATCAACATTCCTTGACCTACGCTATCAAAGATATTCAACCTGATGAAGTTTACAATTTAGCTGCGCAGTCATTTGTACAAGCATCCTGGGAACAACCAGTTTTAACAGGAGAATTTACGGCAATTGGCGTCACGCGCGTACTCGAGGCAATACGCCTGGCATGCCCATCGGCAAAATTTTATCAAGCAAGCTCAAGTGAAATGTTTGGCAGAGTTCAGGAAGTTCCTCAGAATGAGGATACTCCGTTTTATCCTCGATCACCCTATGGCGTTGCCAAGGTGTATGGTCACTGGATCACCGTCAATTATCGTGAATCATTCGATATGTTTGCAGTATCAGGGATTTTATTTAATCACGAATCACCCCGAAGAGGTCTAGAATTCGTTACCAGAAAAATTGCAAATGCGGTTGCCCGCATTAAACTTGGTAAGCAAGAATTCGTTGAACTCGGGAATTTAGAGGCAAAACGCGATTGGGGATATGCCAAAGATTATGTGAGAGCGATGTGGCTGATGCTACAACAAGAAGAGCCGCAGGATTATGTCATTGCAACGGGCGAAACACACTCTGTTAAAGAATTTCTACAATTAGCGTGTAAATCAGCTGGACTCGAGGATTGGGAAGCCGTGTATAAACACAACAAGCAGTTTGACCGACCTGCAGAGGTGGATTTATTGATAGGCGATCCTTCACAAGCCCAAGCACAATTGGGTTGGGAGCCAACTATTTCATTTGAAGAGCTGGTTGATCTCATGGTGCAGGCAGAACTGGAACTCGAATCAAAAACAGAACTATAAAGTATGAAACACGCCGTTGTCATCATTCCAACTTATAACGAGCGAGAGAACATTCAGGTAGTTATTCCTGCCCTTCATGACGTTTTTTCAGGCATTTCCAGCTGGAAGATGTCTATATTGGTCGTAGATGATACTTCACCTGATAAAACCTATGAGGTGGTGGAAGAACTTTCCAAGAAATACCCCTTCGTTCACCTACTAAAAAATAAGCAAAAGTCAGGTCTTGGTGGCGCGTATCTCAAAGGTATGGCAGAAGCCTTCGGAGCTCTTGATGCAGACGTTATCTTCGAGTTTGACGCCGATCTCTCACACGACCCAACCAAGATCCCTCAATTTTTAGCAGCTGTTGATGCTGGGGCTGATATGGTGCTTGGATCTCGTTATATTCCTGGTGGTAGTATCCCAAAAAATTGGGGGCTCCATCGCAAATTCTTTAGTGTGGTAGGTAATATAGTTATCGCACTTGTTTTGACCAACTTCTCAATTAGAGATTGGACTACAGGATTCCGCGCGATCACTAAAAAAGTCTATGACGCAGTGCATCCATCACTCCATACGGAACAATTTTCTGGGTATACGTTTCAAATTGGTTTTCTCCACGCCGCAGTCAAAAATAAATTTAATATAACAGAGGTGCCATTTCATTTTGCAGATCGAACCATTGGGCATTCTAAGTTGGGCCCTGAATACATCAAAAATACACTCCTCTACATTATTAGAGTCAGATTGCAGGATGTGTACGCGAGTAGAGTATTTAAGTTTGCAGTGGTGGGTGGTGTTGGTGCGCTTATTCAACTTTCAAGCTTGCAGCTGTGGAGACTCATCGTGCCATTCCAACTTGCATTTTTTCTTTCCATAGAAACAGCTATTATTTCTAACTTTATTCTCAATAATACATGGACATTTTCTGATCATCAGTTAGCACTAGCTGATTTTCCTAAGAAGTTTTTGCAATTTAACTTTACCTCTGGAGGGTCAATCATTATTCAACAATTGGTGGCTATCTTTGGCGAGTTGTTTGTGGGTCTCATCACCTTATTTACCATTCCATTTCTCAATTTTCCGTTTGATACTGGCACGCTCTATGCAATTATTGGGATTTTACTTGGCATGACCTGGAATTTCTTTGCTTACACCAAATTTATTTGGAAGACTGCCTAGTATCATGAGAACGTCCAGCACACTGCCCGAGCCACTTAAAAAAATAGTTGCGGCTTCCACAAAGGTGTATACCAGGGTCTATTCCAGAATATCTGGGTTTGGATGGGAAGAGAAGGTTTTAATACTTATTTTTTTTGCTGCCTGTTATTTACGCCTCTATAATATTCCCGATACCGTGCAATTTTTAGGTGATCAGGGCAGGGATGCGTTGATTGTTTCTCGGATATTTACCGAAGGCGACTTAGCGTTTATTGGGCCGGTTACCAGCGTTGGAAATGTATACCTTGGGCCGGCATATTACTATTTTATGCTGCCATTTTTGTGGCTGAGTTATCCAAGTCCACTTGGTCCTGTATATGCTGTTGCTGCACTTAGTATCTTTACGACTGCTTGCATGTATCTGTTTGGCAAGCACATGTTTGGAAAAAGAACTGCGCTGATTGCAACCGCGTTGTTCGCATTTTCAAGTACAGTTGTCACGTATGCGCGATTTAGCTGGAATCCAAATCCTGCACCATTTGTTTCCTTGTTTGTTTTGTATGCAACGTGGAGATCGTTTAATGATGCTCGGTGGTTGATTGGCGTTATTGCGGGGTTAAGTCTTTTGGTCCAGCTTCACTATTTAACGTTGCTGCTGTTTCCTGCAATCGGGCTCATTTGGTTGTACCAATTGTGGCAGCTCCATCAAGCTACCAAAAAAAATGTGATGGAGGTATTAAAGCCAACAGCGATCGGCATAATTATTTTTGCAGCATCGCTAGTACCATTACTTTTATTTGACATGAAACATGACTGGCTCAACTCGAGAGCATTTTATGAAATGTTTTTTGGAAACTCAGAACTCAACGTTGATGATGCCTCACTGGGGAGTAAATTGCTGAGTGCACTTACAGAAACTCATGGTCGAAGCATGCACATTCTATTCGAAATAACGATCGGAAAGTTTCGAATGCTCAATTCCGCATTACTTATCGGTTTTTTGGGAGGAATGTGGTACTTAGTGCGATCAGATCATAAGCACCAGTTGGGTCTGCGCATACTGCTCATTATTTTCATAACCAGCGTCATCGGAATTAGTTTTTATCAACACTCAGTTTTTGATCACTACATTGCATATTTGTTTCCAGTAACCATGTATTTGCTTGCTATCGCGATTAATGAACTTCTTACTATTAAATATATAGGACCGGTTGCTGCATTTGCTTTTGCATTTTACTTTGTTGGATTCAATCTACGAACGTATCCACTTGATTCGCTTGGGTGGACGATGTCTGATATGCAAAAAACTACTATGACAATTTTAGAACGTATTGATGACAATGAGAAATATAACCTTGTGCTCTTATCACCAACTGGCGATATTGAGGCACTGAGCTATCGATACTTTTTACACGCAAGTGACAAACCACCGTTGCGAACAGAAGAACGACTTGAAGCAGAAACCCTTTTTATAATCGATGAAGATCGAACGCTGCAAAAATCAACAGACTCACCTGTGTATGAAATAGTTGTGTTTCCAAATAAAGAGCCTGATGAGATCTATGAAATTCAGGGTGGTCCAAGGATAACAGTACTGAGAAGAGAATAGAGACAACCTATCGAGCTTGAGGTAATATAGTGTATGATAGTCACCATGAAACCTTTTGTATCTGTCGTTATTCCATCATTTAATGAAATGAATAATATCAAGAAACGAGTTCTTGATGACGTGTACCTATTCATGAGCTCGCAATCTTATGCTTTTGAAATTATCCTCAGTGACGATGGTTCAACAGATGGCACAGTAGACGCACTCATTGCATTCGCCTCAGATAAAAAAGAAGTGCGGGTACTAGAAAATGCTCATGCTGGAAAAGCACCAACGGTGAAAAGCGGCATGCTCGAAGCCAAGGGAGAATGGAGACTCTACACCGACTTTGATCAATCAACGCCCATTTCCGAGCTCACGAACCTTCTTGAAACTGCAAACAAAGGTCATGACATCGTCATCGGCTCAAGAGAGATGGTTGGAGCTAAGCGAGAGAAAGAACCTTGGTATCGGCGATTGATGGGGAGAGGATTTAATATTTTGGTGCAAATAATTGCTGTGCCTGGCATTCTTGATACACAGTGCGGATTTAAACTTTTTTCTGATACAGCTACAGATCAGCTGTTTAATCAACTTATCGTATATGGTTCTCAGAAGGAGCGTGCAGACGCCTATACCGGCGCATTTGATGTTGAGTTACTTTTCTTGGCATATAAGCAGGGGTACTCAATTAGAGAAGTGCCCATACAATGGAATCATGCAGAGACCAATAGAGTCAGTCCAATCAAAGACTCGATTAGAATGTTGTGGGACATTATCAAAATTAAAGCACAGTATGTCTTCGGAAATTACTCATTAGAGCAGTCATTGAAAGCATGAAGTTTTTTACTTCACTCCCCAAACCAATTCCGTTACTATTGGTTGTTTATTCAGTATTGTTCTGGGTTTTTTCGATCTTTTCATATGCGCTTACCGATCCTAACTTGGTATTGATTAGCTGGGCGCCATATCAAACTTTCCAGAATTGGATGTGGAGCTCAATTGGGAGCAATCAACAATACTTATCATCTTTGTATGGGATTATTGTGGCTGGAATGGCGCTTCTCTATGTGTTGATTATTCTTCACCTATTCAAAGCTAAGAAAGAATTTTCAAAGTTGCCGCTTTCATACTTGGCACTACTTTGGTTGGTTCTTTTTGTGGCCCCACTCATGGTATCAATGAATGCGTTGTCTCATGATGTTTTTAACTACATCTTTAATGCCAAAATGGCAGTTGTATACGGCGCAAATCCTCATGTGAGTGTTGCGTTGGACTTTCCTCAAGATTTATGGACTCGATTTATGCACAACACGCATACAGCGGCACCCTATGGATACGGATGGACGGCACTTTCACTTATTCCATTTGGCTTGGGTTTTGGTGTGTTTAGCATAACTTGGGTAATGTTTAGGCTGTTTATGATTGGTGGGATTTTTGTGCTTTACTTTGGATTGCAAAGACTTTCAAGGGCTTTGCGGGATGTTACTGTGCCATTGTCACACTTGGCAGTTCTATTTTTAAATCCTCTTTTTTTGATCGAAACTATTAGTTCTATGCATAATGATGTTTGGATGATGGCGCTGGCGGTATGGGCAATTGCATTGATTCTACCCCTCAAAATAAGTATGAAGCAGGTCTTGGCCTCAGCACTTTTACTGATCATGTCGATCTCAATTAAATATGTGACAGTTGTGCTTGTTCCCATCTGGTTATTTTTTGCGGCCAGCACTATTCTTGAATCAAAAGTTGCAACATTGATGCAGAATAAACTTAGAATTCCTGCCCGAATAGTTGAGATGTTGTTGCAAAAAGTAGTGTCTCTAGCAACTAATTTTCTACCCTTACTCATCTCAGTGCTATTTATTCTCCCACTCTTCACCGCAAGATCACAGCAGTTTCACCCTTGGTATTTGATATGGGCACTAGTCTGGATCCCAGAGATTAAAAGCGCGTGGTGGAGGTGGTCGCTTATCGCACTCTCAATAAGTAGTCTCTTTCGCTATCTCCCGTGGTTGTTTCATGGAGGATACTCAAGTGAAATTTTGCTACAACAAAAAAGCATTACGTGGTTACCATTTTTCTTGATTTTGGTTCTGCAAGTGATGTGGTGGCATGCAAAGAGAGAGAAGGCATGAAAACTAAATTAGCGATTATGATCTTGGTTCTTGCATATCTATGCACTAGATTGATTGGTCTTGGCGCATTTCCTGTCTTTGCTGACGAGGCAATTTACATTCGCTGGACGCAACTGATGATCGATTCGTTAAGTGAGTACGCGTTTTTTCCTCTTAATGATGGCAAGACCCCGCTCTTTATGTGGATGATGATTCCATTTCAGTATTTGTTTCAAGATCAATTGGTTGCAGGCAGGTTCGTTTCAGTCGTTATTGGTGGTTTGCAGGTTATTGTTACCGGGCTAATACTGAGTGGACTTGGGGTTGGGAAAAGAGCGGCATATATTGCAAGTGGATTAGTTGTACTGTTGCCATTTTGGGTGCTTCATCACCGGTTGGCACTGATAGATGGAACGTTGACATTCTTCTTGACACTATCTGTGTATTTTCTACTTAAAGCAGTTACTCTTGATCAATCGCGCAGCATCTGGAAGTGGCGAATATTGTCTGGATTCAGTCTAGGAGCAGCGCTACTTACAAAGATTCCTGCGGTGTTGGCAGTTCCTTCACTTGGAGTTCTGGCGCTGTTTCTCATGAAAAATGAGCAAAAAAAGTTCAGACTGAGTCGATTTGAATTTATGCACCGTAGTGTTACGTTTGCGAGTATCTGCACAGTAGCGCTCATCGTCTTTTTATCACTCAAAATTCACCCTGCATTTGGTCAGTTATTCAGAAGGGGCGGAGATTTTTTACACCCATTTTCTGATGTATTCTTCCAAGGAATGTGGAAAGACACGATCGGTAGTATTCCAAATTATATACGCTATTTTCTCCAGTATCTGACACCAGCAGTATCTGCAGTGATGCTAATTGGCTTATTCCTAAAGAAACATCAGCAGCGAACGCATCTCTTTTTTTGGTGTGGAGTCCTATTTATTTTGCCAATCGCGCTTCTGGGAAAGGTCGTGTATCCTCGTTATCTCTTTCCCGCCACTCTCTTTTTTACTGTTGCTGCCGCACTGAGTTTTGATGCACTTATAGATCTCACGAGTCGCCTCAAAGGGGTAAGGCAGATTGCAGTTGGGGCAATTCTGGCGCTTTTGATCGCGAATACAGTCACTCAGTCAATGGCTTTTGCTATTCCGCTAATGAGTGATTACAACATGACGCCCTTTGTCTCATCTGATAGAGAGCAGTATTTGACAGAATGGTCATCTGGGCATGGAGTGCATGAAGTTGTTCAACGTATTACCCAAGAATCTCAAGACAAAACGATTGCAGTTGCTACAGAAGGGCATTTTGGAACGCTTCCTGACGGGATATTGCTCTATTTGCATCGCAGGCCCGTTGACTCACTGTATATTGAGGGAATTGGTCAGCCCGTACACTCTATTCCAGAGAAATTCTTGGAGCGAGCAAGAGGATTTGATGAAATATTTCTAGTCGTAAATAGTCATCGAATGATGATTCCACTTGATCAATCTTTATTGCGTGTTGAGTATTGCAGGCCTTTTGACGCGCCGTGTTTGCAGGTCTGGGATATAACTGACATTGAGACAATTCAACCGCAAACAGACGCTGTAAGTCAATAAGTACATCATACTTATTGCGACTCACAAACATAGCGTATATGATCGCGATCTTAGCTGCCCCATACCATTTATGCGGCAGTTTATTTCACAACTCTCTAGTGCATTCAAAGGAGATTCCTTTACCAAAAAGAATCTACGAGTGCTAGTTGAAAAAACTGATACAAACTCTAATGACCACGCACTTTTTTCTAACCCAAAAACCCTCGCACATGCTTGTGCAACGCCACTTACCGTTATTAAATGCTGTGTTCAACAAAGTTTGGAAAAATCAAATCTGTCTGAGCAACAAATGTTGCTTAACTCATCATTGGTAGCGATTGATCGCATGAAAAACATCTTGAATAGCGTGTTGGACAATCAGACTCCAAGAAGTGGACCAGTAGATCTCAATGTGCTTTTAACTGAGGCTATTAAGTTAGTGCAAAATTCAAATCAAAGTCAAATATCTTACATTACTGCGAGAACTATAGATGCACAAATACTGGGCAGTTCTACTTTAGTTAGTGAGATGCTAATTTGCATACTCAAAAATGCAATCGAAGCCTCACGCAACGAGAAAATCATCGTGCATCTCTCAGCTCGAAAGGCTTGGGTTAGGATTGACATTACAGATTTCGGCCATGGTATGAGCGAGCGGCAGCTAAAACTAGCCTCAAAGACGTCTTTCAGTACAAAATCGACTGGCAATGGAATTGGGCTACCATTTGTACGCGAAACGATTCATCAATATGGGGGCACACTCTCAATTATGAGCAGAGTAGGTGTAGGAACCTGGATTTCAATCAGATTACCAAAGGCCTAGCGAGCAATAATATCACTCGCATCGGTATCCAAATCCACGAACAGTTTGCAAATACCTTGAGTAGTCACCGAGCGATATCCTCAGCCTTCGAATATAGACATCAATAGAGGCGTAACTCGGTGCATCATCGGCTGCGTGCCACACAGCATCAATTATCTTTTCTCGTGAAACGGTAGATGGGCGTGATCGTAGTAGGCAGGTTAGAATTGCAGCTTCTTTTCTGCGAAGCTGCTTCTCACCTTGTGGGGTAATTAACACACCACTCCCTGCAATAAATCTGGCTGCACCTATTTCATAGTCTTCTAGCGGTGGGTGCTTTACAACCTGAAGCAATTTATTAGATTTAATGAGAAGCTCTGGTAGTGAAAAAGGCTTGGGCACATAATCGTCTGCACCGTCTTCAAGTCCGCGAATTCGTTCATCGAGGTGATGTTGTCTAGAAAGTACAATAATTTTCGTTTGAAAATGGCAATCACGTAAATACCGAGCGACTTCAAGCCCGTCGCCATCGGGTAGCATTCTATCCAAAAGCACCAAGTCAAACTGTTTGGACTCAAGCTGCGCATAGGCGTCAAAAATAGTATGAGACGTGTGACAACTATGTGACTTCTTCTCAATCTGTGCGCGGAGTAGATTAGCGAGTTGCCAATCGTCTTCAACAATCAGGACATTTTTTTTCATGAAATCATCGTATGATAGACTTGTATCATAGACAATGAAGCGGTCTTACTCATTGACACTCATGATCCCGGACTAGGATTCGAACCTAGGATAACAGAGTCAGAATCTGTTGTGATGCCACTTCACTATCCGGGATTGGCGCTTGAATTACGCTCTTATCAAAGCGATATTCTCGAGGTATAGCCTACCACAAAATGAATGCGTTTGCTATATAAATGCCTACTTCCACACACCTCATCACATATTGTACAATGAAAATATGGCATATAGTAACCAGTCTGAATTTAGTTCATTACGACGACATCATCACAAGTGGCCGTATATTGTTGCCGCCTTACTGCTTACTATTGTTATCTATCAATCAATCCGTGCTAGAGAAGCAGTCGCTCCCACAGATGAAGTGTCAGATATTGAAGTTCAGCAAGTAATTCAGTCAGAGGATCAGCAAGTTATAGAGAAAATTACTCCCGTGGATGGCTCATACACTGTTGGTGTTCAAGAATCTGATTTAAATTACTTACTAGCTCGAGAACTAGACAATCAAGCTCCCAGTGACAACCCTGTTGTTGATGCGACCATAACCCTCAATCAAGGCGTAGGCGTCTTACTTCTGACCTGGAAACAGGGTCAAATCCTTACGGCAGAGGTCGTTGTGGATGACACTAAAATTAACTTAGAAATTCAGAACACAACAGTTACGGGAGCAGGTCTCCTGAACAGCGTTATGGAAGTAGCGGCCACTAAATACCTCGAGCAAGCCATGGATACACTCACTCAGTCTGAGGACTTTCAAGATATTGCTCAAATCGATATCGTACCTGGTGAGCTACGGGTCTATTATGCGTTTTAGCTACGACTAAAAAACTTACTTTTATAACAGTAATTATATTACTGATTTACTTGATATAACTTGTGTAAATACTCATCAAGCATTCGCTTTGAGCTAAATTTTTCTGATAGTTCAATTGATTTTTGCATCATGGTTATCCAGCGATCTGGTAACCCATCGGCATTGCAGGCATAAAAAAGCGGCACTATTTCTTCTTCTAGTGTCTGGTAGATACTTGTAGAAAGATCCTCATGATTAAGCTTCCAACCCACCTCAGACCAATCAACTTCCGCAGCCCAACCGTCTGCAACGGTGCATTGCAAAACTCCATTAGAAATTGCCTTCATACCAGAAGTTCCACTCGCTTCTCGACCAAACTCAGGGGTATTCAGCCACACGTCAGAGCCTCTCGTGAGCTGTTGTGCTACTTCAATTGAGTAATTAGGCACAAAGAGAGCGTGACCAGATAACTCATTTTGAAAAATTTTAATAATTGATTGCAATTCGTGCTTTCCAGTCGTGTCCCCAATATGCGCTTTTCCAGAAACCAAGAGTTGAATGGGATGTTTTGAATTCTTGATCAGTTGTGTCAGTCTCTCTAAATCACGAAAGAGTAGTGGAAGCTGCTTGTAACCCGCAATTCTTCGAGCCCAACTAATGACAAGACGATTGTGATCATACGTATATCCGGTGACACTTTGTACGTATCGCGCCAAATCCTCTTTAAGCTGATGATGGCGGTTCCATAGTGCTGCAGGTGCATCCTTTTGTGAGTGGAGTTCTTGATCTTGCCATGTAGGAAGATGCACGCCATTCGTTACGTTTACCCAATCATATCGCGACCAGGTGCCCTGAGAAAGCTTGGTATGAAGTTCACTGACGCCATTGGCGCGGTGCGAAGTATTGAGCGCATAGTTGGTGATCGAGAATACTTCTGGATCAAGATCTATGCCGTCTGCAAGGAGTTGCTCGGTACTTATTCCCATTTTTTGCGCATAATACCGTGCAAATACTTTTAACAAATCCATAGAATACCCTTGATTTCCAGCTGCGACCAAGGTGTGGTTCGTATACACAGTTTTTTCAATTGCCAGTGTACGAGCACTCTGATAGTTCATCCCATGCGTATCCATGAACATTCTAATTAATTGCCAATGCAAGAAAGCAGGTCGTCCCTCATTCACGTGGTATAAATATGGTCTCACATCGAGTTCTCTGAGAAGTTTAATCCCACCTATGCCCAGTATAAGTTGCTGCTTCAGTTGCTGTTCTTGAGTTCCTGAGTAGAGAATTTGGGTAATGCTGCGTTCACTTAACTGATTTTGATCAGTTTCTGTATCAAGGAGGTAGAGTACAACGTTATTATTAAATGTCTTTTTCCAAACTCTGACCCAAACATCAACCTCCGTTAGGTGAATTTTTAAAAATAAGGGATCATTATCAACATATACATGCTCAAGACCAACTGATAACGGATCAAAAAGATTGTCATGCTCAATCTGCATACCATCCTGAGTAAGACTCTGAATCGCCCCGTATCCTCTGTAAAGTAGTCCAATGCCAATGAAGGGGGTGCCATTGTCTGCAGCTTGCTTTATGGTGTCACCGGCTAAGATACCAAGTCCACCTGCATATATTGGGATAGAAGTATCAAATCCAAACTCTGCACAGAAGTAAGCGATAGGGTTTTGTGGGCTCAGGGCAGGAGTCGGCATGGCGTTTTATGGTTAATCTGGTAAAGTAATAACAGTAACCATAGTACCAGAATTCATACTCGAAAGTACAGCCTATGTCGATTCAAGAAATTGAAACCATCCTCGGTGAAGAAGTAGAAACACTCCTTCATCACACCTGCACCAAGATTCCAAAAGAAAGTATTGTGATTCCAGGCGGTGATCATGTCACTCGAGTTTTTTCTGACAGTAATCGATCCGAAGCAGTAATTTCAAATCTGAAGCGTCTGTACAATCACGGCTCGCTATCTGGAACGGGATACATGTCCATTTTCCCGGTTGATCAGGGAATGGAGCATACTGCGGCATACTCGTTTTATTCAAATCCCCAGTATTTTGATCCAGAAGTTATAGTCAAAATGGCAATTGAAGGCGGATGCAATGGCGTTGCCTCAACATCAGGTATTTTGGGCTTGGTATCAAAAAAATACGCTGACCAAATTCCATTTATTGTTAAAGCAAATCACAGTGAGCATCTGACATACCCTGAACAAACAAATCAATTGCTTTTTACGTCTGCCCAACAAATAGCTGATATGGGTGCTGCAGGCGTTGGAGCAACAATTTATTTTGGTTCAGAGCAATCACATCGTCAAATACAAGAAATTGCAGCACTCTTCGAAGATGCCCACCAGAGGGGATTATTTACAATATTGTGGTGCTACCCAAGAAACGATGGGTATGAAAAAGATGGCACTGATTTCACTTCCTCCGCTGACATTACTGCACAAGCTATACACATCGGTGTGACACTTGGCGCTGACATTATTAAGCAAAAAATGCCAACCTCCACAAGAGGATTTAGTAGTTTGGGTTTCAGCAAGTATGCTGAAGGTATGTACGATCAACTTCTCTCAGATCATCCAATCGATTTGGTCAGATATCAAGTTGCCCACAGTTATATGGGAAAAATCAGCATGATTAATTCCGGGGGCGAGTCCAAAGGAGACGATGACTTGCGTGCTGCGGTCAGAGCTGCAGTAATCAATAAACGAGGTGGCGGTGCTGGCTTAATTATGGGCAGAAAAGTCTTCAAGCGACCATTTGAGGAGGGCATCAAAATCCTCCAAGCAGTACAAAATGTGTATCACATGCCAGAAATTACTGTTGCGTAAGGTCCAGGTTCGAAAAAAAATACTCACAAAAATGGTGCGATTAATGCTGGCAAAAGCTCGCTAGACCTGAAATGTACCGTCTTTATAGATAATTCGAGTACTTCCATCGCTCAATGTAGCCGTTACAGTTCTGTCGGTTGTTGAGACTATATCTGTATGTTCTGATGAGTCATTGAACCCCATTTTTTCCCATTCTGATTTTGAAACTGTCGCAGGGTCACCTCGGTAGCAATCTCGATACGCCATTCCAATGGCAACATGCGTGTTACCGTAGGGTCCTCCCACGTTTTCATCAAACAAAGTCTCAGCCATGGGATGTGTAATGCGCGACATTCTGGCATCGGTTAGTGAAAATTCTCCCAATTTGTCTGCATTTTTCGTATTGAGCATTTCTTCTAGCAGTTTTTGCCCAGTACGAGCAGTTGCGCTTGTCACCAATCCTTTTTTAAACTCTAGTCGTGCGCCATCAATAACTGCGCCGTATCGATACACTGGTTGATTGAATTGAATCCAGCCTTCTGTCCCTCGCCAGTCAGGTGATGTAAATAGTTCAAAACTAGGTATGTTTCTACCCCGACCACCACTCCAAACTCTATTTGTACCCAGCTGAACATGGAGATCTGCATCTGCTCCAACCATATGGATTTTTTCTATACTCATTTTATTGAGACGATCCTTTATTTTCTTTTGCAGTCTATAGAGCGACTCCCATTCAGCAATTGGGTTTTGACTATCCAAGAAACATGCTTGAATGATTTGTTTCCAGTAATCCTCAAGCGAGAGGCCAACAATTTTTGCTTTTGCCTCAGTACCCCAAAGAGCAAGTGTCCAGGTGTATTTACCGCTATTTTCTTTATCAATCAGTAAATCTCGAAATGGTTTTTTTGCGTTGCGCGCAAGCATAATTTTGGCAGGATCGGTACTAGAAAGTTCTGTAGGATCAACATCAGCAATAATACCGATAGTATGATCAATCAATTTAGCACGTTCTTTTAGAAATTCTTCAGGAAAAAATGTCAATTGTTTGTCAGATGCCAATGCATAAAAGGTACGATCAAAACCGGTTGGTAGTAATTTGATGAGAGGTTGTGCACCAGCTTCAAGAAGCACATTTTGTAAATGAAATGCTAATGGCTTGGCGACATCAGGCACCAAACATTGAACTACATCACCTTTTTTCACCCCTTTTCCGCTGTTAAGTGCAAAAAGTACCAGAACGCGAGCATATTTTTCGAGTAACTCATCTGGTGGTACATACTGTTGCATCACGGTTCGGTGATAATTAGACATATATCCTTTCTAGTTTTTTGGTGATTTATTCAAAGAGGTAGTTGTCACGAGGTGATCTTTTACTTTCATGAATGCACGTGCGCGGTGAGAGTATTTGGCTTTATATTCAGAGCCCAATTGCGCAAAGGTATCTGTCTCCCCATCTGGGGTAAAAATAGGATCGTAACCAAAACCAGCAGATCCTGAAGGCTGCTCTGCAATTTTCCCTGTTATAACTCCTTCAAAATAAAGTGGTTCAGCACCCTCTTGCAAGAGGCATGCAACTGTAACAAAACGGGCCGAGCGATCTCCAGCGGTAGCAATTCGATTGAGGAGCGCTTGATTCTTTTCGCCGTCGGTACCAGGATGCCAACGATTACTCGCCACCCCAGGTTCGTTATTGAGAGCTGTGACTTCTAAACCTGAGTCATCAGCAACACAGAGTTTGTGCGTTACATTTGAATAAAATGCAGCCTTAATGTAGGCATTTTCTGCGAACGTGGTACCTGTTTCTTCAACATCCACATCTTGCATACTAACGTCTGCCAGTGAAAATATGGTCAACGGTAGATCTTGAAAAATTTCTTTGATCTCGGATAATTTATTTGAATTTGTTGTCGCTACGACGAGGTCCATGCTATTAGTTTCCACCCCCAAGCATACCTGACAATCCACCAGTCATGCTTTGTAGTTTCTTGGCTGCAAGCTCTTGAGATTGCTTGATTGCTTTATTAAGAACATCAATGACTTCACTGCTTGAAACGCCCTGAACTGATAGTTTATGAATTGTTTGATCCCCACCAATTACAACAACCACATCACCTTCTTCTAGAGTGATTCGCTCATTTGCAAGCTCATCTTGCATTTGCTTTGCTTGCTTTCTGAGATTATTGAGGTCTCCAAGTGCTTTAAACGGATTTGCCATAGTTCCTTTCGAGGTAAGTCTTTTCTATTTGTGAGTCACACTATTGTAGCAAATAATCAGCGGAACACGATAGTTATTTTCTTAGCACGAGCAACAGTTTAAAGAAGTGCTTTCGCGGCGAGTGTTTCAAGTGAGGTAGAGTCACTAACCTCAATTACGTCTGCTGTTTCTGGTACATCTGCTTTGATAAATGTTAACGAAACATGTCCTCCACAGAGCATTGCGATAGGTTTACTCAAAATCGCTGCTATCTTTGGGCCCTGCAGTTGTTCTTGATGAAAAGAATAGTAGACCCGAATCGTCGCCGATCCGTGTTCACCAGAAATTGGCTTCGCAGATCGAATAAGCGCCGCAACGGTAGAATTTTCATTAGCCACAAGTTCGGCAAACTGTTCCCATTTTGTGCAAAGGATATGGCCGTCACCAGCTGCAGTACTCACCGTATCAGCAAATTTTTGTGTCACGGGCATTTCATAATCTAAATCTAATGCAGGCTCCAAAGCCTCGATAAGTGCTTTTTTTGATACTGGCGCATGTTTTTTTGTGCTACTACTGGACTTGCGAACAGGTTCCCCATCTGCTCCGCCTCCTCCAGATTTTTTCTGAGAGCGTGCAATAATCTCTAAAGCTTTTAGCTCAAGTGGTAGGAGTGGAATTGGACTCGAGTATGTCAGTACTTCATCAGAAAACTCTTGTAATAAAAATGTGCACACTCGAACATTTAGTGATGATGAATTGTCATCATTCTCGATGGCCAATGTCATCGAATCATGTAAGTATTCGAGCAACTGTTGATGAAGATATTGTTGTTGTACCTTATTGTCCCTTAATTTTGAAAATAGCGTGACTACTTCCTTAGCATCTTTATTTAAAATTGATGTCACAATCGATTGTACCTGTTCGACTAATGAACCTGACGAAACAGACCGTACAGATTCTGTGGAGATTGCACCGGATCGTGATGCATGCTCTGCCAACTTGATTGCATCACGAAAACTACCATCTGATTGAAGTATAATTTCAGTCAATCCCGCTTCATCAAACGGTATTTTTTCAGATTCAAGCACATTCGAAATTGCTTCAGAAAGTTCCTCGGGCGAAGCCTTGTGAAATTGAATAACCTGACATCGTGAAAGAACTGTAGCAGGAATTTTATGCATTTCAGTTGTAGCAAGGATGAAAATCGCATGACTTGGTGGTTCTTCAAGAACTTTAAGTAACGCATTAAATGCCTCGGTAGTTAGCATGTGTGCTTCATCTAAAATATAGACCGACACACTTCCTTCTTGAGGTGGGAGGGCGACGCGTTCTTTTAGTTGTCGAACGTCATCAATTCCACGATTGCTGGCAGCATCCATTTCATTCACTACATACGATTCACCGCGAAATATCTTTGACACGAGCGGCTCTGTTAAATCTGGACTAGAAAATGACGTTGATTTGCCTGAACCACTTCGAATACTTTCGAGAGATTTTGCATTATTTGGATCGTTCAATGTAGCACCAATAATTCGTGATGCGGAAGTCTTTCCCGTACCCTTTGGGCCCGCAAACAATAACGCTTGAGGAAAAATTCCACTGGTAAAAAGTGACTGCAGTTGTTCCCGAACGGATTTCAAATGTAGCTCGTCAACAGACGTTGGACGATATTTTCGATTCCAATTACTCATGGTGGTACCCTAACAAATGCATAATTCCATGCTGCAAATAAAAGCACAGCTGATCATCAACTAGTTTACCGTAACGTTTTGCCGAAGCAACCGCTTCAGGAAAACTAATGACAATATCTCCTAAATGTGGAGCCACACCTTCTGGAAGGGGAAAATCGTCAAGCTGATTCTTTTCATGCTGAGGAAACGACAGCACATCTGTTGAACCAGCATGACCAAGTTTGGATTCATTTAATGTCTTTATTTTCCTTGATCCGACAATTGAAATATCAATTTGAGCATCTTCAACTCCCTGATCTTGCAATGATTTTTTTGCACATGCACGAAGCTTTTTGCGATCAACCGGATATCTCGAGCCAATAAATAGGTGAATGGTAATCATGGCGTTTCACCATCAGACAATATGCTGAGGAGTGTTCTTTCTATTTTTTCAACAATTATGGGTAGCACATCAGTATGCTGCTCTTTAAACGTATCAAAAAAATCAGTGTCAGTATACCTGAAGATAAACGAATTCATAAATTGTTGGCGCCCCTGAACCGTTGAAAGGCTTTCTAATATGATTGAAAGTGTTGTGTAGTTAATAAACGTAATCAGTTCTTGCAACACACTTGAAAAATTATCATTACTTTGTGTAGATAGAAAAGCATCAATCTGCTCAGATGGCAAGAGCGGTGAAAAAAATATATTGGAGAGTGCAGGATGAAGCTTCGTCATGAGAGGGTTGGATGATGGAGTGGAATTATTCCAAGCGGTACTTCATTTTTTGGATCATCGACTAAGTAGAGAATACATTTACCATTCGCTTTTGGACTCCAAAATAACCCGTCACGAATAAGTGCTGGGGAGCCAGTGCATTGAAATAATGTGTCGAGCGTTGGTGCAATATCACCAACAACTGCAATTACCGCTCTCGCATCAGCAGGATTAATGACCACAATTTTGATATTCTTATAGGCACCCCTTAGATCATGAGATTCTTGCGACCATTCGGGTAGGTTTTGAAGTGGCAGACCAAGTACGTATGTGGCCACATTAGAGTTCACAACATCAGTGTGCGGATAGCCAAATGCCGATCTGTAGCGCCTAACGCCAGCCTCCCTAATGCGGCCAGAAGTTGTAGCTCTCTCATTATTTAGTGGCAAATGCTGATCAGCATAGATGGTGCCGGACATGGTTGGTAAGGTGAGCGATTTTAGACGAGAGCAAACGGTAAATCCAAAAATATCGCTCAATTGTTGTTCTAAGTAGAGTGCGGTCTCATCTGGTGGTGAACCTGGCGGCAGCTGGGAAAGCGCTTTGAGCTTATCAAGTACTATCTGAAACTCTTCGAGTGAGATATCCCATGCTATTTCTGGGGCATGACTCGATTCATTTGACAATGCTTGCGATACTTGGCTCTCTACTGACAACGTAGCAGGGTAGGAAACCGACCCATATTCATGTATGACAATATCAGCGAGTTGTTCGACAGCGTCTTCTTTAATGGAGTCTTGTAGTTCGGGATACGTATTCAAAACTTTTGAGCGCAGTTCTTTGTTCAGTGACTTTAACTTGATTAAATGGGCAGATTGAGTTGTCATAATATGTTTCAAACTGAAAGCGCATCACTTTGAATCAGTAATCGACTCAATACCTTTTCTTTTCCGAGCACCTCCATAGTTTCAAAAAGTGGGGGGGTGGCAGTTTTGCCGGTAATCGCAACACGGAGCATCATGAAGTACTGACGCTTGTGCCAGCTGCGCTCCTCCTGTAGATCTCGGATGTGACGTTCAATTTCTTCCACGGTCCAATCATCTATCCGAGAAAGTACATCCTTGGTTTCTGCAAGTTGATTTGTGACTTCTGTGGCAGTTGATTTTTTGGTAAGAAGTTGAGGATCAATAGTAATTGAACGGTAAAAAAAGGTGGTATGCTCCTCAATATCGCGCAAGGTTACTAAGCGGTCAGCAACAAGTGGAAGAATTTTATGAAGTGCATCATTTGGAAAATCATCCGGTAAAAAAGGGTGAATTCTTCGCTCAAGTTCTGCTGAAGGAAGCAATCTAATATATTGTCCGTTTATCCACTCTAATTTTTTGACATCAAAAACTACCGACTTAGGGCTAATATCTTTTGGATCAAATTCTTGAATGTACTCATGCAACGTCAACATTTCTCGCTGATCTTGCGGTGTCCATCCTAGAATCATAAAAAAATTAAGAAGTGCCTCTGGAAGATAACCAGCGTCAAGGAAAGATTGAGCAGAAACTGTACCTTTTCGCTTACTCATTTTACCTTTTCCATCTGGATTGAGAAAAACGGGTATATGGCCATATACGGGAGGCTCCCATCCGAAAGCTCGATATAAAAGTACGTGTTTCGGTGTAGAACTTATCCATTCTTCACCGCGCAGAACATGGGTAATTTCCATTTCATGGTCATCAGCAACGACCGCGAGATGATAGGTCGGGAAACCGTCAGATTTTAGCAATACCTGATCATCAACACTTGCTGAAGGAGTTGTAATCTCGCCACGAATCATATCGTCAAATGATACTGGTTCATCATCTGGAACTAGTAGTCGAATGACATATTCTTCACCAGCGTCAATTTGTTTTTTAATTTCTGATTGCTTACTAACACAGTGGCGATCATATTTTGGTGGTTGTTTGTCCTTTTGCTGTTGTTCACGTAGGGCAGACAGTCTGTCCGGGGAGCAGGTGCAGTAATACGCAGCGCCATCTTCAACAAGTTTAAGTGCATAGTCTTTGTACCTACTCAATCTTTGAGATTGCACGTACGGCTCATGAGGACCTCCTTTTTCGGGACCTTCATCCCAATCGAGACCATATGCCTTAATCACGCTCAAAATCTTTTCTACAGCACCTGGAACAAGTCGAAATTGATCGGTATCCTCAATTCTCAAAATAAATGCACCATCGTGCTTTTTGGCAAACGCGTAGTTTTTGAGTAACGTAGCAATATGACCGACGTGATACTCACCAGTCGGACTTGGAGCCATTCGGGTTCGAATGATTTGTGTATTCATAGTGACATTATACAGGTACTTATCGAGTGCTTTGGATGAACTCTGGATCAACTGCACTCACAAACCCTAAGAACCCATCTTCTGGATTTGAAAATACATAAATTGGTTGGAGATACTCCTGTTCTTCGAAGTCGTCGTAATAGCCAAGAGAGACTGATCTGATAACTGCGGTTTCATTTGCGGCGGGATGAGCAATATACCCTTCCCCAGCCTGCAACACCTGCCATGCTTCTTGAGAGGTTCGTATTGGATACGTATGAACCTGAGAGTAATCAACGGGAGAATAATAAGAGGCAATTTCAACGATAGAATCATCAGCGCGAAATGAACCACTGATGACTGCAGAAATAACGCCCGTCAACCCTTCTGGGCTATACATCCTGTACCTATTGTCAATTGGTGTGCGAAACAAATCAACCTGAAGATAATCGGCGTCAGATGGGGAAACTGCCTCCTCAAGCTCGCCGCCAATCGCCTTCATATATACAACCTCACCTGAAGCAGTCGCAACGTCGGATGGTAACAACCTTGCACCCTTCATCCAGTTTTTTACGGTGTCTACTGCTTTAAAGGTAGTTGGCACGCTGCTTCCCAAAAGTAACTCTGGCCGTGACAAATAATCAGTTGTCATTTCAAAATGATGATTTCGCGTGTTGAGCTCAAGCGTTGATTGAAGCGGCTCAGATTTTGTCCATCGATACCGCTCATTGCTTAAAATTTCTGGGTCAAATAGAAACCCAAATTCACTCGCAATGGAACGTGCGCGCTGGTCGTCGAGTAAACTCGACGCAGCCTTTGGCATAAAGAACACTTTAGCGCGATCACCAAATTCTGGCAAGCGACCGTCTGCAGTTTCTAGTCGATATGAAATCGGGTTATCCTCTGATCCATCTGGAAATTGCAGCGTTGGCAAAGCCCCAAAACCAACAGTTGGCGGGGGCGGAGGAGGCGGATGCGTGGCTTTCCAGTATGCTATAAATGCGTTTATCGATACCCTACCAACCATGAGCACAACCAATCCCACTAGACCAAATTTGACAACTTGTCGACCCATTTGAGTTACATTAGTGAGTGTTGGTCCAACTGATTGTGGTGTGGTTGGCATAAGCTAGGAGAATGATAGCAGGTAATGACGCTCTAATAAATAGGACGTATAATGGTTGTATGCTGTTTGACATTTTAACTTTATTCCCAGAATTTTTTACTGGGCCACTTCATCAATCAATGCTCAAAAGAGCTGCCGTTACTCCCACGGTTGAATACAATGTGGTTGATATCCGCACGTTTGCTGATCTTCCTCACAAACTTACTGATGATCGCCCATTTGGCGGTGGACCTGGTATGGTTATGAAAATCGAACCCATTGCTCGCGCGCTCAAGCATCTAGATGCAAAAAAAGGCACTGCTCACCAGAAAATACTTCTAACTTCCGCAAAAGGAGAAATGTACACCCAAACTGTTGCGCGTGAGTGGTCTGAACTTGAGAGAATTGTGATTATTTGCGGTCATTATGAAGGTGTTGATGAGCGCGTAGCCGAGCATTTAATAGATGCAGAGGTAAGGATTGGAGACTATGTGCTCACTGGTGGTGAGCCAGCTGCACTCGTTATGATCGATTCACTCGTCCGCCTCCAACCTACTGTGCTCGGTAACCAAGAAAGCTTGGAAGGTGAGTCTCATGACACTCCCGGGAAACTCGGTTATCCACAGTATACGAGACCAAGGGAGTATCAAACATGGGCGGTTCCAGATGTATTGCTATCAGGAGATCACGAAAAAATTATCAAGTGGCGTCAGTTGCAAGAGCGTCAAGATCAATAACTACGCTTGCGAGTGCCTCGGGCAAAGAGAGTAACTGCAATTGAGAGTCTCGAAGAAGTTTATCTGAATTGAGCGCAGTGTTTTGTTGATAGGGTCTTACGGTCGTTTTGAGGTATTCAACTAGCGTCGTTTTTTTTATTGCATACTCAATTTCTAGTTGTTGCTGAATATGGGTTGCAAATTCAAAGTCACTGACTTTAGTATTGGTTGTACAGTGGTAGATACCAGCTTTTTTTTCAGTAATTGCCCAACGAAGCACTGTTGCAAAATCATCGATATATGTCGCCGCAAAGAAATGATCAGTAAATTGTGGATACAGTGAGTCTGTGAGCATTCCACGAACAGTTCTTCGTACAACATCGTGACGAGCAAAATCATCAGATCTAAATGGCTGATCAATGCGAAAAACAGTATTCAAACAAGTACTATTTAGCACAGCCTCTTCTGCAATTGCTTTGGTTTTGCCATACCACTCGATAGGGTTTGGCGAATCCGATTCTATATACATTTCATTTTTTGTGCCATCAAATACATACGCTGTTGAAATATGAATTAAATGAACTCCATATTGTTCACAAGCGGCAATAATGTTTTGAGTACCAACGACATTAACCAGGAATGCGGGACCATTTTTATCTTCTGACTGCTCCCAAGCTGCTGTTACGTTCGTAAATGCTGCAAAATGGACAAGTGCCACTGGTTGTGTTTTTTCAATCAGTTCGAACACTTGCGATTTGTTGGTAATATCAACTGGATTAGTCTCACTGTTAATATCGGCAGGAATTATCTCAAAATCATCTGCAGCCTCTGAAACAAATTTTGACCCAATGAGACCATTGCTCCCTGTAACAATAACTGAAACTTTTTCTGTATTATCCACGAGTTAGTTCCCATACTTCAGATCCGAACACATCCCATGGCAGGCGCTGCTCGTCAGGATCTTTCGCATTAAACTGTTGTGAAGTCGCATAAAACAAGGTCATATCACGATGATACGGATTAGAGACGCCATGAGCGACACCCTTTGGTATTCTCACCTGTACGGCGCTACCTGCGCCAAGGACGAGCCGCATATGGGTATCAAATGTCGGTGAGTCCTGACGTACGTCGTGTAAATTTACGAGGAGACGGTCATAGGGAGAAACAAACCATAAATCATCTTGCTCGTAATGTAAATGATATGCTTTGATAGTGCCTGGCACTACGACAGACATGCTTAACTGCCGAACTTCAAAAGAGTCTACCAAGCCCTCTACACGTCCTTCTGTGAGTCGAAATATTTCTGTAAAATTGCCACCGTCATCTTTGTGAAACGGACTCTTCATAAATTCAACACCAGTAATTGAAGGTGCTTTTGAGCCATACTCCTGAACTGTTACTTTTTTGTGGTATTTAGTGTGGATATCCATGATCACTCCTGACTAATTGGTTGGTAGTTTTTCTCGTAAAAGTCTTTATTTGCTATTTTTAGTGGCTTCCACCAGGATTCATTGGCCTCATACCACTCAATTGTCTTTTGCAACCCTTCTTTGAGGCTAACGGCTGGCTTCCACCCAAGATTTGTGGTAATTTTTGACCAGTTTACACTGTATCGCTCATCATGGCCAGCGCGGTCTTTTACGAATTCTAGCTGATCGCTTGGGGCATTCATGAGTTCAAGAATCATCGAAACAACGTCTATATTAGGAATATCTTGCGAAAGTCCACCAACCACATATGTTTCACCAAACTTTTTATTCTTGATTACTAAGTCGATTGCAGAGCAGTGATCTTGAACATACAGCCAATCCCTAACCTGTTTTCCATTTCCATAGATAGGTACTTTTTTGCCTTCAAGAATGTTCGTAATCGCAAGTGGTACTAATTTTTCTGGAAACTGATACTCACCGTAGTTATTTGAACAATTGGTGATGGTGTATGGCAAACCATAGGTTTCACCATATGCACGGACGAGATGATCTGATGCAGCTTTGCTGGCAGAATAAGGACTTCTGGGGTCATAATGAGTGTCCTCTGAAAATTGAGTATCTGCTTCTAGAGCTAGTGTGCCAAAAACTTCATCAGTAGAGATATGATGAAAATGCTGAATGTCATGACGAAGTGCCGCATCGAGCAACACTTGCGTTCCAAGAACATTTGTTTCTAGAAAAAGAGCTGGCTCGAGAATGGATCGATCAACGTGTGTTTCTGCAGCAAAGTGAACGATACGATTCACACTCTTAACTAATGAATCAACGAGAGCTGCGTCGCAAATTGAGCCTTTAACAAATGTGTATCGTGGGTCATCGGCAATCTGTACGTGATTTTCATTATTTCCCGCATAGGTCAGCGCGTCTAGATTGATGATTGCATCATCTTGGTACGTTTTGAGCCAGTAGTGAATAAAATTTGATCCAATAAAACCAGACCCTCCTGTTACCAGGATCGTGCGTTGAGATGTGCTTGCTGAGTTCATATGTCTATTATACGGTCTATTGTGGATGTTGGGAGTATCGGATTTTATGGAGTAGATACTTGCATGCCAAGTAATGACCTGACAGTTGAGCTAAATTTCTCTGGATCGATGATGCGATACACCCACTGATTATTATACTCACTAACCGGTGGATGCTCAATTACCCCATTTTCATCTTCAGGAAAAATAGGAAGATTGTGGGCTATCATCTCAGGTTGCGCATCGTTTTCCACCAAGGTAAACCCAGTAGATAGCACTTCAGAAATAGGCAATTGTTTTTCAAACGTTTCTTGATAGAGCACATACAACTTCGCTACAATCTCTGGATTAAACAAAACATCTCGCGATGTTATTTTTTGTATAAGTGACGTCAACACTACCTGTTGACGACGATTGCGTGCAACATCAGTAGCCTCCTCTGCAGTGTCACTATTTCGACTACGAATGTACTGGAGAGCTCGCTCGCCCGACATTTGTTGAGGGCCTTTTTCAAATGTGATGGCTTGATAGAGCTGCTCAGGATCAGTGACAGTAGTAACATCGACATCTGGTTTGGGAAAAGTAGAATCACTAAATCCAACCGGTACATCTACTTCAATTCCGTCGACTGCATCAATAATTCCCTCCAACGAACTGAGTGATATTAGAACCGTGTGATGAATGGGAACACCAGTTAATTCTGAAATAACTTCTTCTGAAAATTGCTCAGGACGGTCTGGGTATCGTTCAGCACCATAGACATAGAGCGCATTTATTTTCGTTTGATACGCTTCACTCCAGATGTCCCGTGGCAGCGGCAATGAGTTGACTTTTCCTGTCTGCAGATCTACAGAAATCAAAAGAATAGTATCTGAAAGTGCGGGACTTCCCGGTCTTGATTCTAAACTATCTAGTCCAAGTACCAGGAAATTTTTCTTTCCATTTGTGGCTGTTGGAGAAGTCTCATACGCTGTTCTCACCATTTGGATGAACTCGGGCGGAGTGGTGTTGCTGGCGTCAGTAAATTTGACAAATTGACGATACATAAAACCAGCCGCAACTATGCCAGTTATAAACAGCATAACAAAGGTAAAAACTAGCGAAAGTAGGGTAGTTTTAATCAAAATTCCTGCCAAAGATACAGTTTTTTCTGGGCGTACCTCAGTATCCGGGGCAATCTGGTCGAGATGTTCCTTCTTTTTCACCACTTTATAGTATCACGAATACCAATGATCATGGCTCTGGGTTACAATAGGTGGATGGTGAAGAAGATCTTATTCAGTCTCGTAATACTTGTAGTTATAGTTGGGTCATCGTGGTCTCTCTTTCGACCAGAATTTTTCCGGGTACATGATTATATTCACGCTGCTCGAATTTCTGAATTCAGTCGTGCATGGGCTGATGGCCATGTACCAGTTCGTTGGAGCGAAAATTTTGGGTATGGATACGGAATGCCATTGTTCGAGTTCTATGCGCCGTTACCATATGCAGTGGGCGCACTACTTTGGAGTGCAGGACTTTCAATTGTTTTGACCATAAAAACGCTTTATGTTTTATCTTCAGTAATAATGGTGGTTGGAAGTTTAAAACTTGGACGAGCGCTGTACGGCGGAGCGGGCGCTGTCATTCTTGCAACGCTCACAACGCTCGCTCCTTATCGAGCTGTAAACCTGTTTGTGCGCGGAGCAGTGAGTGAAGCCTGGGCAATGAGTTTTTTTCCTTGGATGTTGCTCGGAATTCTGCAGGTCTATCGAGGACAGCGATTTGGGTGGGTTACGCTGACGGTTTCGGTAGCTGGTGTTTTCCTTTCTCACAATCTTTCTGTTCTGATGGTATTGCCATTTGTACTTCTTTTTGCCGTGTACATTCTGTTAAAAGACCTACTTTCAAAAGAAAAAAAGATGGTATTTGCAGATATCCAAAGACCAATTTCAACTTGGATTTTGGCAATTGGATTGGCAGTTGGGATTGCAAGTTTTTATAGTATCCCTTCTTATTTCGAAAAAGACTTAACGCAAGTAGACTCAACCATACTTGGGGGATATTTTGATTTTAATCTTCACTTCTTATATGTTCGCCAATTGATTACACCTCTTTGGTCATATGGTGGATCACAGTGGGGTCCCGAAGATGGTATTTCATTCTTTCTTGGTTACGCAACGCTACTTGGTATATTGGTGATCGGTGTGACAACCGCAAAAAAATATGCGTTTAGTATTAGTAGCTTGATCAAAGAGCAAAAAGATCTTTTATTTTGGTCTGGTTGTGCAGGTATCGCACTTTTGCTGACGACATTTAAAGCGCAAACTCTCTGGCAAGCGATTCCTCTATTTGAATATCTGCAATTTCCATGGAGGTTTTTATCCCCAGCAGTTGTACTTTTAGGTTTAGCAATTGCGAGTGGAGTTCGATTATTTTCTTCAACCCGCGAAAGAGTGTATTTTGCTTTTGTAATTACACTGGTGGCACTATTTACACAAACGCCATATTTTCAACCAGAATCGTACCTTGATGATCCCGATTCACTCTATTACACCGATCCAGAGCGAATTCAATCTCAAATGAGTCAGATACTTCCTGACTTTATTCCAAAATCAATGAGCTTAGAAGTTCCTCCTACTTCACTAATACGTCCTGACATTGAGCATGAGCTTCTTATTGATAGAGTTCATCAGAAATTAATTTCATACTCACTGCTTGAGCAAAAAACAATCACTATAGCAATAGCCTCATATCCTGGATGGATTACAGAAATTGATGGCGAATTAGTTGATCATACAACCAGTGAAACAGGTTTGATTCAGGTAGCATTGCCAGAAGGAAATCACACTCTTGCCGTATCTCTTTCGAGAACATCCGTTCGTGCATTGGCAGACTCAATCTCAGGGATATCTATTCTCATTTTTATTGCGTTCCTCTATCGTGAGCATCACTCAATAGGAAAAAAATCATGACCGATGTCGCAACTACTCTTCCACTTGAAGCGGAGACTCAACTCGATACTGATGATCTCGATACGATTAAGAAAAAGTCAGTCAAAGGTGCAGTTTCTTACTTTGTTCGCACCATCTTGCTCAATATCATTGGTCTTGCAGCTGCTGTGCTTCTCAGTTTATTTTTTGAACCTGAAGATTTTGGAATCTATGGATTTGTGATTCAAATCATAGGCATACTTACTTTTTTCTCTGACATTGGGCTTGCTGCAGCATTAGTACAGAAAAAATTGGAACCAAGCACTAACGAGTATCGGACTGCATTTACAGTTCAACAAGTTTTATCTTGGGTGATTGTTTTGATCACCATTGCAATCATTTCAACAGGATGGGTAGAAGCAAAAACAGGGAGCGCTGGCGTCTGGATATTGATTGCGCTCGCGATTTCATTTCCCCTCGCAAGTCTTAAGACTATTTCTTCTGTCATTCTAGAAAGAAAACTTGATTTTTCAAAACTTGTAATTCCAAGCATCGCTGAACAAATTGCATTTTATGGAATACTAGTATATCTGGCCTGGCAGGGATATGGTGCTATCGCTTATGCGTACGCAATAATTGTGCGGTCGGTATTGGGAAGCATTGTCATGCTTTTCATTCAGCCTTGGTCGTTTGGTGTAGCACTTCATAAAGAATCATTTAAATCACTTTTTTCATATGGTTTTAAATTTCAACTCAATGACTTTCTTGCTCGTATTAAGGATCAACTGTTTTATCTAGCACTTGGTGCATTTTTACCTCTCAGAGAATTCGGAATGATAAGCTGGGCCAAGCAATGGTCTCTATATCCGTACAATTTAACAGTCCAAAATGTGATGGCAATAACCTTTCCAACATTTTCTCGCCTTCAGCACAATAAAGAAGCACTTAAGCGCGCAATCGAGAAAACCTTATTTTTTATCACACTCGTTATTTTTCCCATCATAACTGGCATGAGCGTCTTTATTGTCCCCCTGATTGCAACGTTTCCAGAGTATGCGAAATGGACTCCGGCTGTTATGAGTTTAATTCTTTTTAGCCTCAGCGTGGGATGGAGTGCGATATCTAGCCCACTCACGAATACACTGAATGCGATTGGAGAAATTTCCACTACACTTAAATTAATGCTCTTTTGGACAGCTGCAACCTGGTTTCTGACACCGCTTTTGGTCTGGCAATGGGGTTATAATGGTGTTGCAGCTGCGGCATTAATAATTAGTTTTTCATCATATTTACCTGTTCACTATGTTCAAAAGCACATTCCGTTCTCGTTTTTTGATCAAATTTGGCGACAGTTGCTTGCAAGCATTGTGATGGCTGCGGTTGCTCTGATTGGACAGGATATTTGGTCCACCAACATGGTTCTACTCGCCACAGGCATGATTGTTTCGGGGTTAGTATATGGCGCTACAGTTTTACTACTGGGAAAAGATAAAACTTTAGGCGAAATCCGTGCTATTCTTAGGATGAGGAAATAACCATGTCACTATCTGTTGTTATCAATACCAGAAATGCAGCCGAAACGCTCGAAGAGGCGCTAGAATCGGTCAAGTTTGCTGATGAAATAGTGATCATGGATATGGAAAGCAATGACGACACTGTAAAAATTGCATCTCAGTACACCGATAAAATCTTTACCCACCCCAAAGTAGGATTCGTTGAACCAGCTAGAAATGCTGCCATCGCGAAATCCACAAAGGAGTGGATCCTCATTCTAGATGCAGACGAAGTTGTGCCAGAAACCCTAGCTACCATTCTGGTACTAATCTCACGAAATGAACATCCAGATTTTCAGTCTATTGATTGCCTTAAAATTTCTCGAAAAAATATAATTTTTGGCGACTGGGTGCAATCAGCAGGATGGTGGCCTGATTACTTAATTCGTTTTTTTAAGAGACATGCGGTAACTTGGCCTGAAACGATTCATGCAGTTCCTGAAGTTTCAGGCACTATCTCTCAACTACCTGCAGAAGAAAAATACGCACTCATTCACAATAACTACACCTCGGTCAGTCAATTTGTCCAACGCCTCAATAAATACACAAGCATTCAAGCGACACAAGGTGAGAGCACGACACTACCAGCGACCCCAGTTGATGTGTTATCAGATGAATTACTGCGACGATTATTTGTCTGGAATGGCATATCTGGAAGTTACCGTGGTTTATGTCTCTCAATTCTTCAAAGCTTAGCAGAGGTGGTGACCTACACTAAGATTCTAGAATCGAGATCTTTTGATGGTATTTTAGGTGAAAAAGAAAGTGTTGAGTCCTTGGAGCGACTCCAAAAATCATTAAGCTACTGGACTGCTGACTGGCATGTTCGGAACTCTATCGGAGTCGAAAAACTCTTCTGGATGATCCGCAGACGATTTGCGGTATAATATCCCTGTGACACACATTTCTATAATTATAGTCAATTATAATACCCCTGAGGATACGACAGAATGTCTGCAGTCGTTACTCGATCTCCAGTTGGCCAAGATAACGCTGTCTGTTGTGGTGGTCGACAATGGTTCTCAGACACCGTATGCATTGCCCAAAAAGTTTAAGAAAGCTTCAAAGTCAGCAAACCCAACGTTTGAGGTTGTACGAAGTGAATCAAATTTGGGATTTACCGGTGGCAATAATTTAGGAATTCATTACGCGATCGAAAAGTATAACTCAGAATATGTACTATTACTGAATAGCGACACAACTGTTGATTCAGGGCTCATCAAAAATCTTCTAGCATTTGCAGAAGATCATCCACGTTTTGGCATTATTTCTCCAAAAATTTATTTTTCAAAAGGTGCTGAATATCACGAGACTTATGATAAAAAATTTCTCGGTTCAATTTTGTGGTATGCAGGTGGCAGTATCGATTGGCAGCATTTGGTCGCATTTCACCGCGGCGTAGATGAAGTGGATAGAGAACATTTTGATAGCGTAATAGAGAGTGAGTTCGCAACAGGCTGTGGAATGCTAATTCGCAGAGAAGTGCTTGAGAAAGTGGGGCTTTTTGACAAACGTTTTTTCTTATACTTAGAAGATGTAGACCTCTGCGTACGCGCAAAAAGTCTTGGCTATGCCATTGGATTTTGTCCTTCTGCAAAAATGTGGCATAAGAATGCGGGATCTTCTGATGGCGTTGGCAATGCAACGCAAACCTATTACCAAACACGAAATAGATTACTTTTTACGTTTAAACACGGTTCACTGGATGCCAAAATTCAGGCAATTAGAATTGCATTTTTGCAACTCTTTTCTGGCTCTTCACATGCGCGGCTGGGAGTTTTTCACGCAGCTACCGCTCGCTTTGGCAAACAGCAGATTATCTAGTCACTTCCAAAATCAAAACGTAGTACAATGACTCAAAAGAGTAGTTTCGTTACATGAAAAAACCCAGCATCACAGCCGTAATCATCGCGCAAAATGAAGCTAATATGATACAAAATTGTATCAATACGCTTCGGTGGTGTTCAGAAATTCTTGTCATCGACGATGGGTCAACAGATGATACTCCAAATATTGCTGAGAATGCGGGCGCACGCCTCGTGTCTTTCAAATCGTCATCATTTAAACGACTCAGAGAAGAAGCTCAAAAACATGTTCGCACGGAATGGATACTGTACATTGATGCAGACGAAAGAGTGCTTCCTACACTTGCCAAAGAAATACTCGTTTCCATCGAGACGAATGCTGCTTCTGCATTGAGCATGCGCCGTAAAAATATTCATTTTGGTGCCGAAATGGAGCATGGCGGATGGCAGAACGACTGGGTGACTCGTGTGTTTAAAACAGAATCGCTAAAAGGCTGGCACGGAGATATTCATGAAAGCCCAACTTTCGAAGGCGATGTAAAACAGCTCACGACCCGCCTTCTACACCTCAGCCATAGAAATACAATTTCAGGCCTCAAAAAGTCAATAGAGTGGACTCCTATGGAAGCGCAACAAATATTTGAGGCGTCTACCGATCCTGTTTCATTTTCAACAATACTCCGCAAAGGTTTCATGGAATTTATTCGTCGAGGCATACTTGGAGCGGGACATAAAGACGGCACAGCAGGACTTGTTGAAGCATGCACCCAAGGAATTAATCGCATGTTGGTATATATGCAAGTTTGGGAGATGCAGCAGCAACCCTCACTGCCAGACCGATACAAAAAGTATGAGGACGCAGTTCATCAAGCCTGGAAAGAGAATGCATGAAGCTGTGCTTTTACTCTCCCTATCTCACCAATGAGCATATGGGGGGAGGGGAGAAGCATCTTTTCGATACTGCTCGGATTGCTGCAAAACACCATCAAGTATTTATTGCGGTTACTCCACTGAATACCTCTCTCGACACAACTTGGTTACTAAATTTAAAGCAAAAATACGAGAAATTCTTTGGATTTGATCTTTCAAAAGTAGAATTTATATTTTCACCAATCAACTCCTCTACACATTTTATTAATAAATTACTTTGGACAGGCACATTCGATGGTTTGTATTATGTGACTGATGGCTCTTTATTTTTTAGTATTGCCAAGAAAAATTATGTTCATTTTCAAATTCCACTCAAACCGCATTCACATTCAGCGTTAGAACGACTTAAAGTTAGAAACTGGCAGAAAAAAAATGCCAATTCTGAATTTACCAAACACTTCATTGAAAAAGTATGGAATACAAACGTGCAAACTGTTCATTATCCTTTGGTTTCGCTTGATGAATTTTCTACCAAACCTCTCAAGAAAAATATAATTCTGCACGTTGGACGATTTTTTCGTCAGCTACACTCTAAGCGCCAAGACGTCCTTGTTGAAATGTTTCGCGAACTTATAAAAAGAAAATCGCTTAGAGCTCTCAATCTAGAACTCCATTTTGTAGGAGCAATTGAAGATCATGACTACTATAATAAGATTGTTACCATGGCGAAAAATCTTCCAGTCCGATTTCACACAACCAGCAATCGTCAAGATTTACTCAAACTCTACAACGCTGCAAAAGTATACTGGCATGCCACTGGGTACGAGGTCGATCAACATATTCACCCAGAAAAAGTTGAGCACTTTGGCATAAGTACCATAGAGGCTATGGCTGCAGGTGCCGTGCCAGTTGTCCACGCCAAAGGTGGACAAATTGAAGTTCTTTCATCTACCACTCCCGACTTACTGTGGAAAACGACAATAACTGCACTCGATATGACAGAAAAGTTACTTATCTCTGAGACAATGTATAAAAAATATCAAATACTAGCCAAACGTCGAGCACAAGACTTTGGGATGAATAATTTTGAAACACGTACAGAGAGACTATTTGGGACGTAAGACTATGAGCTCACCCGTTTCAATAATTATTCCAACCTTTAATGGCAAGCATCTCTTAGAGAAGCATCTGCCCTCCGTGGAAGCCGCAGCGCGTAATGGTGATGAAATCGTAATTATCGATGATGCAAGCAAAGATACTACAGCAGCGTGGTTAATCGAAACGTATCGCCTGTCGCCAGAAGGCGACTCCGAATATCAAGGTCTCATTAGAAAAGGCAAAAAAAATATTGTGATCCGGCTGTTACAGAATCGAAAGAATCTTCGATTTGGCGCATCGGTGAATTACGCAGTAGAACAGTGCTTTAATGATGTTTTTCTTCTCCTAAATAACGATGTTGAGCCAAAAGCAGACGTTCTCACCTATCTCCTACCACATTTCGAGCGACATGATGTCTTTGCCGTCGGTTGTTTGGAGTATGAATCTCATGAGCATATCAATGCTTCGGGGAAAAGTGAATTGTGGTTTGAACGAGGTTTGTTTCAGCATCGCAAGGCAGACACAGTTCATATGGGCAAAACTGCCTGGGTAGCAGGGGGGAGTGGATTATTTTCACGCAAGAAATGGCAAGAACTTGGAGGTTTTGACCCGATTTTTTATCCAGCGTATTGGGAAGATATTGATATTTCTCACCGTGCCAGAAAAAAAGGCTGGAGGGTGCTTTTTGAACCCAAAGCTATTGTGTACCACCTTCATGAATCCACAAATAAGCCAGTGTTTGGCGATAATTCAATGATTAAAATGAGCTGGAAAAACGCAGATACCTTCACCTGGAAACATGCAAATTATTGGCAAAAAGTACAGTATTTACTTTGGAGGCCGTTTTGGCTTTTGAAGCGACACCAAGCAACAATAAACACTTGAGGGTTGTTCTACTGGCCAGCTCTTGAGTAGGATAAGAAGATGAATAAAAAAGTAATTATCGGAGTATTGCTGTTAATTGCGGTTTTAACTCGCGGCTATCAACTCGGTGCTGTTCCACATGGAATGACTTGGGACGAGGCTGCAATCGGGTACAACGGTCATGCTGTTGTAACAACTCGACATGACGAGTGGCTAGAGCGACTACCGATTTCTTTTCAATCATTTGGTGATTACAAAGCGCCTGCTGCAATTTATTTGAATGGACTATTTACGTTCATTTTTGGAATGAATCTTTTTGCGGTGAGATTACCGTTTTTTTTGGCGGGAATTGTGGCAATTTTAGGATTTGGTTACTTGGGTCAATTACTGGATAGGGAAAGCAATCTGCAGACTCCGCTTTTGCTTGGTTTTTTGATGGTTTTTTCACCGTGGCACACTCATTTTTCTCGAGTTGGATTTGAATCGGGATTGGCACTTTCGATGGTAATTAGCGCTGTATGTTTATTTTTACTGTGGACTCAAACAAAAGTAAACAACAAGATCTATTGGGCAACCTTACTGGGTTCAATTCTTTTTGCGGTTGGTTCTCTGTACACGTACCACAGTGCCAAAATAGTAGCTCCGCTACTTTTTATTTTTTTAGCTTGGCATTTCAGAAAAAAATTCTCCGCAACAACGTTTGTGACAAGCTCTGTAGTTGCGATAGGCCTCACATATCCACTTCTACTAGATTCTTTCATGGGTCAGGGCTTGCAGCGAGCGAGCTCGACTGTATTTGCGACACATGATTTTTTTGATGCTGTGCTACTCACTGGAACACAATTTTTGCACTATCTCCATCCAGAATTTATACTTGGTGGAACGGTTGACTCACTGAGGCATGGTGACGGGGTTTGGGGCGTATTACTTCCTACAAGTGGATTGCTTTTTTATATAGGTATTTTCAGAGCTGCATTCAGAGTAGTAAGGATGTGGTTTACGCCAACTGCAGATAAACATGCTCACGAGTTCTTAGATATGCTGGGACTTGTTTGGACAAGTGTTGGATTGTTACCAGCTGCTATTGGAGATGTTCCTTTTCATAGTAATCGCGCGCTACTCGCACTGCCTGGGATGCTTCTCTTAGTATTTAGCGGCTTGCGCTATTTATTAGAGCAAGGAGAAAAACTATCAATCGCGAAAAAAATCCGTGGATCACATGGAGAAAAATATATTCTCAGAAAAGCAATACTTGGCTCATTTATCATGCTCCATTTCATGTTCTATACCCAATATCTTTCACATTATTTCTTATCGTATGCGTCTAACACCGCAGATGCATATTCGGATGGATATATCGAAGCATTTGAAATTGCAGAGCAGTACGAAAAAGGCTTGGATAACGCACCAGAAGTACAAAAAATAATTTTTACCAGCCAATATGGACAGCCCTATATTTATGCACTCTTCGTGAGAGAAACAAATCCTATTTGGTATAGAGGTGGTTCACTGAGTAAATATGAATTTACAGAAAATATCACCGCTGGTGATCTTTCTAGAGAATCGGCCCTGATAGTGTCGACACCACAAAATGAGTTGCCTCCCGATGAAGCTGATCACATCGTCTACGGAAGTGACGGTCAGCCAAGATTTTTGATATATGTCACCGAAGGCTCGCAATGAAAAAAAATAGTGTCATATTTCTTTTTGCGGTAATTGCAGTCTTAGCAATCTGGACACGACTCTCTCAACTTGATTCGCTACCAATTGCCCCATATTGGGAAGAGGCAGCACTTGGGTACGATGCATATTCGCTATTAAAAACCGGCAAAGATCATCATGGAAATCCCTGGCCAATACTCGCGATAGAGTCGTTTGGAGATTGGAAACCGTCAGGATATTTTTATGCGGCTATACCATCTATTGCTCTGTTCGATCTCACGGTATTTGCGGTTCGATTGCCATCAGCTATTGCTGGATTAGCAATCATTGCTGGAGTGGGAGTGCTTGCATATCAACTGAAAGGAAATGCATTGCTTGCCGTTTTTTTGACCACAATCTCACCGTGGGCAATCTTATTTTCGCGCGCTGCTTGGGAAGTGAATGTGTCAACGGCATTGATTTTGTGGGGAGTTATCTTTTCTTTAAAATCAATGAAATCATCAAGGCGTCGGCAAATATATCTTTTCTCATCGGTTATTCTATTTATCTTTTCAATCTACACGTATCATGCCACGAGGGTAATTGCTCCATTGTTGTTGGGTTCGTTAATTCTTTATCAATTGTTTGACGCAAAAAATAAACAATCTGCAACTTTTAGGATTTTGCCTTCTGCGATTTTATTTATGGCGCTATTTCTGCCGTTACTTATAGCTGTAAAAAATCCACAAGTATCACAACGTTTTCAAGAAACGAGCATTTTTTCAGACTTAGATATCATCGTTGAAAGCAACGAGCGACGCGAACGCGCAGACTACTCACTGGTATCAACGGTTTTATATAATCGGTATGCACTGTTTGGAAGAGAAATTCTAAATAACGCACTTGATCATCTCAATCCTCAATTCCTCTTTATTTCTGGAGATGAAAACCCAAGGCATTCCACAGGTCTATTTGGGCTGTTGTATCATTTTGAAATAGTATTTTTAATCATCGGGTTTATATACATCTTAATCCAGGGATCTACAAAGCAGCGATTTTTATTGATATGGATACTAATCACCCTCATTCCGGTTTCACTCTCCAAAGCCACTCCGCACGCACTTCGTTTTCTACCAGCACTCCCCGCAGTGATACTACTTTCGCACTTTGGAATTATTAAACTACTATCATGGATTGAACACACATTTTCACAACTTGAGAAGCTTCCTGTCAAAAATCTTGCATTGCTCTGCCTGGTAGGGCTCTACACAGCCTCATTTTCGGTTTTTTGGAGACACTATAGCACTACATATCGTATTAAAACCGCCTCTGAATGGCAGTATGGATATGAAGAATTAATGACTGTGGTACATGACTATCGAAAGAGTGATCAAACAGCGCAGATTGCTATTTCTAGAAAATATGGTCGACCAGCAATGTACTATTGGTTTTTCACAAAAGCGAATCCTACAGATGTTCAAAATGCAGAAACTAGCGCGCCAATGGATCAAGGAGAGTTTTTAGCATATCAAAACTTATACTTTTTTACTGAAATTAAAGATCTAGAAAACGTTCAGCCATCACTCATTGCAGTCACACCAGCTGAACGTCCCATGATTGAAAACGAATATCGTGAAATTCATCAAATAGTATCCCCAACGGGAGAAATCATTTGGAACATATTTGAACACAAAGATCTATCACTATGAAGTCCATGCTGACCAAACTAACTCTTTTTATGTGGTTGATAATTCTGTTTGGCGCAGCTTTAAGAGTTTATATTTTCACTCACAATCAACTTGATTTTTATTGGGATGAGGTTGCGATGCTGGTGGATGTGAGATCAATCCTAGAGTCAGGGACTGACATGCATGGAACAGCATGGTATCAGACCATATTTCCTTCATATGGTGATTTTAAGCTCCCACTGTATATTTGGGTAGCGAGCGCAATTGGTTCGATCGTTGGTTTTTCACTAAACCTAATTAGACTTCCCAACTTACTAGTGGGAATACTCATGATTCCGTTAGTAGCATTATTTGCAAAAACTTTGGTAAGCACTGAAGAAAATGCAAAGAAGCACAACTCTCACTTCGCTCAACTTGCAGGAATTTGGACTGCAATTACCATTGCTAGTGCTCCGTGGGCAGTCCATTTTTCTGTAACCGGATTTGAATCACACCTTGGGCAATTTTTGATCACTGTTGGGCTTTTTATACTTATCTCAAAAAAAATTAGATGGTCATTACCCATTGCTGCACTCTTTGGAGTGCTCGGGGTTTATAGCTACTACGCGTATCGATATATTTTTCTGGCATTACTGGTACTTGGCACATTTTACAAACTTTGGACGACAAGCGTTTCAGGTTTGGACCAAAAAAAATCAAGCAGAAAAACAAAAACAGGTATTTTAATAGATCTCGCCATAGGCGGAATCTTAGCGGTGACGCTATTTACCACCGGATTGCAACCTCTTCTAAAGTCTCCCTGGTACAGCAGCTTTGAACAAGTCCGGTTGAGTGCTGACTCTAATTTGTCTATCGAACCATTTGTCCACCAAGCAAATGAATTACGGATGAATGCAGGTAATACTATTTCAGACCGATTCTTATTTCACCCTCAAATGCTTCGGGGTATAAGCATATACTCAAACGTCCTATCACACCTTGATCTACAATATCTATTTTCATCTGGAGATAGCAACCCAAGACATGGACCGCCCGCATTTGGATTGTTTCCATTATTTTTATTACCACTTCTGATTATTGGACTCTACTCAGGATATAAGCGGGCACCCAAAGCACTGCTTTTCTTGCTCGGTTGGTGGTTATTAAGTGTGATTCCCGCATCAATTCCGCTTGAATCTCCTCATGCACTTCGATCACTCGGCGCACTGGCTCCACTTACTATACTGTTCGGAATTGGAGGGGCAGAGAGCACCGTTTGGTTGCAATCATTCAACAAGAAACAATTCTTCAAAAAATTCTTTAATCAACTACCATCCCACACATCCAGCCTGTTGGCACTCATTTTTGTAGTAGGCGTGCTGACTGCGCACGGCGGACAACTCGCTCAGTATTACACCACATACTATCGATATGATGCCGGGAAGGCATGGCAAGCGGGGTATTCAGAACTAGCTCTGGCTGCTTTAGAGTTGCAAGACAATGACGTTCCCATCTTTCTCGTGCCTTCTGATGATCGCTTTTATTTGTGGCTGTTACTTCATAGTTCCAAACCTGTTTCAAAGCACACACCACTTTTAACAGAAAACTTTAGAACATCGAGTTTGCCAAATATCTCTATAGTAAACGAAATGACCGATTCGCCTGACGCATACTGGCTCGCAACGACAATAGAAATGAAACCAGATATCCTCAGTGACCAACTGATTGCAGCAAAAGTAATAGCTGATAGTTGTGAGATAGAGCGTTTTACACTTTACAAAATACAAAAATAGTCTGAATCATTCGCTCATTTGACTAAAAAGAGTTACAATACAAAACATGATATCAGTTGTCCTGGCTACCCATAATGAAGAGGCGAATATCGTTCGCACTCTGAAATCTGTCAAATCATTTGCAGACGAAATTATTGTTGCTGATGGAGAATCAACAGATACTACCGTCGAGCTCGCAAAGAAGCACGGTGCCAAAGTCTTCTCAGTCAAAAATCACCCTATTTTTCACGTTAACAAACAGCTTGCAATGGACAAAGCAAAAGGCACTTTAGTATTGCAACTAGACGCTGATGAAGTCCTTGATGACGAACTTGTGAAATATATTGAACAAATTGAAAAAGAATATTCCAATACTACGAAGCCAATCAAAGATCGTCCAGTAGCATGGTACATAAAAAGAAAAAATTTCTTCCTCGGCAAATTTCTCAAAAAAGGCGGGCAGTATCCAGATCCAGTCATTCGTCTCTACATAAATGGATACGCAAAACTCCCTCAAAAAAGTGTGCACGAACAAATGACGGTCGATGGAATTGTTGCTACTGCAGAGGGTCATTTGCTACATTATAGTAATCCAACATTTACCGATTACTTGAGAAAATGGAATACTTATACTTCGCTATCTGCAAGTGAGTTGCATATGCAAATGAATTGCATTTCTGTAAAATTGTTTTGGGAAATGGTAATTTGGAAGCCACTAGTCACGTTCCTGTCACTCTTTATCCGACATAAAGGATTTGTTGATGGATTTGCTGGATTTGTATTTGCGCTAATGAGTGCGTTACATTTTCCAGCTGCATTTATAAAAGTATGGGAATTATGCAATGCGCGTACTACTTGATACCTCACCCATTAACACCGCGCACGGTATTCGGGGCATTGGCGTGTACACGCGAACCTTAGCGGAACATCTTGAAGAACTCGAAGGTGTTGAGTTGATCCGCTCCGCAACACTTCATAAAGGAGAGAAGCCAAAAGTCGATATTATTCATTATCCGTTTTATGATTTCTTTTTTACGACACTTCCACTTCGACGCGCTGCGCCAACAGTCGTGACAATTCACGATGTCGTACCACTCAAATATCCAGAAGAATATCCAGCGGGGATTAAGGGCACAATTCGAGCAAAGGTTCAAAACTATAGTTTGGCAAGTGTTGACGCTATCATTACCGATTCAATGCACTCTAAAAATGACATTATTTCATATTTAAATGTCCCTGCTGAAAAAATTCACGTTGTTCAGCTCGCGGCAAATCCCTCTATAAAAGAAGCGACACCGAAAGTGATTTCTATGGTGCGACGCGACCACAATCTTCCCAAAAAATATATACTATATGTCGGAGATATTAATTTTAATAAAAATATTCCTCAGCTTATCAAATCTGTGAAATACTTGCCACACAACGTACATTTAGTCTGTTTGGGTAAGAATTTTAAACCTCAAGACATTCCTGAATGGAAGCTCATCGAGCAACAAATTGCACTTTCTAATGTTCGTGACAGGGTGCATTTTGTATCTACTGTATTGAGCGAAGCAAATGAAGAACTTTCTGCGTTATATAGTGGGTCACTCGCGTACATTCAGCCATCAATTGACGAAGGTTTTGGTTTGCCCGTACTAGAAGCTATGATGTGCAAAACGCCTGTTGTATGCACAAAATTAGGCTCGTTACCCGAAGTTGCAGGTACGTATGCATTTTTTAGTGACGATGCTTCTGCAGAATCACTCGCTGAGACAATTGAAGATGCGCTTTCTATGAGCAAGACTGAGAGAGAAGCATATGTCCAAACAGCATTTAACTGGGCAAAGCAATTTAGCTGGCATAAAACTGCGCTCGATACAAAAGCAGTATATCAAAAGGTAATCGACAAAAAATAATGAAACGATTCATCAGTATCGGCGCGATAGTACTCACGACGGTCTTGGTGTGTTCGGCATATTTTCAACACAGTTTTCCCTACACGCATGATGGAGAAAATCACCTCGCTCGTTTTGCGAATTACTATGTAGCGGTCAAGGAAGGTCAGCTGCCCCCACGCTTTGCACCCAATTTATTGAATCGATATGGGTATCCGGTTTTTAACTATAATTATCCACTCGCAAATATGCTTTCGGTTCCGCTGAGAGTGCTGTCATTGTCATACCAGCAGATTTTTAGCCTGTTGACGATATTAGCAGTACTTGCGGGAGGGATCGGTACATATCTGTGGACAAAAAGCTTTGGACTCTCTGACTCCGCCTCGCTCTTAGCTGGGCTTACATTGCTGTCAGCACCTTATTTGACAAATTTACTTCTGTATCGAGGAACGATCGGTGAAACAATCGCTCTGGCATTAATTCCATGGATGATACTGCTCACCACAAAATTACTTAAGGCTGTTGATGATACTACCAAAGACCTGGGTGCCGTTTCATTTCTATTCGTGATGACCACTCTGTTGTGGACAGCATTTTTTCTGGCGCATAACTCGACAGTTCTAATAGGTGCACCTTTGGTTTGTATAGTTGTCCTCAGTGATATATGGCTCACAAGAAAAAAATTATCAGGACACAGCCTCAAACGCTTCTTGCTGGTGCTCGGTGCAAGTATTGGCTTGTCACTTTGGTTTTGGCTGCCGGCGCTTCTTGAGCTTGATGCCGTAGTTTTATCGGGTGCACAGAATAATACAGAATATTCGAGACACTTTCCGACCGTTGACCAATTACTGTTTTCATCGCCAGGCTTTGGGTTTTCTCAGCCAAGCGCAGTAGACGGACTGTCATTTCGAATTGGATGGGCGCAGCTCATGGGATTAATTATAAGTATTTTAGCATTGCTGCAATCTGTACGTCCCAAAGAACGGCTACAAAAGCGTTTATTTGCAGGTCTAGTACTTCTGTGTGGAATGCTTATTTTTCTAGAAATGGAGGTGTCACTTCCGATTTGGAATCTCCCGCTGATTAGGTATGTACAGTTTCCTTGGAGATTAAGTGGAATGCTCATAATACTCATTGGGCCACTAATCGCGTATGGTTTTGATAATTCGAAGTATATCTGGAAACTACTGCTAGCTACCGCTGTAGTGATGCAACTTAGTTTGGCACTTTCACAAAGCCCTGTCGATCAATTTTTCAAAACTAATGATGATCATGAAGCATTTACACAAACGACGAGCACTCAAAATGAGAATCTACCAATTAATTTTACTTACGAAAATATAGCCGATTGGGAACCAACACCAAAAATTGATACAGGTGTGGGTACCATTCAAGTGTCGCATTGGTCAGGTTCACAGAGAACATACGATGTTCTTCTAGAGACTGATGCAATTATCATTGAACCAACAGCATTTTTTCCAGGATGGATCACGACGATTGGAACCAGTGAAGTGCAATATCTACCGCATTCACAAACAGACGGCAGGATTGGATACTTTTTACCAAAAGGTGAGTATCGCGTCCATACTCGCTTTACACAAAACACACTCCCAAGAACAATTGGCTCTATCGCATTTATAGTTACATTTTCTAGTCTAGTAGGATGGTTAGTATGGCATCAAATCAAAAGGTGATTAAACAGCTGAGCGCCATCATAGCGCTGACACTCGCCTGGCGAGGGGCATTATTTTTGCTTTCTAAGACTGCTCAAAGTATTTTGCCCTATGATCCAAGCTTTCCCTATCATGATATAATTTTTTCGCTCTCAAACATACCCCAGTGGATATACTCTTGGGCAAACTTTGATGGAGTTCACTACATCACCCTAGCCAGAAATGGATATGTAGGCACTGGCTTAATTCAAGCTTTTTTTCCGTTATATCCTGCAGCGATTGCGCTCTTGATTCCTTTGCAGATTTCCTCAATAATTTCTGGGCTGACACTCTCATTTCTAGGTTTGGTGGGCGCCGCTTGCACTCTTTTTCTCCTAGTTAAAAAGCATTTTACTAGCCGAATTGCATTCTGGTCAGTGATCGGACTTTTACTATTTCCTACATCATTTTTCTTTGCAGCTCTCTACTCGGAATCTTTTTTTCTATTTTTTATCCTTCAGGCTCTGTATTGGTATGAAAGGAAGAAATGGTTATTGCTGACAATTTTTATAGGATCGGCGTCTGCTACGCGACTGGTTGGAATTGCACTGGTGCCAGTCTTATTACTGGATATTGGATTACAAGATATGAGTTTTAAGGCAAGAACTGTATCAACTAGTAGATACTTGTGGCAAGGTATGGTTCGCATAATTGATAATTGGACACAAAATGTTCGCGCTGTGATATCTGTGTCTTTAGGGAGCGTGGGGCTACTGGGATATATGACTTACCTGTATTACACCTTTGGTGATGCATTATATTTTTATCATGTGCAGCCAGAATTCGGAGGTGGGAGAGAGGAGCAAATAGTACTCTTACCACAAGTAATTTTTCGTACCCTAAAAATTGTGCTTACCGTACCCGTTTCCATCTTGAGAACACCAGTGTACATTCAAGAACTTCTTGCAGGAACTTTGCCACTCATCTTATTGGCACTGCTCTATAAAAAAGTACCAACAACTTGGCTGGTATTTTCTGCCATTGCACTCCTACTGCCTACTGCTACTGGAACATTTTCAAGCATGCCTCGGTACGCGCTCGTAGCATTTCCGTTGTTTGTCGGATTCGGCCTTCTTATGAGAGATCGACCGAAAGTAGGACTGCCACTACTCTTACTCTCGACATTTCTCATGGTATTTAATACGATACTGTTTATCCAGGGATACTGGGTGGCATAATCAAGTAAGGAACGTATGAACATAATTGTTACCGGGGGAGCAGGATTTTTAGGGACACATCTTTGTCGAAGACTCGCTCAAGAAGGTCATACTGTAAAAGTTATTGATCTCGTTACAAACCCAGAATTCGAAACAATTATCGCTGATGTCAGAGACCGCAATGAAATGATGCGGTATATCAGAGATGCGGAGTTAGTATTTCACCTTGCTGCAAAAATAGAAGCAGGTGAGTCCGTTAAAAATCCTCAACTGTTCATAGACCACAATATTACCGGCACACTCTCTGTTTTAGATGCAATGGTGGAGAATGGTGTTTCCTCAATCATATTTTCTTCAACTGCGGCTGTATATGGCGAGCCAATCAGAGTACCGATCTTCGAAGATGATAGGACAATTCCAATTAATCCCTACGGCATGACCAAACTTGCAGTCGAAGGACTGCTATCATCATATGTTGCAACACACAATCTAACAGCAATTGCACTGAGATACTTCAATCTTTATGGTCCCGAAGAGCACCATGAGCCTGAAACACATGCTATTCCACGATTTATAAAACAAATTCATACTAATGAAGAAGTAACTGTGTATGGTTCCGGCGGACACAAACGTGACTATATTTTTATCACTGATGTCGTTGAGGCTCACATTAAGGCAATTTCACTCTCTGAACAAAAACCACAACAATACCACTACTGTAATTTATCCACACAACGTCCAGCATCGGTACTTGATATCGTAAGGATAATAGAGAGCGTGATGGAAAAAAAAGCTCAAATTAAGCACTACCCAGAACGACCTGGTGATCCACTTGTGCTCGTTGCTGACGCCAGCAAAGCACAAGAGCTATTAGAATGGTCATCTCAAGTTGTTTTGGAGACAGGCTTAAAAGAAACAGTCGACTATTTTCTCAAATTTTGGAATAAATCGTAAATGAAACGATCAAATATTTGGATCCTCATTCCTGGCCTAAACGAAGAAAAGTATATTTCGACGGTTTTAAAAAAAGTTAAAAAACATACAAACAACATTATTGTAATCAGTGATGGCTCGACAGATGCAACTGCTCGTATTGCAAAAAAATACACAGATCACGTACTTTCACACTCAATAAATTTGGGCAAGGGCGCAGCGCTCAACACCGGTTGCCAATATGCATTTAATAATCTAGGTGCTGAGGCTGTAATTTTTATGGATAGCGATGACCAGCACGACCCCGCTGAAATTGATGACTTTATCGATAAGTTAGAGCAAGGTGCAAGTGTCGTTTTTGGTGTCCGCTCATTTAATGAACACATGCCATTGTTTCGGATTATTATGAACCGCTTGGCATCAGTAACGATTTACGCATTATTTGGATCATACATTCCAGACATTCCAAGTGGTTTTAAAGCGCTTTCTAAACATGCTTATTCAAAAATACAGTGGGAGGCACCTGATTACGCAGTTGAGATCGAAATTGCAGCCAAAGTTGCGAAATACAACATCAAGTATGAAGTAGTTCCAATAAAAACAATTTATCATGACTTCGATCGGGGGGTGACAATTCTCGATACAATACATATGATAGCTAGAATACTGAGCTGGAGAATATCACTATGAGCATATTTCAAATTGTGAGTGTTTTATTTGCCCTGTTCTTGATGTATGTTGTCTCAATTCATCGCCGGAAAGCTAAATTAACTACAACAGAAGTCTCATTTTGGTACTCAATGTGGGCTTTTTTTATAGTTATCGCACTGTTTCCGGGGTTACTCCTTGGAATAACACAGCAGCTTCATTTTGCTCGGGTATTTGATTTGCTTGTAGTTGCTGCATTGATGGTGCTTACAATTCTAGTAGTTATCAATTACTTCACTCAAAAAGAAAATCAAAAAAACTTAGAAAAATTTGTCAGAAAGCAGGCCATTGATGAACAGAATACATAAAAAAGCAATCTCAAAAACAGTAGTCTCTGTTATCATGCCTGTGTACAACGAGGAACGAACGATCTCGACTATTATTGAAGAAGTCCATGCATCAGGAGTAAAAAACATTGAATTGATTGTTGTTGATGATAATTCTACCGACAACACCAGATCGCTTCTCAAAAAACACAAAAAACAAATTGCTACATTAATTTTACGCAAAACAAATGGTGGCAAAGGCGCTGCACTCAGAGATGGCATTGCAGAAGCCACCGGCGATATCGTCCTTATCCAGGACGCAGATCTTGAATACACTCCCCAAGATTATCCTCGACTCCTCCAGCCGATTATTGACGATCGCGCCGATGTGGTGTTTGGCTCACGGTTTGTGGGATCACATCCCCATCGAATCGTGTATTTCTGGCATTACATGGCGAATGTTGGACTGACGTTACTTTCAAACATTTTTACAAATCTGAATCTTACCGACATGGAAACATGCTACAAAGTATTTCGACGCGAACTTATCCAATCACTTACAATTGAAGAAAACTCATTCGGCATTGAACCAGAAATCACAGCCAAAATTGCACACATGAAACCTAGAATCTACGAAGTTGGTATAGCGTATTATGGGAGAACATATGACGAAGGTAAGAAAATTGGGATTCGTGACGCATTCCGCGCGGTATGGGCAATTGTAAAATATAATCTACTAGCAAGAGCTGGCCGATACTCTTCATAAAATAATGAGATTATCAAAGAAAAAAATACTGATTACCGGTGCTGGTGGGTTTATTGGATCTCACCTCGTAGATGTATTGATTGAAAAAAAATTGAAATCTCAGCTACTCTTGATGCTTCTTCCTGATGAACCAATGGATAATCTTCTCCATCATCCGGATTTAGAAATTGTGAGAGGAGATATCAGAGACGCTAATTTCATCAATAAAATTATGAAAAATGTTGGGCTCGTGTATCATCTAGCGGCCCGAATCGATTTTGATGGAAAAACCTATGCCGAGTACGAAGATGTTAACGTCACTGGCACGCGCAATTTAGTAGATGCAGCAATCCGAGAAAAAGTTCAGAAATTTATTTTCTACAGCAGCATTGGGGTACATGGTTTGCCCGCAGGCATAGGAAATATTGAGAATTGGGATGAATTACATCCACCGACATACACCAATTTTTATGGCCAATCAAAATGGGAAGCAGAGGAGTACATCAGAGATGCTCACGCAAAATCTGGTCTGGCGTATACCATTATCAGACCTGCAAGTGTGTATGGCCCAAGAGAGAAAGGTCCAACACTTGCGCTCTATAGGGCTATAAAAAATGGTCATTTCGCAATAATTGGCACTGGCAAAAACAAAATGCACTATGTGTATGTCAGAGATCTAGTCGAAGCAACCTACCTTGCGGGCACCTCACCAAATATTTCGGGTGAGTACATTATTGCTGGCGCAGAACCAACTACATTTACCGATGTGGTAAAGCACGTTGCGCTGAGCTGCAATGCAAAAATACCAACCCGCTCGATTCCTCTTTTTATTGCAAACATCTTGGCATACGTCGCGCAATGTATTATGAGCGTAACGGGCATGACACTACCAATTTTTCCCTCACGTGTTCGCACGATGACGACTTCGTATTTTTACAATATTTCTAAAGCTAAAAAAGAATTGGGATATCAGCCAAAGGTCACTTTTGCGAAGGGTGCAAAATTAACCGGCGACTGGTATCTCGAGCATAATTATTTATGAGGCCAAAAACAAAACAGCCGCATGTATCTGTCATCGTTGTCACATATAATGCAGCGCCGTACATAAAAAAATGCATTGCATCGATACTTGCAAACACATTTTCAGATTTTGAATTGATCGTATTTGACAATGTGTCGACAGATACTACAACAAAGCTTGCAGCTTCTTTTTCAGACCCACGCATACAAATTCATACTGCATCACATAACCTTGGATATGCCGGTGGTAACAATGCTGCGATTGCACTGAGTAAAGGTGCATACGTATGTGTTCTTAACCCAGACGTGATTGTTGGTAAGAGGTTTTTGGAAGGCATGGTGTCAGAGCTTACAGCGGATCCAACGGTAGCAGCATGTCAACCATTGGTCTATTTTTATGATGGAAAAAAAATTAATCTCACCGGGATTTCTCCCCAATTTTTAGGGTTTAATGATCTTAATAATTTTGATTCAGAAATAATTCCCAAAAAAGGAGACATTACTGCTTTTAGTGGCTCTGGGTTCATGATTCGAAAAACAGTACTTGAGAGAGTCGGAACATTCGATGAGCAGTACTTCATGTACTTTGAAGATAGCGACCTTTCATGGAGAATTCGATTGGCGGGGCAAACCATTAGGTTTGTTCCAGAGAGCACAATGCGACATGACTACAAATACACACCCAGTAACACAAGCCAATCCATGATGCGAAAACTGTTTTTTTATGAACGAAATCGATTACTCACGCTCTTTAAAAATTACTCACCAAAATTACTCATTCTCTCAGCACCTGCACTCATACTCACTGAAATCGGCATGATTGCCAAGTCTTTAGTTGAGGGCTGGCTTGGCACTAAACTCCGAACGTATGTAAGCGCAACTAGTCTTATTCCCCACGTTTTAACTTGTAGAAAAAACATAGCGCGATTCCGCCAGCTGTCTGACAGAGAAGTTATTCGCGATCTCAAACCAGAAATTACCTTTAAAAAATTTCAAACTACTGCAGTCACCACAGTGCTCAATCCCTTCCTCAAGGCATACTTCGCTGGAGTGTCATGGGTTGTGAGAGTCACCTCATGAAAATACTTCAAGTGTGCTCCTATCTCTATCCAGCGCTCGCATACGGAGGTCCCGCAAAGGCTGTGCATGATCTCTCCAAGGAACTTTCAAAAAACCATTCGGTAACTATCTATACAGGAGATTCTTGGGATGAGACACGGAGATTGCGTGCAGATGAAAAATTACAGTCCTCAAAAAATTTCGAGGTGCTGTATTTTAGAAACATTTTAAATTCAATCGCATACCGCTTGCGATTGTTTACTTGTTTCGGAATGGTTTTCAATTATTTGCGAGACTACAAACAATATGATGTGGTGCATATTCATGATGTGTTTATTTTTCCACAATTTCTGATAGCATTTTTTGCAAAATTTTTTTCTGTACCGTATGTAATTTCTCCCCACGGAATTCTTGATCCAACACGGATGCATAAAAAATCCACTATTAAAAAAATCTTGTGGCCAATTGCGCAGAGCGCTTTACAGAACGCAACGGCAGTAGTTGCTGTCTCTAATCAGGAAGCAGACGATCTCAAGACACTTGGGTTTAAGAACGTTACTACTATATTTAATGGGGCTCCCATTCCACAAATTGATCCAGAGAAAAAAGTATCCAATCGATTCAATCTCACGAAAGATCCTAAATATTTGACACTGCTGTACATTGGAAAACTCCATCCGCAAAAAGGATTATTGGAACTGCTTCAGGCTGTGAATATGAGCCGTACGTCTATCAAAGTACTGGTGGCTGGGCCAGATGATGGAGCGCTGCGATCACTAAAAACCTACTGCAGCGATGTTGGTCTACAACATGTGCATTTTTTAGGTCTAGTTGATGATTTAGAGAAGCAGTATTTGTTTTCGATAGCTGATATTTTTATGTATCCATCGTACGCCGAGGGGTTTTCAATTAGTATTCTCGAAAGCATGAGTGCAGCCGTACCTGTTATTATTACAGAAGGGTGCAACTTCCCGCTGGTTGCAGAGCGGCAAGCTGGATTCATCGTAAAACTCAAGAATCTTGATAAAAATATTGCAGCTATTTTGAATTCAAAGAACATAAAGCGGGAAACACTCAAAAAATTCGGTAAAAACGCTCGCACACTAGTAATCGAACAATTTTCAATATCTACTGCTGCGCAAAAGCATGTAAGGCTATATGAAAAAATCGCATAGTATTAATTTCTACGGAATCAACTGCACCCTCACATCAGAAAATGAGCAGTTTGCTTCAATTTTTAATCAAAAATTTAGTGGATTTAAAGAGGGCGCCACCTATGCATTTGATACACAGTCTCTGGAGATTTTATTTCAGCATAGTCGAGCAGAATATCCGACTCCTACCAAAGTAAGTAGTCACACCTGGAGGGGTGACGGTATTCTAAAAATTCGGCATAATTATCTCTCATCCTCATGTGACGTGTACTTTTTTTACAATACTTCTCACCAGCTCACAAAAATTCTGTTGTGCTACAGTGAATCCATAATCTTTAAACTGCTTAATGCTGCAATTGGTAGTAAGCTGCGAAGACAACTATTCCAAATCCTACTTAAACTTTATATTGAGCAATCCATTCTTTGGCAGCTCTGTTCGCAACATGATATGCGATGCTTGCACGCCGCTGCAATCGAAGAGAAGGGCGCAGTGCAAATCCTGGCTGGAATGAATGGAGTAGGAAAAAGTACTAAAGCATTGCAGTTAACACAAGTGAACAAATCGCGACTATATGCAGACAATTATCTACTAGTGAACAAAACACACGCCTATTTCTCTCCTGATTCAGTGAGACTTGATTCTAAAAGTATCAAACTGTTGCAATTGAATGCCGAAGGAGACTTTGGCTTTGGTAAAAAAACCGTTGCCATACCGTCCGAAGTTTTTTCTAAGATCCTGAGAGCACCGATTAAGCATATTTCTCGCATCACACTTGCAGAACATGAATCCAAGAAGAAATCTTCAAAGCAATCAGTGGTTCAAAAAATTTTAATAGATCAACTTATTCACCAAGAAGAAATCCTCGTTGCCCCTGTATCGCAAATTGGAGAGAAGTTTGATATAACTACTACGTTGTATCCAGATTGCGAGTATTTTGACTGGGAAATCGAACGAACTTCATGAAAAAAATCTACAATGTTCCGTTTGCACAAATTGCCCTTCATTCAGCCCCAGCTCGGGTAGAGAAGTTTTTCTCATCCTTACTATTCTCGCTCCCCAAACCTAGTGACATTCGTTTTTCTGTTGATCTTTTTTTTGAAAAAATCACTGACAATGCTTCCTCAGGCAAACTTGAGAAAAGGAGTGCCCGAGTAGGGAATGATTTCTACATTTTGGATACCAAACAAAATCGAGCAAAAATTAACTTTCATGAGTTTTCTGATAAAAAAATCAAGCTATCTGTTGATCCAAATTTTGACCTCTACTATCTATACACATTTGTTGTCGAGCCACTTCTAGTAATTTGGTCCGCAAGTCACGATGTTGCTTACCTCCACGCTAGCGCAACTGAACAAAACGGTGAAGCAACAGTATTTTGTGCCTGGAGAAACACAGGAAAAACCAACCAAATCCTCAAGCGATGTCAAGAGGGTCATAACTTTATGGGCGACGACTACTGCATAGTGTCTGAAAAAAATGTGTATCTCTATCCCAAAACTATCAACGTTTTCTCATACAACCTGAAAGCATTTCCAGCAATTTTTTCTACACTACCAATGGCAACTGCACTGCGACTTAAAATAACTATGGCACTTAAATCTTCACTCCACTCACTTTCGCAGATTACCACTGGTGGTCTTGCAAAAATATTGTATCGGATTTCAGAGCTCGCCGAAATTTCTACAAATATAAAGCTCACACCAAGCATGCTACACTCGAGCGTAACGTGCTCAGCTCAGTTAAAATCGATGTCCATTCTCCTCAAAACCGACAGTAGTGACAAGGAGTCCAGCGCACTATCTAAATCAGAAGCAGTCCAAAAGTTAAGAACAATTCAGTTGTATGAGCTCAAAGACTTTTTCGAAATTTTTGCTCAGTATCAATTTTTATTTTCAAGCCATACTGAGTCAGTAGCTCAGATTATTAATTTTTCTAAGCAATACGCATCTGCTTTAAGTAAAAACGTATCTTCTGTAACTCTGTCACCAGTGTTTTCAAAAAAAATAATTGATCGGAACAATATATGATTGCAATCCTCACGGGAACTCGGCCAGAAATAATCAAAATCGCACCTGTCTTGCGAGAATTACGGAAAAGAAACATTCCTCACATTTTCATTCACTCGAACCAACATTACTCTAAAGAGATGGATGCAACAATCATAAAAGATCTCAATCTCCCCACTCCAGACTATAATTTTGGCGTCGGATCTGGATCGCACGCTGTTCAGACGGGCAAAATTATGGAACACGTTGAGACACTCTGCAATGAAGTCAAACCACAAATTCTCGTCGTTCATGGTGACACAAATACCACACTCGCGGGTGCGCTCGCAGCCAAAAAAGTTCACACGCCTGTGGCACATATAGAAGCCGGTCTCAGAAGCTTTGACTATCGAATGCCCGAAGAAATCAATAGAACCATTGTCGATAGGATAAGTGACGTACTTCTCGCACCTACCAAACAAGCCAAAGCAAATCTTAAAAAAGAAGGAATCACCGGTAAAAAAGTAGTAGTAACCGGTAACACTGTTGTTGACGCACTTAGACAGCATGTTGCTCTAACAAAAAAGTCAAATATCCTGAATAAAAACAATTTAGAGGAAAATAAGTATATTCTAGTGACCGCACACCGTGCAGAAAATGTCGACACCAAGCCTGCTCTCGAAAAACTAGTTGCGCTCCTCAATCACGCGCAAAATAAAACTAATCTCCCGATCTATTGGCCGCTTCACCCAAGAACAAAACAACGCCTCGAAGAGTTTAATATCAAACTTTCAAAGAAAATAACTACCAGTAAACCAATTGGGTACATTGACATGCTAACAGTACTCAATAATGCAAATGTAGTTCTCACTGATTCAGGCGGCATCCAAGAAGAAGCCTTTATACTCAAAAAACCACTGATCACTTTACGCGACTCAACGGAACGCCCAGAAACTCTCACCGCAAACTTTGTCGTGCACACCAGCAAGAAAAAATTTGATGAAGCACTTAAAGCATATGGTGATGAAGCAGTAGAGTGGACGGACGCGCTTGGTGATGGTCTGGCAAGCACTCGCATTGTAGACGCACTTTTGAAATTTATTACCTGAGGAACTGTACATGACTGCTCAATCAAATCGCACACAAGTTATTGGCCTCGGTTACATCGGGCTACCCACCGCACTCCTCTTGGCGGATACGGGACTTGAAGTAATTGGAGTTGATGTCGATCAGAATAAGATTAACGCCTTAAAAGCAAACAAATTATACTTCAATGAACCTGGACTAGAAAAGCTTTATACAAAGGCGCAAGATAAAAAGTTCTCTGCTGGGAGTACAGTGCAGCCCTCAGACACCTTTGTGATCGCCGTCCCCACACCTCAGAATGCGGGCACAGCAGACCTAACATATGTCATAAGTGCTCTCAGATCGATTGAACCAGTTTTTCAACCAGGTAACTTGATTGTTATTGAATCCACCGTAGGTCCCAGAGATTGTGTCGATCACATACTCCCACTGATAAAAAAATGGAACAAACCATTTTTATTCTCCCATTGTCCTGAACGAGCAATACCAGGGAATACACTCCACGAAATGGTCCATAATGACCGCATAATCGGCGGAATTGATGAAGAGAGCAGGCAAGTTACCAAAGCTTTGTATGCATCATTTGTAAAAGGAAACATCTATCTCACCGACCCAACAACCGCCGCCGCATGCAAAGTTATGGAAAACACCTATCGTAGTGTCAATATTGCACTCGCCAACGAATTCGCAAAATTAGCAGAAAGACTTGATTTTAATTGCTGGGAAGCGATCGAACTTGCCAATAAGCACCCAAGAGTTCAAATTCACAGTCCTGGGCCGGGAGTTGGTGGTCACTGTATTCCGATCGATCCATGGTTTTTTGTTCGGGAGCAGCGTTCTGAAGAAAGTCTAATACGTCACGCGCTAGAAATTAATACTAAAATGGCGAATCATGTTGTGGAGGCAGTTTCTGAAGCGATCAAGTTGCTTGCTATTTCTAATCCAACAATCGGAATTCTAGGAGTTGCGTACAAAAAAAATGTTGACGATGCGCGCGAAACACCAGCCGCAAGGATTGCTGAGTTATTTTCTGAAAAATTCCAAGTACTCATGACCGATGAGCACGTCAAACAAGATGATCTTAAATCGCTCGAGCAAGTACTTTCAACGTGTAGCGTAATTGTGCTGGTGACAGATCACGACCAATATGCTGAAATAAACTTTTCAGAGTATCCAAATATTAAACTCGTCTATGACACCAGAAACTGCATTTCAGCAAACGCGTTTGACAACTCATCCGCAGTCCACTTGACCATCGGAAAGAAATCTTCATGAACATCCTCATCGTCTCAGATTATTTTCAACCAAAAATTGGGTATGCAAAACCTCAAGTAGCTAAGGCATTGCAAACGGCGGGACACACAGTTGAAGTACTTACATCAGAACGCTACTTTCCATTTCATAATTACGAAAATAGCGTACAAAAAACAATTGGTAAAAGAATTCGCTCCGTTGGGACAAAGATGGAAAATGGAATCAAAGTAACGCGAAAAAAAACAATTTTTGAATACTTCACGAGAACCTATTTTGAAGACTTAGAGTCTGAATTAGTAAAACGAAAACCTGATTTGGTAATTGTGTTTGGCATGAGTTCTCCAAGCATGGTGCGGGTTGCACGACTTAAGTATAAACATAAATTCAAGTTAACCGCTGTAGATAGTCATTTACCATCTGAACTGAGTCAAGGTAACGCATTTTTTAAGCAAATTTTTTACGGAGTCTTCAGATTACTATTTTCTAAAACTATCAGTCAATCACTCGACGTATGTGTAGCGCTACAAGACGATACAACCCAAGTTATTAGAGAGACGTTTGGTATTAAAAAAAATGTTACCGTAGTTCCAAATGGTACAAATATCGAACAGTTTCAATACACCAAAACTGGTGCCGCCAAGGTTAAAAAGGACTTCCACATACCTAGAAACAAAACTATCATCATGTATTCAGGTAAAATAATCAAAGAAAAAGGAGTCCACTTACTTGCCGCGGCGTTTGCTAAGATAATAAGTAAAAATAAAAACGTCCACTTACTCCTTGTTGGTGATGGCCCAAAAGAATACATCGATCAAGTTAAGAATACCCTAGAAAAGCATTCTGGTACGCTCACCATAACAGGCTTCCAACCTCACGAATCAATGCAAAATTTCTATTCAGCAGCTGATATTGCTGTATGGCCGCTCCAGGAATCTCTGGCTATGGTCGATGCTGCTGCGTGCTCTATACCGTTCATTGCAAACGACACGCTTGGTGATAAAACAAGAATTAGCAACAATAATGCATTGTTATACAAAAAAGAAAATCTAAACGATTTAGTAGAAAAAATTACAAGATTAGTTACTGACCCAGAATTAAGGAAACAAATGGGAAAACGCGGCAGAACATTAGTAGAAAACACATTATCATGGAACGCATTATGCTTACGATTTTTACCCTAAAAGTTATTTCACAGCTACAGAGTAGACTTGAGAAAATGAGACATTATTTTCTCAGCAATAACTCGTCAATTGAGCTCTTTCCTTTGCTCAAAAATAATAGCTATCAATTTAAGCCAAACGGCGTGTATCTTCGTCGTTTTCAAGCACATGTGTCTGCTATCCCGGGTATGATCACCGATGTGGAGGCAAATGCTTTGCTTCAAATTTGTGCAACTCAAACCATGCGTGGCGATGTCGTTGAAATCGGTAGTTGGTTGGGCAAGTCCACGGTACATCTGGCTCAGGGGTGTTCGATCGCTGGTAACGGAATTGTGCATGCAGTTGACACATTCAAAGGCAACCCAGGAAAAGAGCATATGTACAAAGCACCCCTTGCAGATCACGAGACCATTTATAGTAGATTTAAACTGCACGTATCACGCGCAGGAGTCACAAAGCAGGTAAAAGTGCACAAAATGACATCCGAATCTGCAAAAAAACTAATCAGAAAAAAACTCCGCCTCGTTTTCATTGATGGGTGCCACGAATATGAGCCAGCCTTGAAGGACATTCGCTGGTGGGGTAAAAAACTTCAGCCAGGCGGGTTGCTACTCCTTGATGACTTTACACATCAATTTCCCGGTGTAATTAAAGCAGTCCAAGAAGAAATAATAGAGAAACCAGACGACTTTACGGTGCTGTATCAATACGACTCACTTTTGGTAGTCAAAAAAAATGATTGACAACACTGTCCCTATCACCAGAGCAGTTTCTTGGCTCAAACGCGCGCAAGACGCCACCCCTGATGGTGGTGTATCTGCTTGGTTTTCACTAATTAACGGTTGGCAACCCTCATACATTGAAACAACGGGTTACATTATCAATACGTTTTTTGCATGTAGCGAACGACTTGAAGATCCCGATCTCTATGAGCGAGCAGTTCGAATGACAGATTTTCTCGTAGAAATGCAACACAAAAATGGCGGATATCGTGCCTATGGACCAGATCAGGGAGATTCTGAACGGGTCGTAGTCTTTAACACAGGTCAAGATTTACTGGGTATGTGCAAGGCATATGAAAAAACTGGTGACGAAAAGTATCGTGACTCAGCGCACAAAGCTGCAAAATTCTTAGCAAGTATTCAAGAAAAAAATGGTTCATGGATCTCGCACACTTTTGGAAACAAACCGCACACCTACCATACTCGAGTAGCTTGGGGGATGCTTAAGGTCGCAGAGATTACCTCAGAACATTCTATTAAAAAAGCAGCAGAAAAAACTCTTGAGTGGGCCTCTAAACAACAGCATCAGAATGGATGGTTTGCTCAAAATGAACTTGAACACCCCAAGGTCAGAGAGCCCTTTACCCACACTATTTCATATGCCATTGAAGGATTTTTGTGGTCAGGGATTTTGCTTAATCGCCCTGATTTAATTACGGTGGCATTGCGAGGCGCAACCCCATTACTTAATTATTATCTTGAACACAACAAACTACCCGCAACTTTTAATAAACATTGGCAAACCAATGATCGCTATGAATGCTTGACGGGAAATGCACAAATTTCTTTGATGTGGCTCAAACTTTACCAGCTCACGGGTGATTGGCGTTTTAGAACAGGTGGAGTGAAAATGAATACTCAACTTAGAAATGTACAATCCAAAAGCATTTTAACCTCAATTGATGGTGCCATTGCCGGAAGCGCACCAATCTGGGGAGATATAGCAAGAAATGTCGGCTACTGCAGATTGGCATACCCAAATTGGGCAGTCAAGTTTTATATAGATGCGCTACTAGAGGAGGGGTATGTTAGTTATTAAACAACTCAAAAAATTACTGACACATTCAAACTGCAAAGATAAAAAAATTCTGACGATTCTCAAAGTAATACTGTGGAAATTCAATCAACTCACCTTTAAAAAACCAATAATTTCACCATTTTCTGACAGTACCAAACTTGTCTGTTATCCGGATAGTTCGTATGGTGGCTATGTTTTTTTTGCTCGATATCCAGAAGTTGAAGAAATGGATTTTATAAAAAGCATTGTGAGCGATTCTGACACGATTATCGACGTTGGAGCAAACATTGGGGCAATTACCGTACTTGCAGCATCAAAGGCTCTAAAGGGCCACGTCCACGCCTTTGAACCCACACCAGAGCTCATTCCCAGGATTCATGAAAATGTAGCCCTCAACAACCTCTCTGAGCGGGTCACAATCAACCAGCTTGCCGTTGGCGACGAAAACGGCACAATTCAATTCACACAGGGATCGCATTCTGAAGTAAATAAAATTTATAAAAGAGAATCTGGTGACAATACCAAGACTTTAGATGTACGAAGCATTACGCTCGACACGTATGCTAAAAATACCAAAATACGCCATATTCATCTTCTAAAAGTCGATGTTGAGGGCGCTGAACTGTTGGTCTTTAGGGGCGCAAAATCTATTCTAAGAAGCACAGATGTTATTGTGTTTGAAGTAAATAAAAACTGCACACAATTTGGGTATACAGCTGATGAACTCGTTGATCACATTCGCACCAAAGGTTTCTTTGTATTCGCACTCACCTCAGTCAAACTCGTCCTTATCAATCAGCTCGGGTCAATCAATCAAACAATCAATTTAGTTGCAGTCAAAAAAACACCACAAGCAGTTTCAAAGATTACGCACTACCTCTAAAACCATGTCTGTCACACATCAAAAAATAGCGCAGCTACTCATACCACTCTTTGTGAATAATCCAAAAATATCGTTGATCGATTATGGATGTGGAGATGGTGAATTACTCAGGTATATTTCACCAAAAAAAATTCTCAAATACCAAGGATTTGATATCAGTCAAAAAGCTATACATGTTGCCAAAAAAAAACATCCAGAAAAATTTGCTTCATTTCAAAAAATTGAACCCAACACGCTCGTGAGGTTTGGTAAAAAGAACTCAAATCATGCGGTCGCACTGATCGGAGTGGCGCAGTACTTATCTGATCAGGAATTGGCCGGAGTATTACGAGAAGCGCATAAGACCTTAACCACAGACGGCAGGTTGGTCATTAGTTGTTCAGTTGATCACACCATTTATAGGATATGTAATATGTATCGTTTTTTTATACCTCATCAGTATGTTCAGAGAAGTGAAATTATAGATACAATAAAACAATCTGGTTTTAGAATTTCACACGCTTCAGAGCGTGGTCTCATATTTGCCCCGTTGTTTTCTAATGTGCTGTCACTCTTTTTTGATGGTATTGATCAAGTATTTTTAAGAACCAAAGGCGAAATTGGTCCCGTCGGTAGAGCTGTTCGATCACTGGTAGCGCCGATAATTGCAATCGAACATAAGCTCAATATAGATTTTGGCTATACGCTGTATTTAGTTGCCGAAAAAAAATAATGCTACTTTGATATTTTTGGAGAATGATATTTAAGTATTTGCTTAAATAAGGAATAGTCAATAATTTTAGTGACAAAAACAAACGCGCTAAAGCAGAGTGTATAAACAACTCCAGTGACAATAATATTCGTCGTTGTGATAGGAACAAAGTCGGTCACCAAGCGGAAAATAAATCCTCCCAGCAGTAACGAGCCCATACCAAAATAAGACCAAGCTGGAAACTGCAGCTGAATATCTTTTCTTAAAATACCCACCAGCAGTACAGAAGCTAATACATACACAGTAATATTTGCAAAAATAACACCGGCAATTCCATAGAAATAGGCTCCAAAACTTCCTAAAATGATACTGACTACAGCTAATATTCCTGACATCTGCAACCGTTCTTTTATTCTCCCCAGACCATTGACCACAGAAGTCAAGTACGTCATGAGAATCAACGGTAAGTATCCTACGCTCATAATTTGCAAAAGATGGGCTGCCTCTGAGACCCATTTGTATCCAAAAAGTAATGAGATAACACTTTCAGGAAATATTAGTATGAATAACGTAAAGTACAAACTTGCCAACGGCACACCAACCAATAATTGATTCACCAGAACACTAATCTCCCCAAACTTCTTCTGCTCATGCAACTCAGACACCAACGGCACAATCATTTTACGCATCGGCTCAAGAAGCAGCGTCGCCACAGAAACTATAGGGAAAATAATATTATACAACCCAACTTGCTCTATCGTCTGAAACGCTGTCAAGAAAATCATGTCAGTGTAATTAATTAAAATAAAAAGAGAGGTAGAAAAAAACGTCGGCACTGCGTATGCAAAGCATTTTTTTACAAGTTTAGGCTTCCAAACGAGTGGCACCGGCTCGCTTTTATATCGCTGGATATACATCAAAAACACAATCGCCACCAACACATACCCTGCCACAAACGCAGATGCATACCACAAAATATTTTTGACATCGTATAAAAAGAACCCAAGAGAAAATAAAAATGTAAACCCAAGTCGAATAAACTCAATTGCAGAATATTGCGCTTCTTTTTGCAGGCCAATCAGCAACTTCTGGATGCTCGAAATAACCCCATTTCCAATTAAATAGAGTGAAAACAGCCACAGCAATGGATACGCGCTCTCATGCTTAAAAAATGACTCAACCCAGAAATTGCTTGTCAACAACAAAAAGCCAGCAATACAAAATGACGTCACCACCTCAATAATTTGATCATAGCGATAGAGCAGCCAACCTAGTTTAAACTTACCCTGATTAATAAACTTAGGAACAAAATAAGACACCGCGTGCCCAAATCCCAAGTCGTTTACCATCGTCAGAAGCGCGAAAAACGACAGCATTGCATAAATCAGGCCGTACTCCTCGATACTCAAACTTCTCGAAAAAATCATCCGTATCAAGTAGCCAAGGGGAGAGGTGATAATGGTAAAGAAAAAAATGACCGAGCTACCCTTCAGCAGCCGAGAGGTGGTAGATGGCGTGGGTTGCGTTTCCATCTTAAGAGTGATCTAAAGTATGGTATTTCTTAAACACCGTTGCAGGTGTGTCGTCGAGGGTCAAACGACCATCTTGGAGAAGAATCGCCCGTTCACAAAAAGAGCTGACCGTTTTTTCATCATGACTAATGTAGACAATCGTCACGTCTTTTTGTTGTTTAATTTCATCAAGTTTGGTGAGACATTTTTCTTGAAACTCAAAGTCGCCGACTGCGAGAACCTCATCAATAAGTAGAATATCTGCATTAATGTGCACTGCGACAGAAAATGCCAGTCGCATCACCATCCCCGTAGAAAATCGTTTCAAAGGTTCATGCAAAAACTCTTCAATCCCACTAAATTCAATAATGTCGCGCTCAATAAGTTCAATTTCTTTTTTATGCATGCCGAGAATTGCAGCATTCAAATATATATTTTCATACCCATTGAGCTCATGATGAAAACCTGCGCCTAATTCAATAAGCGGAGCAACTTTCCCTCGGACTTCAATAGATCCAGAGGTAGGATAGGTGACCCCTGCAATTAGTTTCATGAGCGTTGATTTGCCCGCACCGTTTTTGCCAACAACACCCAGCGTTCCACCACGCTCAAGACTAAAGTTTATATCCTTCAACACCACGTGCTTTTTCGCAAAGGATTTCCCTTGAATCAAACTTGGAATAAGATCCTTAATCGTCCGCTCACCTTGTAGGTAAAATTCTTTAGTGAGATTCTTGCACTCGATGTGTGTGTCTGTCATACAATGTTCGCTATACTATATCTGCAAAATACTTTTCACTAACCTTAAATATTGAATATCCAACTATAAAAACAGCAAAAGAAACTACAGCCGACCAAATAATAATGCTCGTTTCAAACGGAAAGCCAAATAACGCCGACCGATAGCCTTCAACAATTCCCACCAAAGGATTAAGCTTATACACCCACACATATCGCTCAGGGACCATAGACAGCGGATACACGACAGGTGTCAAATACATACCAATCATCAAGAATAAACGTGTCAAATGCTGCACATCTCTATAAAACAAGTTAAACGCTGCCAGAAGACATGATAATCCTGTTGTCAGAACAACTTGAATCAAGAACAATACAAAAAACCACAGCGCAGACGCCCCAAAGGGCACACCGTATATCGCCATCATTGCAATGAAGATCGTTGAGGCAAACAAGAAATCAATGGTTTTAGCAACAATCACAGAATACACGATAATTTCACGCGGAAACGCAACTTTTTTGAGCAAAACGTCATTACTCACCAAGCTGTCCGCTGAAGCAGAAATAGCACTTTGAAAAAATGTCCACGGCAAAAGAGCAGCAAACAAAAATAAGGGATATGGGATATCACTCGGAAATCGAAACACCACCGAAAACACAAACGTATAGACCACCATTTGCGACAAAGGATTGAGTAAAACCCAAAAGTACCCAACGATCGATTGCTTGTACCGCGCCTTGATCTCTCGCTGCACCAATTGATACAGAAGAAATTTATGTGACTGAAATGGACGCAAAATGCTTGCAATCATCGTACAAGTATACTATAACTTCGCTTACTATGATTCAATCTCAGGAAGAACTCGAAGAATGGTATCAAAAAGACGACCCCTGGGAGTACGAGGATTCGTTTGACGACATCAAGCGCAGAGATATCCTTTTAGCTGAATTACCCAAAAGAAACTACAAAAATGTGCTCGATATCGGTTGCGGTCATGGTTTCGTTACCAGAGAATTACCGGGCAAAAAGATAACTGGTCTCGATATGTCGGAACGTGCAGTAGCTCACGCCAACAAGGAGGCTAAGAAGAATAAGAACTTATCATATGTGGCTGGTGATCTTTTTAAGGTTCATGAGCTATTTCCAGAACAAAAATTTGACCTTATTATTATTACGGGTGTTTTGTATCCTCAATACATCGGCAACTCAAAAATACTGGTCTATCACTTAATTGATCAAATTTTAGAAAAGGGCGGGATTCTGATGTCGGTGCACATTAGTGACTGGTATGTATCACATTTTCCTTACTTGCAGCTTGAAAAACTGATTTACGACTACCGATCGTACACACATATAATGGAGATCTACCAAAAATGATATTGATGTACCACAAAATTCACCCAGATACCCCCACCATGTGGTGGGTGAGTGTTGACGAATTTTATCGTCAGCTCTGTGAGCTGCGCGGCAAAGATGTGGTGTATTTAGATGACTACGATCCTCAGGATCCAAACCAGGTAGTCATTACATTCGACGGGGTATATCAAAATGTCGTTGACTTCGCGCTCCCACTCCTCAAAAAATTTGAGTATCCATTTGAATTATTTATTGCCGGGGATCATGTGGGGAAAGACAATGGCTTTGATTCAGTTGACAAGCGAACAGGCGAAGAAACTGGCGAGCCCCTTTCATATTTTGCTGACAGCGCAGGGCTCAAAAAATTGGTTGAAGGTGGGGGCCGCCTCCAATGGCATTCAAGATCTCATCCCAATTTAACAACACTATCCAAATCGGAAATTCAAAAAGAGCTCAAGGTGCCACAAAAATTTAAAAAACTGGATCCAAATGGATTTACTTGGTTTGCATATCCGCATGGTGAGTTCAACGATGAGGTCATCAAAGAAACACGCGACAACTTCTCTGGTGGACTATCCGTAATTCAAGGTAATGACACTGATTCCTATGTTCTTAACCGACTCACCGTGGTAAATGACACCATGCTTTCCGACACCACCATTGGTGTCGCGATTCCATGCTACAACTACGGTTCTTATCTGGTAGAAGCGATACAATCAGTGCTCAATCAGACCAGACCTGTGGATAAAATTCTAATAATCGATGATGGTTCCAGCGACAACACTCAAGAAATAGCCCGAGTATACGTAGAGCGTTACAAACATATTGAGTTCATACGACACGAAAAGAATCGAGGCATAATTCCAACATTCAATCGTGCGATCAAAACATTAAACACCGACTATGTCTGCCTCCTAGGAGCCGATAATCGATTCATGAGCAACTATATTGAGGAAGCAACCCGCGTACTTGATTCAGATGAGTCAGTTGGTATTGCGTATACCGATTTTGCACTTTTTGGACCGCTTGCAAGCAGCATGTTTAGTAGATTCCCTAAGGATCATCGAGGTGAAAGCATCGATCACAAAATATACCCCGTTCATTTTCCTGAATTTACGCCTGAACGAGCTAAAAAAATTGAAAAAGCCAACTTTATTCACGGTTCATCGGTGTATAGAAAATCAATTTTCGATGCAGTTGGTGGATACAAGGAGTCAAAAACCGCTGAAGATCATGACCTTTTCACGAGGATTATAAAAACGGGCTGGGCAGCAGGTAAAGCCCAAAACACTTTTCTTGAATACCGCCAACACTCGCGAACGCAAGTTAATGCCCAACTCATTTCTCAAGATGAATTGTTATTCTACCGATCTCAAATTCCACCACTTAGGCAAGAACTCGAACAAATCAAGTCTTCAAAATTCTGGAAACTACTCAATCTCTATAAAAATCCAAAAACTGCATCCAAAATGTATGCCGCTCGGTTTATTACTAAGGTGTATCACAAAATTTTAAACAAGCTCAAGGTCGATTAATCAGCGACCGAGCCACCAATACTCCAGAGCCAGAAAGAACTGCCAGATTGGTCACCAACAGCGCTGTCACAAAATCTTGCGGTATATCCCAGTAGTGACGCAATTTTATCCACCAAAAATCAAATGTCTGCTCAAACACAATTGAGTGCATGTGCCATAGACTCCATGGATCAGTTTCAAATTCACCCCAGTAATAATAGTTCGTGTCATATAATTCTTTTGAAACTGGTGACACATATGGATAATCAATACTCGCAATATTTTGGGAAGAACTATTCACTCGCAAGTCTTGCAAGAAAATCACTTGCCTTTTCTTCAGTTCAGCTGAACCGCTACTTTCAAAACCGGACATCAAATGTATAAGAAACGGTGAAACCTCACCAGCCTCTGATTCAAATCTGAGCGTCTCCTGAGTATTTGCCGCTATGGTAGCTGTTGCCACCTCCATTTCGTCAATCAATACCGAGACACGCGCAGATTGCGAGCTCTCAGGAACTATTTGATAATTAAAAACATCCAGCTCGAGACTTCTGATGTGCTGAGGATTATTAGTAAACGCAATTTCTGCGCGGTCGAGCACACCCCTCCAGGTAGCGTCGCCCACGTGATACGGTTCGCCAAACCCATCGCGAAGCTTAAGTCCGTACTCACCTCGGTCATATAATTGCGGTAGATCGATGAGTCGTCTCGCAGTTTGCTTTGATTGCTTAAAAAATGGCGCATACCGTGGAATTTCATTGCCGTATTCATACACGTTGAAGTTACGCCCATTGATAAATGCATCTGTTTGCAACCCAGCAAATCTAATTTGGTATGGCAGCACTATTCCAAGCATGGCAATGCCAAATCCAATTGTTGCCAGAGGATACACAACAAATCGACGCTCACTTTCTTTGAGGTGCGTTATGAGGTATCCAACCACAACGAGGAGGACCGGCAAAGTCGGCACCAAGTATCGTGGTCCCCAACTTGATTCGCCGTGCCAAACGAGATAGTCTGGACCACCCAACAATGTGCCTATAAACCAGAGGTATACTGCAAATGTGACCGCTCCAGCCCATAATTCAGGGATGATTTTCTTTGGAATCTTAAACCAAAAGATTAATAATAGTAGCAGCAAAGGACTATGCAAAAATATACTTTTACCCGGACTTAAGAGGAGTCCCCAAAAACCTTCAATAATCACGTAGATAGGAGGAAAACTCAATCCCTGTGCCACACCGCCAGAATACCCTGCCTCACCTACGCCGCCAAACCGCACTGAATTAAACCACCAATATAAAACACCAAATGGAAGTACTCCAATTCCCGCGTACAAAATATCAGTTATAAATGGACCGATTCTTGACCTGAGAGACTTACCCCACTGTAAAGCCAGATAATACACGCCCAGTCCCGGCAGCGTAAATAAAAACGTCGGATTATAGCTAATCATCACTAGCCCAAACCAAATGCCAGCTAATATCATGTATTTTTTTTGCTGCCCAATCACCGATTTTCTAATATATAAAAATGCATACAATAAGCACGTCGCAAACATCAACTGTGCAAAGGTGTGCTTGGTATACGGCAGGAGATTACTACTTACCACCAGTGCCAGACTTAACACCGCAGAAGCCTTATGAGAAACTCCCAGCTCCATCAAGAAGCGATACAAACCAACAACAAGCAATCCACCCCAAAATGCATTTGTCATACTCGCAAACAACAGCACCGGCCAATCATTTTGCAACGGAAATGCAGCGAGCGGGGGGGTATCCGCGGCACTCAAAAAAAGGTCTTCAACAATAACTGCAGGGATTAGTGAAAGCGAGTATCCTAACCCAGTCGGGCTATAGACCTTTTCATCCGAACCCTTAACGAGACTCATGTGCAGATTTCCATCTGGAAACAAGGCTGTCGGCATTTCGAACGTTTGATCGTAGTACATGCGGCGAGCAATGGTTAGATATTGAAAACCATCCTGTGAATCCACAAAACCAGAAGAAATTAACATAAAAAGAGAAGCCGCAAACAAGAACAGCATCATCAGAAAATTCTTGGGAGGTTGGGCATGATTAATCATGTAGTATTCAGTTCGTTCTATTTAGTACTAGCACATCATAAAATATCACAGTATTGTGTAATCTGCTGGGGAAAGTTTTTTCAGATAGACACACTTCTCAAGTAATTCTACAATTGACACACAAACCTATGACTACCAGACAAAAAAAAATAGAAAAACCATTTGTTTCCATTCTAATAGTGAACTACAACGGACGACATCTTCTAGAGGACTGCTTAGTTTCAGTATTTGAAAATGAATACCCTCAGAAATCATATGAAGTCATACTTGTTGACAACGATTCGCAAGATGAATCAACTCACTATGTCAAAGAACACTTTCCACAAATTAAACTTATAGAGAGTCAAGAAAATCTGGGATTTGCTGGTGGCAATAACCTCGCACTCAACTATGCCAGAGGTGAATATATTGTGCTCCTTAATAATGACACCAAAGTGGATAAGAATTGGCTCTCAACACTTGTAGAAACGGCTCAAAAGCACAAAAAGGTTGGACTCATTAACTCAAAGCTTTTTTTTGGAATTCCATTTATAGAGCTACGCATTCACTCTGAGATAGCACTAAAAGCCGATATCTACGGTGACAACGATTATTCACCACTTGGCATCATTATAGAAGACATAGAAGGTGAAACTGAACAAATCTCTAATCTGGTTCACTATGCTCGTGGCTTCTACCCACCCAACAGAGATGGAAACTATGTGACTCGATGGACAAACGGTGATGCTACCGTTCTTCTTCCTTTTACGGGTAAGAAAACAGAAAACTATACATTACTTGTCCATGGGCATCCTCATACTAGATCTTCGCAGACGAGCGTTTCTGTCTCAGTAGGCAACACAGTACTTGCAGAGTCTGTCGTGCCGTCGAAAAGTGTGAAGAAAATAAAGATTTCGCTCGAACGAGATACTATTTATGAGAACTTAATCTGGCTCGTACAAAATGCGGGGAACGCGATTTTTAAGAACGGTTTGAGTCGAGATAGAGGAGCAGTAATTACCCGGAATTCAACTGAAACTACAGAATTTTATGATTTCGACACAGAGTACTACAACACACCCCAACAAATTTCCGCAGTCTGTGGCGCGAGTTGTTTAATAAAACGAGAAGTTATCGAGCAAGTGGGCTTATTTGATAAAAATTTCTTTATGTACTATGAGGACGTGGATCTTAGCTTATCAGCCTGGAGACTTGGATGGGATATTCTCTATGAACCTCAATCAATTGTGTATCACAAGCATAAAACGAGTACATCCCAAGAAAGTGATGTATTTTTTTCGAGCCTTATTCTAAAAAATCATTTTCTAATTCTAATTAAACATTTTCCACCTCGAATGTGGGTAAAAAAATTAGTATTATTTGGGATTAAACTAATTCTGGTACTTTCGGTACTTAAAGCCTTTTCCTACGTGAGATACTACGGGAAATATTATCGCCGCTTTGCAAAAGAGGTGGATAGTCGGTACAAAGCCTCAGTAGAATTACGACGAGCATTTAAGCAAGTCTGGCACGATAGAGGTAGTATTCGCCAAAGACAAGTGCGCGATTTCGAAGAATTGTCAAAGAACTTATACTAAGTGATTACTAACCACGCCCTATGAAAAAAACAGCAGCAATTTACGACCGATGGTTATCAACTTTAGGTGGAGGAGAGCAGGTAGCGTTTGCTTATGCCCAAACACTGCATGAGCTTGGCTACGCAGTCGAGCTACTGACACACAAGAAGCTTGATATCACTGCAGCAGAAAAGAAAATGGGCGTTTCTCTGGAAAATATAGGCGTCAGATATCTTCCTGAAGCAACCAGCCAACTATTGTCTGGAATTAGCGAAAAATATGATGTATTTATCAATACCTCACACTTGGATTATTTTCCAAATCGTTCAAAAAATGGCATCTTATCTGTATTTTTCCCGGGTCTTCTGCGTCTCAACCCGTACGAATATCTCAAGAGAGCACTTTTTATCCCTTCATTCAGAAAACTTTTTGTCTATCCATCACGCTATGAAGGATTTACGCACGATCAATATCGTGATGGGAAAATATATAAATGGCTGTCTCATGAAGCTGGCATTGCTTTTAAAGACTCAATTTCACAATTACAAATCACCTTATTTTTTAAATCAATGACGTTCGCTGTAATTGACCAAATTACGTTTCAGCTCGATGACGAATCAATCACTCCCAGCAATCGCACTGCAAATCACAACGACAACACTATTGAGTATACTTTTACACTTAATGGCACAAAGAACAAAACGCTTAAAATAATTCTTCCTGACCACCCGTATTCTAACGAAATAGCATTGCTTAATTTGACGATCCCAAGTGTTCGCTACACACTCTACAACCTCTTTAAAAAATTGTTCCCCACGTATGAAATGCGATTGCATGGAGGGCCTGGAGTAACACAGCTATCAGACTTAAAATCTTATGACAGGATTGTAACTATTTCTGCGTTTTGCCAAAAATGGATCAAGAATTACTGGGCACTTCCCAGTAGTATTTTGTACCCACCAGTAAATACCACAAATTTTAGTCCTGCCAAAAGTAAAAAGAATATTATTCTCCATGTTGGTAGGTTTTTTGTTTCAGGCCACAATAAAAAACAATTAGCCTTGGCAAAATTATTTAAGCATATGGTACACAAGTATGGCATCACAGATTGGGAACTTCATTTTGTCGGAAGCATCGCCGATGGCGAAACGCATCACAGTTACTTTCAGCGTGTCCAGTCTGAAGCAAGAGATGTACCAATTTTTTTCCACACCGATACTCCTTTCACAGAGCTTCAGCATATTTTTTCGGAAGCTAAAATTTATTGGCATGCGACGGGCCTGGACGAAGATGAAGAGAAAAACCCCGGTGCATTTGAACATTTCGGTATTACTACTGTCGAAGCAATGGCTTCTGGGTGTGTTCCCGTGGTTATCAGCGGGGGTGGACAAAAAGAAATAGTTACAGCAGGTTCTGGTTTTGTGTGTGAATCAAGAAAAGATTTGGTTGAACAAACATTGATACTCATGAAAGACGCTAACCTTTTAAAGTCCATGAGCAAGGAAGCTATTAAACGCAGCGATTACTTTAGTAGAGAACGATTCAAAGAACGGTTTAAAGCATTGATTTCTCAACCATGACTCGAATACAGCTACTATTCTCAAAAATATGGCAACCACGCATTGTCTTCTTAGGAAGCATTTTCATATTCGTACTACTATTAGCAAAAAATCCACTCTCTGAACGAACGCTTATTCCCAACTTTGAACCATTTCCCGACACGTTTTATTATGTAACCACCGCGCGCTGCACTCTTGCGGGAAAGGGATGGACTCTTTGTCGTCCAGAATCAGCGGATGCAGCTGGCATTTCAAGCAGTGTTGCGCCGCTGTATTCAGCTACGCTAATTCCAGGTTTTATACTTTTTAATGATCCTCGATTTTTTTATGCTACCAATGTTTTAATCGCTCTAACTAGCCTTGGCATTTTTTATCTTTTGGCTAAGCGAGTCACAATGAATGCTATTTTTTTAGCGCTACTCCTTGGCCTATATGTCACAAACTTTTACCTCTACTGGTTCCCAACACTTGCAATGGCAGAAAATTTACTACTACTTCTAGCTCTTTCAGGAGTTTACTTCGCAACGAGCAGGCCCAGCAAAATAAATAGTGGTGCGCTGGCGGTGATTTCGGTTGGTATCGCGCTTACCAAATTCTCAGCCATTATTTATGGTGCTGGATTTTTTGGATTGGGATTGATTCAGTATTTTTCAAACGTTGATAAGAAGAGTTTAAAAAAACATATCGTGTTCCTCGTGTTACTCATATCTACACTGAGTAGCATTTTTTATACACGACTCATGGGGTTTGCCCTTGTTGCACTCGACCTATTCTCAAATCCTTCCCAGACAAGCTGGTTCTCCTCTTATTACTTTCCCCAGAATAGCTTCTTTTATCTGTCAGCAGTCTTTGGGCAAGTCACAACTGTTTTGTGGCACTCATTGCCACTTGTTGATCCGTGGTTGGCAGTTGGCGCCCTGATTGGTGGTCTCTTGGGCTTTTCAAGAGCTAAAACGAAAACTATCGTTATCTTTAGTGTTTTGCCATTGATCTTTCATGTGCTGTTTATGTCCTTCTTTTATGTCGCAGATGCAAGATATATTATCTTTGCCATACCACTAGTACTTCTGCTATTTGGCATTTATCTGGAGAGAACTCATGAATTGTTTTTAAAAAAATCGGGTGAATGGGTTTTTTATGGAATCCTTGGCATAGTGACCGCACTAATACTGGTTTCTATTCTGCCACGAATCAAATCTCAGGTATCGCTCAACCTTCGATATGCTGAAACACCATGGTGGTACATTGCAGTTAAAGAGATGAATACTTTTTTTGAATTGCAGAAATCAGGTAACACGCATTCGCCAACACCTACAGTGATTACACTGATTTCGCCGTACTTTATAGATTTTTATTCCAACCAAACATATTCAGTATTGCCCCTTGATACGCAGCAAGATTTTAGAGGGCACAAACATGCTGTCTGGGGTAGTCATGTCAATGATGACCTGCACCAAGTCTACTCGAGCTATCTAGCTGAAGACGAAGACCTGTACATCAGCAACTACGGAACGGCAGGCTCAACAGCATTTCGAGAGTCGTTTGAGGAAATTGAGAAAGCATTTACACTCACGAAGGTCCAAGAAGGCTGTCACAATCTCTGCAACATCTACAAGGTATCTGAGAAATCGACGCAAGCTGAGTAGGGCATTTTCATGTAATTTTTGGTATAACTGATCCAGCACATGGCACTCATACGCACATTTCTCACATGGTTGGATAAACACGCACTTTTTATAGTGAGTGTTTTTTTATTGGCATTCATCCCACTCTTTCCTAAAATTCCACTTTTTGACGCGCTCCCAGGTTATATAGTACGTGTGAGAATTGAGGATATTTTAGTCTTTTTGACGATGCTGATATGGGTTCGCGAACTATGGCTTGGTCGAATTCAAATGCGGTCGCTCTATATTTGGGGAATTGTTTCGTATATCATCGTTGGATTCATCTCCCTCATTCTTGGAATCTTTTTACTTGAATCTATTCCACTTGAACTGCTGCATATAGGCAAAAGCGTACTACATTACTTTCGATACATCGAGTATTTTTTACTATTCATAATCGCGTACTCAGCAATTAGAACCCAGCATCAAATCAAAATTGTAATCACTGTCTTGTGCATCACTGTCTTTGGAATTGCCCTCTACGGCTATGGTCAACAACACTGGCAACTACCTCTCTATTCAACGATGAACAGAGAATACAGCAAAGGTGTCGCCCTCTATTTACAGGAATTTGCCCGACCACAATCTACGTTTGCTGGGCCATATGACCTTGGTGCATTTTTGGCTTTTGTGTTGCCATTTTTATTTTCATTGCTGATAGTACAACTGCAAGATAAGAAGACACGATTCAAGTACCTAACTGGTTTATTAGCGCTCGCTCAAGCTAGTGGGCTCTGGATGCTCATTGCGAGTGGTGCCAAAACAGCACTGGCTGCATACTGCGCTGGAATCGCAGTTGTTGTACTTCTAAAGCTATCGAGTCAAAAATCATACCTAAAACAAACGCTTTGGGGTGGAGGAGCACTACTTGGTCTTTTGCTCTTAGTGGTTATTATTATCCAGTTTTCTGGTACAACGACCCGTGATTATCTACGCACCCTTTCGGCTCAAAACCGAGTCACCCACACCGCATATTCACTAGTAGCATTTGAAAGTATAGAATCTGCAATCCCATCTTTAGGGGATCGTCCAAGCGATCTCTATGGTGCAGGGCATGAAATTAAGCGTGTAGCAACTGAATCTGCAGATGGTGTTGCGGGGTATATTGATGTGCCAACCAAAAGCATTTGGTCTGACAATGCGCTGAAATACGGCATATCCATGGGAATTCGACTTGATACGTTGTGGCCAAATGCTATCAAGGGCTTTTTCGCTAATCCACTAACAGGAAAAGGTTACGGAACGCTTGCCAAAACCGAGTCACAACAATTTACAGAGGCAGACAGTACAGACAATAACTACCTTAGGGTGCTGGGGGAGACTGGATTACTTGGATTTATTGCTTTTTTTGGGTCTATTTTTATTTTGCTTCGCCAACTCTTTCATACCAAAGCGTCTACAAATGCACTCCAGTCTGCCTTGTCAATTGGTCTGGCTGCTGGAGTATCTGCAATGCTCATCAATGCACTGTACATTGACGTCTTTGCTGCCTCCAAAGTAGCCTTTACCTTTTGGGGACTTGCGGGATTTGTAGTCGCCACGAATCAATTGCTGCAATCCAGTAATTTACAGTCAAAAAAGCCATCTGAGTCACTCAAGCACAATGACAATTTCCTACATTCAACATTTGAAAAAAATATATTTGGCAGTATCAAAGATCACATCACCCGCCACAGCAGCGTTTACCTTGCCCTTTTAATCCTTTTTTTCATGATGCACCAAAATCCTTTTGCAGATAATACTCTTCTTAAAAATATTGGTGATACGCCCAGCGCAGTCGAAGAAGTAGTTGCTGCTCGCTGTTATTTAGCTGGACTGGACATGACTATCTGCAACACGCAAACGGGAATATTATTAAAATCTCATCATTCTATCTACAGTTATCTTTTGGTTCCATTTTTATCTGTCGCCAAAGTGCCCACTGCATTTTATTTTGCTAACGCAACAATTCTTGTTATTTCACTCCTAATTACCTACGGGTTGGTGCAAGTAAGTCTCGTGAAATGGCCAAAAAATCGCACACTACGAATGCTCATTGGTTTGGGAACAACACTTTTGCTAATCAGATTCTTATCAAATTCGGAACAACCATTCACCACTACCGAAACTATTATTTTCTTGCTCGGTATCCCAATTGTTGCCATAGCAATGAGCATAAGCACAAGCGTACTCACATCTAAAACAAGTACTGCCGTTCGAAATGGCTTTTTGGTGTTTGCAACTCTGTCCTTACTAGCGAGTGCTCCATTAAGTTCACTGTCAACTCGCTTTAGAAATGATCAAATCCCGCACAAGTATAAGGCAATTGAAAGAATTAACCTCAGCTTTGATGAAAATTTTGTAGTTCAAAACCAGTCTAAGCCATATGTTATTACGACACTCAATCCGTATTACATAGATTTATATAATACTGGGGGCACATATCTACCGCTACCACTCACCCGTTTTCAGAGTTATTTTGATCATGCCAGTGCCGCATGGGGTGACAGTGATTACAATGACCTCATGGGAACTTACTCAGATGTTTTAGAAACTGAACACCGTCTCTTCATTTCTGACTATGGACTGGACAGTGATCCAGCCAATCAAGCAGCATTCGATCAAATTGCAAACGATTATTCTCTTCGATTTCATGCTATCGACTGCGATGAGCGCTGCAATCTATACAGTATCACCCCTAAAACTGCCCAGATTTCTCCACAGCCCCAATCAATCAATCCCTACATACTTAATCTCAATCAACTGAGCTCAAATGAAAATGGATATGAATTTCGTATTTTTAGCAACCGATATAATTCAGATCTGCCCTCTATAAAGCATAACACTAGAACATACGCACAGCGCGTAGCTGAAGCTTCATCCCAACCTTCACAATTTAGTATTGTAACCGGTGATACTGGCGTTAGGGGTGATGGGGGACAGTGGGAGTATTTCCTACAACTTACCGAAGCAACGCATAACTACCCACTACTATATAGTCCAGGAAATTTTGATGTTATTCCCAGAAAATATGCGAGTACAACAACTCAGATTTTTTATACAGAAAGAGATTTTTTCATTCTTGCACCAGTTAAAAATAACTCAACTATTGATCCAGTCGACCAGCTGGATATTTACAATGCGCTACTAAGTATTGAAAGCATGCCAGAAATTAAAAATGTGTTCTTAATTGCCCATGATCTTGATTGGCAAAGTAATTCTTCGGACCAGAACTTTTTACCAAGGTTAGAAAATAGAATTAATCGACTTACAGACAAAAAAGTCTACATTTTTACTAGCGACCACACGCCACAAACTGCCAAGCCTAATCAACAATACGAGCAGTTAATCAAGAATGCTCCTGTCCACATCGAGTATAATGCCAGTCTTATTTCTGGTACTCAAAATGACATATATCTTGAAATCAAGGTTGACCAAACTGGCGCAGTGCTCATCTCTCCACAGTCGCTACCACTTCTCAGTGAGCAAATTGAGCTCCTCAACTCCACTGTCCAGGACACGTCAGAATGAAGGAAGCTCTCAGCACAATCTCCAAGCATACCACTCAGTCTACATCTGGTCTCACACAATCCATTATTAGCGTCGCTGGAAATGGCGCATCAATGACTGTTTCAGCTGTTGCAATGCTTCTACTATCTCGCTCACTGGGGCCAATTGATTTTGGAGTGTTTAGTGTTGGATTCGCCCTCGTGCTTATTCTCAATAAAATAAATGACTTAGGACTCACACTTGCGCAACTTAAATTCATTCCACGGATGTCCTCGGCTCAAGATCAAAATGAAGTTTTTTCATATGTAATCAAGCTCAAACTATCAGTCACTGTGGCAATTGCCATACTCGGTACGCTGTTCACACCTACACTGAGCGGACTCCTTGATTTTCCTCACACCAACATACTGTACCTTGCCTTCTGGCTTAATGGACTTACCGTTCTATTTGAACAATTGATGGTGATGCTGCAGGCACTCCATCGATTCACCGCAGCTGCAATCTCAGGTGTCATTCAAGCGAGTGGAAAATTTATTACAGCAATTTTAGTTGTATTATTTTTTCCTAAAAATATTCTACTAGCATTTATTACCTATGTTTCTGCACCAATTTTGCCCGTTTTATTCTTAAAGTACTTACTCCCAAAGACGGTTATCTTGACTCGAAATTCTAAAAAAACTACAGATCATAAAAAAATCATTTCTATGGCAGGTCATTCTGCGGTTGGTTTTATGGCGTTGGGTATCATTGAGAATATCGATATTTTATTTGTTCAGCGTTACCTTAATGATTTTGAGACGGGACTATTGGGGGGAGCAGGGAAAATTGCGATGTTATTCTCACTCTCTGCGTTTGCTCTTTCTACGGTACTGAACGCGAGGGCGGCTCGATATCATAAAAAATCCGACCTCAGAAACTTTATCCGAAAAGGCATACTTCTCGCGTTAGCGACTTCTATTGGCTATGCCATACTGGCACCGCTGTCTGGATTACTGATCACACTGTCTATCGGACCAGAATATGCTGCCGCACAAACTTTGTTGAAAATTTTATTAGGTGCTTCTTTTCTGACTATCATCACAACACCGTTCACGGCAATTTTCTTTTCATTCAAGGGGGCAGAGTGGTACTTTTCGGCTGGAGGCGTACTACAGTTGCTATTAATAGTCATTGGAAATGCAGTGCTTGTTCCACAATTTGGATTATTAGCATCTGCATGGACCCGAGTAGCAACAAAGGCACTGTACTTGCTCTTCACCCTAGTGGTGGCTACGTATTACGTTCGTTCCATACATTCTGAAAAAACTGAGTAGTTTTCTCAATTCCTGACTCGAAACTGGTTGTAGGCTGCCATGACAGAAGCGCATTTGCTCGAGAAATATCGGGACATCGACGAGTGGGATCATCTTGTGGTAAATCTTTAAATACAAAATTTGGTTTCACCCCAAAAGCTGCTGCAATTCGTTCTGCGGCATCGAGCACCGTTCGCTCTTCTGGATTACCCAAATTAATAGTTTCACCCTTAAGACCATCTGCAAGTGCGAATGTAATAATGCCTCTTACTAAGTCATCAACATAACAAAATGATCTTGTTTGGGAACCATCGCCGTACATTTCAATTGGCTTGCCTTCTAAAATCTTTAGCGCAACATTGGGGATTATTCGCCCATCATAAAGATCCATTCGAGGACCATATGTATTAAAAATCCTCACCAATCGAGTATCTAAACCATATTCTCTATGAAAAACACCACATACAGCCTCACCAAATCGCTTTGATTCGTCATAGCAGGAGCGAACACCATTAGGATTGACATTTCCCCAATAGTGTTCGGTTTGGGGATGTTGGAGGGGATCACCATATATTTCTGATGTACTGGCAAATAATAAAATTCCAGAAGGGTTATTTTTCAGCAAATACTCTGCCAGATGATGCGTACCAAATGCATTCACCGAATATGTCTCGACAGGATATTTTGAATAGACTGGGGGACTAGCGGGGGATGCAAAATGCAAAATAATGTCAGGTATCCAATTAGCGGGGACGTATTTATCTGGAGCTTGAGAAGCATCTGCTTCAATAAATGTAAATTCATCCTGATATGTATCTTCAAGATGTGAAATATTGCTTCGTGAACCTGAAATTAACGAGTCCACACCGAGCACGTCGTGACCTTGGGCCAGCAATTGTTCGACTAAATGTGAGCCAATAAATCCTGCTGCACCAGTAATGAGCACGCGTTTGGATGTGGAGTTTTCAATCATATAGTGACTCATTGTAACAAATGTCATACTATAGAGCTATGTGGACAAGCATTAAAGAACACTACCGTGAAATTGTGATCGTGCTGATTGGCCTCTTGCTGAGACTTCCATACCTCAACGGTTCATTTTGGCTCGACGAAGCAGCTCAGGCTATTGAAAGCTCTCGACCTCTTTCTCAACAACTCAATATAAGTTTTGATTTTCAGCCTCCACTACTTCACTTGATGACGCATTTTGCCCTGTATGGCGGATCTTCTGAGTGGTGGCTTAGGACAGTTGGAGCACTGATACCGGGATTGATTACCATCTGGTTTACCATGAAACTAGGTAAAAAACTTGCCAACCAACACATTGGGCTCATTGCCGGACTACTCCTTGCAACAAATCCATTTCATATTTTTTACTCACAGGAACTACGACCATATGCACTCGCGGGGATGTTTGGAACCGTTAGCTGGTGGTATCTCCTAAAGTGGTTTGACGCTGCTCAGGATCAGTCAAAAAACAGATCTCAGCTAACCTACATAATTCTAACGCTTCTTGGTTTATACAGTACCTATCTGTACCCATTCTTGATATTTGCTCAAATACTTCTCGTTCTTGTTCGATTTAGAAAAAATATCTGGGAGTATATTGCTGGCATAGCAACTGTCTGCGTTGGTTTTATACCAATTGCTCCACTTTTCTTTTCTCAACTTTCTGTTGGAACATCATTACGATCACAACTTCCTGGTTGGGAGAGTGTAGTCAGTCTATCGCAGGCCACCTCAATCCCTCTCACTCTCGGAAAATTTCTTTTTGGCCTTATGGACCTAGATATCAGCCTTGCATTTATCACGCCTGTGGTAATGCTTTTAACTGCGCTTACATACTTGCTAATATCTCAATCGACTCGCGATAAATACACGGAAAATTCAACTACTAAATTCTTATTACTCTGGCTGCTTGCACCTATCATACTGAGTTGGATTGTGTCGTTTTGGGTGCCCGTGGTCAGACCAAAACGGCTCCTGTTCCTTTTACCTGCTTGGCTTCTTTTGGCTTCAAGCCTGGCAGTTCCTCTGTATCAGAAGTACATCGGAGTCCTTTTACCAAAATCCTCCAAGGATGAGGAACTCTACAAACGCACTCACTTTGCGGCAGCATGGATTGTGATGGCAGTTCTCATTGGCGCCCAGCTCGTGGGACTTATGAATCATTTTACAAACCCACTCATACGAAGAGAGGACTGGAGGGGAGCTTATCAAACAATCACAGCTACGTATCCAGCTGAGAATAGTGTCGCACTTTTTTCTTTCACCGAACCATTTGCACCATGGAATTGGTATGACACGCTCAACTACCCAGCACTCAGCACGGGTGGATATTCAGTTGAGCAGATACCCGATTTAGAAACGCGTTTAAAAGGAGTAATTGAGTACGAGCACATTCTCGTCTTCGATTACCTAAGAGACCTAACCGACCCTAATAATCGAATTGATCGACTTCTCCAAGAGCTTGGGTACGAAGAACGAACAACACTTGATTTTAAACAGATTGGATTTGTGCGGGTGTATACTCGAGATTCGACCGTGATTGGTAGTAAGTAAATATTTCTCAAAGAGAAGATAGCAAGTAAAGTATGCGAGTAGGAATTGACATATCATCCATTGTATTTGGACGCGGTGTATCTCGTTACACAACCAATCTAACACAGAGCTTAATTGATCATGGTGTTCCAGTCTCATTATATGGATCAAGTTTACGACAGCGTGCTGCAATCCAGCAATTTGGTCAAGAAATGAAAACGATAGCCCCTCAAACTCAAATCGTAACTACGTCCTTCCCACCAGTTGTTCTTGAAAAAATGTGGAAGTATCTTCACTGGCCAAAAATTGACCAACTATTACCCGAAATAGATCTCTTTCACTCATGGGATTGGCTACAACCCCCAACTGAGCGTGTTCCAATTGTGTCGACAGTCCACGATGTAGCCATTCTAAAATTTCCACAGACAGCTCACCCAAAAATAGTAAGCATGCATCGTGATTCTTGGCGCATTCTTAAGGACCGGCAGGCTCATCTCATAGCAGTCAGCAGAACTACTAAAAATGACTTAGTAAACTTTCTCGATTATCCTCAATATCTGATTCACGTTGTTCATGAAGCACTCCCTAGAGAAGTTGTCGCAGTTTCAATGAATATGAGCGAAGAACGCTTTGAACAAATAAAGCAATCTCTTAATCGCCAAAAACCATTTTTACTCTTTGTTGGAACCCAGGAGCCAAGAAAGAATCTAGATAGGCTGATTCAAGCATGGCAGCCTCTTCATAAAGATATCGATCTGCTATTGGTTGGGGCTGAGGGGTGGGGTGACACGCTTATTAGTACCGGTCCACAGCCAGAAATGTTAGGGAGAGTTTCTGATGAAGTTCTTTCTGTGTTATATGCCGAAGCCACACTTTTTGTATATCCATCGCTCTATGAAGGATTTGGATTGCCAATTCTTGAAAGCTTTTTCCACGGAACACCGGTATTGACGAGTGATAACTCAGGTATGAGAGAAGTAGCAGGCAATGCAGCAGAGCTCGTTAATCCTGAATCAGTTGAAGAAATACGCGCCGGAATTAGTAAACTACTCAATGAAGACATTGAGGCCCAACGAAAGCGCTTGCAGCGGATGATGATACGACTCCAAATGTTCACCTGGGAAAAAGTCGCACGAGAAACCGTCGCTGTGTACAAACAAGCTATTCAGGAGCAAAATGGCTAAATCAATCCACATCGCTATTGATTGCAATGAAGCAAATATTAAAAACAGGGTTGGGAGTAATGTCTATGCCTACAACATACTTATGGCACTGCAAGGGCTAGCAAAAACAAACAAGATCACGTGCACACTTTTTCATGCTGAAAAACTTGTTGATGATATGCCTAAGCAAGCAGCGAACTGGCGATATCAACACATCGGTCCACGCAAATTTTGGACTCAGTGGGCACTTCCCAGGCAGCTTTTTTCTGAAAAAGATACATTCGATGCATTTTTTACACCAGGGCACTATGCGCCGCGATTCTGCCCAATACCCAGTGTCGTTTCTGTCATGGACACAGCGTATCTAGTATATCCAGAACAATTTCGCCGCAGAGATTATTTGCAACTAAAGATGTGGACACAGTACAGCGTACAGCAAGCAGCAAAAGTCATTGCAATTAGCGATTTTACCAAATCAGAAGTGTGCAAATATTACAAAAAGGAAGAAAAAGATGTTGTCGTCGCCTCACCGGCCGCACCAGAGAAGATAGCACTGCCAAACCAACAAAAACAACTGTCCATGCTCAAAGCTCTTCGTGTTTCAAAACCATACTTCTTATTCGTTGGTACAGTACAGCCAAGAAAAAATATTGAACAACTCATAACCGCATTTGAAATTTTTGTGACTGATGTGCTCCAAAGTTCATCAGTCACTCCTCAATTCAGTGAGTATCAGCTTGTGATAGCCGGAAAAATTGGTTGGATGGCTGACCCGATAGTACAGCGGGCAAAAGAGTCACCGGTTACTGATCAAATACTGCTCACCAATTATGTGATGGATGACGAAAAAGCCGTGCTGTACTCCAACGCCACTGCTACAATACTACCCGGTCTCTACGAAGGATTTGGCATCCCACCTCTCGAGGCTATGCAGTATGGAAGCATCCCAATTGTATCGAATTCTTCGAGTTTGCCAGAGGTAGTTGGAGACGCTGGATTTAAAATAGATCCAACTTCTTCAGAAGAACTTGCCGCTGCACTTCAGAGCGTTGCAAAGCTTACAGATTCAGAGCGAAAAAAAATGCTTGTCGAGGGTCAGAAGCAGGCTCAGAAATTTTCATGGAAAGAGAGTGCGAAAACTATACTTTCAACAATTCAAAACGTCGCCTCAGATAAAAACAATGTCAAATAACATGAGCGGAATTGTCATCGGAATAGACCCAGGATTTGACCGCCTCGGGTGGGCTGTCGGAACGATTGAAAACCGGTCGGTGAAAGTTCTCGACTTTGGTTGTATTACGCCCAAGTCATCGCCTGACTACTTCAAAAGACTTTCAGACTTACAATCTGAATTCTCAAAAGTGTTAGAAAAGTACAACCCTGTTACTGCCGCCATTGAAACACTTTTTTTCTCAAAAAATAAAACTTCAGCGCTGGCAGTCAGTGAATCAAGGGGAATCGTGATCGGTCGTCTTGTAGCCACTCAATGCTCGATCCATGAATACAACCCCAATACCATTAAAGCTACCGTGACAGGTTCTGGCACTGCCTCTAAGGCGGAAGTAACCAAAATGGTAGTCCTGCAAACAGGCATATCGGCAACTGGCCATCATGATGACGCCATCGATGCTGTTGCAATACTGCTGACACATGCCATACTCAGTGGCACTCGTCATCTTGCCTGATGTTTTTTCTCGTCACTCACCCAAGTGCAAATTCCCGCAAGAAAGACGAACATTGTATAAAAATTTGATATACTCAATAGACGTATGATTGCAAAATTAACCGGCATTCCCGAACTCTTTGGTGATCACATCATTCTTACTGTTTCTGGCGTTGGATATGAAGTTCATGCGACCGCAGACGCACTCGCACTCATCAATTCTCAATCAAGTGCTGAACGTACAAACGAAATTACGCTTTACACATTTTTGTGGGTACGTGAAGACGCCCTAGAGCTCTACGGTTTTGCTTCACCAGAAGAAATTAAAATATTCAAGTATTTACTCCAGGTTTCTGGGGTTGGCCCAAAAACCGCCTTGGCAATTACTAATCAAGGAGTAAAACCCATTGTCGAAGCCGTGCAATCAGGTAACGTATCATTCTTCAAATCAGTCCCTCGCGTTGGCAAACGATCGGCTCAGAAAATTATAATAGAACTCACTCCAAAGCTCGGCGCGCTAGAAGAACTAGATTTGACTCCGCTCAGCGATATTCACCGAGATGTGTTCGAAGCGCTTGTCTCACTTGGGTATGATGAGCAAGCTGTTAGCAAAGTTGTTCGATCGCTGGATGTTGAAACTTTAGAACTCAAGTCAGCCATCCAAAGAGCAATTAAGGAATTAAGCACTCAATGACAGACACTACATTAGAAGTATTACATTTACCGAGCAGTCCTGAAGATGATCATCTGATAGTTTCGTTGCGTGCTCAAAATTGGGATGAATTTTTTGGGCAAGAGCACGTTAAGGAGTCACTAAGCATCGCCATCACCGCTGCTAAAGGCAGGAATGAGCCGCTCGATCATACGCTATTTTATGGCCCACCGGGTTTGGGGAAAACTACCCTAGCACACATCATCGCTCGCGAGCTGGGCTCACAATTAACCGTTACTTCTGGTACCGCACTCTCAAAAGCTGGAGATTTAGCAGCAATTCTGACCAATCTCAAGCCAGGAGACGTTCTATTTGTTGATGAAATTCACCGATTGCCAAAGGTTGTAGAAGAAACGCTCTATCCAGCTATGGAAGATTTTGCGCTCGATATCGTGATCGGAAAAGGACCTGCAGCGCGCACGATTCGACTTGATCTCCCGCAATTTACCTTAATTGGTGCAACGACACGCTTTGGATTGCTTGCAGGGCCATTTCGAGACAGATTTGGATTGATTCAGCGGCTTAGGTATTACGAATTCCAACAACTCGCAAGAGTTTTGCACAAAGCTGCCAAAAAATTAGGCATTGAGCTCACCGATGAAGGCGCAGAAGCAATTGCCAAACGATCCAGAGGAACACCTAGAATTGCCCTCAAACTCCTCAAGCGAGTCCGCGATTACGTTGAAGTCGACGGTGGGACTGAAATTACACCAAAAATGGTAGATCATGCGCTTGATCTATTCGCAATTGATATTCTCGGACTTGGAGAGGCAGATAGAAGACTATTGATCCAGCTTATCGACAAACACGAAGGTGGTCCGATTGGGCTTTCAACGATTAGCGCCACTCTCAATGAAGATGCACAAACAATTGAGGAGGTACTTGAGCCCTATCTTATCCAACTTGGGTTCATGAAGAGAACCCCGCAAGGCCGAGTTATTACCAAAAAAGCATACGACCACCTCAAAAAACCATACACAAAGTAACCAAGTATTATCTCTTAAAAAAAATACCCAATACTGCACATACTCAAAAACTCACGTATACTACGGCTATGTCAGATCCACTTCATGTAAAGATAGTCCGTCGACTACAGGCTATCTGGCTCGAATCTCTTACTGGTTGGTTGTGGTGGGGTGTGGGTTTTATTCCGAGTCACATGATTCGAAACCTTAACTATAGACTGTGCGGAATGAAAATAGGCAGGGGATCAACCATCCACATGATGGCGCGAATTTACGACCCTCGCTATATTTCAATCGGAAACGATAGTATTTTGGGTGAAAAAATTACGCTTGATGGCCGAAGACAGTTACCTGGATCGAAAGGTGCAATCACAATTGGCGATCATGTGGACATAGCTTCAGAAGTTATGATTTGGACGGCAAAACATGATATCTCTGATCCAAAGTTTGCACCAATTGAATCCCCAGTTGTAATTGGCGATTACGTCTTCATTGGTCCACGAGCAATAATTATGCCCGGTGTAACTATTGGGCGAGGGGCAATTGTTGCTGCTGGAGCTGTGGTGACAAAAAACGTTCCAGAGCTTGCTATTGTCGCAGGTATTCCAGCAGAAAAAATTAGCGAACGCGACCCATCAGTTCTTACGTACAAGCTCGGTCGAGCTCGACTTTTTCAATAAATAGTACTGGGCACAGTCATGAGTTCTCAAACAACCCTACTATCGATAATTATTGTGAGTTACAACACAGCTCGCCTGACTCTGCAAACTATTAAATCTACACTTAAAGACATTGAAAGCACAGAAGATTTGCGCACAACGAGTGAAATAATTGTGGTCGATAATAACTCAAGCGACAACACGCTTGAGCGTATTACTAGCCTCAAAAAAACAACTCAGACACTCATTACAATTATAAAAAACAAAAAAAACCTTGGATTCGCAACTGCAAATAACCAAGGTATCGAAGTAGCAAAAGGACGCTGCATCTTACTCCTCAACTCGGATACCATCGTGCAACGAGGCTCTCTCAAAAAACTTGTAGATGCACTCCATCCAACACCTGCCATCGAGAACCTCGGCATAATTGCTGCCCGACTTGAAAACCAGGATGGTAGCTATCAAGCTCAAGGGGGATCCCTCCCCACGCTCTTCAGACTGGCAACTCAAATGTTTGGTATTGATGATATTCCAGTGATCGGAACCCTACTTCCATCAATGCAAGAGACTGGACTCAATTATTCACAACCAACCAAACAAGATGACCTGCTTTCTGAGTTGTACGAAATTGGCTGGGTCGCAGGAACAGCTATGATGATCCATCGATCTGTAATTGACAGCATCGGCGACCTCGACGAAGGAATTTTCATGTATGCAGAAGACATAGAGTATTGCGTCAGAGCGCAAGATCACCACATTGCCTGCGCTATTCACTCAGGCGCTTCAGTTACACATTTAAAAAATGCGAGTGGCTCACAAGAAGCAGCCATTCTCGGTGAATTTAGAGGACTCTTATATCTATGGGCAAAACATCGTCCCTTATGGGAATATCGCGCTGCTCGACTCATTCTGATAATCGGAGCATGTATTAGAATTGTCTTGTTTGGTACAATTATGGGCGACAAGACTAGAGCAAATGCATACAAAAAAGCGCTCTCAGAAATACGCAGCACATGAAGAAGACTCATTCTCCGTTGACAAAAATGATAACTTGGTTTGATCGGTATGGTTTACTGACACTCGCAAGTTTTCTGGTCGTATTTTTACCACTATATCCCAAATTGCCACTTTTTGATGTCATCCCGGGATATATCGTACGCGTAAGAGTCGAAGATATCCTGATACTTTTTGTGAGCGCCATTTGGGCAATGCAAGTGTATAGAAAGAAGATTGTCTGGAAAAACCCGCTTAACCCGCTGATTGGCCTGTACGCACTTGCTGGAATCGCTTCTATTTTTTCCGCCATAGTTATTTTGGGAACAATTCCACTCGAGACTATTCATCTTGCAAAATCAACGCTACATTTCCTTAGATATATCGAGTACTTCATGCTCTTTTTTATATTTTTCTCTAGTATCCAGAAGAAAAAGGACGTGCTTGTCATTCTTACAGTTCTGGTGGCAACTGTCATGATGATTGCGGTGTATGGCATTGGGCAAAAATATTTTTATTGGCCTGTGTACTCAACCATGAATCGAGAATTTAGCAAGGGTGTACGACTTATCTTGACCGAGCATGCTCGTGTTCAATCAACATTTGGTGGACACTATGATTTGGCAGCATACCTTGTAATAACTTTGCCACTGCTGCTGAGCATTGGAGTAGCTGCAAAAAAACAAAGTATAAAAGTGATGATATGGCTCGCGTTTACTCTAGGTGTGTGGCTCCTCGTAGTCAGTGGCGCCAGAATGTCATTTGCTTCTTATATCATTGCTGTGAGTGTTACCATTGCGCTCCTTGCGTTCAAAAAAAAGAACTGGCGCGAGCGTATACGGTGGGGAGTATCACGAATTGCGCTGGTTGGATTTCTAACCTTCATTATTTTCTTAAGTTTTGGCGAAGATATGTATGAGCGATTTTTACAAACACTCGAAGCATATCCCGAATTACACGAACCTTACCATCAAGCTAACGATCAAAGAAAAGAACTAGTGCAAGCATACATCCTAACGCCACTTGGTCTTCAAAACATGAAAATTACCAAGCCTGATAATGCAATCACAACTGATGAAGCTGCCGTTATGGTTTCATCTGATCAGCAACCCACCCCACTCGAATCTGACACCAGACGTCCGAGTGATGTCTATGTTGAAGTCCCGAATATTCAACAAGTTGAAACAACCTCTGAAACGGGCGAGACTACCATCACCTACATTGAAACTGAACGAGTCTATTCTGAAAATGCACTTCGTCACGGGCTCTCACTTGCGATTCGTCTCGATACGCTGTGGCCTCAGGCAATTGCAGGATTTGAACGTAATCCACTCTTGGGAACTGGCTATGCGACACTTAATAAACAAAGTCCTACGCACTTTACAGAGGCCGATAGCACAGATAATAATTTCTTAAGGACACTTGGAGAAACTGGCTTGCTTGGTTTTGTCACATTTTATGGAATAATCTTATTTGCAATGCATCAAGCATATTCTCTTGCTCGCTTACACAGCAGTGATTCCATCGAGACCGCCGTCGCAATTGGTTTTTTTGGTGCGAGCTTTGGCCTATTATTGAATGCGCTCTATATAGATGTTTTTGCGGCATCAAAAGTTGCACTTGCCTACTGGAGTCTTGCGGGTGTGGTTATTGCACTGGCGAGACTAAGTTCTCAAAAAAAAGTAGCAAAGCAATCAAAATGAAAATTCCTACGGTCTCAATCAGACATTCCTTACTTTGGCTGATCGTTTTGCTCTCAGTTTTTCTCAGACTCTATCGAATAGAATACCCACTTTTAGATTGGCATAGTTTTAGACAAGCAGACACAGCATCAGTGACACAAGAGTATGTAAAAAATGGTATCGATCTACTTAGACCCCGGTACCACGATGTCTCGAATATCCAAAGCGGTTACGAAAATCCAGAGGGTTACAGAATGGTTGAGTTTCCAATTATCAATGCGGCAATTGCTGCACTGATTAGGGCAATTCCACAGTTGCCACTCGTTCCGATTAGTAGGGGTGGTTCAATACTTTTTTCAATTGGCACCTTACTTTCTATCTTTTATTTGACTAAAAAGTTGAGTGGCACGACCGTGGCATACCTCGCAAGTTTTTTCTTTGCTGTCCTGCCATATAGCATTTACTATTCAAGAGTCATCCTTCCAGAGCCCGCCATGCTGTTTCTCTCTACGTTTTCGCTCTTTGCATTTTCGCAGTGGCTGACGAGCAATAAACCTAAGTGGTGGTTTTTGAGTACCGTGTCGCTCGCCTTTGCGCTTCTTTTAAAACCATTTGCCGCATTCTTAGGTCCAGTGTATTTGGCGCTGCTCTATCACCATGATGAACTGAAGTTCTACAAACGATGGCCTTGGTTAATAGCTTATGGTCTCATCTCATTTGCCCCTCTCCTTTGGTGGAGATCATGGATTGAGCAGTTTCCGAGCGGCATTCCCGCAAATGACTGGCTGATGAATGGAAACAATATTCGATTTAGACCAGCCTGGATACGATGGCTTGGTTATGAACGCCTCACCAAACTTCTTCTGGGATTTGTGGGAGTAATCTTCCTCCCGCTTGCTTTTATCAAAGATTCTGCCGACCGCCTTATATATTTTGTGTGGTGGGTAAGCATTGGTTTATTTTTTGTTGTGTTTGCCACAGGAAATGTTCAGCACGATTACTACCAAATCATCATGATTCCAATAGTATCAATCACATTAGCCAAAGGTGTACGCTTTGCATTTGATGAAATAGAAAAAAAATCATCTCACTTTGTAGCGTTCTTTCTTATAAGTGGATTGATTTTGGGAATGCTGACACTGAGCTGGAACCAAGTCAGTGGGTGGTTTAACGTAAACCATTGGGAGTATGCAAAGGCAGGTCAGGTTGCTGACGAGTGGTTGCCAGAGGATGCTCGAGTTATTGCTCCTGCATTTGGCGATACCGGCTTCCTGTTTCAAACGAAGAGAGTGGGATGGCCCATTGGGTTTGAAATTCAAGATAAAATAGACGCTGGTGCAACTCATTACGTTACCTCAAGCTTTGACGACGAAGCAAATCAACTAAAAGAGGAATATTTTATAGTAGTAGAAACTGATGATTACATCATACTTGATCTCAGAACGAAGAAAGACTCATGAATATTTTAATGCTCACTCCCTACTTACCATATCCACTGCTATCAGGGGGTCAAATTCGTACCTACAATCTGCTAAAAAAGCTTTCAAAAAAACACAAGATCACACTGTTTGCGCTCATAAAAGACCATCAAGAAAAAGAGCACATTCCAGAATTAGCAAAGTATTGTAGTGAAATACAGGTATTCAAGCGATCGAGTACGCCCTTTACACTCAAAAACATTCTTCAAACCGGATTATCATCCTATCCTTTTTTGGTCATACGAAACCACGTACCAGAGGTAACAACAGCGGTGAAAAAAGCCTTAGCTACAAATACGTATGACCTCATTCATGCTGAAACCTTTTATATGATGCCGCATTTGCCAAAGACCACCATACCAACACTTCTTGTGGAACAAACCATTGAATATGTCGGCTACGAAAGTTATGCCAAAAAGGCACCGTTATTCCTCAAGCCATTTTTAGCAATCGATATTGCTAAAATCAAACACTGGGAAATGTACTACTGGAACACTGCAGACAGTCTTATCGTGATGAGCGACGAAGATAAGTCATATATTCAACAGTATGTCAAAAATCCTGAAAAAGTTGAGGTTGTCGCAAATGGTGTGGACACTAAATGGTTTAACGAAAAATCTGAAAAAAAAGTTAAAAAACCAACCGTACTGTTTGTCGGCACCTTTAAGTGGCTCCCTAATGTTGAAGCAGTCACTTTTTTGGCTGAAAAAGTCTGGCCAGCTATCCGTGCAGCAATACCTGATGCATTACTTTGGATCGTTGGAAATGCACCAACAGAGAAAATTCTTTCTTATCAAAACACGCCAGGTATAAAAGTAACAGGCACAATTCCTGATATTCGCGATGCATTTGCAGGATCAGACTTACTGATTGCTCCAGTGCTGAGTGGAAAGGGCACACGATATAAGGTATTAGAAGCTATGGCGTCGGGCACACCAATTGTCGCTACCCACACAGCTGTCGAGGGTCTTGATGTTACGAATACCGTTCATGCTATGATTGCAGATGAACCAGAACAATTAGCAGAGCAGGTCGTAACACTTTTGCAAAATAAAGATTTAAGAAAGTCACTCGCCGACAAGGGTCGAGCATTTGTTAAAAAACGCTACGATTGGTCTCTAATTGCTGATGAATTAGACTCAATTTATAAAAAATTTGGAACCACAAGCCGAGATTAATGCACATATGCCAAAAAATTTACCAGCTGATCTTGAAATAATAATTCTCACCTACAACAGTCAATTTTGGCTTAAAAAAGCACTTACAACACTTAAAGAGCATGTGCTCAGATCAAGTAAATATACGATTATGGTTACTGTCGTGGACAATGATTCTGATGATGAGTCGGTACAAATGGTACATCAGGAATTTAAGTGGGTAAATCTCATTGAACAAACAGAAAATGTAGGATTTGCTGCAGGAAATAATGTTGCGCTCAAAAAAACAACCGCTCGATATGCAATGCTTGTCAATTCTGATATTGAGTTCACCGATGCTTCTGATTTAGACATATTAATCAAGTATATGGATGACAATACTGAGGTCGGAATCATCACGCCAAGAGTTGAATTCACTGATGGCACGTTGGATCCTGCGTGTCATAGAGGCGAACCAACTCCATGGGTGATGGCAACGTATGTCATGGGGTTAGAAAATATTTTTCCCACCTCCAAATTATTTGGCTCGTATCATCAGGGTTACAAAGACATCTCCAGCATTCACAGAATAGACGCTTGCTCAGGAGCCAGTTTGCTTATTAGATCAAAGATCATTAAAAAAATAGGACTGATGGACGAGCGTTACTTCATGTATGCCGAAGATTTAGATTGGTGCAAAGCAGCGAGAGATTCAGGATACGATATTGTTTTTCATCCCGACGTTCAAGTGATACACCATAAATATAAATCTGGAATTAAAAGTAGCTCACAGAAAATTGCCCGTCAAACAAAACGACACTTTTACAACACCATGCTACAATACTACGATAAACACTATCGCTCATCGTATCCAGAATTCGTCAGAGCAATAATAAAGTACTTAGTAATAATAAAGTTAGGAGCACTATGATGCACTCAAAACAATTTCAAATCAACCAACTTCGCATGAAAAACATGCAGAAAGTTATCGAATCACTTATGGTGCTCGTTCTCGCTATATTCGTGACTGCACTTCTCCCCTCAATTTTGGTTCAGTTTTTACTCACAGGTGCAACAAATCCGTTTGAGCAACCTGCAGCACTTCAGTATATTCCGGTAGCGAGTTTTGCATTTGCCATCGGCTACTTAGCACTCGTTATTCTTGGCAACTGGTCAAGAGAAAAAATGATTGCAAAATTAGAGTCTGAAATGCTCGAGTCCGATTGCGCTTGTGGAGGTACTTGCGGTGGAGACTGTGGCGGTCATGATTTGCCACCAGTAACCGAAGCTGAACTCGAAGAGCTTGAAGGAATAGTAGAGCAAGCACTCAAAAAGTCTAACTCTTCCAAAAAATCTTCTTCAAGCAAAAGAACTTCTACTTCGAAAAGAGCAAGCAAAAAGAAGTAATTCGAATTAAGGTACAAAACGCAAGTTAGAAAACAAAGTATGCGGATTGGGATCGATTGCCGCCTATCCGGTGTCTCACACGCTGGGATAGGTCGGTACATTGAAAACCTAATCCGCGAACTTGTCGCGAGTGAGTCTCCACATAACTTCATTTTATTTTTTTCCTCCCGAGAGCAGGTTCGCGAGGCCTTTGGTGAAACGATTCCAAAATCGATAGAAGTCGTCTTCGCGCCCATTCGACATTACACCCTAAAAGAACAATTCCTATTGCCACAAATTTTTCTGCGAGAAAACCTTGATCTGCTGCATGTTCCACATTTTAATATTCCTATTTTTTATCCTAAAAGGATACTTGTAACCATTCACGATTTGCTCTGGCATGAAATCAGGGGAAGTCAAGTCACGACGTTACCGCCTTGGCAGTATTGGACAAAATACATCTTTTATCATCTGGTTACAAGAATCGCAATTCATCGATCTAAAATTATTTTGGTGCCAGCAAATACAATTCGAAATACAATAGATTCATACTACCCGGGCACGCGCCAAAAGATTTTTGTAACAACAGAAGGCGCTGATTTGAGAATCAAGAAAAGTGATAGTTCGCGTTCAAAAAGAAAAAAAGATCAGCTATTGTATGTCGGGTCACTGTATCCACATAAAAATGTTGAAATTATTTTACAGGCACTTAAATCACTACCAGACCATCGATTAGTGATCGTCGGAGCTAGGAACGCATTTCGTGATGCACTTGAAAAAAGAGTCAAAGACGAACATCTAGAAGATGTCGTGCAGTTTGCTGGATATGTTTCTGATAGCCAGCTTGCCAAACTATATCAGGAATCTCGGGCACTGATCCAGCCATCACTTTCTGAAGGATTTGGCTTGACCGGTCTCGAAGCACTGCAACTTGGAACGCCTGTCATTGCATCTGACATTCCAATTTTTCATGAAATATATCAGGATTTAGCTCTGTACTTTGACCCTCATGATCCAGCAGCGCTCGTCGGTGCATTACGCGCTCCAACTCCACAGGTTGATGAAGTTCACAAAAAAGAAGTGCTTAATCAGTACTCCTGGAAAAAAATGGCACAAAAAACGCTTTCTGCATATGAATCCGCTTTCTAAAAAAATTGATTCACCCAAAATCGCACTGGTATACGATTGGCTAACCACCGCTCATGGCGGAGCGGAGCAAGTCATTAATCTCTTGCATACTGCCTTTCCCAAAGCTCCTATTTTTACAACTATTCATAACCCTCGGCAAACACCTTGGACAGCTACAATGCATATAAAGACTTCGTGGCTGCAACATGTGCCTTTTTCACGAAGGTTTCATCATATTTTGAGTCCGTTGATGCCAATGGCGATTGAAGCACTCGAACTAGATGAATTTGATATTGTAATTAGCATAACAAGCTCAGTGGCTAAGGGCGTCATAACCAAACCACATCAACTCCATTTATGTTATCTATTGACTCCTACCCGATATATACACCACCCAGAGTCATCGATTGGAAATGAGTTTTCATGGATGAAACTTGGAGTTTTTTCTAAAGCGTTTTCTGGAATTTTCAGCTATTTGAAACGATGGGATGCTGTTGCAGCAAATCGACCCGATGCAATTTTGCCTATTTCAAACCTTGTAGCTCAAAGAGTAAAGCAAGTGTATGATCTCGACTCCATGCCTCCGTTGTACCCTGCAATACACCTTGCAACACCTAAGAAAACACTTAAACTACCAAATGACACCGTTCTCAGCATGTCTCGACTGGTGTCATACAAACACATTGATGCAGGTATTGAAGCGTGTATCAGTCTTGGGTGGAATATGATTATTGCTGGGGAGGGCAGAGCATTTCATCAACTGGTGAAAATCGCATCAGATCATGCAATTGTACGCGAAAAAGAGGAAAATCTTGAGAAATTTATTTCTAGGGCACTAAAATCCAAAAAAAGTATACTTTTTACTAACAACTGCACCGACACCGAACGTCTGCAATTGCTCGATGCAGCAGAATTCGCAGTTACTCCTGGTCTCGAAGATTACGGAATAAGCTCACTCGAAGCAGTTAGTGCGGGTTGTAAACTGGTGACTAATGCCAAAAGTGGCTCAAGTGAATTACTTGATACCTTACCTGGAGTCAAGTTATTAGATAATCCTAACGCAGAGAACATTGTTCTGGCACTCAAAAAACTAAAAACTCAACCTAAGCCAACCATACCTACAAAACTTAAAAAAACACTCAATGTTGATTCATTTCTTAAAGATTTCTCAAGAATAGTGTATGATACATGGCAGCTGCACCAAAAAGTATGAAAAAATATGAATGGGAGTAACGCTATGTCATATCTAGATCACACCTACGTTGTACTTCTGGCTGGAGGAGGTGGAACTCGTCTTTGGCCAAAGTCAAGAAAAAAAACGCCAAAACAGTTTCTAAAATTGACCAGTAAAGAATCAATGATTCAGGTGACCGCAAGTAGAATTACCTCTTTCATTCCTTGGGAGAGAATTATTGTCGTAACCAACCAACTACATGAAGATGAGGTTAAAAAACAACTACCTGAACTACCACCATCAAATATCATTGCTGAGCCAGAGAAAAAAGATACTGCGCTTGCCATGCTCGTCGGTGCGCTCTACGCAAAATCACTCGACCCAAAAGCAATAATCATCAATCAAGCATCAGATCACACTATCACTGACAAGAAAGAATACATTTCTGTTATGAAATCTGCTGCTCAAGTTGCTGATCAGTCAGACGTGATTGTGACGGTTGGAATAACTCCGACGTTCCCGTCAAGTGGCCTCGGCTATATAAAAATCGGAGATGAACTCGAATCTGCAACCAAAAAATTACCAGTTTTTAATGTTGAGAGTTTTACCGAAAAACCAAAAATTGCAACTGCGCGAGCATTCATCTCTACCGGTAAATACTTTTGGAATGCAAATATGTACGTCTGGTCTGCGACAACAATCGAGAGATCATTTGAGAAACACATGCCAGAAACATATGAGCTTACAAAAGCATTGCCCAGTATGGAACCTTCCAGATTCAAGAAGGCGCTAGCTGACATATACCAAAAAGCACCAGCAATCTCTATTGACTATGCAATTTCTGAAAAAGCAACCAATTTGGTGCTTATACCGGGCGATTTCGGCTGGAACGATGTTGGCGACTGGAAAGTCGTGTATGATCTTGGTGTCAAGGATTTGGCAGGTAATGTCATCACCGGTGATGGAGAGCATGTTCACACATTGACTATTGATGCGCAGAATAATTTAATACATGCTAACGGCAGACTGATTGCAGTTGTTGGACTAGAAGACATGATCATCGTTGACACAGATGAAATCTTGATGATCGTCCCCAAAAACCGAAGTCAGGATGTAAAAAAGTTAGTAAATAGACTCAAAGAAGAACGAAAAACTGATTACTTATAACTATACTGCCCCATGACATACGCCCAACAAAAGCGAATCCTAGACCTTATCGTGGCTGCAGGCTTGATACTGCTTTTTTCACCTGTCTGGATTATTGTACCAATACTCATTTACTTTGATTCAGGATGGCCAATTATCTTCACTCACAAACGCGTGGGAAAGGGTGGAAGCGAATTTAGTTTATATAAATTCCGCTCAATGGTACCTGATGCAGACGAGATTCTACACAACCGAGACAAAGAATTGCTCGAAAAATTCAAAAAAGGTGACTGGAAAATTAAAAATGATCCTAGAATCACAAAATTAGGAAAGATTCTTCGCTCTTTGACTATCGATGAATTCCCACAGCTCTACAACGTACTTAAAGGTGAGATGAGCATGGTTGGCCCAAGAGCATACCTTCAAAAAGAGCTCAATGAACAAACGACTCGCTATCCAAACACAAAAAAATATGTCGAGCAAATTCTCTCAGTCAAACCGGGCATAACTGGTCCATGGCAAACCGGTGGTAGAAACGAAATTCCATTCACTACCAGAGCAAAAATGGATGCAGCCTACGCTCAAAAACGCACCATCTGGAACGACATCATGATACTTCTGAAAACTCCTCAAGCTATGATTTCAAAGTGGTAGCTTCTCAGTAATATTGGTATACTACTCCAGTATGATTACAGCATCTGCCAACAGCCCAATCGACTCAGATCATGATGATGACGAGATTGAGTCATCATCTACACAAGAAACTGCAGCACCTATCGATGAGACCTCAGACAAAGTTGGGGCGCTCTACGCCAATAAGTCGAAAACAAATCCCATAAAAACAACCAGCAAGATGAAACCTTGGCAGTGGGGGGTCATTATTTTCGTATTACTATTTGTCTTAGTTTCTACTGCAGTTGGCGCGTACACCTATGCCGTCGGACGTGAACTCGAAGTACATTCACAAGAACTAGAAGTGCTGGGTCGGCAAACCTACGACTCTTTTAAAGCACAAAACTTGCCAGAGGCCGCTGTGCGACTCGATGCAGTTGATGTTAAATTTTCTGAAACTCATGCCACGTATCAACGCCTGGCATATATGCAATACATTCCAATTGCGAGAGCCTACTATCTAGATGGACTCCATGGCTTCAATGCTGGTAGGGCGGGAATTAACGCAGGGAAAAAAGCAATCGATGCCATTCAGCCATATGCAGATGTTCTCGGTTTTACGGGTGAAGGCACCTTTGAAGGTGGAACTGCAGAAGATCGACTTAAATTGATTCTCGAGACTATCGAAAAAATATCTCCAATTCTTGATGAAATAACGGCTGAATTGAAAATAGCAGAAACAGAACTGCTGGCAATTGATCCAATGAGATACCCAGAGACAATTCAAGGTAAAGAAGTCAGGTCAAACCTCGTACAAGCGCAAGAGTTGAGTAGCGGAGCAGTTGCGGCACTTACCGATTACAGGCCAGTGATTGAGGCATTGCCGAAAGCAGCCGGTGGAAATGGTGAACGGAAAAAATATCTCATCATGTTCCAGAACGATAATGAGCTCCGGCCAACCGGTGGTTTTATGACGGCGTATGCTATTGTTAACGTCGAGAACGGCAAAGTTGAGCCAGAAAAATCTGACGACATCTATGAGCTTGATCAAAAATTTAGAGAGAGAATAGATATTCCAGAGGCGCTGGGACGGTATTTAACTACAGAAAGATACTGGAATCTGCGTGACATGAACACTTCTCCAGATTTTAAGACCTCAATGGAGCAGTTTTATGAATATTATCAAGATATTCCCGGCGAACCAGACACTATAGATGGAATCATTGCGGTCGATACGCACTTTTTGACAAATTTACTTCGAGTACTGGGACCGGTAGAGGTTCCGGGATACGGTACATTTTCAGCAGAAAATGATGCTCGATGCGATTGTCCTCAAATAATTTACGTACTTTCGGAGATTATCACTCGCCCCACTCCATATTTGCGAGAGGATCGAAAAGGAATACTAGGGCCGCTTATGCGAGCTACCCTTACCAAGGCATACAGTGCGCCTAAACAACAGTGGCCGAGCCTCTTTGAAACAGGAATCGCTGCGGTCAATGCGCGACACATCCAGTTCTATTTCCTTGACGAATCACTTCAGTCCGCAGCAGAAACTGCAAGCGCAGCAGGACGACTTCCCACGCCAGAATCCCTTGATGGAAAAGATTTCTTGGCAATCGTAAACGCCAACCTCGGTGGAGCTAAATCAAATCTATTTGTTACCTATGATGTCCTCCAAACTGTTGCTGCGCCAGAAAACGGCATTATCACCAAAACGGTAGAAATCACCTATAAAAATAGCAGGAAAGCAGATAACTGCAACTTGGAAGATGGAATGCTTTGTCTTAATTCCACACTCAGAGACTGGACGCGATTGTATGTGCCAGAAGGCTCTGAGTTAGTAGAAGCCCAAGGATTCAATGAAGAGGCTAAGGTATATGACGAAGCAGGGTATACCATATTTGATGGATTCTTCCTCCTGGAACCACTTGGAACTGCAAAACTTAAAATTACCTATACCGTTCCATACACAGACTCAGATACATACACCGGGGTGTTATGGAAGCAAGGTGGTATCGAGCACTACAATCTCATAATGGACGTCACGGGTGGACAAGAAGAAGTTGTCGTCACAGGAGACCAAACGTACTCCACACCATTTTAAAATGTCTCCAAGAACCTTTAGCTGTACCGGAATCGTTCTCAAACGGATAAACACTGGCGAGACCGATCGTATCGTGACTCTTTTGACAAAAGAGCAGGGCAAAATGGTAGCAGTTGCCAAAGGCGTGCGGTCGCTGTCATCAACCAAACGAGCCAGTCTTGAACCAGGTAATATTGTAAAAGCTTTTTTCGTTCGCACCAAATCCTTACCACTTCTTACCCAGACCAGAATTGTCAGTGATTGCATCGATCTTCCTCAAACACTCCAACGACTACGCCAATTATCAGAAATTCTAGAAATTCTAGAAAAGTTGTTCGTAGAAGAAGAGCTCGACACGCAAACATACAGGAGTGTGCTTACAATCCGCAATTTAGTCGTTGCAAAACAAAGCTCACCCAAAAAAGTGCGGCTGGCGCTCGTTGATTTGATTATGAGACTCGGATTTCAAAATCCGGACGAGACTCCACACGGGAGCATTAGTGAATATGTGTCCTCACTCTCTGAAAAGCCAATGAGGAGTTATGAGTATCTGAAATTAAAGCATTAGTTAATTAAACCACAGAGATCGGAATGGCAGAATACCGTTGTTGCTTGCCATTTCATCCAAAGATTCTTTGTGGTAAGTATATTTCTCAGGGGCTGCGATTTTCCACTCATCTAATATGACCTGCAATCGTGTCAGAATTCCAATAGATCGCAGTACTGACAAACGACCAGAAGCACCCTGATCCTTGTCATGATCAATCTTAACGAGCAATTGACCGAGGAAATCATATAATTCATCTGGATATTTTTCTAAAACAACTAATACCTTTTGAATAGATTCATTTGGTAGCAAAAGTAATGACTCAGCTGGCAAGGCAGCCAATAATGATCCTAAATCTGAATGTCTGCCTTTGGAACTTCCTACGTCACACAAAGTTTTTAGATACTGTGGATTAGTAAGTTCATGAGGTGTTACGTCGAGCGCATGAAATGTTCTTGCGCGCGAAATTGCACCAAAGTACGCAGCTGGATGTTCTCGCAATGCTTGTTCCGTTGGAAAAGGAAGCACCCTGCTTACACCAGCTTCTTCTAGATTCTCGGGTTCTATTTCATCTTCAATTACTGGCATTGGTGTAGATTCTGCAGACATGCTCAAATTGTACTAGAATCTCCATGACATTACTATGGTAAAATTAAAACCTGATGAAAAACACAGGTCTAGAGACAGATAACTCAACCCAACCATCGCTCGATGAAATCGTCGCGCTCGCAAAACGACGCGGCTTTGTCTATCCAACCTCAGAAATCTACGGCGGACTCGCTAATTCCTACGAATATGGACCACTCGGAGCACAACTTCTCAAAAACATCCGCGACCTGTGGTGGAAAACTTTCATTGAAAATAGAGATGATATGGTTGGTCTCGATTCACAGATCTTACAACACCCAAAAACTTGGGAAGCTTCTGGACATGTATCGTCTTTTAGCGACCCGCTCGTTGAAGATATCAAAACTGGCAAACGGTATCGTGCTGATCACCTCATTGAGGAGTGGCTCGAAAATGACCCGCTCAATACAAATGAAAAATTTTCAGTTGAAAACCTCACCCTAGAAGAAATGAATGACTTCATAAAAGAGCACACCATTCTCAGTCCAGACAAAAACCCACTTTCAGAAGCAAAATCGTTTAATCTACTTTTTGAAACTCAAATCGGCACTGTAGAAGGCAACAAATCAACGGTGTACTTGAGAGGAGAGACCGCTCAGGGTATTTTCACCAATTTCAAACAAATACTTGATTCTACTCGCGTTAAACTTCCGTTTGGAGTTGGTCAAATGGGCAAGTCATTCCGCAATGAAATTACTACGGGACAGTTTGTATTTCGCACGCTCGAGTTTGAACAAGCAGAAATTGAGTATTTTTTCAATCCAAACGACCAACGATGGGAAGCGTTGTTTAAGGAATGGAAAGCTGATATGTGGGAGTTTGTGACAGGAACACTGGGAATTTCTGAAGAAAATCTTAGGTGGAGAAGACACTCTGATGCTGAGCGAAGTTTTTACTCAAAAGAAACTTACGACCTTGACTACAATTTTTCATTTGGATGGAAAGAATTGTGGGGGTTGGCATATCGCACCGACTACGACCTAAAACAACACCAAACTTTTAGCAAACAATCACTTGAATATACTGATCCACACACGGGTGAAAAAATAATACCCCACGTCATAGAACCAGCAGTTGGCTTGAATCGATTGTTCTTGATGATTCTAACCGATGCATTTCGGGTTGATGCGGAAAAAAATAGAACTGTGCTCGCACTCCAACCAAATTTAGCACCATACCATGTGGCTGTCTTTCCGCTCCTAAAAAATAAGCCAGAGCTCGTCTCACTTGCTCAAGAAGTCCGTACGTCGCTCCAAAAAATATTTAGAGTAACGTGGGACGATCGAGGAAATATTGGAAAACGCTACCTCTACCAAGATGAAATAGGAACACCTTTTTGCATTACCATTGATTTTGATTCACTTGAAGATCAAACTGTGACCTTGAGAAATCGAGATTCTGCGGAACAAGTTCGTGTCAAAATCGATGAACTGATTTCTCACCTCAATACTGCTATTACACAGTAAGTACTTGCTGAAAGATTGCGAGCTATGGTAAGGTAGCAAGATATTAATACAATACACATTCTTGACGATTCACGCCTATGAAAAAAATTTTACCAGTCATCATTGTACTTTTAGTCATTATTGGCGGCGTATATGCGTATCGCTCAATGGGCAGCGAAGAAACAGTTCCCGAAGAAACAACCAAGAAGAAAACGGTTGAGAATGTAAACATCATTCCCGTAGCAGAACGTCCTTACCTCTATATCACTCCAGAGTCTGATGGTAGAAATATTACCATTACAGTAGAAGACGTTAAAAAAACTGCAACTAGCTTAGAATACGAACTTGAATATCAATCCGGCTCACTCTTACAGGGAGTATTTGGTGCGTTAGATCTAGACCCACTCCCTGCGCGCAGCACACAACTCCTTGGTAGTTGTAGCGCGGGTGGCGCTTGCACGTATCACGAAGATGTGAGCGGAGGTAGCATTCTCACACGATACGATGGACCAGAGCCGTATGCACTCAAATCAGATTGGAAGTATTTTGAAAATACAGAAGACGAATCCGCATTTAGTTCACGAGATGCAAAATTTCAAATTGAGAGTGACGAACTAGCGGATCAATCGTATGTGGTAGTTATGAACACCCCTGGATACCCAGAAGGGCTCATAGGTACCCCTGTTTCAGACCCGTACTCACTCCAGACATCCAGTCCGCTCACGGGCACTGCTGAACTAACAATGCGTGCTCAAGAGGCAGGACAACTCACAATCATGGGTTGGGATGGAAATGAGTGGCAAACATTTATGGGAGAAGTTGAGGACAAAATGATCACAGCAGAAGTAGACCTTATGGAATTGTACATTGTAGTTATCCCCATAACCGTTAATTAACGTTTATTTTAGACAGAAATACATGAAACCCTGATTATATAATCGGGGTTTTTTTGTGCGTAATAGCTCTAATTATTGAATGTTATTGGACTGTTAAAACTAGCAGTTTCGGTATTACTTTGTCTTTACAGACTCCCAGGCTTTTGTCATACTTCATTCAGATTGTGGTAAGGAGTGGTAAAATAACCTAACAAAAATGTTTATAGGAAAATACTACCACTCATTAGAAGCAAAAGGAAGGCTTTCACTTCCCAAACGCTTCAGAGAAAAATCTGATCAGTGGATCGTCACCAGAGGTCTCGACGGTGGACTTTTTCTCTTCACTGCTGAAGCATTCGAGCAGCATATTGATTCACTTCAGCAACGCTCTTTGACAAAAAAAAGACATCGAGATTATCTCCGTATCATGACTAACGAAGCAGCAGAGCTGAGTCCAGATGCAAACGGTCGAGTACATCTGCCCGAGTACTTGATTGAATTTGCCGGATTACAAAAACAAGTTGTCGTGGTTGGCAGTAGTAAATACATAGAAATTTGGGACCGAAACCAGTATCACCAGTACGTCGAAACCATTGAGTCAGAAGCAGAATCAATTGCAGAATCAATCACAACAGAAACAACAAATGACTAACGATCGTCACACACCAGTATTACTCCACGAAGTGATAGAAGCACTTTGTGTCTCCAAAGGGGATGTCTATGTGGATGCTACATTTGGTCAAGGCGGACATAGTCGATCAATCATGGAGCGTGGCGGTAAGGTATTGGCATTCGACTGGGATGCTGAGGCAGTTGCACGTGGAGAAAGTAGATTTGCAGAAGAAATAAAAGCAGGAACACTAAAACTATTCCATGCTAACTTCGATCAGCTTGCAGAAATTTTGAAAGATCAGAAGCTCATCGGTAATGCGATCCACGGCATTCTCTTTGATTTTGGTACAAGTCGCCAACAACTCACCTCAAGTGAACGAGGATTTAGTTTTGGAGGAGATGGACCACTCGACATGAGAATGGATCAAAGACTGGGAGTTACCGCTGCAGATCTATTAGCAATTTCAGATGAGAGGCAGCTGACCAAAATTCTCTTTCATTTTGGGGGAGAAACACAAGCTAAGAAAATCTCGAAAATGATTAAACAACAAAAAACGCCAATTACTACAACGGCCCAGTTAGCGCATTTGGTTTCTTCTGTTGTTTCATCAAGAGGCAAGCTCCACCCGGCGACTAAAACTTTTCAGGCGTTGCGAATTGCAGTGAATAGCGAGCTTGATGCCATTGAAAGCGCGCTTCCTCAAGCACTAGAAGTCCTCGGCGCAGGTGGCAAGATCGTCACTATTTCCTTTCACGAGGGTGAAGACCGGTTGGTCAAACACGCGTTTCGTGAATGGGAGCAGTCAGAGCAAGGCACAGTTGAAACAAAAAAACCAATTACCGCTACAGAAGAGGAGTGTCAGCAGAACCCACCTTCAAGAAGCGCAAAAATGAGAATATTTACAAAAAAATAGTACCAAGTAGCAGCAGAGAAGAATATGAATACAACAATCAAACTATATTACGCAGTCCTAGGTGTGTGCTTGATGGCAACTATTGGTCACACGCTGTTTAGTGGCGGTACAACAGTATTCAACACGCAAAGAGTAGCCGAATTAAAAAGAGAACAACAACTGGTGCTCCATGAGCAACAACAGCTACAGCGTGAATTAGCATCAAACTTATCGATCGCACAATTATCAGTAGACAAATTGTCACAATTTGAACCAATTAGAAGTCCAATTGTAATCGAAAGTTACACAATGGTTGCCGTCGCAAACCAGTAGCACTATGAGAGAGAGCGCTCGGAAAACGACAATTCCAGAAAACCGAAGCAAAATTTTCATCTGGGTACTTTACTTTTGTTTTTTTGCAATTATTGCGAGACTCTTCTATTGGCAGGTGATTAAAGCTGATACTTTGCAAGCTGCTGCCGAAGCACAATATACGCGAACCATAAAAAACCAAGGTCAGCGAGGTGATATTCTTACCGTTGATGGACATGTTCTGGTAACCAACCGACAGGTATTTCGCCTCTTTGCGCAACCTCATTTGATCAAGCAATCTCCGCTCGAAATAGCTGCACAACTAGCCCCACTCCTAGTTGAAGCAGAACTCGTTGAGATGACCGCTTCTAGCGAGGCAGATTTGGCACTTGAAGTGAAAAGAATGCAAGATCAAATCGAGGAAAAACTATCAAAATCTGACTCAAAATGGGTAAGCTTAGATCAAGGAATTTCTGAGCAAACACGAGACAAGATTAATGAGTTAGGGCTGTTTGCAATTGGCTTCGATCCATATTTTGAACGTCACTACCCAGAAGCTTCTATGGCCGCACATATTACTGGTTTCGTCGGGAAGGACGAATCGGGGTATGATCTTGGATATTTTGGGGTGGAGGGTGCCCTCGAGCAAGAACTCAAAGCCAGACAGTCGCAACAAACCTTTATTACTGATGCACTCGGAACACCGTTGAGTCCAGGAGGTCGAGATGGACAACCATTGGTCGGTCGATCAGTTACCACAACCATTCGCCGTGAAATACAGTTTTTAATAGAGAATCAACTTACTCAGGCTATGAATGAATACGGCGCAAAGGCGGGTGAAATAATTGTTTTAGATCCTAAAACAGGAGATATATTGGGAATGACCGCATCTCCCAAATATGACCAACGCGAATTTTGGGAATCAGACGCCTCAACATATAAAAATCCACTCCTCACTGATACCTATGAACCGGGTTCGACGTTTAAAGTACTCACCGTTGCCGCTGGCATAGACAGTGGTGTCGTTGAACGCAGTACCGTTTGTACACAATGCAGTGGCCCTTGGAAGTATGGTCAGTACACGATCAGAACATGGAATGATGTTTATAATCCAGGGATCGATCTGGAGCAAGGCCTCGCAAAGTCAGACAATACTGCCATGATTTTTATTTCAGAAAAACTAGGGTCTGATCGACTTAAAAAGTATGTTTCAGACTTTGGCATTGGTGAAAAAATTCATATTGATCTCCAAGAAGATGTTCAGACACCTTTTCCATCTGCCTGGGGACCTGTCGAGCTTGCAACGATTTCTTTTGGCCAGGGCGTAACGACAACGTCTCTTCAGATGACGCGGGCTATTGCCGCAGTTGCTAACGACGGTGTAATGATGCGACCAAGAATTATAAAGAGTGTCGCGGATCAAAATTCTGATGAAGTAATATATACCGAACCCATAATTGAGCGAGAGGTCGTCAAGCCAGAGACAGCGCGCATTGTAACTGAGATGATGGTTACTGCAGCCCAAAGCGGAGAAGCACAGTGGACGCAATCTCGAACCCACACTATTGCCGGAAAAACAGGTACTTCCCAAATTGCAGAAGGTGGTGGCTATGCAGAAGATAGAACAGTTGCTAGCTTTGTAGGTTTTGCCCCACCAGATGATCCAAAATTTGTAATGATGGTCAAGCTGGTTGAGCCTCAGAGCTCTCCTTGGGCAGCAGAGACCGCGGCACCACTCTGGTATACCATAGCCGAGAAACTCTTTTTACATCTCGATATAATGCCTGATAGACTATGATAGACAGATCGACAATAATCATTTATATATAAAACTATGCTAAAAGAGCTCCTTTACGCCACAAAGCGATACTATCATCTATTTAAGACTGGTCTACTTGACGGACTGCGCGCTGAGTTTACATACAATTTCCCGGCCAGAAAGCTGACAATCCTTACTATTACCGGTACCGATGGTAAAACTACTTCTTCAACGATGCTATATGAAGTATTAAAGGCAGCCGGTATTAAAGTTGCATTACTTTCAACAGTCGCTGCGTATTTAGGCGATGAGAAAATCGACACAGGATTCCACGTTACCTCACCCCAGCCCGGCGACTTGCAGGCTTTTATGAGAAAAATGGTCGATCAAGGCTATACTCACCTGGTGCTTGAGGTCACGTCACATGGTGCATACCAACACCGCACTTGGGGCGTTACGCCAACGGTCGCAGGTGTCACCAATATTGCCCACGAGCATCTCGATTACCACCTCAACTATGATAACTACGTGCATGCAAAATCATTAATTCTCAAAAAAGCTCCAATCGTGGTGCTCAATGCAGATGATCAATCCTACTACAAGCTCGCTGACCGAATTCCTGTTGATCGAACTATGATTACTTACTCTGCAAGTGCGACTCTTCCAAAAAAAGTTTCCAAGGCAATTTCAAACAAATTTAATGAATCATTTAATCAGCAAAATGCTCGTCTAGTCTATGCAATGTCTCGAGCTGCACACGTCGAAGATAAAGATTTTATCACTGGAATTCAATCATTTTCTGGTATCTCAGGAAGGATGGAGAAGATATCTATCAAAAAACCGTTTGAAGTGGTGGTTGATTTTGCTCATACGCCTCAAGGATTAGAAGCTGCCATGGGAGCACTCAGATCACGTCTTACCAAAAAAGGTCGCCTCATAGCTGTTTTTGGATGTGCTGGCCTACGAGATTTTAAAAAACGACCCCTGATGGGCAAGATAGCTGCAGATTTAGCTGATCTAAGCATTTTCACCGCAGAAGACCCTCGCACAGAGGATGTATGGAGTATCATAAGACAGATGAAAGAACAGCTTACAACAGGTCATGATCGAATAATTTCAATTGCTGATCGCCAAGAAGCCATCAATTTTGCAATTAATTCGGTCGCGAAAAAGGATGACATCGTCGGAATTTTTGGCAAGGGTCATGAGACGAGCATGTGTTTTGGAACAACTGAATATCCCTGGAGTGACCAAGAAGCGGTGAAAATTGCTAGCGCATCAAAGTAAGTTGAACAAGAAGTACTGGAAAATTTATATGAACACTTCATCAAAAACACCTTCAGAGTTAAACGTTGTTGTCATGGGTGGAGGAACGGGAACATTTTGCGTAATAACTGCTCTAAAAAAACTTACTGTCAATATTTCTTCAATCATTGCCGTTTCTGATTCCGGGGGATCAACAGGAAGGATACGAGATGAATTTGGGTTTCAACCAGTCGGCGACTTGCGGCAATCGCTGGCAGCCATGGCAGACCCAAATGGGCAAGAATGGATTAAGAAGATATTATTGTACCGATTTTCAAAGGGAAGCGGACTCAAAGGACACAATCTCGGTAATTTGATCCTGACAGCACTTCAAGACATGACTCAGGATACCTCAACTGCTCTGGAAATTGCAGAAAAAGTTTTTAACCTCAAGGGGTCAGTCATACCGGTTACGACAGAGACGGTTGACTTGAAGATTACATATACCGATGGTACTTCTGCCGTCGGTGAACATATTCTTGATGAAGACACTGATAGTCCAAAATTAATCAGTCATGTATCTCTGACGCCAGAATGTGAGCTCAACCCCGCTGCAGCGCTAGAGATTTCTAAGGCAGATTTAGTAGTGATTGGTCCCGGTGACTACTACGCGAGCCTGATGGCAACACTAGTTGTAGATGGTATTCAAGACGCATTTAAGCAAAGTAAAGCAAAAGTACTGCACGTAGTTAACCTCATGACGAGGCGAACACAAACGCACGGCATGACTGCTCAAGATCATGTCAACGGAATTGAGAATGTAATTGGTCAAAAACTTGATTTTACTCTTATCAACTCAAGCACGATTCCTACAGAAACACTTGCACTGTATGAAAAAGCAAAAGAATTCCCCGTCAAAGATGATATTGGTGAAGCAAGCAACGTGCATCGTGCCGATCTGATTAGCCAAGAACTGATTCATAAAGCAAAAACGGATACCGCACACAGATCACTCCTTAGACACGATCCTGAGAAACTGCAGATTGTTCTTGAAAAAATTCTAAAAACATTATGAAATTTGTTGAGTGGAACACCATCTACTTGGTCGGTATAAAAGGAGTGGCAATGACTGCACTAGCGCAACTTCTTGTTGATGCTGGCAAGACTGTGTTGGGCTGTGATGTCGCAGAAGAATTTGTGACACAAGAAAAACTAACTGAGCTTGGGATCACCATAGATTTTGGATTTTCACATCAAATTCCAAATTCTGTGGACGGTGTGGTGTATACCGCTGCACATGGTGGAGAGGAAAACCCAGTAGTTACTGCAGCCAAATCTCAAAGCATTCCAATCTTTTCTCACGCAGAAGCACTGGCAGAGTTATTTAATGCGAAAAGCGAACGTGTAGCAGTGTGTGGAGTCGGTGGAAAATCGACTGTTTCAGCAATGATTGCTTGGATTTTTGAAGGCATGAAAAATGACGTCTCATACAGCGTCGGTGTCGGAGAAATTGTCGGCCTCGGGCGCAATGCACGATGGACTGAGAGTTCAAAAACATTTATCACTGAGGCAGATGAGTATGCCAGCAATCCTGAAGCAGTTAAGCGTGGTGCGGACATCGTTCCACGATTTTCTTACTTTTCACCTACCATTATAGTAGCTACACATATTCGATATGATCACCCCGATGTGTATTCAGATTTTAAAGAAACTTTGTCGGTATATCATGAATTTTTTGAGTCGCTCACACCACCAGAAATTGCTATCGTGCACAACACAGATGTTTCGTACCTGCCCAAAAAGTACCAAAACACTGCAAAAACTATTGGAACGGATGAATCTGCAACCATGCGATTTGTCGTGCACCCAACTGAAACGTACGCCGGTACAACCGCTGCGACACTTATTTATGAAGGGAATGAGTATGCACTCAAACTCAAAGTTCCTGGAACGTACAATGTGGAAAATGCAGCGTACGCAGTCCTTACCTGCCATTTCTTAGGTATAGAAATTGAAGATGCTATTTCACAGCTTGAGAGCTTTAACTCAACTAAACGAAGATTTGAATTCCATGGCGTTAAAAATGGCAGTACCTATTATGACGACTATGCACACCACCCTGAGGAAATTAAAGCAGCAATAACTGCACTCGACCAATGGTACCCAGACGCTCCAAAAGTTATTGCATTCCAACCGCATACATTCTCGCGAACCCAATCACTTTTGCACGAGTTTTCGCATGTTTTATCTCAAGTAGAAAATTTAGTTTTGCTCGATATTTTTGCATCTGCAAGAGAGTCCGACGCCAAGACAATTTCAATTCAAGATCTCAAAACAGCAATAGAAGATCGACAAACCCAAGAATTGTTTCCTACAGCTATCACTGTCGTAGCTAACTACACCGAGCTCGCTTCTCACTTACACATGCTTGAACCAGGCACGATTGTCCTCACACTCGGCGCAGGAGATATTTACAAGGTACATGATTTGATTCCAAGTTAAATCTCCATAAAAAAATAATTATGCCATCAGTCTTAACAGATCATCACCAACAAATCGACGACCTCATTCGCCAACACCCTGACGTATCGTGGATGCGAAACGAATTATTAGCACCAAAGACGTACTTTAAAATTGGTGGCCCCGCAGATGTCTACGCAGAGATTGGCGAACGTCAAATGCTGCTAAAAGTGGTTTCTTATTGCCAATCACATCAAATACCGCTTACCTTCTTGGGTGGGGGAAGCAATGTCATCATTTCCGATCAGGGTATTCGCGGCGTGGTATTGAGATGGGTGGGCGATTCAGTACAAAAAATTGAAGATGAGCAAGGCACGCCTGTGCTCTACGCAGAAGCAGGAGTCAAAACTGCGCTACTGGTATCGCAATCAGTATCACAAGGATTTGCAGGTTTAGAATATTTTCTTGGTGTTCCAGGCACACTCGGTGGTGCTATTTACAATAATGCACACTACATGCAGGACCTAATTGGTGAGCATGTATTGGCTGTTGAGGTGATAGGCAAAGACAGTCGTTTAGAGTGGATTTCACAGCAAGCGTGTGATTTTGCGTATGAAAAGTCAAGATTTCAAAAAACAGGTGAGCTCATAGTATCGGTAAAATTTTCTCTCAGTCCCGGTAACGAGTCAGAATCAAAAGCAAAGATTGCAGAAGCAACACGGTATCGCGCCTTGACTCAGCCGCTTGGGATTCCGAGTTCCGGGTGCATTTTTCAAAATGTACCAAATACTCCTCAACTTAGCAAAAGATTTCCAGATTTTGCAGACAAGGAATTTGTGCCGGGAGGTTACATCATCGATCAAGCTGGACTCAAAGGATTGCGCGAAGGTGATATAGAGGTGAGCGAAAAACATGCAGCATGGTTGATAAATAGAGGAAGTGGTTCAGCAAAGCAAGTGAAACGCATTATTCAAAAAATTAAAGAGACAGTCTCTAAAAAGTACGGCGTCACACTTAAAGAAGAAGTCTTTTTTCTAAAGTAATACCAGTTAGTATCCTGTATAAATTATGACGCGCGCACTGTAGAATGGAACACATGGCAGACACACTACACATTACCGGCGGTTCACCCCTCTATGGTTCAGTCCGTATTGGTGGGGCTAAAAATGCATCATTTAAATTGATGATCGCGTCACTTCTAGCTGAAAGCGAATCGAGATTATTAAATTTCTCTCACATCAGCGATGTTGAGTTAGTGAGCACGATTATTGAATACCTTGGTGGCCATGTGCAGAAAAAAGGTGAGCGTGCACTCTTTATAAATCCTGAAAAACTTAGCTCTGACACCATAAACAAAGAGCACGGGGAACAGGGTCGATTTTCAACCATGTTTATTCCGCCGTTACTACATCGTTTCGGAAGGGCGGAAGTTCCAACGCCCGGTGGAGATAAAATAGGTCGACGACCTCTTGACCGCCACATGGACGGGCTCGAAGCGATGGGTGCGACTGTAGTATTTAAAGATGATACGTATGTTGTTACAGCAGAAAAGCTTATCGGTACTACGTACAAATTTGACAAAAATACCCATACCGGCACTGAGACACTCATCTTGGCAGGCGTCAGAGCAGAAGGAACTACAATTCTTGAAAATGCCGCGCTCGAACCAGAAATAGATGACCTGATCGCATTTCTAGTGAAAATGGGCGCCCGAATTCGTCGGCGAGCACATCGTGTTATTGAAATCGAAGGTGTCAAAACACTCCATGGCGCAATACATAAAATTATTTCAGATAGAAATGAAGCTGTGAGCTATGCCTGCGCAGCAATTGCAACCAAAGGTGACGTCATTATTGAAAATGCTGAGCACACACATTTAGTTGCATTCTTAGAAAAACTAGATGAAATTGGGGCAGGATACGAGGTATCAGATTATGGAATTCGATTTTTCTATAAGGGCGCATTACGTGCAGCTGATGTGACCACAGAAATCGAGCCAGGCTTCATGACTGACTGGCAACCACTGTGGGCGACACTTGCAACACAATGTCAAGGTACAAGCGTCATTCACGAAACTATTCATCCGAGTCGATTTCAATATGTTGATCCACTTATTAAAATGGGTGCAAACATAGAACTCTATAATCCAGAAGTAAGTCATCCAGAAAAAGTCTATAATTTTGATCTAAAAAATGACACGCCTCAGAATTTTCATGCTATTAAAATTCATGGCGCAACTCCGCTTACCGCGGGCACATTTGAGGTCAAAGATTTACGGCATGGGGCAACTCTTATTTTGGCTGCTATGATTGCTTCAGGTACTTCGGTTGTGCGAGGAATTAATCACGTTGACCGAGGGTATGAATCACTTGACACTCGGCTGCAGTCTATGGGTGCTATTATTCAGAGAAAGTAGGAACTTATGGGATCGCTCGCAGTCATGCTCAGTTTATTACTCTTGTCATTTATCGTGACGAGCATAATTATTGTGCCCTTTATCAATTTACTCTACAAGCTCAGATTTCAACGCGCTCAGCAAGAAACAAGAGATGCATTTGGCAAATTGACTCCTATTTTTAATTTCTTTCATCAAACCAAAGCAGGCGTTCCGGTTGGGGGTGGACTGCTCATAATCTCAGTGGTGTCATTGTTGTTCTCTCTGGTATTGCCGCTCCTTGATGGATTTGGAATTGAAATTACGAGTGTGTATGCAGAAGCACAAGCTGAAATTAATATCTTATTCTTCACTTTTTTATCATTCGGATTACTGGGACTTTACGACGACATAAAGAAGTTCTTTAAAATTCCTACTGCTGGTTTTTTTGGATTGCGAATGATGCACAAGCTCATATTTGAAATCATTCTCGGAACAATCATAGGTGTAATGATGTACCAGAGTCTGGGAATATCAATTCTGAACATTCCTTTTGTGGGCACGTTTGACCTTGGTGTGTTCTTTGTACCCTTTGCGACATTTGTGATTGTGGCATTTGCCAATGCCATTAACATTACCGATGGCCTAGATGGCTTAGCATCTGGTTCACTGATGATTTCACTGTTTGGACTATGGTTCCTGTCAGCATCCATTTTAGATGTTCCGCTCTCTGTATTTATCGCGTTACTCATAGGTTCACTAATCTCATTTTTATACTTTAATGTGTTTCCGGCGAGAATCTTTTTGGGTGACGTTGGCTCACTTTCTTTCGGTGCTACACTTGCCGTAATTGGACTATTGCTTGGAAAAATAATTGCGATAGTAATAATTGGGTTTATATTTGTAGTGGAAATTACGAGCTCACTCCTCCAATTACTATCAAAACGTTTCTTGAAAAAACGACTATTTCCCGCTGCTCCAATACATCTCACACTCCAGAAACATGGCTGGGAAGAACCAAAAATTGTTCAGCGCGCATGGCTTGTTCAAATCATTCTGACACTCTTTGGTGTCTGGCTCGCAGTGTTATAAAGCAACGATACATCAATTCATGAAAAAAAGGCTTGCCCCAGCCCAGAATACTGTTTTTCCCACAGCGCTTGTATTTTTACTATGCTTACTCGGTCTTGTATTTGTGTTTGAAGCCTCAGTTGCAGAAAGTCTCAATACTTTTGGCGACCAATATTATTTATTAAGACAACATGTCATCGGGTTGGGCGTCGGCTTCTTTGCATTTTTGATTGGTCGATATGTGAATCCAAATTTTTGGATTAAAATATCCCCTCTGATTTTCTTCTTAGGTGTGTTGCTACTTATTGCCGTCCTGATTCCTGGTTTAGGACTGAGGCTTAACGGAGCGCAGCGATGGCTGTCACTTGGCCCAATTACCATACAACCTGTTGAGTTCTTTAAATTTGCACTGATCACTTTTTTCGCATCTTGGTTAGCGACTCACCAACGAACTGCACCGTTTTTGTTTCTCACGGCAATTCCTAGCGTGCTGCTCATGCTTCAGCCAGATTTAGGTTCGCTCCTCCTTGTTCTTGGGATTGCCGCGGTCATGTTTTTTATTGCTGGTGGATCTATTAAACATATGCTCGGCATTGCAGCAGTTGCAATTCCGGCATTAGTACTGTTGATAGTAACATCCTCATATCGATTAGACCGAATTACTACATTCTTGAATCCAGAATCTGATCCGCTTGGCGCGAGTTTTCATATTCGACAAATTACCCTTGCTCTTGGCAGAGGAGGGTGGTTTGGTCAAGGACTTGGAAATTCACACCAGAGGTTTTCCTATATTCCAGAAGCAAGCACTGATTCTATTTTTGCAATTGTGGGTGAAGAAATTGGATTTCTAGGATCTTTGGTAATACTTGGTTTGTATCTGGCATTTTTCACCTCTGTCTATAAAATGATGGTCAAGGCTGACCAACCTGCTGCGGTTCAACTGTTGGGGTTTGGCATTCTGAGTTGGCTCGGATTACAGGTGATCCTTAATTTAGGGGCAGTGGTAGGATTAGTGCCACTCACAGGCGTACCGCTTCCATACTTCTCATATGGGAGGTCTGCTCAAATTATGATGCTGCTCGGTACTGGAATCGTAATTAGAACGACACAATCATGAAAATACTTTTTTCTGGAGGGCACTTAACTCCTGCACTGGCAGTTATCGATTACTTGCAAGAGCATCACCCTGATGTAGAACTCTATTTTGCTGGACGCCTGTACACCAAGCAAGATAAGTCTCAAATAGCTCCAGAAAAAAGAGAAGTTGAATTGAGAAATATTCAGTTTATTTCATTCAGAACAGGAAAGCTTCTATTCTCCAATCCCATTACATTTGTTAAAAATCTATGGTTTTTCCTGATTGGTCTCTTCAGAGCTCTTAAAATTATTCAAAGCGTTCGCCCAACTGTCTTTATGTCATTTGGTGGATACGTTGCGGTGCCGTTGGCTATTGCCGCATGGATTTTTAAGATTCCTGTTATTACGCATGAGCAAACTCGAGTCGCTGGTTTTGCAAACCGAATTATCAGCCGATTTGCCAAACAAGTTGCAGTTTCTTTCCCTGAAACGGGTGAGTTTTTCTCTACAAACAAGGTTGTCGTCACTGGCAATCCAATCAGAAAGCTCGTCATTAGCAACGACGCCAAAAAACCGAACTGGTACAAACAATCTGCTTCCAGTAAGTACCCGATACTCTACATCACCGGGGGGAGTCAAGGTTCTGAGATACTCAATACAACAGTGTATAAATGCCTCGGTGAGCTAACAAAAAATTGGAATGTCATTCACTCCTGTGGTCCAGCAACTCGAACACGCAACTACAAGGGAGATTTGCTCAGAAAACGTCGCCAGCTATCACTCGCTGCTCAGAAGCGGTACTACGTCCGAGAATGGTGTAGTGAGGAGGATCTCGGATGGATCTACCACTCTGCGTCAGCAATGATTTCCAGGGCAGGTGCGAATACAATTCAGGAAATTATTATGGCAAACATAGCAAGCATACTAATTCCACTTCCATTTTCACACGCTCATGAACAGGAATTGAATGCTCGCTATTTGCAGGAACAAGAAGCTGCATTGATTGTCCAACAAAAGGATCTAAGCCCCGAACGATTATTAGAGTCACTCAACATATTGCAGAAAAAAAGCAAAAAAATGCACCAACGGTTGGGAGACATTGCTGACACGACTGCAAAGGACGCTGATAGAGTAGTTGCAGAGTTGCTTTTAGCACAGGGGACATGAAATATTTAATTGCGAGTTTTGTTTCAATTGGACTCATTGGCTTGGGTGTGTGGAGTCATTTCGTGTTCTTTCGTGTTCGAGTCATTCAATGTGTGACAACAACACAACAAACTTGCCCTGATTCTTTCATGCAAGCACTCACGCCTTTTGAGGGGCAATCACTATTTTTGATACAGCCCATGACAATTACTCAATCAGCGGAATTACAATCAAGTGGATATCAAGTAGTTGCATATCAAAAGAAACTTCCCAATCAACTATTCCTAACTGTTCGATCAGAAAAACCACTTTTTACAGTTCAATCTGGCAGTGAAAATCAAACAATTAGTGAGTACGGCCGTGTAATTCAAGCACCTAGTGATCAGGTGCTCCCACTCATCATCATCGATGATGGGACGGCAACAACAGACGCTGTTCCTGATCAAAAAAGTATTCAAAATGGTTCACTAGTTGAGCCATACCAGACTCCTGTCATACAGATTATTTCAGAATTCAAGGATCATCCGTCACTGAAAATATCGACACTTATCTGGAAAAGCCCACAAGAAATAGAAATTAAGCTCGACAATAATATTCGCGTACTTGTGGATACCTCAAGTTATGGTCATGCAGCAAGAAAAACAACAGCCATCCTAGCATCAGAAAAAGTACAATCAGAGGTAGAATCCATCCAAGAAATTGATCTGAGATTAGACCTCCCAGTACTACGCACTTCTCAATAAATTTGCTATGCTGTATTCCATGCCACAACAAGCTATTATTACTGCTATTGATCTCGGTACCGATACCTGTGTGACTTTGATCGCTGCTCAGGATCTTGATACGCGCGCAGTCAGAGTGCTAGGCGTGTCCGCCATACCAGCCCGAGGCATGAAGAAATCGCAAATCATTGATCTTGAACAAGTATTTGAGACAATCAGCGAAAGCCTCGATGCCGCAGAGCGCATGGCGGGGTTGGATGTTAAAAGTGCTTATGTCGCCGTATCAGGAGCACACATCAAGTCCCTAAATTCTAAGGGCGTTGTTGCTGTCTCTTCACCTGAACAAGAGATAAATGCAGATGACGTCACCAGAGTTATTGAAGCTGCTCGGGCAATTTCACTTTCTTCTGACAGAGAAATAATGCATGTCATTCCCAAGGATTTTAAGGTTGATTCCCAAGACGGCATTAAAGACCCAGTCGGTATGACTGGCGTCAGACTCGAATCAGAAGCACATATCATCACTGGCATGAGCACCGCACTGAGAAATCTAGAAAAATGCATCATGGACTTAGGACTGACGGTCGATGGATTTGTATTTTCTGGATTGGCAGCAGCATCGGTAGTTTTGTCTGAAACAGAAAAAGAACTTGGCGTTGCGTTGATCGATATTGGCGCGGGTTCAACATCACTATCTGTATATGTGGATGGTACCATTGAATTTTCAGCATCACTTCCAATTGGCGCTCGACATATAACTCAAGACATTGCACTTGGTACAAGAATTAGCATCGATACCGCAGAAAAAATTAAAATTGCGCTCTCAGAGGAGGGTCTCCGCACGCTCAAACCCCACGCCGGCGAGTCCAAACAAGAGTTTAACAAACGAAGAAAAGTCGCTGATAAGTTAAAAGTCTCAGACTATGACCACTCAGATTCAACCGAAGAGCTCTCTAAAAGAACCATCGTCGAATCAATCATGACTGCCCGAATGCAGGAAATATTTGATCTAGTACTCGAGCAACTCAAGAAAAATAATCTAGCTCGTGAAATACCCGCAGGTGTCGTACTCACGGGTGGTGGAGCTGAAACGGTCTATCTCGTCGAGGTGGCCAAACGAGTACTCAACCTTCCCGCGCGCGTTGGCGAACCAGTTGAGCTTGAAGGCATGACAAGTGATATTCACAAGCCAGCCTTCGCTACAAGCATTGGGCTCATTGAGTACGGCAAACAACGTCAAGGTGGTACTGTCCAATCAGGATTTAAACTCCCGTCATTCCTTTCTGGAAATGGTTCGATCGTGCAAAAAATTACACAAGGAATCAGATCACTGTTGCCATAATTTTTACCCAATTACGTAGTCAAGAAAAGCACGTTTACTACTGTCATCGAGTCAGTAAAAGTGATACACTTTGCCCACAAAATAAGATGCATCTAGAAACTATTGATAGAACGCCCTATGGGATTAGTTAAACCATCAAACACCACCTTTGCCAAAATTAAAGTAGTTGGTGTGGGCGGCGGTGGTGGTAACGCCGTTAACTCGATGATTGATTCAAAGCAAATCAACGGTGTCGAGTTCATCACAGTCAACACAGACGCACAAGCACTTCTTACCTCGCAAGCAGATAGCAAAGTTCAAATTGGCAGCAACTTCACCAAGGGTTTAGGCTCAGGCGCAGATCCAGAAGTCGGTCGCATGTCTGCAGAAGAATCATACGACAAGCTCAAAGACATGCTCTTTGATACCGACATGGTGTTTATCACCGCTGGAATGGGTGGTGGTACCGGTACCGGCGCATCTCCTATCGTTGCCGAAATAGCCAAGGAAACAGGCGCGCTCACCGTGGCCGTTGTCACCAAGCCGTTTGCTTTTGAAGGTGTTCGCAGAATGCAAACCGCAGAAGAAGGCATTGCAGGACTTAAGGATGCGGTCGATACCTTGATTGTTATACCTAATCAGCGCTTGATGGAAGTCGTTGACAAAAAAATGACGCTCCTCGATGCCTTTATGCTTGCAGACAACGTGCTTGGCCAAGGAGTGCAGGGCATTGCAGATCTCATTACCGTCCCTGGGCTCATCAATGTTGACTTTGCAGACGTCAAAACCATTATGACCGATTCTGGCTCAGCCCTCATGGGAATTGGTGAAGCCAGTGGTGAAAATCGCGCCGCTACTGCAGCTAGAATGGCGATCTCGTCGCCGTTACTAGAGGTCTCAATTGATGGCGCCAAAGGCATTCTCTACAACATCATCGGTGGTGAAGACATGGCAATGAGCGAAGTCTCAGATGCATCAACCATAATTGCCAACGCCGCAGATCCAGATGCCAATATCATTTTTGGGGCAACGATTAATAAAGAAATGGGTAATAAAATTAAAATTAGCGTTATTGCAACTGGATTTGATGATCGACAGATGGGGTACGCATCCTCAAATCGCCCTATGTTTGGGTCATTCAGTCGTGATTCACGCGCTCGAATTCAACGAGAAGAAGCTCCAGTTGAGCCAAAAGGGGTCACCTTTGATCGAGCACCACAGGGATTTACCCAACCACTGACGACTTCCCAGATGTCGAGCTCCAACCCACAACCATTTGTGACATCCCATGCATTTGGTGATACTGATCAATCGGGATCAAGCAGACAACAGTCACACAACGACCCGAGTGACGATTCCGCAGATTCCGAGAGCGATTTTGAGGATGAGTTTGAAATTCCAGCATTTATGCGCAAAAGGAAGTAACTCGTTTTCAAGGTATTGCACTCTGCTTTCAGATAATTCATTTTTTCCTGTGATATACTAATACTCAACTTACAACAGCGGCATGAATCGATAATCAATCGATCACAGAAGTAAATTTCTTCTCCGCTGACTGAAGAACAGCTCGTGCCCTCAAAACATGAGCCCATTAGACCGGTCCGGGTATGCCCGTTACAGCAGGAATGAAGTGATTGCTCGTGCTCCCCGAGTCGCTCTGCAATCAGAAAGGTGGTACCGTTCACCACGAACCCTTTCGCGTACACAATGATGCACGTGGGAGGTTTTTTTTCGCCAAAATTTACCCCTCATAAATGTTTCACGTGAAACATTTTTTCATTTCCAGACGTCATTTTGTTCTCATTTTGTAAAAAAGAAACATAGTATAAAAGGACCTATGCCAAGCAAAAAAACCAATCCACTTCCAAAAAAACCTAATTTCCCCCAAATGGAAACAGAAGTTCAGTCATTTTGGAAAAAAACAAATGCCTTCGAAAAATCCGTCTCTGAACGGCCAGAAGATAAGCCGTATGTCTTCTATGATGGACCACCATTTGCTACAGGACTCCCACATTATGGGCATCTCTTGGGTTCAACCTCGAAGGACGTGATCCCACGATACTGGACTATGAAAGGCTACCGCGTCGAGCGCGTCTGGGGTTGGGACTGTCACGGATTACCAATCGAAAACATGATCGAGCAACAACTTGAGATCAAGGGTGGTAAAAAAGGCATCGAAGCCCTCGGCATCGCTAAATTCAATGACGCCTGCCGAACAGAAGTCCTCAGACTCGACACCGAATGGGAAAAAATTATTGATCGTCTGGGCAGGTGGGTTGATTTTCAGAATAATTACAAGACCATGGATACAAATTTCATGGAATCTGTGTGGTGGGGTTTTAAAACTTTGCACGAGAAAAAACTAGTTTATGAAGGACGAAAAGTAATTTTATATTGTTCGCGCTGCTCCACACCGCTTTCTAACTTTGAGATAGCCATGGACAATAGTTACAAAGAGGTCACTGAGCCTTCAACCTATTACAAATATGCCGTAGTTGGTCAAGAAAAAACTTACTTACTAGCATGGTCAACTACACCGTGGAACAAACTGGTAACACCCGCGCTGGCCGTGCATCCCGATCTGACCTATGTCAAAGTCAAGCAGGGGTCAGAATACTACTACTTGGCAGAAGATACAGTTAAGATTCTTGGCGATGAACCATATACTGTTGAAGAAACACTCAAGGGTGCAGAGCTCACTAAGTTCGAATTTGAACTTCACTTTGACTTTTATCCTGATCGCACCGAGTCCGAACGTGTTGGCGTTATCATCGCTGATGAGTTCGTTACTGCAGAAGAAGGAACAGGCATCGTCACCCTGGCTGTGTACGGAGAAGACGACTATCGAGTCATGCAGCGCGAGGGGATTCAGCTAGTTGAACACGTAGATGATGAAGGAAAACTAAAGCCAGAAGTAACTCCTTGGGCGGGCATGTATATTCTCAAAGTCAATCCACTTGTCGATGAAGATTTGGCAAAACGGGGGTTGATTTACAAGCATGTGGATCACACCCACACCGTCCCAACGTGTTACCGCTGCAGCACTCGTCTCTATCATGCACCGGTACCAGCTTGGTTTGTCGATGTGCAGAATCTCAAACCAAAGCTGTTATCAGAAAATCAAAAAATGAATTGGTATCCTGAGCATCTCAAGAATGGACGGTTCAAACACGGGTTAGAAAACGCTCCAGACTGGAATATTTCTCGATCAAGATACTGGGGAACCCCCATGCCAGTTTGGCGACATACAGAGACTGGGACTGATCGCGTGATCGGTTCAATAGCAGAACTCAAAGAATGGGCAGTGAATCCTGAGGAAGTAATAGATCTGACCGACATTCATCGCGAGTACGTGGATGGCATTGCGGTTTGGGTTGATGATGCCAAAACGCTCAAGGGCACACGCATCCCAGAGGTGTTTGACTGCTGGGTAGAGTCTGGCTCTATGCCGTTTGCCGCACTCCATTATCCATTTGAGAACAAGGATACCTTTGAAAGATCGTATCCTGCTCAGTTTGTGAGTGAGTACATTGCACAGACGAGGGCGTGGTTTTACACGATGCATGTCATGTCTGTAGCTCTTTTTGACAAACATGCGGTTGAAAATACACTAACTACCGGCACAATTTTGGCTAAAGACGGTAATAAGATGAGTAAGTCCAAGAAAAACTATCCAGATCCCATGGAAGTAATTAATCAATACGGCGCTGATAGTTTGCGATTGTATTTGATGAGCTCAACGGTGATGAAAGCCGAGAATCTAAATTTTAATGAGCAAGAAGTTGCTGATATTCGCAAACGCGTGTTTATGATTTGGCATAATTTGGTGGCGTTTTACAAAATGTATGCACCAGAATTTGAGCTGGATTTGTCAGCACAGAATGATCCAAGTCACGTCATGGACAAGTGGGTGATGAGTCGTTTGCAGACCGTCACCAAAACTGTAACAGAGCATATGGACAATTATGATGTAGTCCGTGCGAGCAGGGTACTTATGGAATTGGTGCCTGAAATTTCAACGTGGTACTTGCGGTTGAGTAGGGAACGATTGCGAGAAGCTACTGAAGGTGATGATACTGAACCATGGCAAGTTTTTGGGACGGTTTTGGTTCAAACCGCACAGCTTTTTGCCCCATTTGCACCATTTTTTAGTGAGTGGGTGCAACACCAACTCGTTGATAATTCCTCAAGTATTCACCATAGTGATTGGCCAAAAGTACAGTCCACGCTTCACCTTCCTGAACTCGAAGAAAGCATGGAAGTGGTACGAAAAGTTGTAGAAAAAACGCATGCTGCGCGAACTGAAGCACAACTCAAACTCCGCCAACCCCTCCAAACACTAACAGTCTCAGCTCCAGGTGAAGCACCAAAAGAAAACCTCATCGAAGTGCTCAAGCAAGAAGTAAATGTAAAATCGGTAACGTGGAATACTGCTGACGAGCTCGATGTGTCTCTCGACACGGTACTTACTCCAGAACTTAAGGAAGAAGGCGAAGCCCGCGAATTAATACGATCCATCCAGCGATTGCGAAAAAATGCTGGATTACAAATGGGTGAAGCTGCAACAGTTACTGCTCCTTCATGGCCTGCAAGCTGGACGCAAGACATAGAGAGTAAAACTGATACAACGCTCACCAAAGGTGATACACTAGCGATAGAGTAGCGTACTTGCAGTAGTATTTTCCTCGAGTGAAAATCACGAGTGGGCAAAGGTGTATCTAACGTGAAGCAATGGATTATTCCGTCATTATTGAGTATTTTTGCAGCTCTGAGCGTGGTAACGCTCCAGAGCATTGCGCCAGATTTTGCTGCCCGGCAGATGATTTTCTTTTTAGTCGCCGGCGTTATTTTCTGGTTGATGAACCGATTTTCATATCGTAGATTCGAGGAAATGAGCACCCTCGGCTATATTACTGTCGTAGGGTCACTTATTTTGGTGCTCCTTGTTGCGAGTGTAACCAGAAACACGAGTCGGTGGATACAGGTTGGTGGTTTTTTTGCTATACAACCATCACAGTTTGCAATTCCACTGGTAGGATTAGCAGTTGCTCAGTTTTTATCAAAACACTCTCTAAGATCGATTAAAAGAATTGCTCAACTCCTTGTGATCATTGCTGTACCAGCTGTACTTATCATGATTGCGCCAGATTTGGGGACCACAATTTTATTTGTAGCGAGCGTAGGATCACTGATACTGATGAGTGACATTCCAAAAAAGTATGTCCTTGGACTCGCGATAGGAGCAGGAATAACCGCACTTTTGGCATGGTTTCTGTTGCTCCAGCCATATCAAAAACAACGTATTACCAGCTTTATTAGCCCAGAGCAGAGCAGCGATGGCAATTACCATGTGGAACAAGCACTTATTGCTGTGGGATCTGGAGAGTTAACCGGCAGGGGACTGGGACAAGGCGTGCAGTCATACTTACGCTTTTTACCAGAGCGACAAACCGACTTTATTTTTGCATCAATAGCAGAAGAATATGGATTTATTGGGGGGATAGTTGTTTTAAGCTTGTACGCACTCTTGATCGGATTCATCATCTACACAGGCTCAACTACCTCGAGAGCTTCTGCACAATTTTACTGTTATGGTGTGGCTATCGCACTGTTGCTACAAATGGGGGTCAATATTGGGATGAATATGGGTTTGGTGCCTGTCACCGGGATTACCTTACCATTTTTATCATACGGTGGAAGTTCAATCCTTTCCTTGACTATCGCCCTAGCAATTGTCCAAAGTATTGTCAGACTCCAAAAGCCACAAGCCAAACTCCATTTATCATGAGGTTTATGATACAATAGCGGTTCGAAAGTGAAAGGAAATATGGATTACGCAATTATTCAATTAGCAGGCAAACAATTTAAGGTCGCAGAAGGCGATGTAATTACTGTGGACCGACTCGACTCAGCACCAGAGGAAAAAGTTGAAATAACTGATGTACTTTTGGTCGGAAACGGTGATAAAAGCACTATTGGCAGCCCACTTGTCAAAAATGCAAAAGTCACACTCAAAGTTCGAGACAATGTTAGATCAAAAAAACTTCTTGTTTCAAAATTTAAATCAAAATCTCGCTATCGAAAAGCATACGGACATCGACAGCACCAGACAATCTTAGAAGTCGTTTCAATTTCTGCTTAAGCTGTTCGAGGATTACCATGAAAACAACTGCTCATCGTTATTTTTTTGTATTGGGAAATCATCCCGATCTCTCTTTTGCTGAAATCGAGCGCATGCTCCCCAAACATGAATGCACCAAAGAACGGCATGTAGCTCAAGTCTTAGGAGAGGAAATTGACGCCCAAGCACTCCAATCTATTTTAGGTGGGACGGTCAAAATTCTTGAGGCAACAATTCAGTGCGAAGATGTCGATGATGACACCCTCCATGGACATCTCTTTGATGAACTGCTCAAGGTAGAAGGTAAAATCATTTTTGGCCTGGCCGAACATGGCCGTGATCATCTCCCAACCCTCGACGCTATGACTGTCAAAAAAGCACTCCGCAAAGAAGGCAAGAGTGTGCGATTCATAGATGGACCCCGCTACGGACTATCTGCTGCCATTCTCAGCAACGAGGATGATGTTGTTGAGGTAGGTGTTGTTCAAACATCTGAGGGCACATGGATCACAAAAACTATTTCGATCCAAGATATCAATGACTGGACTATCCGCGACCGAGAAAAGCCCTACGCCGATAGTAAAAAGGGCATGTTGCCACCAAAACTTGCGAGAATGATGGTTAACATGGCACTCGGACCAAATCCTGATCAAAATAGCTTATTGCTTGACCCATTCTGTGGATCTGGAACAATCCTCATGGACGCTGCAACACGAGGTGTTGACGCAATTGGTAGCGATCTAGACCTCGATGCAGTCATTGGATCTAAAAAGAATTTACAGTGGTTTCAAGACAATTTCCCATTTGAGACCCAAGTTGAAATTAACAAACAAGATGCTGCGCACCTCAAACTCAACACCGATCGACTCATTACTCATCTGGTAACAGAGCCATTTTTGGGCAAACCAAAACCATCAGCCAGCTCATTGCCAAACGTGTTCAAGGGTCTCTCAAAGCTCTATCTGGGAGCGTTCAAACACTGGACAACCATTCTAGAGTCGGGTGCCAAAGTTGTAATTGTCTTTCCCAGAGTTAGAGAATCTACAGATCATCGCGCTTACTCTCTCGAGAAAATCGTTGACAAGCTGCGCGATCTCGGGTACACTATGGAATCTGATCCACTCAATTATGCGCGTCCCGACGCAATTGTTGAAAGATCAATTTATCAGTTTACGTACGAATCAGCATAATAAGTACCTATGTCAAAAGTTAAAGCCTCTGGAAAAGTCGCGCAACAATCACAAAAGAAACGACACGGAAAACGCCTCGGCGTCAAGAAGTTCGGTGGTGAGAAGGTAATTCCAGGAAACATTATCCTTCGTCAACGTGGCGCCCGTTATAAGGCAGGAGACGGTGTTGGCATGGGCAAAGATCACACTATTTTTGCCATGATTCAAGGCGTTGTTGCCTTTGGCAAGCGATTTGGTCGAACAGTGGTCAACGTTCGAGAAGCATAATTTTTTTCAGCTCATCAACCGCTCAAATTCACACATAATTCATAATTTTTGTCTCTTCTTGCGTATCGCATTGTGATATACTTTGACGTATGTCTGGTGACTCAATTCAACTCCTCGCTATCAACGTTTTGCAACCAAATCCATTTCAGCCAAGAAATAAAATCATGCCTGATGAGCTGGCAGATTTGACGAAATCTATTCTACGGCATGGGATTTTAGAACCATTAATCGTCGCTCAAACACCGGCAGGGTACCAGATAATTGCAGGGGAACGTCGATGGAGAGCATCACAGCAAGCGGGCCTCGAAGAAGTCCCCGTCATCCTCAAAAAAACCACCACCAAGGGCATGCTCGAAATGGCCCTGATCGAAAACGTCCAACGCGTCAACCTCAGCCCCATTGAACGCGCACAGGCATTTCAACAACTTGAGCGAGACTTTGGCTATTCAATTAGCGAAGTTGCAGACAGCATTGGCAAATCTACCTCATATATCAGTAATTCGCTCAAGCTTCTCACCCTCCCAGACGCGATAAAAGACGGTCTTCTCGGCAAACTCATCACCGAAGGGCATGCCAAAGCCATGATGGGTATCGAGGACACGAGCACCATGATCGATGTCTATAAAAAAGTCCTCAAAGAAAATGCGTCAGTTCGAAAAACAGAACAATTTGTGCGGGACGCAAAAAATGCAATTCATCAGATAAAATATCACTCAGTTACCCCAAGAACAGCCAAAAAAGACTCTACAGAAGTCAAAAAATGGGAAGAAAGTCTCAAAAAAATAATCGGCGATCAATCTAAAATCAAACTTCGCCGCACCCTTCGACAAACAACTATTACCATCACCCTTCGCGGCAATCTCAATGAAACACAGGATGCCCTTGAAAAAATAATGTCACTCTCACCTGAAGACAAGTAATTTTGGCGAGCAACCACGCTGCTAAGCGCTCGAGCACAATGCGAATCAACGAATGCTACAATGCGTAGGGAACTTCAGGGATCGACCCAGCTTGATCAAACGGCCAGTATCTAAAAAACGCTTTTCCAACAATATCCTGTGAGGTTATTGCGCCCCAGGCACGAGAGTCACTAGAGTAGGGACGATTATCCCCAGCTACAAAGTATTCACCGGGTCCAAGTGTAATAATAGTATTTTTAGTGGCAGCACCAGGTAATGTTTCGAACGATGATGGAATGTAAGGTTCTGGAAGTGGTTGACCATTCACAATTATTTGATTATTGGATACCGCAACCGTTTCACCAGGTAGAGCTAATACGCGCTTGATAAAATCACAGCCCGTTCCTTCGGGACATCCTGCAGCAGGAGGTGCATGAAACACCACCACATCACCCCGCTCTGGCTCACCAATTCTGTAGCTAATTTTATCAGTTAAAAGATAATCACCACTCTGAAAGTTCGGAACCATCGACTGCCCGTTAACCTGATGCGGCATGAGCAAAAAGAGGTAGACCACCAAAAACATTGATAGTCCAATCACAATCGTTTCAATAAAATCAAGAAAGAGGCTACTAATTGTTCTTAGGATCTTCATCATACGGTGCAATTATCGTAGTTTCGACGTCACTTGACAACCACTAGTTCGACAAAAAAGTTGCATCTCGACTATAATGCTAGACATGGGTTATCAAAAACATGCCATCTCGGGCTTTAGCTGGAACGCAGTACTAAAAATTGCAACCTCACTCCTCACCGTCGCTAAAGTTGCGATCACCGCACGTCTCCTGACACCGACTGACTTTGGTATTTTTTCATTGATTGCAATCGCACTTGGATTGACTGAGTCTACTACCCAAACAGGTATTAATCTAACTATTTTGCAGTCGAAGCAGAGTATTCGCTACTTTCTCGACACTGCCTGGGTGATTGCTATCGGGCGAGGGTTCCTCATTGGTATTTTAATGGTGCTTCTCGGCGTAGTCTTGGGTGAATACTACTCCGAACCATCATTGCCCGTTTTGACTGCAATTGCCGCATTGGTGCCAGTAATCAAAGGCTTCATAAACCCGAGCATCGTCACACTACATAAGGAACTTAAGTTTTTTCAGGATGGTGTCTATCGGTTTTCCCTTGCTGCCGCTGAGGCTGTATTAGCGGTTATTTTGTCATTCTTCATCGCGTCACCACTCGCGCTTGTTTTGGCGTTGGTGTTTGGTGCGTTGTTTGAAGTTTTGATATCATTTCTATTCTTTGAAGAGCGTCCTGTTTTTAATTATATTCCGTCCCGCGCCAAGGCAATTTTTGCCAATGCTAAGGGGCTCAGTATTTCCTCTGCTCTAAACTATGTATATGAAAATATCGATGATTTTATCATCGGTAAAATACTTGGGACACACTCCCTTGGCCTGTATCATAATTCATACGCGCTAACACATAAGGCAACCGCTGACGTTTCAAAAATTACTCACCACGCTACGATTCCAATACTTTCACAAATTCAAGATGATGGAACACGACTATACAATGCCTTTATCAAGTCTGGATTGGCAACCTTAGCTGTTGCCACTGTCGCTTCACTGCCATTTTTTCTTTTTCCAGAATTTATCGTTCAATTAATTTTGGGAGAGCAGTGGCTTGGAATTGTGCCCCTCGTGCCTTGGTTGGCAGGTGCCGGTCTATTGCAAGCGGTTGGTATTCTAGGACACACCGTATTGCTCGCCACACGTCACTACACCTATCTCAATACCCACTTGGCAATGTCTCTAGGACTCTTAATTACACTGCTGATATTCATGACACAACAGAATGGAATTGATGGCGTCGGACCAGCTCTTGTGATCAGTCGTTTGCTGTCAATTCCAATCCTACTTATTCTTATCTGGAAAACGTTCAGCAAATATCGTGCACGCAACTAAAAATCCCTCCGCTAGTACTTCTATAAGTGTCTTAATTCTCGCTGAAAAGGTAAGTGATGTGTTACTCACTTCAATTCGATCCCTTGATTGGGCAACAGAAGTGCTCGTAATCGATACCTCACCAGAGAAAAACCTACAAACCCAGCTACCCCCACTCAATAATCTCAGGATACTCCATGTAAAAGAAGCAGTGAGCCCTATCAACGATTTTGCCACAGCCCGCAATACAGCTCAAAAACTGGCGAAGCATGACTGGATACTGTGGCTCGATAGTGATGAGCTCTTGGATCCCTCAAGTGCAAGCCAAATCATGAGCCTACTTAATTCGAGTGATGCACTTGAATTGGTATCGGTTACTCGAAGGGATGTAGCTTGGGGAGAAGAATTAAAGCATGGTGAAGGGAATCAGAGAATCATTCGAATTGGCAAGAAGGATACACTCAAGTTTGAACATGCCGTGCATGAAACCGCACAGTCTGATAAACCTACGTACCACAGCTCCATAGTGATAAAACATTTTGCCCATTCATCAATCAATTCATTTATTGCAAAAATTTCTCACTACTCACGAATTGCAGCATCGACAAAAAAAAGCACTATACTTGAAAACACCTTAGAGCTCGCAACTTTTCCTCTGACAAAATTTCTCTATACTTTTGTGTTCAAAGCTGGTTTTTTGGATGGATGGCGAGGATTTATTTATAGTTTTTGCATGAGCCTACATTCATTATTTGTACGGATACATCGGTATGAAATACTGCTAAGTAATCAGGGACAATCAACAATTAACCCTTTCAAAAAATATAGTTGGCTGGCCTGGGTGTTTGTTCTTTTATTCTCACTAGGCCAGCTGCAAAGAGTGCAGCTTACACCGTTAGTTTCTATCTATGCTCATGACATTTTCATTGTGTTTTGGCTCGGATTATTTTTGACAGATGCATCCAAAAAGATTAGAGGGATGTTGAATAAAATGTGGATCCAAATCAAGAATGTTAGTGTTCATTTCAAATTACTATTTTTTTGGATAGTTCTTGGAATGTTCGCGGCATTTGTCACAAATTTTGACGTGGTACCCTTGCTCTATTTTTCCAGAATTTTGGTGTATTCATTATTTATTTTGTCATTATTTACACTCCTTCCTAGAGAACAGCTGCAAAAAATGTGGCTGGTAACTGGAGTGGTGGCTGCCTTTACAGGGATAGTGCAATGGGCGATGCTCCCAGATACGAGGTTTCTCCAGGTTTTTGGCTGGGATCCACACTTTTATCGACTGATTGGCACCTTTTTTGACCCTGCTTTTACCGGCATGATCTTAGCGTTGGCACTTGTTTTTTGGCAGACAAACACGCTCCTTAAAGACCAATCTCGCGTGCGACTGATAGGATCGAGCAGTATTGCTCTGGCGCTTGGTCTGACCTATTCGAGATCCACGTATTTAGCCCTTGCAATAGGTGTATTGATATTTGTTGGATTTCAAATTTTAAAACTTAAACCATCTCAAATACATGTCTCTGCGATACTAAAAATTGCCCGTCCGTGGATTCTCTATGGATTACTTGCAGTTGCCGCGATTGTGCTGGCACCAAAACCAGGAGGTGAAGGTGTTAACCTCGCACGAACTGCAAGTGTCACCGCACGAGCGGATAATACTTCAATGGCCATTAGTTCACTCACGCCAAAGTCAATCGTTATTGGAAATGGACTCTTTTCAATAGGTGACGACCGCATCACAAACGATCCAATTTTGATTAGTCGCAGCCGTTTTCCTGATAATTTATTTGTGATGCTTATCACCGCACTTGGCATTCCGGGCACTCTGCTTGTACTGTATTGGGGTTCGCAGTACCTCATGCACAACGCTCACAATAAGCCTGAAATATTGGCAATCGTCGCTCTGCTTCTCGTACATGCGCAGTTTCAAAATACCGTGGTGCAACCATTTGTATTTATTTATTTTAGTGGAATTCTTCTCATCTACATGCGAGAACAGCGTCCCCAAAAAAAATTGATTGGATAGGTGCGCCTGATTACCACACTACAGTTGGAAGGTTACGGTGCGTTCTTCTTCATAGACATTACCGCCGCGATCTTCAACTTTGAACATAACCTTGTTCTCGCCCTCAGTGAGTTGTAGCGTTGTCTTGAATACACCTTCACTGTCAGGAAGCACGAGGCGACCATTTACATACACTTTTGCATTCGGTTCAGTCTGACCGTTAAGTACACGGTTTTGATTTGCTCTAGAAACAAATTCTTGTCCATTTTCAAAATCTTCCAGAGTAAGTGTGGGTATTTCAGTATCTAAAACAGTGGTAAAGGAGCGACTCGTCGCTGATTCATTTTCTGCTTCATCAACGCTATATGCAGACAGAACATTTTCTCCTTCCGTGAGCTGAACATCTGTAGTAAACGATCCGTCATCACCGACGGAAATAGGCTCGCTCCGCTCGCCATTCACAATTATATATACCTCACTCCCTGCCTCACCAAATCCACTGAGTGTAAGTGTTTGCTCATTCGTGCCCGCAATGGGCGCAGATACAATTGGGACTTGAGGAGGAATATCGTCTGTTTCAAAAAACGGATTTGAAGTATCTAGGACAGAATTAATGATCCGAATGAATCCAGGAATCACCACAAAAATAAAGCCAAGCACAACTAAAATGGTCACAAAAAAAATAATTGCTGTTTGCTTTAAAACTTTTTTTCGTTCTTTGCGAACGATTCGAGATGAGGCTTTATTTCGATTCGGCATATGTGATTAGTATACCACCAGATATATTAGACCTGATGAGCCGGAACGGGGATTCGAACCCCGGACCTACGGTTTACGATACCGCCGCTCTACCAACTGAGCTATTCCGGCTAGAAAGGCTATTCTATCAAATAATTCTTAGATGAGTGTTCTAATATTGGCGAATACAGGCTTCAAGAGGTATACTCTTTGGCGTGTCAAATAATGGATCAAAAGAGGTCAGCCAAGTTATAATTGATGTTCGCGCACGTGTTGAAGATCCGCGCGATCTCTACGATTCCGAAAAATTTCCCACCATTGGCCCAGATGAATTGCCGCCTGAACTTACCAGTAGTCTGGCACGGCATCCAGAACTCCTCCCCCTACTGCAAGGTGTTGCCCACTATGATTCCAGTATCGTACTCCACTGCTTGACCGTTGACACTATGGTGCAAAGGCTATTAAAAGATCTATTTTTACGATATCCATTGACTGCAGAAGCGCAGTTGAAAGTTCTGCAAGCCGCTGGATGGGTGATAATACATGATCCTGGAAAAATTTTTGTGCACGAAAATCCAGCTGAGGGTCGAAAAATTTATTATCCTACGAGCCAGACGGATCGATCAATTACCAAAATGGGACTGCACTGGTCACATAGCGTCATGAGCGCTGCGTTATTTGCCAATTGGGCAAAAATGCATCCAGTTTTGGCCTCCATGCCTGTCAAAATTTGGACAAAACACATTGCGGCTCACCACTTTAATTTGCGCCGCTTTCTAAAAAATCCTGAACAGTATGCAGAATTACAGTCGGGTTTTCATGCAATAATCCAATACTTTTTCAAGCTTTCGGACGTCACCGCAGCAACCGGATTCCCGCGTGAAAATAATGGCGAGCACACACCAGAAAAAATTAAGGAAATTTTGCTTTCACAGTGGCTCACCGATCCTTTACTAAAGCAACATTTTCCTTTTGCAGATACAGTATAACTTCAAGAACTGAAACATTACTTACTTACTGCACTTTTTGACACCTATAATTCCATTAGACACGCTCTCCCTGATTCAGCTTGGCTTGGGAAACACCGCGTCATCCTCAACACAAAACTTGATCTCGATCAAACGGTTGAAGAGTTTCATCGCCTGTATCGGATTACCACAGATCAAAATCAGCAGGATTGGTGGAATCTACTAGAAAGAATGGTCCGCGATGGAGTATTTGATCGATTGACGAAAAAATAATTTTTCCGAAGTTACTTTGAGCATGCTATACTTTGAAGATGAATTTCTCACCATTTATTCAAAACGCATTATCAGAGGCAGCAGAAATTGCTCGCCAGAACTTTGGGTCAGTTTCTCAAATTTCTACAAAAGACCATGACAATAACCAGGTCCTAACAGAAACTGACATTGCAGTCGGCGCTCACTTGGTTGAAAAAATTCAGAACGCATACCCAACCCACAACATCATTGATGAAGAAGCGGGCGTCATCGATAATCAAGGTGAATACACCTGGGTAGTCGATCCCATAGATGGCACCAGTAATTTTGCGAACGCCTTACCTACATACGGAATTATGATTGGGTTACTTCACGGCGCTACTGCAATTGCAGGCGGTGTCGTTTTACCAGAGTTTGAACAGCTCTATTTGGGAGAAAAAGGCCAGGGAGCAACGTGTAACGGCCAAAAAATTCGAGTCAGTGCAGAAACTTCACTCCTCAAATCACTAGTTGCCTACGGAATTGACGGCCACCAAGAAGATCCTCAAAAAACTCATGATGAAGTTGGTGTCCTCGCACGCATTATTTTAAACATTAGAAATCTACGCACCACTAATAGCGCATTTGACATGGTCCAGGTACCTGCTGGCAAGTACGGTGCATTTCTCAACCAAACCACCAAAATTTGGGATAACGTGGCTATTCAACCAATTGTCGAAGAGGCTGGGGGAGTGGTAACTGATTTTTGGGGAAAACCACTTGATTACGAAAATGCATTAGCAAGAACAGAAGAAAATTTCACCATTTGCGCAGGCGCTCCTGCGCTCCACGCAAAATTACAAGAAATTATTCAGCAATAGCTCTCTATTAATTTTATAAATCTGAAAAATCTTCTTCAAGAATGATGGTGCTATCAAGTTCGCTTTCTAATGCCTCCAAAGATGTGTCAGTATCAATTGCTTGATTTTCTTCAAACGCTTCTTGATCAACTTCACCATCTTCGTCCATAACTTCGGCTGGAGGACTTTCTTGAATCAAGTTTTCTGCGGGGAGGGGGACCGATTCACTCGTTTGCGCCATATAATTTGTATAAAAATACATGCCGGCAAAGATAAGTATTCCTGCCATGATTGCTGGCAAGAGAAGTGATTTTAGAGACATAGTAACTCCTTTTGTGAATGTATTACTCTGCTGCTGACTGATTGGTAGCCTTTGCTAATCTGAGTGCTTCTTTAATTAAGCTGACCGCTTCTCGATAGAGCTCACGCGCTTCTTGTGCAAGTTCTTTGGCAGCTTGAGCTTGCTCTCTTGCAGTTTCAGTCTCTAAATCTATTTCTAAAAATGCAGCGATTGCTTGGTCGGTCAATATTTTTGCTTCTTCTAGGCTTGCTATTGCTTCTCCCAGTTTGCTTTGAGCGGCTGCAACATCAGCGCCATCTTGAGCCATTGTTGCAAGTCTTGATTCGAGCTTTTGAATTAATCCAGAAAGTCGCTCATAGTAAAAACCAAATCGGCGCTGCAAACGTTCGGCATGGACTTGGGCAAGATCCCCTCGACGCTCTGCGGTTTTTGCTTCGCGCGCTTCTTGGGATTTTTGCGTGCGGTCTTGGGTGGTGTCAGCGCGCTCTTGGACTTTGTCTTGTGCCTCAAGGCGTCGCTTTTCAACTGCTTCTTGGCGGACTTGCTGTGATTCGGCTCGGGCGGGGTTTTGTCGTGCAGCATTTTCATTGGCAAACGCTTGTTGAGAAAGCAGCAGTAGTGCTACAACACACAGCATGACTGAGGAAATTTTGACTGATTGTTTCATAGCATCACTTTCGTATAAGTTGAAATACCAGCTATATTTTTAGTATACACTACTGTGGAATATTGTAGCGACATTTGACGTGGTAAATCTGATAACAGCTATAAGTACGATAATTATGATTGCTGGAGTAGAGATAATTGTAGTATTTGGAAAAGAAACGCTCTCAGCAGCTGAGCAATTCAACATGGTGCGAGATAGGTATGTCTAAAAATAGACTTAATAAACTGTTGCTTAGTGTGACCAAAATGTTCAGATCAAAGTAAAAAAAATTAAATTTCTATCTCCAAAAGAATTGGTAAGTGATCTGAGACATCAGTGGCAATTATTTTAGAATCAATAACATTGAGATCCTGGGTGGTAAAAACATAGTCTAATCGCCACCGTAGCGCATCCTCCTTGAACCCATGATAATCGAAAGGTTTAGTAGTCCAGGTGTTTTCACCAAAATCTGGTCCTGGGTTCTTTACATCCTGGATTTTTAGGATTTCAGTAATCGTATACGAATCGGGAGTCGAGTTTAAGTCTGCAGTAAAAACATACTTTTGTTTTTTCTTAGTAAGAATTTCTAATAAATTATTTATTTCTTTTTTACGATGATCAGTTATTTGAAACTTGTGAGAATATGAAAGGTGCGTGGTACCAATTTGTAACTCGGTATCATGTACTGCAATGTTTACCTCAAGATAAACTCTACCTTCATGTTCAGCGTCGGGCGGATTACTATTGAGCGGTTGAAGGAAGTGATATGATGAGCTCAGTATGGGATGCTTTGAGAATATCGCATTTCCTTGTGCTTCTTTTACATCACGACCAGTCCATGTGTTTGCCGTCTGATACACGTATTCGTAGTTTAGTTTTTCTGCAATTTCTTTTGCGGTATCAATCTGAGGCGTCTTACTCAAATGCTGAATTAATTCTTGCGCACAAACTATATCTGGATCAATTCTTTTGATTTCTGCCACAATTTTGTCTACGTCTTCTTTGTAGAAGACATTCCATTGGAGAATTTTTAGATTCATAACAGCAGTATACCAGTGGCCATGGGATTTTGACTAACTAGCAACAATTATGAAGTTTTTTCAAATCTGGAGCGGGTGAGGGGAATCGAACCCCCGCTGCATGCTTGGGAAGCACGCGTTCTGCCACTGAACTACACCCGCGCTGGGTGTAATTATAGCACTGACGATTGCTTATACATTTTTTGATAATTTGCAAAAGACACAGTACCAACCATGGTAATGGCAACATCTGTTTTATCCTACAAGATAGTTTTTTTATGAATAAAAACGAAAAGAGTCGCGGTTTTTGGCCGCGACTCGATTCTTGTTCTTAATCTATTGACACATGAACTGCAAATTCAATTTGGACGGGTGTACTACCCGCCGATACGTTTTTAAAAGTCAGCCAGGGCTCATCGCCCGTGGACTGAATCATGTAAACACCTGGAATAATTATGTCCAAACTTAAATCGACAACTTTTCCTTGCTCTGTTTCCAGAGCAACATTATTCCATTCCTTGGCGACTAAGTCGCCATTTATAAATAATATTCTGCCAGATTCTCCATCTTTCAGTTTAACTTGATGCGTATCTCCATTTTCTATTAAAGTACGCTCAAGCCTTATGGTGCAGCTCCCTTCTCCAGCCCATTCCGGGCAGGGTTGGGGAACGTCGCTTGCTGCATGTTGCTGGGTACAACCAGCAATAAACAGCATCAAAAATAGAATTGCATTTCTTATTTGTCTCATTTTTTACCTCGTTTGTTTTGGCCTTCACCCTATGTGAATGGCATTTTTCTAGGTACATTCTAAAAGTTTTGAATATTGCCCAAAAAACTGCCATTCACTCGAGGAAGTACGAGATGAAATAGTGCCACAAGATTTTTAAAGAACAAGTTTTTGTCTTGATATGTCAATCTATTATGACGCCTAGTCACTTGATTAATATATCATTACATATATCAGTATATCAAATCTAAATAGCTATGTCTATAGGATCCTATAAAATGTACTTTTAACCTAAAATGATATACTGCGCCATGCCAAAAATCACATCCCCAAGTTGCAGATTCTACGTCACCCGCCATGGCCAAACCGTCTGGAACACCCAAAAAAAGATGCAAGGACACAAGGATTCGCCGTTAACTGAGCTTGGAATTCAACAAGCTCAGGAGCTGTCAGGAAAGCTTCAAACGGTCCCGTTTTCACACGCATACAGCTCAGATCTTGAGCGAGCAAATCACACTGCCAAAATAATTATTGAGCCACACGGTTTACCCGTTCAAGTTAATCCGCTCTTGAGAGAGTCAAATCTTGGGCCGTACGAGGGGATCGCACTTAAAAAATTTCAGACTGATTTAGAAGAAGCTATTTTAAAGCGCAATAACCTGGATCATAAAAGACAAATGAGTTTTAAAATTCATCCTGAGATAGAAAGTTTCCAGGATCAGTCCACGAGGATGATCCGATTTTTTACTGAAACTGCACCACTTCATACTGGTGCTGATGTTTTGGTCGTCTCCCACTCTGGGATTATGCGGTCGACGCTGATAGCTTTGGGGTTTGCAACACACAATGAGTTGCCCTTTGGCGCGATCAAGAATGCGAGTTATGTGGTGATTGAGTCGGATGGAAATGGACACCGAGTGGTACGGAGTGAGGGGATTGGATAGAAATTTCGTGCGACCTCGACCGGAATCGAACCGGCGATCTCCTCCGTGACAGGGAGGCATGTTAACCGCTACACCACGAGGCCATTTTTGCATTGTTGATCAACAATTGCGAGGGTTCATTATACTGCACCTGTTGTAACTTTGCCAACAGGAGTTGAATAGGCTCTCGATGTTAGGAATTTGCAAGGTAAATAGTGTACAATAGATAGTGTTAACAGAAAGGAAATCATGTCAAACACAATTATCTTACTAGTCGTTCTTGCAGGTCTGGTAGCGTATGTTATTTCAATTTACAACACCCTCCAGAGACTCAAAACTCAAATTACCGCCAGCATTCAAGAAATTGGCAACCAACTCAAGCGTCAAGCTTCATTGATTCCTAATTTAGAAAACTCGGTAAAAGGTTTTCTCAAGCATGAGTCAGGAATCTTCAAGATGCTGACCGATGCACGCAAATCTGTCGAAGCTGCGAATAAAACAGGTAGCCCAGCAGATATAGAAGAAGCAATTTCTAAAGTGCAATCAATGGTCCCTCAAATTCAAGTTGCTGTTGAAGATAATCCAGAACTCAAAAGTGACGTGACAGTTACCAAATTCATGAGTGAATTAACCGATACGGCAGATAAATTGACGTACGCACGACGCGCACTCATTGACCTCAGTCAAGCATTTAATGAAAAACTAGTCATGTTCCCATCAAACATAATTGCAGGTCTCTTCGGATTCAAAGAAGAGAAAGGATTAGTGACTGCAATGACTGGTGATCATGTGTCAGTTTCTTCTCAAGAAATGAAAGACATCAAGGTTGATCTCTAAATCTAGTACAATTCAGATATGACTCATTATCAGCTTGTTTCACAAAATAAGCGTCGGTCGGTGGTAATAATGGTGCTGTTTACAGCATTTATCGTCGGCGCAACGTACCTCATGACCATCGGTTTAGGATATGGACTTGATGTGGTTGGTATCGCGCTTATTTTCTCTGGAATTACATCATTTGTCTCGTATTGGTGGTCTGACAAAATAATTTTAGGCATTTCTGGAGCCCGAAAGGCTACTAGAGAAGAATTTTTTGATTACTATACCGTCACTGAAAACCTAGTCATTGGCAGTAGAATGCCCATGCCACAGTTATATGTTATCGATGACACAGCCATGAACGCATTTGCTACTGGTCGAGACCCAGAGCATGCGGTGGTATGTGCAACCACAGGCTTGTTGCAGCGTCTAGACCGAGGAGAAATAGAAGGTGTCGTTGCCCACGAGTTGTCTCATATTCAAAATTATGACATTCGATTGATGTCAATTGTGACTATTCTTGTCGGTCTGGTTGCGCTGCTCTCAGACTGGTTTTTGCGGATGACGTTTTGGGGTGGCAATCGGCGCGATTCTGACTCAAATCAAGGTGGGCAGCTTAAAATGGTTCTATTTGTAGTTGGGATTGTGCTGGCGTTGTTGTCTCCGCTGATTGCGCAACTGATCAAACTTGCAATCTCAAGAAGAAGAGAATTCTTAGCAGACGCAAGTGCGGTGGCAATGAGCAAAAATCCAGAAGGTCTTGCCAAAGCACTCGCGAAACTGTCACACGACAAAGAACCGCTCGAAGCTGCCAATAAAGCAACTGCTCACCTCTATATTGCTGATCCACTCAAAAATTTACACAGCGCTGTTGGCATGTTCTCAGGACTATTTCAAACGCATCCACCAATCGAAGATCGAATCTCTGCATTGCGTGGAATTTCTACCCAACAACAATAAATTTCACTCAAGATATATGGTATGATTACTTGATTTTATGACGAAAAAAAATACGCCATTTACCAGCGCCCAAATGCAGCACGTAGCACAACTCGCAAATCTAGAGCTCACAGATACTCAAGCAAAAAAACTAGCAACCGCATTTACAGAAACTATGGAGGTTGTCAATCGTCTCCAACAGCTCGACATTTCATCAGTTGAACCCACGCATCAAGTTACAGGACTTACTAATCGCTGGCGAGAAGATGAAGTAGACAAGTCCCAAGAATTTACTCAAGAAGAAGCGCTACATAATGCAGCGCACACTCACAATGGATATTTTGTAGTACCAAGGATAGTTAATCAAGATTCATGAAATTGAGATCACTAACACTAGCAGAAACACGTAAGAAAATTCTTGAGAAATCAATTTCTCAGGCAGATGTTTACAACGATATTTTTGCATCAATAGCCGAGTCCAATACTGAACTAAACGTGTATCTCACCACGGTTGATAAAAAGAGTGCGCTCGAAAAAGCATCAGCTCAAATCAGCAATGAGCTTGCGGGATTACCGATTGCCGTCAAAGATAATTTCTGTACTCGAGACATGGAAACAACTGCCAGCTCTACAGTACTTAAAGGATTTAAACCTCAATTTGAGTCAACAGTTACCAAAAAACTGCAAGAAAATGGTGGTGTAATCATTGGCAAAGTTAACTTAGATGCTTGGGCTCATGGCTCTTCAACCGAAACATCACAGTACGGACGATCATTAAATCCACGCAACCTCGAGCATTTGCCCGGTGGCTCATCGGGTGGCAGTGCCGCCGCTGTTGCCTCCGACATGTGCCTCGCTGCGCTCGGCACGGAAACCGCCGGCTCGATCCGCCAACCCGCCGCTTGGTGCGGAGTAGTCGGACTCAAACCAACTTACGGCCGCTGCAGTCGCTACGGTGTCGCATCCATGGCCAGCTCCACAGACTCACCAGGACCATTAGCAAAAACGGTCGAGGATGCAGCACTCGTACTCAACACAATTGCAGGGCCAGACAAGTACGATGCAACAACCTCACCAAAGCCAGCTCCAGATTTCACCAAAACAATTGGAAAATCAATAAATGATATGAAGATTGGGTATATTTACCACGATCTCAAAGGGCTTGAGACTACCGCTGCGCTCTTTGAACCACAACTCAAAGTGTTTGAAAAACTAGGTGCGCACGTCGAGAAAGTCGACGCACTTGACCCAAATTATTCAGTTGGTTCATATACTGTTTTCCAGAGAGGAGAAGTGAGCAGTAATTTAGCTCGATATGATGGAATTCGGTATGGTAAAGACCGATCACACTTCGGTGAAGAAGCAAAACGCAGAATCATGCTCGGCACGTTCACTCTATCCAAAGGTCTTGCAGAAAAATACTACTCACTGGCTCAAAAAGTCCGCACCTTATACATTCAGGACTATGAAAAATTATTTAAAGAATACGATGTCCTCGTCTCGCTCAGCTCACCAGGTTTTGCAAAAAAAATCGGTGCAACTGAAGGCGAATCAATGTTTGGCGAATTAGAAGATATGCTCCTTGAACCAAGTTCAATCAGTGGATTACCAGGCATTTCAGTACCATGTTACAGAGATCCCAAAACCAATCTATATCTCGGTCTCAATATTGTAGCGCCACAGTGGAGAGAAGATTTGGTAATTCAAGTCGGACACGCATTTGAACGCGAAACAAAATGGAACAGTTGGCTCAACATCAATGAATCAAATGACTAACACTATGACCAATGCAAAGCCAAAATACCGACTCATCTGCGGACTAGAAATTCACGCAGAACTAAAAACTGCTTCAAAAATGTTTTGTGGATGTACAAATAACCCTTTTCACGCCAAAAAACCAAATAGTCATACCTGCCCAGTGTGCTTAGGCATGCCTGGTGGCCTCCCGGTTCCAAACAAAAAAGCAATCGAACAAACGATTCAACTCGGAATCGCGGTCGGAAGCAAAATTAATCAATTTTCAAAATTTGACAGAAAAAATTACTTCTATCCCGATCTAGCCAAAGGGTATCAGATCAGCCAGCTTGACATTCCTTTTTGTGAGGGAGGAGAAATTAAAACTCCAGAGGGTCAAGTTGGCATCACCAGAATTCACTTAGAGGAAGATACAGGAAAATTACTCCACAATACAGTCGATAATAAAAAAGTAAGCCTGGTTGACTTTAATCGAAGTGGCGTGCCCCTTGTTGAGATAGTCTCAGAACCAGACATCACAACACCATCCCAAGCAAAAGAATATGGCAAGGCTTTGCGAGATTTACTGAGATATCTCAACCTGGCAGACTGCGACATGGAGCAAGGTGGCATGCGACTTGAAGCAAATATTTCTTTGATTGAGAGTACTGCGCCACAAGGCACACTACCGGATTACAAGGTTGAGGTGAAAAATATAAATTCATTTCGATTCATGGAGCAGGCAATTTTATATGAAATGGAGCGACAGGCAAAAATTCTCGATGCCGGAGAGACTCCAACGCAAGAAACCAGAGGTTGGGATTCTACCAAAAATAAAACCTATGTACAGCGAGCCAAAGAAGACGCCGCCGACTATCGCTATTTCCCTGAACCAGACATCCCGCCAATTGAAATAAGCGATGCACATTTAGCAGAATTAAAGCAGCAACTCCCACAACTACCCTCAGAATTAAGAAGCGACTGGGAAACCAACTACTCCATTCCGCTCAAAACTGCCAAGCTTTTATCACCAAACTCAGTTGCTGCCGCACATGTATCTGATATTTTTTCGCTTGCGCAAAAATCTGATATAAAACCGCTTGAGATAGCAAATGCAATTGTCAACAAAAAAATTGCATTCAGCGGCACAGAGACAGCAAAAGAAGTTATTCAACACTATCAAAAGCTAACCCAAACGGATGAGGTTTCTGGCGATGAATTAACTATTATTATCCAAGCAGTAATTGCGGAAAATCAAGATGCTGCTGAAAAATATAAAAATGGCGAAACACAAGTGATTGGATTTTTCATAGGTCAAGTTGCCAGAGCAAGTGATAAAAAGCTCGATCCAAAGCACGTTCGATCAGCTCTGATAAAAGAACTTTCGCAGTAATTTTTTCGGCTATTTGGTACTCGAAACTCGATGAAAATTGCAAAAAATGCTTTTGCAAAAAAAGCTCCTTCCCGCAGTGGAAGGGGAAAGCGTGGCTCTCAACCCTTCCGTTCTTGCTTTCGCTTACCCGAACATAGGTCCGGGAAGCAATCGCAAGAGCCTATAGTATAGCATATACACAGCGAAAATGCAAGTTCTTACGCTTCAAGGGGTTCTCTGATACTATACCACTAGCACTATGGCACAGACTGATTTTGTTCACCTCCATGTTCACACCGATTACTCTATGCTTGATGGCCTGAGTAAGATTCCCCTCCTCACTGCGCGAGCGCTCGAACTCGGTCAAAAAGCAATTGCCATCACCGACCATGGCTCGATGTATGGCGCACTCCATTTTTATAATGAATGTAAAAAAGCTGGCATCAAACCAATAGTCGGGGTTGAGATCTACATGGCCAAAAAATCACGGTTTGATAAACAAACCAGAATGGGATCTGATCAGGCACATTTGACGTTGCTGGCGCAGAATTTTGCAGGATATCAGAATTTAATGAAGTTGGTTTCAATAGCGCACCTTGAGGGATTTTCATATAAGCCGCGCATTGATGAAGAGGTGTTGTTTGCGCACTCAGAAGGTGTGATTGTTCTGAGCGGTTGCATGTCCAGTCCATTTAATAGACTGCTCCGTGAAAATGATGAAAAGGGGGCGCTCGAAAAATTCACACTCTATAAAAAGAAGTTTCCCGGTAGGTTTTATGTCGAACTCCAAGCGCATCCAGCCATCCATGAACTCGAACCCCTTACAGAGCAGTTGGTGGCAATTGCCAGAAAACTAGATCTGCCAATGGTTGCAACAAATGACGTGCACTACGTTTACCCAGATGATGCCGAAGCCCAAGACGCATTACTCTGTGTGCAAACAAGAAAATTAATCAGCGACACGAATCGAATGTCGATGATGGATTCGCCAGATTTTTATTTGCGTTCCGGTGATGAAATGGCGGAATTATTTCACAAATATCCTGAAGCACTCTCAAATACGATTGCATTGGCTGACACGATTGACCTAGAAATCCCAACAGGCCAACTTATTTTCCCGCTCTACGAACTACCAAAAGGTAAAACAGAAGCAGAATTTCTCAAAGAAATGGTGCAAGAACGCGCCGAAAAGAAACTTAAAGAAATTACACCAGAAATTCAAAAGCGCATTGATTATGAACTTGGTGTCATTAACGACAAAGGATACTCAACGTACTTCCTGATTACCCAAGATTTTGTAAACTGGGCAAAAGAACAGGGCATTGGAGTTGGTCCAGGAAGAGGTTCTGCTGCGGGATCAATTGTTTCGTATATATTGGGAATTACTGCGATTAATCCGTTGCAACACGGGCTGGCATTTGAGCGATTTCTCAATCCACAACGTCCCACACCCCCCGATATTGACCTCGATTTTGCCGATGATCGTCGTGATGAAGTTATTAAATATGTCTCAGATAAATATGGTGATGATCGCGTTGCACACGTGATCACTTTTGGAAAAATGGAGGCGAGAGTATCGGTGCGTGATATTGGTCGGGTACTTGGAATGCCGTATGAAGATCCCGATAAAATTGCCAAACTCATTCCTAACATTCCTGGCAAAAAAACCCCACTCAAAAAAGCAGTTGAAACGGTCCCCGAATTAGCCCAGTACTACCAACAACCCAAATTCCGCAAACTTATTGATCTAGCCCAAAAAGTAGAGGGCAGCATCCGCCATTCATCAGTCCACGCGGCAGCTATTATTATCACTGATGAGCCGCTCTCCAACTACACCCCCATTCAACAAGACTCAAAATCCGGAAAAACTATTACCCAATATGACATGTACGCTCTGGACTGTAATGTCTCTGACGATGCGATTGGCTTGCTGAAATTTGACTTTTTGGGGCTCAGGAACCTTTCAACAATACAGAAGACAATAAATTTAATAAAAAAACATCATGACATCACAATTGATATCGCAGAGATTCCCATTGATGATCAAAAAACCTTTGAACTTCTCTCGAGTGGTGACACAATGGGTGTATTTCAGCTTGAATCTGCAGGCATGCGGCGCGTAGCCAGAAGTCTGAAACCCAGCCAATTCTCAGACATTACCGCTATGGTTGCTCTGTATCGTCCTGGACCGATGGATCTTATCCCAACCTTTATTGAAGGAAAGCATAATCCAGAAACGGTACAGTATCCTCATGAAAGCCTCATTCCAATTCTTAAAGAAACGTACGGAGTCATGGTGTACCAAGAGCAGATTTTGCAGATTGCGAATTTGATGGCAAATTTCAGTCTTGGTGAAGCTGATATTCTGCGCCGTGCGATCGGAAAAAAGAAGAAAAAACTATTAGACGAAAATAAAAAACGATTCACGGAAGAATCGGTCAAAAATGGCTATGAGCGAGCGGTCGCTAACAAGGTTTGGGGATTTATTGAAGCTTTTGCAAATTATGGATTTAACAAAGCCCACGCTGCGAGTTACGCGATGATCGCCTACCAAACAGCATACCTCAAGGCAAATTACCCCGTGGAATATATGACCGCGCTAATGAGTATCGAATCTGGTTCTAATTCTGCACTCAGTGACAGTAGGGTCGCGCAAGCAATTGAAGCATGTAAGCAGATGGGAATTGTCGTCTTACCACCAAATATTAACAAATCTGATGATGATTTCACCATCGAGCAAGATGAAAATTCTCTAGAAAAGAAAGCAATTCGTTTTGGACTGAATGCAATTAAGCATCTCGGGTCAGCGGCGATTGAAAACATCCTCGAAATAAAAAAAGACGAACATATCTTCAATTCGCTCACCCAATTTATTCATGAATCAGACAGTAGAAAAGTAAATAAAACATCGCTTGAAGCATTGATCAAAGTTGGCGCTATGGATGATTTTGGAACACGATCAAGCATGCTCGAAAATCTAGAAAATATTCGCCAAACTGCCTCGCAACTTTCATCTGCAGTAGAAGGCCAAGACTCGCTGTTTGCAGATATCAGAACGCCAGCCGCACAGCTTCAGGATACCTTCCCCGAACTTGCAGAATACCCACAGGCAGAGCTGTTGTCGTTTGAAAAAGAACTCCTGGGTATGTACTTAACCGATCACCCACTCGCAAGACAATTAAAATCCGTTACCAAACGCGCAAATAAAGAAATTGGCGATCTCGATCACACCATTCACACAGACCAGGTCTTCTTATTTGGTGGTGTGCTCAGCTCAGTCCGAGTCGTCAATACCAGAAAATCAGGCAAAGACATGGCGTTTGCCAAACTAGAGGATAATACGGGGAGCGTTCCGGTCGTCATTTTCCCCAAGCTATACCAGGAAAGCAATCAAAGTGTCGGGGAAGATAAAGTAGTGCTTATTCGCGCTAAAGTAGACTATAGAGACGAAGAACTGCAACTCCTTGCAGAGAGTATCTCAGAGCCAGATGACACAGAGCTAACACACATCGGTAGCAGCGTGCACCGTGAGATTTTTATACCTCGCAAAACAAGCAAAGAAACCCTCGAAGCACTCGGTACATATCTCAAATCACAGCCAGGTAGTGAAAGTGTCATCGTCCTCATTCCCAATGGGGGTAAGCCGCAAAAAATGAAGCTCCCCTATGGGGTGGCATGGAACGAAGCAGTAGAAAAAAAGATTAAATCTTTATTAGAGTAAAACCACAAGATCTCGCGTTTACAGAGCCAATGCTCTGCTGTATAGTGTAGTCCCATGAGCAACCGTGGGAGTAATTCCAATAATACTAAATTTATATTTGTTTCAGGCGGCGTTTTGTCGGGCTTGGGAAAAGGCATTACCGCCGCTTCCTTAGGATTACTGCTCAAGAATCACGGCTATTCTGTCACCAATCTTAAGTGCGAAAATTACCTCAATCTCGATTCAGGAAATATTAATCCTATCGAGCATGGAGATGTATTTTTGTGCGAAGATGGACTTGAAGCTGACCTAGATCTTGGCTCGTATGAGCGCTTTTTATCTCAAGAAGTGGGAAGTGCTAATTTTACCACCATGGGTCAGATTTATACATCTGTCATTGAAAAAACCAAAGATCTGCACTTTGATGGGGCAACTGTTGATGCTATTCCATATGTTCCAGAGGAAGTAATTAGAAGAATCACCAAAACTGCAGAAGGACACGACATAATTCTCGTTGAACTCGGCGGCACAACGGGCGAGTACCAGAATGTAATTTATTACGAAGCATACCGGATCATGAAATTGCGGTTCCCAGAAGATACAATTCATATTCATGTCACTTATTTCCCCAGACCACCGCATATCAATGAGCTCAAGTCAAAACCAACTCAACTCTCAGTCAAACTTTTGAACGAAATGGGTATCCAACCAGATTTCTTGGTCGGTCGTGCCGAACTCCCCATTGATGAGAGACGCAAAGAAAAAGTCGCTTACTACTGTAACATGCAGAAGGATGACGTTATTTCCAACCCAGATTGCTCGAGTATCTATGAAATTCCCTTAATTTTTGCCGAGCAAGATTTTGACGATAAAGTGCTCCACAAACTCGGCCTCACCGCCAAACGCAGCAATCTCACCAACTGGAAAAAACTCGTCGACCGCATCAATTCACCCAAAAAAGACCAACTCAGTATCGCAATTATTGCCAAATACATCGCAACCGGTGACTACGAGCTCAAAGATTCTTACGTCTCACTCATCGAATCACTCAATTTTGCCAGCTGGAACCAAGATATTGATTTAGATATCGTATTCGTAAACGCTGAACACTTAGAAAAAGGCGACGCTCAGGCTGAAAAAGACCTCAAACGTGTCAATGGCATTATCGTGCCAATCGGTTGGGGAGATAGGGGAGTTGAGGGAAAAATCAAAGCAATTACCTACGCTCGTGAAAATAAAATTCCATACCTTGGGCTCTGCTATGGCATGCAATTAGCATCTGTCGAGTATGCCCGCAATGTGGTGGGTCTCGAGGGAGCGCACAGCACCGAAGTCAATCCAGAAACCCCTCATCCAATCATCCACGACATTCCATTTGAGAAAAAATACCAAAAAATCAAAGGCGCTGGTGCCAGCATGCGACTTGGAGCATATGACTGTGTTTTGAAGCCAGGAACCTTGGCCCATGAGATTTACAGCAAATATAAGGCATTCATTGACCCTAAAAACAATCTTATCTCAGAACGCCACCGCCATCGCTATGAATTCAATAATGAGTATCGAAAACAACTTGAAGATGCCGGTTTTGTAATTTCTGGCACCTCACCCGATGATTTCTTTGTGGAAATGATCGAGTTACCAAAGAAAAAACATCCATTCTTCTTGGCAACGCAGGCACATCCAGAGTATAAATCCCAGCCACTTGATCCACATCCTATTTTTGTGGAGTATTTGAAAGCGGCTTTGAAGCATTCGAAGTAGCTGCTACTTATTTCTATAGTGCTCAGTTTTATTGATATATTTTGATATACAATCTGTCTATGGAAAAAGCCAGAAAAGTTGGTGAGGTAGTCAAAAAAATTGCGAAAGAATTGTACCAGGCTAGAGTAGAGCGAATACTTATGCCACTTATACTACTGAACATGGATTCCACTGGCGAGTGGATGGGTCCAGCATTGTTTTCAGCACTTGCTGGACTGGTAATTAGTGGCCTAGGAAGGCGTTCACTTGCAGAAGGGCTTGGAAGTGGATTCGGAGCAGCCTTGCTTGTGGTCATAGCTGACCGCAGAGCAGAAATACTCGATGGTGATGCGATAGAAATATACTTCTGGGCCGGAGTCTACTTAGCTGCAAACGTTGCGCCACATTTAATTGGCAAATTGCTCTCTGGAATCGACACTTTGACTGGGGAATAACCTGCTCAACATCTAAACATTGCAAATCTTCCAATCCTCAAGTACAATACCTCTTCTATGGCGCAATATTTTACCTACCAAGACCAGAAAATCGCAGTTGGCGACACCGTAAAGGTTCATGAAGAGATCTCTGAGGGCGATAAGACTCGTATTCAGATCTTTGAAGGGCTTATCATTGCGGTTAAAAACCGTGGAAATGGCAAATCAGTCACTGTCCGTAAAATTGGTTCAAACGGCATTGGTGTTGAGAAGATCTTCCCCCTGATGATGCCTCAACTCAAACAACTCGAGTTAAAGCGTAAGGGTTCTGTAAGGCGAGCAAAGCTATACTACCTACGTGAACGAGTTGGTAAATCAGCCACCAGAGTTAAAGAAAAGAGTACTGTCGGCAAAACAGCGGCAGCAGTATAATACTTCTCTGGGTGCTTGGGGCGAATCCCGAGCCACACACTTTCTCATTTCACTCGGATTCACGATACTTGCGCAGAATATAGTTGCGAATGGTTGTGAGGTGGACATCGTTGCTCTCGACCATACAATGGGCGAGCTGGTATTTATTGAGGTAAAAACCAGAAAAAATGATCATTTTGGCCATCCAAGCCAAGCGATCAACTATAAAAAAATAAGAAATATGCGACGAGCTGCAGCTGCGTACACTCGACAAATTAGATGGCAAAAACGCTATCGTTTCGACAGCATCAGCATCCTACCTGGCAGGGTAGAGCACTTTGAAAATATAACTTGGAACTCATAAGATTCTGGCAACTTTGCCAAGAATGCATTATACTACTCAAGTTGACAGCGCCTTTGCAAAAAGGCCCCATCGTCTAACGGTTAGGACGCAGGGTTTTCATCCCTGAAATCGGAGTTCGATTCTCCGTGGGGTCACCCGGTTTCAACAAATCTATTGTGGCAGAGTACTATTCATTGCATGCCAAAATTCTTGCTGCACACATTCTTGAGAACCGCGAAGTACTTCACAGCGCTACCCTGAGCAAGCAGCTGCGCGAAGAGTAAGCTACAGCTTCCTAGAATCATACGCCCAGTGCAAAAGTGCTTGTCGCTGACGAGGTCGACACAGTAGATCTCCCGTTTTGCAATTTTTTTTGAGCTGACTCACATGACGCTTCATTGCTTTCCATCTGCGAATTTGCCGTTCATCATCCATAGAGCGCCGTCCCAAGTAGTATCGACAATACCACTGAAACCAACCTCTTGGATCCTGAGGGTTGATCCAACCCTTTTTTTGCCAGTATGCGAGAGGTTTGCTTGCGTGAACCTTAAAAAGGTTTAACGAATTATCTTTTTCCCCATCGCTTAACTTCGCATTTACAAACCAGTTTTTCGGTAATTCGCCACTGTTTTTATCAAGATATCGACCACCAAACACTCCAAGTTCGAGCATTTGTTTTGGAGTTAAGTCCGGCTTAAAATCAGGATCGAATGCACCGACAGGTTCAGTCAGATGGTATATATAGTTTTTTTGAAATGCATCTGAGACGATAATTTTACGTGCTTCTTGAGTGTCTTTCATAGTTGATCTACTTATTTTGGTTCACCCACAAAATAATAACCTTTTTGCAGGTGTGATTTTGTACTTTACTTAAAAGGCTTTCCACAACACCTGATTCGTCACCTCATGATGGTACAAAATCTCAGAGGCTTTAACCGTTTTTCCAAGTGACTTAGGAGAACGATCCGCGGCTTGTTGCTTCCAATCAGCGTATTTAGCTTGCACGTTTTCTCCCAAGAATTGTCCTATAAATCCACTCGATTTAAATAATCTCAAAGCATCATACATATTACTCGGCAAATATCGGAGTCTGGCACGCTTATTTTTTGGCTGATCCAAAACTTTCCCGTGCAACGCGGTATTGAGGAGAGCGTACATCACGAGATACGGATTCGCATCCGGCGCAATTGATCTGACCTCAATACGAGTAGTCGTTTCATTTCCTACAGGAATTCTAATCATTGAACCTCTATCAGTGGGGGAGACTTTGATTTGATTTGGAGCCTCAAAATTTGGATCTAATCGGCGATATGCATTCACACTAGAATTAAACAATAAACATAGTTCAGGCGCATGATTTAAAATTTTATAGACAGCATCCCAAGCACTTTCAGAGAGATGATACTCACCTTTCTTGGAATAAAACATGTTTTTACCATTTTTCATGATCGAAAAATTCATGTGCATGCCGTTGCCGTTGATTCCCGCAATTGGTTTCGGCAAAAAGCATGCGGTCATGCCACGCTGAGCGGCGACCTGACGGCAGACGAGCTTGTAGAGCTGTATTTGATCAGCTATTTCAATCAGAGATCCGAACCTGAAATTTAATTCAAACTGTGATGGTGCAACTTCTGGATGATCTTTTTCATTCTGAAAACCAAGTGCGCGCTGTGCCTCGGCGGCGGTATCAATAAACAGTCGTAACTCATCGTTGGGCAGCGACTGGTAATACCCACCACTCGATATTGGTTGAAAACCCTGAGCCTCATCGTATCGCCGCTCAGCATTGGTCCCACTAAAAAGAAACCCCTCAACCTCTGGTGCTACAAGTGCTTCAATTTTTTTTGATGCAAATAACTCTCCAGTCATTTGTTTGAGTACACCTCTAAAATCTGTTGGGTACTGCACGCGCTCGCTGTCAGAGATTGACGCAAACAGCAGCACTTTCCCGGGACCAAAAATATCAGAGGGCAACCATCGCAGCGAGCTCCAGTCAGGAACGAGCCGCAAGTCACTCTCTGCCAATTCAGTAAACCCACGCACCGAAGAACCGTCAAACGTCAAATTATCTGCACTCGATAAAAAATGATGCTTATCATAATCCAACATGTGAAACTGTCCCTCTATATTACTAAAGCAGAGGGTAACGGCTTTGATTCCAGATTCTTTTTTTAAGTAGGAACGATATTCTTTTTCAAAATCAGCTTCAGAAACATGCTTACTTCGTTGCTTTTTGGCTGCTAGGTTTTTCTGCTCAAGCTCGGCGTAGGAAAGTTCGGTGAAGTTACGGAGATCAGTAATCATTTGAGCCTTTATGCTTATTTAATACATGATTACTGTATTTTTACAGGAATTTAACTTAATTAGCAATTACTTTAATTTAAATTCACTATTTTGTTAAATCAACCTCAATCTTAAAGTCTCTCGTCAACATCCCATGTGTCCCGCGCTCAAAGGAATTTGTCCAAATTGCATCAATTTTTGCACTCCACATTCTCTGATGACTACTCCCTTGATAGTACTCAATATCTATTTCTTTTTTTCCTAAATTAGTTCTGAAGTGATTATGAACTTTTAAAGCAATTTCCAACTCCGCATCTGCCGCCATATGCGCGTCTGTCGTCCGAAAATAAAGCCCAGGACCACCACTAACACTGTCAAAAGCCACAAAATACGCCTGACCTGTGCGCATCACATTCTTGGAATGCTGAGACTCAGGATGAGAGCCCCAATAAATAGTTTCTAAGCGCTCATCATAAAGAAATACTAGGGGAGAATTATGAGGCGAACCGTCCTCATTAACAGTCGCCATGCTGACGAACTTAATTTTTTTTAAAAGGTTTTTTATTTCTGTGATGTTGATCATGGCTCGATTGTATCAAACGTACGCACACATCGGTTATTCCAATTCCCCATTCCCATATGCTACACTGACTACACGTAGTTTGGTGCGATATCAGCATCAAAAATATCAACGGGGAGGTTTGTATGAAATCGAATACAGTGATGTGGGTGACACTTGTTGTCATCGCGGCGGGAATTTGGTACTGGTTTATGAAACCAACCCAAGAGCCAGTTCGAGATGATATGATGATTGAGGACGCCATGTTGCAAGAAGCCGCAGTCCAAGGCGCAACAGTCAATCTTTTTGAACAAAATGACTTAGGGCAATCCGGCACCGCAGTGCTTAGAGAGAATGAAGCCGGCCAGCTCATGGTTGAACTATCTATGACCGGTGGTGATTTTTCTGCACCACAACCTGCACATATACACCTTGGCGCTTGTCCAGAACCTGCAGCAGTCGAGTACCCACTGACAAACGTCGTTGATGGCGAATCCGTCACCACGCTTGATGTTAGTTGGTCAGATTTGATAGAAGCTGATGCACCTATGGCGATCAATGTCCATAAATCTTCAGCAGAATCAAGTGTCTATACCGCTTGCGGAGATTTACCACTTTAAATTTGAATGAAATAAAAAAAATGATTACGGCGTAGCCCGTACCATAAGTCCAAGATGATCGGAACTTGTCTCGAATGTTTCAAATTCGAGCACGTTCCATCTCTTGGGTAAGTAGATATGATCGAGGTCTCGCATTCCATTTGGAGCAACTAATTGCTTAACAGGAAACCACTGCGGATGCTGCAGCTCATCAAGCAAAGACTGCCGTGGAAATGTTGGCGCTCCATAATGCACAATGGGCAATGACTCGAAAAGATATGAAAATTTTTCATACGATTCATTGAAATCGCCTGCTAAAACTAAATTGTGTTCAGGATATTCTTCGTGATATTTCTTAATAAATTGAGATGTATATTCCAGTTGCTCTGTACGAACTTTTTTATCGAACGCAGACGGATGAATCGCAAAAATAGTTAGATCAAGCTCAGGAATATAAAATCCACACTCACCACCTCGATCACCAGAACCAGGCATCTTAAATTCTGAAATCATCTCACCCTGAAATTTACTACCTATAACCGTTGCTCTCTCCAGAATATCCTTCTTGCCAGAACCCTGACTGACACACGTAACATAATCATAATCCTCAAGCGTACGAATTGTCGTGCTGCCTTCCATGTACGGCATAACTTCTTGCAGGACAATAATACTCGGATCATATTTGTCGAGCAGATCTTGTGCGGGTTTAGAAGGATTCTCCCGCCAGCGCTCCTCAATTTTCTCTGGACTCTTGGCAACCAAAACATAGTAATGCGCCAGCAACCAATTAAAAACCCCATCCACACCCCAACCTTCACCAAAGGTATTTTGAACAACAATTGTGATGGGGGAAGGGGAAGGCTCAACCTCTTGAACCTCGTCATGCTCCACAGCACGAACCGGCTGTGGAGACATGACTATGCCAAAAGCAACAATGAAAGCTGCGAATGTACGCTTGAACATTTATTCAACCACTACTGCTAACTTATTCATACTTGATTGCCAACCCTCGGTCATACCGCTCTTTAGCATAGCTTGGTATTCAGCCTCGGTAGCTGGTTCTGGGTAAATTATAGTCACTTTGGTGCGATCTTCACCTTCATCCTCAAAAAGCACTGTGATTGTAGCCTCTTTCGGAAAATTTGGATCTTGCCCAAAATCTGCAGGATCAAGCATCTCACCGTTTTCATCAGAAAAATAATCAGTCACTACAAGTTTCTCGTGGGGAACAATTTCCTTATACACGCCGGCGCTATGCATCGTGCCTTCCCATTCTGATCCCTCAGGACCTTTCATGGCATACACATATTTTCCACCAACGGTAAGATCAACTTTGATTGATGGAGCGGTAAAACCTTCTGGACCCCACCACTGTGAAATCAAATCAGGTTCTGTCCATGCCCGCCACACCATCTCGCGTGGAGCTTCAAAAATTCGTGTTATTACAATGTCTCTCTCATTTGACATGAGTACCTTTCATGGCTAGTAATACATTTGAAAGTCGATTCATTCGAGCAGCCCAAACTTGGTTAATTTCCGCGACCCAATTAGAAACTTCGCAGAGTGTATCCATATTTACTGAATACAATCTGAGCTTTGCATCTCGTTCAACGGTCACGAGACGTGCAGAGCGGAGGATTTTTAGATGTTGAGAAATTGCAGAAGCAGAACTTGGGAATTCAGAATAAATATCCGTCGCCTGCATTTGTCCTTTGTGGGCAAGGAGTTCAAGTATTTGTCGTCGACTTGGATCTGAGAGGGCGGAAAATGCATTCATAGCATGAATACTACTCCCTATTCTCATTTAAGTAAATGCTTAAATGAAGTATATCAATGCTTGCTGTATGTTAATTGAGCTAACTGTGCGTAGTAATTATTTCTTTGATGAAAAAACTTGTGAAATCCAGAGTGCGATCCGCAAAAGGAGGACGAGGATTATGAAAATGCTAACGAGCAAACTTCCGGAAGGAGGGCGCGAAGCGCCCTCAGTCCACCATGTTATCCACCGATCCATCTTGAGCAGAACTACATGCATCAAGACAAAAATAAGCGCAATATATCCAGTCCTCAGAATTTTTCGCCACGCCACACCTCCAAGCTCTGTGGCTGCATATGCATTAGAAATCAGCGCCATAATTGTAAAAATTGCCATTGCCACGCTCGCCTCAATAACCGGCAACACCGCTCCCGATTGCCAGGCAACAGGATCAATCAACTTTTTAAATGCACTGAGTGACAACAACATGTGTACCACTGCAAATGCAAATCCAATTAATCCCAGATACTTTCGATAAATAATTTTAGTATCCATAAAATCCCAGAAATAACAGAGCCCCGTCAGCAACATTGATGAGCCAATAAGAATTACTGATGCATCTGCCACAGCTTTATTGAGCAATCCAGGAATGCCGAGCCACGCGTTATACGCATAAAAGGCCGCAAAAACAACCAATCCAAAAATGGTGGTATTTACGTAGAGTTTAAATGAAGAAAATTTAGGGGATTTTTGAGCGGTTTTTTTAAACCATTTGTCGAACTGCATATTGCTTACTATACCAATGTTCTTGGGATGCAAGCAATATGCAGTCGATGTTTCTACAGAGCTATGCTCTGCAGGTGATTACGATAATTATCGTCGGTCGTTATACCCACCACGATTGTTGTTTCGTGGGCTGTATCCGCCGCCACCACGACTGTCGTCGCGTGGTTGACGAGGTCTTGCGATGTTAACCACAAGGTCTCGACCTTCGAGTTCGGTACCATGAAGTCCAGCAATAGCTGCTTGAGCTTGCTCTTCAGATCCCATTTCGACGAAAGCAATACCTTTTGATCGACCAGTGTTTCGGTCGGTGATAAGGCGGACGCTTTCAACTTCGCCAAATTCACTAAACATGTCGCGCATCTGATCCTCAGTTACGCTCCATGGAATATTACCCACAAACAATTTGCGTGGGTTATCTTGAGGGGTGTCGTTATACATTACTCCCTTTTGCCTCTTGGGCATATTAAATACATCTTCTTCGAACAGGGTGCTTTACAAGGGAGAGAACATCGTCTACACACCTATGGGATCAAGTATTCTAGTGAAGTGATAAGTATTATAGCACAGATACCCGATTAACCAGCATCAGCATGATCAGATGCGTATTTTTATAGAGATTTAGATCTAAAAATTCTGCTACAATGACTTCATGAAAAAGCAATCCTCCCCCCAAACCCTCAATGAAGCATATGAAATTGTCAACCAAGAACTCCTTGAAATGTTTCTCAAAAAACACAAGGATTATGGCAAAGGAAACATCCTCTCAGTCAAGGAACTCGGCATTGCCATGCGCATTACCGAAAAAGTCGAACGCCTCAAACATCTGCTGATGGCAGGTGAAGATCCAACCAATGAGTCGCTCACTGAAACCTGGATCGATATTGCGGTCTATGCAGAAATCGCAGTACTTCTCAGAAGAGGGTGGTTTCAGGAATTAGAGGTTGAAGAGTAATATTTTTCTCTTACAGAGTCTGTGCTGCGCGAAGCGCCATTGCCAACGCTCCATACACGGGAGCAGTCTCAGGGTAGATTGCCGTCATATTCGGCACTGATTGGGCCAGTCGCTGTTGGAGCGGTTCACGAACCCGAGGCAAATGATTTACCGAACCAGAGAATACACCGTCAACCGGTACAGATTCAAGGGATAATCGTCGAATAACTGTTTCAACTTGCAGCGCAAGGTCTGCTACCGCTTTTGCATAAATTTCTAAGGCTACGGGATCGCCATGAGCTGCGGCCAGATCACAAATCTTAGAGAGGTCGGCCACTTCGCTTTTTCCAATCAATGGATTGTAAATTTTAGATTTTAATTCTTCTATTGAAGTAATTTCAAAGGTTTCACAAACCAGTTTTTCTAGCTCAGTCTTTGGACCTCGCTGATCAAAACTCATCACCGCCGCACGCAGCGTCTGCCGCCCAATGGCGTACCCAGAACCTTGATCAGTGAGCAAATAATCCATACCACTCACTCGAGCAATTTCACCAGCGCTATTTTTTGCAAAACAAATACTGCCCGTTCCAGAAATCAGCACCAGCGCATCTTCTGATGCAGTGCCATTTGCCATCGCAATCATGCTGTCGTTTTCAAGGCGAAAATGGTCAAACGTCAAATGACTCAGTGAATTCTTGAACGCTCCTAGCGCTTGTTGCATCTCATGTTCTGTGTCCAGACCTGCCAAACCCATCACAAATGCTTTGAAATGTGTCACATTTGGAATTGACTCAGTTGCTTGTCTAATACCTTCGATTAAATTAAAACCAGCCGCACCAATAGAAGTACTCGTTAAGTTAGTCGGCCCAGCGAGCCCTACGCCAACGGTATTTCCTTCAAGATCAGCACAGAGAACGTCGGTTTTTGTTCCGCCTCCATCAATTGCAAGTACGTAATCCATAGATCCTTTCTGAAACATTTGATCTGATTCTACAATTCATGAATGGGAAGTGGAGCATCCTTACCACCCGCTAACTCTTGTTTTTTTCGTAAATAAAGGAGCACCGTTTCAATATACACGGCATGACTCCATACAAGTGGGGTGGCAGACAATGATTCACCAGTGTATGGATTAAGCTGTTCAGCCAAAACACCAGAAGGGTATGCATGTTGAAGCACCCATTCAAAGGTCCTGTCGGCATACTCGATATCTTCTACGGTCACGACGGTCTGCTTAAGACGGCGTTGCGCCTCCCAGAGTGTCGTGATAAACCAAGGATTTGAAAGATCCGTCGATTTGAAATAATTATCTCGCTCGTATCTGATGATTCCACCCACTGAGGTAGGATTCGATAGCCGGTGCATCACTTGTTCGTGAGTGTCTTTAAATAAGGGATCAGTTTGATCAAACATTTCAAAATACCAGAGTCCAAACAGTGAGCTTGAGTCCACGGTTTCATCCTGCGTCAACTCGCCATCCACATAGTGCGCAATTCTGACAAACGACTGTAATTTTTTGTTGTATAGATGATCAATCGTTGCTTGTTTAATAGCTTTGGCAGCATCCTTGTACTCCCTCATGTGATTGCGTTTATCGAGCAACTCAGAAAACTTTGCAGCAGCCATCAAACCGCCGTACACTGCGGCACAGGTATACGTTGAAACACCAATTTTTTCTTCCCATAAATCATAGGAGGGGAGTGGGAGGCCAGTATTTTTATTTCTAAAATTAGCCAAAAATGTTGCGATTTTTTCTATGAATGGCTTGTAGAGTAGTTCGATAAACTCTAGGTCCTTTGACTGCTCATAATAATTCCACAATGCAACCAAAACTCCTGCACTCTCGTCTTCTTGAATTGGGAGCTGTAAAATTTTATCTTTGAGCCACTCATGCTGTGATGTGGTTGAATGCCAAGTGGATCCAAGACTTTGATCACTCCTATACCGATGATGTAAATAACCATCACTATGCAGCACATCCTTACAAAACATAAAGAATGGCTTGGTGACCTCTGTGTAGCCAGCTTTGCAAAGTGTGGTTGCAATAAATGCTGCGTCACGTGGCCACATGTATGAGTAGTCATCCTTGCCGTATTCGATCATTTCACTATCACCAGCGGCAATAATACTGCCCTTATTATCGGTATGAGACCTCAAGACAAAAAGCGATGTGTCAAATAATTTTCTCATTTCTGGCGTCAAACCTTGTTTGGGAACCTCGAGTGTATTAAGCCAAGCATGCCAATAGGATTCAGTGGAATGAATCATGGCAGCCGGTGTTTTTTTCATTACAATGTCGTTGAGCTCATATGCATCATCAAGCGATTTGCCCGCACAAATCCAGTAGTACACTCTGGTTTTCTGTTTTTGATCACAAGATGCACAAAATCTCACCACCGAATCCACGGAGCCATGCTCAACGGCATTTTTACTTAATCCACCGTCTTCTGCATCTCTAAAAACACCTTCCATACCTGCGTATTGATATGCACCGACGCTGTAGTCATCGATAGCAGTTCCCTGATCAGTTCGACCATTCACGATGAACACCCGTTTCCCCTTATAGTGGACAATTGCGTTATGGGTGGGATCATAAAAAGCGGTATTGCGTTTTTTACTCTCACTAATGAGAAATACTTGATGAAAAAACAGCTTAATATCCATTAATTGATCGGAGTGATTATAGATATCCACTTGCCTGAGAAACACATTCGTCTCATTGTAGACAATGTCTTCCATAACCACGGTCACCTGCAGTTTGGGATTTTTACAGACCAAGTACCCCACCATTGTTTCTGGCTTATACCCAATTGAAATCTGCCAACTACCATCATCGATCCAAGAAAAACGGTTATTTACCATAATACCGATTCGATGCTTGTGACCAGCAACATGATTTTCTAGCCCAACATATGGATAGTACATGTCCCGCACAAAACCGTACTTATCTAAGCACACCAAAAAAGTTCCATTTCCTAACGTTAATGCTCTTGCCATATGATCACTATAAAAGGTTTTTGATACTCATTCAACGTGCAGGTGTAGTTGATACAGGCTGTAATCCAATTATTTTTGAATACCACTCGATCGAACGGTCGCGATCTTGAGCACCATTAGTTGTTTTTCTCAACGCTGATAACCTTCCTAACAAATCTGCGAGTGCAATAGAAAACCGTCGATACGCCTCAAACGGGGACTCATAATGACTAAAATACGCGTGCACGTCACCGTCTGCAGACCATTTTGTGCACATATAATAGAAGTGGTCACTGATTTGCAGCTTTCGCCACTGATCGAGCAGCTGAGCGTCTTCTGTGGCCTTAATATCGTCTTCTATTTGGTACATAATGCGTAAGGTGTCGTATTGAAAATCATTATCGCGCCAAGCGGTAATGTCACGATCTACGTCTGCCCAAGAAATTGGATCGGGTACGTCGTATATTGGGAGTTCGTTTCGCTTCTCCAAAATTGACTTGGTTCGTTTGATCCCTCCGCGTCGTTCTGCATAGGGCTCAAATGCTTGAGATGGAGTGATCAGTGTATTCCAGTCTCTGGCTAAAAAATCAGCTATAAATTGTTCAAAAAAGGTAAAAATTCCCGTATCTGCCCACTGATGCTCGCCAAAGGTTTCAAAGTCCATAAATAAATTTACATACTCATGTTGGTCATAGACCTCCACCCACCTCAGGTAACGATCAGCATAGAGCGGGTACCAATCCCAGGATTTATTTGAAAATCGAAACGCGATGTCATCAGATAACTGTGCGTGTTTCAGGAGAAGTGGAATTTTATCTGGTGTGGTGCTGGCAAACAGTTGGGTTTTTGGTCGACCGTGGAGGTAGCGGTCGACAGCTTCAGTGAGGACGCCAGAGAAATTAAAGGTGCTCAGAAGTGCGGCAATGTCATTCGAGTAAATGAGCTCCGTATTTCGAAATACTCGAGGTGTATACTCAAAAAGTTCCTCGATTGTTGCAATGTGTTTAAGGACCTGCGCCTCAAATTCTGATGGTGAATACAAACTTGCTAGCGAGTGGTAATACGTTTCTGCCAAAATCTCAACGCGCTCAGTCTTAACCAAATCCTGAAGCAACGCAACGACGTCAGGTGCAAATGCCTGCGCCTGTTCCAAAAACACCCCCGATATAGACAAGCTGACACAAAAATCAGGATGCTTATTTAATAATTTTTTCAATAGTCCAAGCATCGGCCGATATGATTTAAGTGCAACTTTTTCAAAAATTTCCTGATCTCCAGAACTCACCGGATCAAAATAATCGGGGTGATTTCCAACATCAAAGACAGTTATCGGGCTGAGCCGATGAGGCTGGTGGAGATGGAAATAGAGACACACTTGCGGCATTAGTACCCAAATTTACTTATTTTCCTAAAACAGCACTGCGATACACCGCTCTCATTCGTCGTGCTGCGTTGTCCCAAGTGGCTGAATCGAGGTCGCTAAGCTGCTTATGAGTTGTTTGCTTGTGGTGATCGCGATCATTAATAAGGTGCGAAATAACCGCACCCATTTTTTCTATATCCCAAAAATCGACTGCTATACTCCCTGGTAAAACTTCACTCACGCCTGCATTCTTGGAAACAACAACGGGAGTGTGTCTTTGTGCTGCCTCAAGGGCTACGAGTCCAAACGGTTCAGAAATAGATGGCATTACAAATACGTCGGCGCGATCAAGTAATTTTTCTTGTTGCGCACCTCTCACAAACCCACTAAATAACACAGATGCAGAGAGTTGTTCTCGCGCTGTGGTGAATAATAACTCATGATACATGTCCCCTGAGCCTGCAACTACAAATAAAGCCTCAGGATTACGCTCTAAGACTGTTTTTGCAAGGTGAATGAAATATTGAACACCTTTTTGAATCGTGAGGCGTCCCATATAGACAATGACTGGCCGCTCACTTGCAAAGTGATGCGTACCGGGATCTGGGGGATAGACGAGGGGCGTAATGCCGTTATGCACTACGGCGATTTTTGAGGCTGGGATTCGGTATCGTTCTACCAATAAACGTTTGGTGTAATGACTAACTGCAACGACCACGTCAGCCATTACCATGCCTTCGTACTCAGTTTTGGTGATGAAATCGCTGCCTTTATGCAACGCTGATCGATCATATTCTGTGGAGTGCACGTGGGTGATGAGTGGTTTGCCCGTTTTTTGTTTGAGTTTCATGCCAGCAGGATAAGCCATCCAGTCGTGTGCGTGGATTACGTCATATTTTGGTGACTGGTTCGTACCTTCTGTAGTGACTCTGTCTGCATATTGATAGACTTTTCGCTCTAATTCTGACTGAGGTAGTGTTCTGAGAATGTCCATACCCATGTCGGTTTTTAAATTCGGGGCGGACTGTGGAATTGCTTGATCGTATGCTAGAAATGGTGGATTCTCGAGAAGTACTCCATGTTCGTCGAGCCAACTTGGATCAACGCAATCCAAAACGGTCATGTGGTCTACTTTGCTTTTAAAATTATAGGGTAAGGTAAACTGAATTTGCGTGCCACTCTTGGCTAACGACTGGGTTAAGCCATCACATGCAACCCCAAGACCACCGCTATTATGCGGAGGATATTCCCATCCGATCATGAATATATTATTTGCATTCATCTCTTACTCATATGCCTTTCAATACACCAAAACCAAACCAGTTCACTGGCCATCCTTGTACGCAACCGTATACTATCAGTGTATCCCGAAATGATATCACTCTTCAACTGTCAATTTATTGCAATTTTAGTCTAGGAATTGCGTCTTTTTTTGACTATAAGGGGACACAGCTGTGCGTCATCAATATGCATTGACCCAATTTCTGTTCGTCTGAGTGATACAACTGTCGCCCCCACACCAAGATCTTGACCTATATCATGCACCAAAGACCTGATATAGGTTCCAGAACTGCACCGCACTGAGAGGGAAAAACTAGCAGTTTTTGCACCTTCATCTCGCTCAAAATTCACTAGATCACATGCATGAATTGAGACCTCGCGACTGGGGAGTTCCAAATCCATTGGATTGCCATCTCTGGCGTGCTCATATAACTTTGTGCCACCGATTTTTACTGCTGAAAAAATTGGAACTTGCTGGTTTATTTGACCTCGATATTTTTGAAGGTGTGAAAGAATATGTTCTTTTGTGATCCTTGAGATTTTCTCCCAATCTGCATTTGTAAGAATCTGCCCGTCACTGTCGTAACTATCAGTTGTTTGTCCGAGCTGACCCGTCACCAAGTATGCTTTATCCTGCTTTAGGTACTGTGCTTGCAGCTTAGTAAATGGACGAGTAACTAACAGAACCAACAAGCCAGTTGCAAGCGGATCGAGCGTACCGGTGTGGCCAATTTTGCGATGTCCAGTTTGCCTCCGTGCCCACTGAACAACATCGTGACTAGTAACTCCCGTTGGTTTATCAACAAGCAGCATTCCTTCAAAACCATCTAAGTTCGCCAATTGATGAGTTTCTATAGTGATTTTTTTTGATTCAGACATATTCATAGGATACAACACCAAAACAACTCCTTTGCAAAAACCCAGTAATTCACTACACTGGTATGGTGAGTACGACAATTCAACCCTATCCACCACGCTTGCTAACCCTTGGCGAATTACAACAAATTGCCATATTGGCTCGAAAACATGTCATTGAGATGCTTCTTGAAGCGGGGAGTGGGCATAGCGCTGGTCCTCTGGGCATGGCTGATGTTTTCACGGCGATGTATTTTCAGGTGCTCAAACACAGCCCTCGAAATCCAGATTGGGAAGAGCGCGATCGATTAATCCTGTCAAATGGACATATTTGTCCAATTTGGTATACGGTTTTAGCATTATCTGGTTATTTTGATGTTGAAGAATTAAAAACACTCCGCAAACTTGGGTCAAAGTTGCAGGGTCACCCTCACTTAAGCAGCGCACCAGGTATAGAAAATACTGCAGGACCACTGGGACAAGGTCTATCCCAAGCAGCGGGTATAGCACTGGGAAACTTGATGGATGGCAAAAGAAATCATACCTACTGCATCATGAGTGATGGAGAACAACAAGAAGGTCAAAATTGGGAAGCATATATGTTTGCGGGGGCACGACGCCTCCATAACTTAACCGTATTGATAGATCGAAATAATATTCAAATTGACGGATTTACCGAAGATATCATGCCACTACAACCATTTAAACATAAATTAGAGGCGTTTCGCTGGAATGTGCTCGACATTGATGGACACAATATTGAACAGATCATCGACGCCTGCAATCAAGCAAAATCCACCCAAGAACAACCAACCGCCATTATTTGTAACACCATCCCAGGTAAAGGTGTTGAATTTATGGAAGACATGGTGGAATGGCACGGTCAACCACCTGATAAAAAACAAGCACGCCAAGCACTCAAGGATCTACGAACGCTCCAGGGCAGAATTTGGTGGGAGTAGCTAGAAATACGTGAGTAAATCAGGTCAATTATGAGTTCAAAACAAAAAAAACAACCAACCGGCACCACCAGAGATGGATTTGGGGAAGGTTTGGTGGCTGCGGCTCAAGAAAATGACCAGATTGTGGGACTTTGTGCCGACCTGACTGAATCAACCAGAATGGAACAGTTTAGAGAAACGTTTCCTAAGCGATTTGTGCAGGTGGGAGTTGCAGAAGAAAATATGGTTGGCCTTGCTGCAGGTCTTGCACTGAGCGGAAAAGTTCCTTTCACCAGCAGCTATGCAGCGTTTAGTCCTGCAAATTCATGGGGACCAATTCGTTCCACGGTTTGTTATTCCAGGCTAAACGTGAAGTTCCACGGTGGACATTCAGGCCTTTCTGTAGGTCCAGATGGTGCCACGCACCAAGCATTAGAAGATATTGCACTCATGCGAGTTTTACCGCATATGACAGTAGTCGTTCCTGCTGACAAAGGCCAGGCATTTGCTGCCACCAAAGCTATCGCCGCAGAACCAGGACCGTGCTACATCCGCACCAGCAAATTTGAAGTCGAAGAAGTGACGAAAGGTCACAGCTTTGAGCTTGGCAAAGCCCAGGTGCTATCAAAAGGCAAAGATGTCACCATCGTAGCCTGTGGAATTATGGTTGAACGAGCAGTTGCGGCCGCCAAAAAACTGTCCGGTGAGATTTCAGCAACCGTCATCAACATGCACACCATTAAACCCCTCGATGTCAAAACACTCATGATTAATGTCAGTAAAACCCAAGCAGTGGTAGTCGCAGAAGATCACCAACGAGCAGGTGGACTCGGGTCGGCAATTGCAGAAGCAGTAGTGTTAGAAGATGTGCAAGTATTTATGGAACACGTGGCAGTAGAAGACACCTTTGGTGAATCAGGTCCTCCAGAAGAAGTATTGAAAAAATATGGCCTAACGCGTGATCATATTATCGCGGCCGTAGAGAAGAGTATTTCGAGAAAAAAACACAACAGTAGATAAATAACACACATCTTCAAAATTGGCAGCTGCTCTTACCTTATTTCTGACAATTCCCACAAACATACGTCCCACGTCCTGCAATTTTCATTTTTTGAATGTGCGCACTACAATTGGGACAAGGTTGACCCTCGCGTGCATACACCCGTCGCACATTTTGATAGGTGCCCGTCAAACCTTCTGCTGTCACGTAGGTATCAATGCTTGCGCCACCATGTTGAATTCCAAGCCGAATAACAGTTTTTGTTGCGGCAAGTAATCGCTCCGTTTCAGTTCTCGACAGAGTTTGAGCAATTCTTGTGGGGTGAATTTTTGCTAAGTTGAGCGCGTCACATGCATAGATATTTCCAACTCCCGCCGCCACACTATTGTCGAGTAAAAATTGCTTGATAGTAATGGATCGGCGCTGGGCTTTTTGAAAATAGTAGTCGATGGTGACCCCTGAATCAGTGATATCAGGACCATAATTCTTGAATTCATCGATGAGTGCGTCGCTCTCAAGATGCTTTACCCAACCAAAGATTCTCTGATCGTTGAAGTATAAGTTGCTCCCGTCTTCAAAAGAAAGTATCACTCGAGTATGACTGCTCGGCAAGTCTCTAGTCCAGTCGGCAGTGGGGTGTCCACCACCCAATTTTACTCTGTCATCAATGTAAATAAGCTGCCCAGTCATTTTGAGGTGCACCAGCAATGCCGTATTGTCAGACAGCGAGATGGTGATTATTTTCGCCCGCCTGCTGATATCCACAACTGATTTTGCAGCAAGTTGTGATTTTTGCCCCTGAAAACTTTTTGGATGTAGAATTGCAATTTTTTGTATTGTTTTACCAGGTAAAACCGATTGCAGTCTTTGGGCAATGGTTTCAACTTCGGGAAGTTCTGGCATGATTTATTTAAAGTAGAGGGGTAGTTTGGTGGGTCCGCCGGGACTCGAACCCGGGACGCACAGCTTAAAAGGCTGTCGCTCTAACCGACTGAGCTACGGACCCCCATGAACAGGTAGTATTGTAACACTTTTATCGATGAATGCAGATAAGAAATTCCGATACGATTCCACACCTTGCAAAAGCCAAATATTTTTTTCATACTACTAGCTGAACCTTTTGCAAAGGACTGCTATACTAGTTACTAAGCCTGCATGCTCAATACACAAAAACTACTCTACATTCTTCCTGATTTAGCTTACGTTGCAGAGCTTCTTCCTGCAAAAAAGGCGCATACATTTTCTGTCCAATCATTTCGTCAGATCAATGGCGATTTCATTGATGATAACGAATTCATTGACAAAAATATCGCCAAACTCTTTTCTAAAATTGACCCAGAGGAATACCACATTATTATTCCTGATTTTCTTTTTACGAATACTATTGTCACCGTAGCAGAAAAAAATGACGCCAAAATTAAAGCGTATCTCAAGGACACACTTCTACCAGATCTTGATCTAAAACCAAAAACTCATCTTCTCGAGCCGTTTGTCCTAACAGAGTTTAAAGGTACAGCCAAAGTGCAGCTCTCAGCACTAGAAAAAACGCTTACCAAACCGCTTGCGGTCTGTGCAGACGCAGCCGGAGTTACCATAAAGGCAATTTCGCCACTCAGCTGGACCATTAAATCGCTTGTATCCCTCGAGCCATCGATTAGTATCGTTCAAGTTGGATCATATCTTTATACCGCTCAGCACTACATCGGCATTGATATGACGACGCATACTACTATAGAGGAGATGGAAACTATTGCCGAAACCATCAAAACGCTCAAAGGTGCAGAGCCAAGCATTCAAACGGTCTACTTACTCTCCAATAGCGTGGTAGAAGAAAAACTCAAGGAGTTGCTGAGCAACACCCTACCACTCCAACAACTCGTTACCGGTACAGATGAGGACGCGCAGATGCCGTCGTATGTGCAACAAATGATCGAGTCAGGCATGCAAACCTTGTCTATTTCTGATTATCCAGTGCCTCAATTCAAACCCAACTTAGTACAAGACGATGATAGAAAAGAATTTAAGGAAATTGTCGCGATTGCTTCAAGTCCAGCCACTGCTAAGCCCGACGACTCTTCACCAGATTCTACGGATGAAGACGAAGAAGAGGATGAGGAAGAGAAAGAAGATATCAAAGTGGACAAGAAGAAAAAGGATGAGGGTGGAATTGACTTAGACGATGAAGACGAAGAGGATTCCAAAATGCAGGCAGAGCCAGAAAAAGACTCTTCAGAACTGCCTAAGCCAACAATGCCCGCCATCGTTGGTGGTGCAGTTGCCGTTCCCTCAAATGTTAAATCCTTGTCACTCGATGATGAGACGGAAGCAGATGAATCCGAAACCGACGACACCACAGTAGACTCAAAGCAAGATGAGCTTGATGCAGCCAGAGAAAAAGTAGAGGATATTACAGATTCTATTGAAAAGCCCGACAAAACCACAAACGCATCTAGCAAATTACATACCAAACATGATACTATTGAATCAACTTCTGAGGTAAAAACGGATGAAACTAGCACTACTGACACTGATGATTCTGACGACACTGAAGAAACTGTGGAGGAAGAAGAAGGCGAACCAGAAAAAATAAATCTGTCTCAATTCGCCAAAACCTCAGGCACAACGGCGCCGACCATAAATACGTCTGCCACAACTAAAAAGAAAATTATAAAAAACAAATCGGGGGTCAACACTATGCTTAAGATGGTCTTCATAACACTAGCAGTCTTTTTTGCCACCGTCGCGGTCGGCGTAGGTGTAGGTCTTGGCATTTTATCGATCACTAATAACGACGCCGGAGTTGACACAAGTCCAGTGGTAGAAAGTACCCCATCTTCAATAGCATCTTCAGAACCATCCCCGTCTCCTTCACCAGAACCAGCAATTGCACCAGAAGAACTTTCCATATTGGTTGTAAATGCAACCACCACTGCTGGATACGCAGGTACCTTTGCTGATCAACTTGAAGAAGCAGAAGTTGGCACAGTAGACGCTGGAAACGCCAGCGGAGACTATGAAGAAGGATTTTATCTACTCATGGAAGAAGAAAATCAAGCACTTCTTGACTTCGTCGCAGAAGCAACTGATTTGACGCTCACCTACAGCGAAGAGGTTTCAGTAGAGGATTCTGAGGGAGAGTATGACGCGGTCTTAGTCCTCGCGGAGTAACAACTTACAAGCACTGAGCATACGCACTGCGTACATATTTTGTTACTTGATGAATAGTAAAGACGCGTTATAATCCAGATTGTTCGCTTGCGTTTGACATGCAAAAACATGTTAATCGCTCAGTATCGGTTACCAAAAAAATAGAAATTTGAAGAGATGGCTGCATTACATATCTCAATCTCAGCTGAGCCGTTATTCACCTTTGGTGGAGTAGAATTTTCGAACTCAATGCTAACAAGCCTCATCGTCAGCGGGCTCATCATCCTCTTCGCACTCATCGTTAGACTTCAACTTTCCAATACCTCAAAGCCTTCTGGCATTCAAAATTTTGCGGAGTGGCTCATTGAGTCACTGCACAACTTAGTACACGGTGTCACGGGTGACTTGAAAAAGACCCGTGTTTTTTTTCCATTCGTTGCAACTTTCTTTATCTTTATTTTAATGAATAATTATTTTGGTCTAATGCCTGGTGTTGGTACAATTACATACACTGCAGAGCCAGAAGCATACATCGAGACAGTGCCCGATAACAACGATTTAGTCGAGAAGACCGGAATCACCCCCACTGCGTACGCAGCAGAATTAGAAACAACGCAGGCAGTAGGATCTGACCCAGCACTACTCGAAGAGGGTGGCTATGGTGAATCAGAATCAAAAGAGGTCGCCATTCCTATTTTCAGACCAGGAACCGCAGATCTTAATACCACACTTGCACTCGCAATCTTTTCAGTGCTCGTGACGCAAGTCTTTGGTATTCAATTTCAACATCTTGGCTATTTTAAGAAATTTATTAACTTCTCAAGTCCAATTATGTTTTTTGTAGGAATTCTAGAAATTATTTCTGAGTTTGCAAAAATAATTTCGTTTGCATTCCGGTTATTTGGAAATATCTTCGCAGGAGAAGTTCTTCTCACTGTCATTTTATTCCTGCTGCCATTGGTGGCACCAATGCCATTTTATGGTCTTGAGCTCTTTGTCGGATTTATCCAGGCTCTCGTATTCGCAATGTTATCTTTAGTATTTTTTAATATGGCCACACAAGGTCATGAAGATCATTAGTAATTAAAGGAGGAACTATGACACCCGAATTTGCAGTTGCATTCACCATGGGTATTGGAACAATCGGACCAGCCATCGGCATTGGTCTACTCGTAGCCAGCGGTCTACAAGCTATCGGCAGAAACCCAGAAGCCGCCAGTAAAATACAAACAAATATGATTCTAGGAATTGCATTTGCTGAGGCTATCGCTATCTATGCGCTCGTCGTCGCACTTATTCTCAAATTCGTCTAATCACGAGCTGAGAGTTTGAAAACGCAATCCTAAATACAAAAGGAGTAGTATGGATATTCAACTTACACAAATACTTTTTCAACTGATTAACTTCAGTGTTGTTCTTGGTGCTTTAACGTACCTCTTGTACAAGCCTGTTCTCAAAATCTTTGATGAGCGAGCGAGAAGAATTCATGAGGGTCAAAAAGCAGCAGAAGAAGCAATGGAAACTCAAAACCATATTGAGGAAATAAAAAAAGAAGCTTCCACTTCACTAAAGAGAGAGCGCTCGCGAATGCTTAAAGAAGCACAAGCAGAAGCAGAAGCGCAAAAAGCTTCCATACTAGAAAAAGCTAACAAACAAGCCGAGCTTGACCTTGAAAAAAAGAAGGCTGCATGGGCACAAGAACATCAACAATTGCTTGCAAATAGCAAAAATGAAATGATTGAAGCCGTTATCAGCGTTGCTGAGAAAGTAATCGGCGATTCACTTGATACCAAGAGTCAAACTAAATTGATTGATAAAGAACTATCTTCAATCATAAAAGCACTCTAGAGCGCATAAACATGAAAGACACACTACACGTTACCATTATTACCGCTGTTCCACTTTCGAGTACACAACGGAAAACTATCGAATCAGGCGTATCAAAAAAATACCCAAACCAGAGTGTCGCCATTACTGAAGAAATTGATCCACAACTAATTGGAGGAGTTCGACTCCGCATCGGATCAGTAGAACATGATCATTCGGTTGCTGGCAAACTCGAACAACTTCGAACTGTGTTAACCAAGACTGACTAAGAGGAACTTCATGCCAAAAAAACAAACCTTGAACTTTTCCATTGCTGATCAAATTGAGCAAGCAGATATTTCAATTGACCCACAATCAGTCGGAACTGTTCAATCATATGGCGATGGCGTGGCAACAATCAATGGACTCGATGACGTTCAAGCGGGTGAGCTCGTTGACCTTGGCAAAAATACTTTCGGTCTCGCACTCAACTTAAATAAAGAAACCACCGGCGTCGTCGCCCTTGGAGATGCAAATCACCTCAAGCCAGGTAATACTGTCCGTCGCACTGGCCGAATCCTTTCAATTGGGGTCTCAGATGACATTCTTGGCCGTGTTGTTGACACACTTGGACGTCCTTTAGACGGGGGCACAGAAATTGCCATCGATAAATACATGCTCCTCGAAAAGCGTGCGCCTGGCATTATGCCGCGAAAATCAGTATCCGTCCCACTCCAAACTGGAATTAAAGCAATTGACGCCATGATCCCAATTGGCCGCGGTCAGCGTGAGCTTATCATTGGAGACCGATCAACGGGTAAAACAGCAGTCGCACTCGGCACCATCCTCAACCAAGCTGGCGAAGACGTAATTTGCGTCTACGTCAATATTGGTCAAAAACGTTCTTCCCTTGCTCAAATTACCCAAATTTTAGAAGAGCATGGCGCATTTGAGTACACAACAATCGTTTCTGCATCTGCATCAGTTTCTGCAGCAGAAAAATTCTTAGCTCCCTATGCAGGTCAAGCAATTGCTGAATACTTTTTAGAAAAAGGTAAAGATGTCTTGATTATTTTTGACGACCTTACCAAGCATGCTGATGCGTATCGTGAAATTTCACTCCTCCTCAGACGCCCATCTGGTCGTGAAGCTTATCCTGGTGATGTCTTCTATCTCCACTCAAGATTGCTCGAGCGATCGTGTCGGTTGAATGATGACCATGGTGGCGGATCCATTACTGCGCTTCCAATTATCGAAACCCAACAAAATGACGTCTCTGCATTTATTCCAACCAACGTTATTTCTATTACTGACGGTCAAATTTATCTGCAATCAGACCTCTTTAACGCGGGTATGAAACCTGCTATTAATGTAGGATTGTCAGTGTCTCGTGTTGGATCTGCGGCACAAAGAAAAGCCATGAAACAAGTTGCAGGAACCATGAAACTCGACCTCGCACAATTTAGAGAACTCCAAGCATTCGCTCAATTTGCCTCAGATCTTGATGACAGAACCAAATCAGTTCTCGAGAGAGGTCAACGAGTCAATGAAATCCTCAAGCAAGGCTGGGACCAACCGCTCAAAATGGAAGAACAAGTCGTGGTAATTTTCGCTGCAGTTAAGGGCCATCTCGATACTATCAAACTTGAGAAAATCACTGCTTGGGAGCGTGATTACCTCGAGTATATTAAAACTTCTCACGCAGGCATTCTCAAAGAAATCGCAACTGAGCTCAAAGTCTCTGAAAAACTAGAAGAAAAACTCACCCAAGCTGTAACCACCTTCCTCAGCCTGAGCGAGGAATACAGCAATTAGTAGACTGATCACCGCACACCATGGCAAATAATAGTCGACAAATCACGCAACGAATCAAGACTACAGGTAATATATCCAAAATTACTAAGGCTATGGAGATGGTTTCTGCAAGTAAAATGAAGCGTGCTCAGGATCAGGCACTCGCTACGCGTCCCTATACACGAGCGCTGCAGGCATCACTTTCTACAGTTGCGTCAGCAACGTCTGCCAGCCACCCACTACTCACCCCAAACACAACTGGCGTCGATGTAATGGTACTCATCTCAACAGATAAAGGTCTCTGTGGTAGCTTAAATCAAAATTTGTTCAAGAAAATGATCGAGTGGCTTAAATCAAATCCAGGTGCACAAATCGTTGCAATCGGCAAGAAGGCAGTTCATTTCTCCAGAATATATGACGTGCCACTCTATGCTCAATTTACAGAACTTCCAGAGGTGATCAAATTTTCAGATATTATTCCGATTACCACACTTGTACAACAAGGCTATATTTCAAAATCGTTCAAGTCAGTTACCGTCGTATATATGGACTTTATTAGCACGCTCGTACAAAAAGTTCGCTTGATAGAATTGCTTCCTATCCCTAAGGAGCACATTGATGAAGGCGTGATCGATCCAGGCTCCCACGCAGAGTACATGTTCGAGCCATCAGCTAAAATATTATTATCAGAATTACTTCCATATTACGTAGAAAATACGATATATCAGGCTTTTTTGGAAGCACGAGCCAGCGAACACAGCGCTCGGATGGTGAGCATGAAAAATGCGAGTGAAAATGCCAATCAACTCAAAGGTGACTTGCAACTCCTTTACAATAAATCTCGACAAGAAAGTATCACCAATGAGCTCCTGGACATTACCACAGCTTCATTAGCACAAACATAACAGTACTAGAGAAGGACACTATGAAAGAAGACACACAAACAATCGGCACCATTACCCAAATCGTTGGTCCAGTGGTTGATATTTCATTTGAAAGCAATTTGCCTTCAATTTATGAAGCATTGACGCTCACCAAAGAAGACGGTACGGTTATTTATTTTGAAGTTGAACAACAACTATCATCAACTGAAGTCCGGTGCATTTGCCTTTCTTCTACAGATGGACTCCAAAGAGGGCTCAAAGTTGCATCAACTGGCGCACCAATTACCGTTCCAATTGGTGAAGAAACGCTTGGAAGAGTGTTTAACGTCACCGGTGAAGTAATTGATGGCGGCAAACCAGTTAAAACAGAACTTACGTCACCAATTCACAAATCAGCACCAATGCTCACCGAGCTTGAAACAACACCATCCATGCTCGAAACCGGCATCAAAGTCATTGACTTGATCGCTCCATTTGCAAAAGGTGGAAAAGTCGGTGCTTTCGGAGGTGCAGGAGTGGGTAAGACCGTTATTATCCAAGAACTAATTCGAAACATCGCAGAAGTCCACAAAGGTCACTCAGTCTTTGCTGGAGTTGGTGAGAGAACTAGAGAAGGAAATGACTTGTACTACGAAATGAAGGACGCCAATGTGCTTCCTAGTACCGTTATGTGTTTTGGTCAAATGAACGAGCCACCAGGAAATAGACTTCGTGTTGCTCTAACCGCGCTCACCATGGCCGAGTATTTTAGAGATGTAAAGCGCGAGGACGTGCTTTTCTTTATCGATAATATTTTCCGCTTCAGTCAGGCAGGAGCAGAAGTATCGGCACTACTTGGTCGTATTCCATCTGCAGTCGGTTACCAACCAACGCTCGCCAGTGAAATGGCAGCCCTCCAAGAGCGAATTACCTCCACAAAACAAGGATCTATTACCGCTATCCAAGCTATCTACGTTCCTGCAGATGACTATTCAGACCCAGCTCCGGCTACAACCTTTGCTCACATTGATTCAACTATTTCCCTCGAGCGTAGACTCGCAGAACAGGCACTTTTCCCAGCAGTCGATCCGCTAGCTTCATACTCAAAAATTCTAGAACCATCAGTGGTCGGTCAAGAACACTACGACACCGCCAGAGCAGTTCAAAAAGTGCTCCAGAGATACAAAGAGCTGCAGGATATTATCGCAATTCTCGGCATCGATGAGTTAAGCGATGATGACAAACGAATTGTTTCACGTGCCAGAAGAATTCAGAGATTCTTGTCTCAACCATTCTTTGTGGCTGAGCAGTTTACCAACATTCCTGGTGTGTATGTATCTATCGAAGAAACTATCAGAGGCTTCCAGGAAATCATGGATGGTAAGCACGATAGTTTGCCAGAACAAGCATTCTATATGGTTGGCACCATCGATGATGCAGTTAAAAAAGCAGAGACGCTCTAAAGCTTACTACAGAAAATATCATGAAACTACAACTATCAGTTGTTTCTCAAGAAAGTCAACTTCTTTCAACAGAAGCTGACACCATTACCGCACCAACCACCACTGGCGAGGTGACTATTCTACCGAAGCATATTCCGCTCTATAGCAAGCTTCAGACCGGACAATTTTCATACTCAAATGATGGCAAACAGCACTGGCTCATTATTTCTGATGGTTTTATTACCGTTTCACCAGAAAATGAAGTTACAGTGATTGTAGACGCGGCAACGCTTGCCCGTGATGTTAGTGAACAAAAAGCACGAGAAGCTATTCAAGCTGCCAAAAAAACCATGGAAACTACCACCGACCGCAGAGAATTACTTATGGCTGAAGCATCACTTAAAAAAGCCATGCTTGAAATTAAGTTGGCACAGCAATCAAAACGATCCTCCCGATAAAAACAAAAAGACTTGCTCTTTAGTAAAAAGTAGGTATACTTACACTCTATGGCGAACCAAAAAACACCAACTATCGAATTAACTAAGGAAGGTTTCGACGAACTTCAGGCAGAACTTGCTGAACTTCGTGATGTCAAACTTCCTGCCGTTATTGCTCGAGTTGCCAAAGCGCGCGAACACGGCGATCTATCAGAAAACGCCGAGTATCACAGTGCTCAAGATGATCAACAACTCATCGAGACAAGAATTGCAGAAATTGATTCTATTCTTTCTAAAGCAAAAGTAGTTCAACACACCAAAAGTAGCCTTAAAGTCGGCATCGGCTCCAAAGTTGAAGTCAAGAAAAAAGGCGCCAAAAAAGGCACCACGTTTAGTATCGTTGGAGAGTACGAATCAAACCCAGCTGAAGGCAAAATCTCAAGTGTTTCGCCACTCGGTAAGGCATTGATTGGTAAGAAGAAGGGCGACACAGTTCAGGTGGAGGCGCCAAGCGGAACAATTTCCTACGAGATTCTTCAAATCAAGTAACCACAATCTCAATTCAACAAGAAAAATTGCCTTCATCTCAGTATAATCACCGTGAGAGGTATTTCTATGTCAAGAATCGACGAAACAATTCAAGCAAAAAAAGAAAAAAGAGCGCAGCTCGAGCGCGCGGGCATTGATGCCCATCCGCATTCGTTTGATAAACAAATTAAAATTGTGGATGTTAAAAACCACCACGACACCGTTGTTCAGACTGCTGGTAGAATTATCAGACTCAGAACACACGGTAAAGTTCAATTCTTCGACCTGGTAGACGATAGTGATCGTGTGCAAATTATGGTCCGTGAGGAAGAGGTTGGGTCAGAAACATGGGAATGGCTATCATTTGTAGACCGAGGTGATTTCATTGGTGTATCAGGCACTGTCATGACCACCAAAACTGGCCAGCTAACAATTCTAGCATCCACAATTACATTCTTGGGTAAAGCACTCCGCCCACTTCCCACAGAGTTCAACGCCGCAGAAGACAAAGAAGTTCGATTTCGCAAACGTTATGTAGATATGCTCATCAACGAAAACACCAAACGCGTTCTCGATGCCCGCTGGCTAATCACCAAAGAAATTCGAAGGTTTTTGCAGGATGAACATAATTTTACTGAAGTCGAAACGCCAATTCTGCAACCGCTCTATGGTGGTACCAACGCCACTCCCTTTACTACTCACATGGCAGCTCTTGATACAAACTATTACCTCAGAATCGCCCCAGAACTCTATCTCAAAAGATTAATTGTAGGTGGATACGACAAGGTTTTTGAAATTGCCAGAAATTTCAGAAATGAAGGCATTGACCAAACTCACCAACCAGAATTTACCATGATCGAATGGTATGAAGCGTACGCAGACTATCATCGAATGATGGACGTCACTGAAGGTCTCTACAAACATTTGGCACAAAAATTGCACGGCCATACCAAAATTAACATCGGTGACAAGACCGTCGATCTCGGTGGGTCATGGCCAAGAATTCCAATGGACGAAGCGCTTAACACATACGCCAAAATCAATGTTGCAAAAATCTCAGACGATGAACTGCGAGCACTCCTCACCAAGCATGAAGTCAATCTCAAAAGTTCATTCACTCGAGGAAAAGCTATTTTTGAATTATTTGATGCACTCGTCACTCCACACCTCATCGAACCAACATGGATTATCAATTATCCGCGCGACATTAGCCCACTTGCCAAACACCACCGAGATGATGCAGCATTAGCAGAACGATTCGAAGGCTACGTCGGTGGCAAAGAAATCGCCGACGGCTGGAGCGAGATTACCGATCCAATTGATCAACGACGGATTTTTGATGTTGAACAATCAAATATGAGATCGGGTGATGACGAGGCACATCCTCTTGATGAAGATTTTCTCGAAGCTATGGAGTATGGCATGCCACCACTTGGTGGAATTGGGATTGGAATTGATCGATTAGTGATGTTTTTAACAAATACCTGGAGTATTAAAGAAGTAATTGCGTTCCCAACACTCAAGCCATTACCAACTCAGCAAGGTGCTCCTGCACCAGAAACTTCAAAAGCAGTTTCTGGTGGCAAATCAGCCAAAATAGAGGAGGGCGCAAAAGATGACAACCTCCACGCTGAGCTCGGCACAAAAGACGACACACCACTACCTCCTAGAGAAGATGCAGAAAAGTTGCTCAATAAATATATTGAAAACGACAATCTTCGCCACCATTGTAAAATGGTTGCTCAAGCACTCGAAGCATACGCCAAGGAACTCGGCGCAGATGCAGAACTCTGGTACCAAACGGGATTACTACACGATCTTGACTGGGAACAGTACCCAGATGAGCACCCAAATAAAGCCATTAAAGATATTTTAACTGAATATCCAGCCTCAATGCTCCAAGCAATCGCCGCACACGCCCCAGAGAGAACAGGGGTCAAACCAAGCGCCACCCTAGACCGATATCTCTACGCTTGTGACGAGTTGTCCGGCTTCTTGCACGCCTACTCGCTGATGAGACCCGAAGGATTTGCCGGCATGAAATTTAAATCAGTTAATAAAAAACTAAAGGATAAAGCTTTTGCTGCAAACGTAAATCGAGATGATATCAGAGAAGGTTTTGCGCTGATTGGCAAAGAGCCGAATGAGCATGTGGAGTTTTTGATTGGGGTGTTTGAGTAAGTGAGTACATGTTAGAGTAAGACAGTAGTAAGTGTTCAGGAATTCACCATATGCAAGAAACGATCGTTGAGACAAGCGAACAGGAGGCAAGTGCAGGTAAATTAGCAGTTGCACAAGAATCTGAAGAGTCTGTACGCAGTAAGGATGAAAAATTGACGTATGCAAATAATGCAATTACTACAATTACGCAACGAATCACCCATATTTCGACAGTACATAATGTAGATAATTATCCCGATATTGATGATGAAATTTCAACCTGGGAACTGCAGCTCGCTGAATTCATAGCTGCGCATCCTACAGAAAGTTTGACTGCGAACAATTTCGCCACCAAACTATCAGAGCTTAAAGTTGCAGTTTCACAAAATCGCCCTCAGTCATCATAGATCTCTTCGGCATGCTATACTATCTACAAGCTAACAACAGCACTCGAGATAGCTAGCACCTATCAAAGATCGCGCCTCTGCAACTCGCAGAAAAGTATCTGTGCTACTTGGAGTCAAAAACCAAGTCGGGTAAGCCCGTAATCGCTGGAACGAAGCCCTGATCTTTCAGGAAAAGAGGTGGTACCGCTCACATTTGTAGAGCCCTCTTGAGTACGTCAATCTTTTGGCGAATTCAAGAGGGTTTTTCACGTGGAACTTTTTTGAGTACATTTTGACGTCTAGTATTTTTATAAACATTTCACGTGGAAACAAAAAGGAACATATGTTAGATATACAATTTATTCGTGAAAATGCAGAAGACGTACGAACCGCATGTAAAAACAAGCAACTTGACCCAAAGGTTGTAGACGACCTTTTAGCGGTTGATAAGAAACGTCGAGAAGTTCAGGTCATGGTCGACGCCATCAGACAACGAAGCAATGAGCACAACGTGACGGTAAAAAAGTCAGTCAGTGACGGTAAAAAGCCAACTGCTGAACAAATTGAATCCGGTAAAAATCTCAAAGAAGAACTCCGAGCTATTGAACCAGAATTAAAAATTCTAGAAGAAGAGTATCAAAAACTGCTACTTGAGGTTCCAAACGTTCCCGCTGACAGCGTGCCAATTGGTGCCGATGAGTCTGGCAACAAGATCATTAAAACAAATGGTACTCCTCAAACATTCGACTTCGAGCCACTCCCTCATGACACACTTATGGAAAAACTAGATCTGCTCGATGCTGCACGAGCTGTGAGAATTGGCGGGTTCCGTTCGTATTTCCTCAAACATGAGGCCGTCCTCCTGGAACAAGCAATTCTTCAGTATGCCATGCAAAAAATGGTCAAAAATGGCTTCACCCCTATGACAGCGCCGATTTTAATTAATGATGAAGCAATGTGGGGAACTGGCTACTTCCCATGGGGAAAAGAGGATCATTACCGAACACAAGACAATCAAAGCTTGGCGGGCACTTCAGAAGTCGCCCTAACTGCTTACCACATGGGTGAAACGCTCACAGAAGCCGATCTACCAATCAAAATGGCAGGTATTTCACCGTGTTTTAGAAGAGAAGTTGGGTCGTACGGCAAAGATACCAAAGGCGTCATTAGGGTGCATCAATTTATGAAAGTTGAGCAAGTCGTCTACACCGTTGCCGATGAGGCAGAAACCCAAGCCTGGCATGAAAAAATGCTTGGTCTTGCAGAAGAACTGTTGCAAGATCTTGAGCTACCATACCAAGTCCTCCTGATGTGCACAGGAGACATGGGTGCGGGTCAACGAAAGAAATACGACGTGGAAACATGGTTTCCGTCTCAGAACGCGTATCGTGAAACACACTCGGCAAGTTATTTTAATGACTTCCAGTCGAGAAGACTCGGCATTAAGTACAAAGCTAAGGATGGCACGCTCAAACATGTTTTCACGCTTAATAACACCATGGCAGCTACACCACGCCTGCTAGCCGCAGTTATAGAAAATTATCAAACCAAAGAGGGTGGTATTGCTGTACCCAAGGTTTTGCAGCCGCTCATGGGCATGCAGCATATATCGAGAGAATAGACGAAATCAGTAGTAATTTTTCGCTTTGCTAAAATAATCAAACTGGCTTACAATGTGCACTCATGCTAAAGTTCATCACCGACCTCTTTGACGAAAATAAGAAGATGCTCAATCGCTATCAAAAGATAGTTGATGAGATTAATGAGCTCGAGCCAACGCTCCGCGACTTGACTGACACACAGCTCGCAGCGCAGACCAAAAAATTCAAAGAGATAATCGAGAAACAACAAAATAAAGGCGTCTCTGACGCCGATATTCTCAATCAACTTTTACCAGAAGCATTCGCTACTGTTCGCGAAACCTCTCGTCGCGTGATTGGCATGCGGCATTTTGACACGCAGATTTTGGCAGGTATTTCACTTCACCACGGCGTTATTACTGAGCAAAAAACTGGAGAAGGAAAAACCCTCACCGTTACGCTCCCACTCTATCTCAATGCACTTCTCGGAAAAGGTGTGCACTTGGTTACCGTCAACGACTACCTGGCAGAATTAGGTATTGGTTGGATGGGTCCGATTTATACGTTCTTGGGGTTAACAAGCTCTGTGATCGTCCACGATGTGTCCTACAAATATAATCCTGACATCGACAGCGAAGACCGCGGTGACGAACGCCTCGAGCATTTTGAAAAAATTTCTCGTCGTGAGGCGTATCACACTGATATCACGTATGGTACTAACAATGAATTTGGGTTTGATTACTTGAGAGACAACATGGTTCGGTCGGCTACCCAGATGGTGCAGCGATTGAAACACGGGCATCACTTTGCAATTGTTGACGAAGCTGACTCTATTTTAATTGATGAGGCACGCACGCCGCTTATTATCTCAATGCCCGATGCCGAGCCGACCAAGCAATATTACGACTACGCCAAGATGGTGACCAGTCTTTCTAAAGACGTTGACTACACTGTGGATGAGAAGGCTCGTGCAGTATCATTGACCGATCTAGGTGTAAAAAGAGTAGAGCAAAAGCTTGGAGTTAAAAATCTTTACGAAGAAGACTACGACACCATCCACCATATAGAAGCAGCGCTCAAAGCAAAAACTATTTTCACTCGTGATAAAGATTATATTGTACGCGAGGGTGAAGTCGTGATCGTTGATGAGCACACGGGTCGCCTGATGTACGGCAGACGATACTCAAATGGCTTACATCAAGCGATCGAAGCCAAAGAAAATGTAGATATTCAACAAGAATCAAGAACACTTGCCACAATTTCTATACAAAATTACTTCAGACTCTACAAAAAACTCAGTGGTATGACCGGTACCGCCGCCACCGAAGCAGAAGAATTTTCAAAAATTTACAACATTCCGGTGCTTATCATTCCCACTAATAAACCTGTGGTTAGAAATGACAAGGCAGACGTTGTTTACAAAACTGCCGCCGCCAAATACAGTGCTATCGCCAGAATGGTCGAAGATATTCATGAATCTGGCAGGCCAATCCTCATTGGAACACGATCAATTGAAATCAACCAAGTAATTTCAAATTTCCTCAAGAGAAAAGGTGTGCCACACCAAGTTCTCAACGCCAAAAACCACGAAAAAGAAGCCTTTATCATTGCCGATGCAGGTAAAAAAGGTGCAATCACCGTTGCAACCAATATTGCGGGACGTGGAGTCGACATCGTCCTCGGTGGTTCTAAACCAGAACTCAAAGACTATCTCAAAGCCAAAAGAAGCAAAGAAAAACCAACGCCAACCGAACGAAAAGCAATTCAAGAAAAATACGGCATCCAACTACCACCGCTCGTCAATCCAAATAACTACAAACTATCTGAATACGCCAAGGCATTGGATGATTGGAAAGAAGCCCACGATGAAGTAATTTCAGCTGGTGGACTCCTCATCATCGGCACCGAGCGCCATGAATCTCGTCGTATTGATAACCAGCTCCGTGGTCGTGCTGGACGTCAGGGAGACCCCGGTAGTTCACAATTCTTCGTTTCACTCGAAGATGAAATCATGCGAATTTTTGGTGGCGAGCAAATTTCGAAAATCATGGATGTACTCAAGATCGAAGAAGATCAACCGATTGAGCACGGAATGGTTAGCAAAGCACTTGAATCTGCTCAGGTCAAAGTTGAGGGCTTCTTCTTTGATCAAAGAAAACGACTTGTCGAATTTGATGACGTTATGAACAAGCAACGCGAAATTATTTACGCGCGTCGCTTACGACTGCTTCTCCAGGCAGAAGCCGGTCAAGATGGTGACCCAGAAATCGCAGCAGCTGCAGAAGATATCCTCGATGAATCGGACGAAACCCTCACCGAGCAAATTCTCGACTACATCAGAGATGAAATTGCCTCAATCGTCACGGTCAACACGCCCAAAAATTTCACAGAGGGCGAATACGCAGCACTCGTGAAGGAATTCAGTACGCTCATACCATTTGATCATGCATCACAAGATCAACTGATTAAAAACATTTCTGACAAAACCGACCCCACCGAACTCACAGACTTCCTCACCCAACTCGCAGAGGACACCTACGCCGCGAGAGAAGAAAAAATCGGTGAAAAATCGCTCCGTCAACTCGAGAGAATGGTCACACTTTCAACAATTGATGAGAAGTGGATGGATCATCTTGACTCAATCGAGTCGCTCAGACAAGGTATTTGGCTGCGTGGTGATAAACGAACCGTGCTTTCTGAATACAAAAAAGAAGGTTTCGCCATGTTTGATAGCTTGATCGCGTCAATTGAATCAACGATTGCCAGCCGAATGTATCGAGCGCACGTCACCCAAACCAACACATCTGCACCAAACATGGACAAGGTAGTAGAGCAAGGACCTTCACTCCAAACAACCAGCATCGCAAGCGCAGTCAGACAAGAACAAGCACCAGCAGCACCTCAGTCGCAAAGCGGATCAGTGAGCGACATGGCAGCTGCATTTGGTTCTGCCAAAGCACAATCAAAACCAAAACCCGGTGTTGCCAAGGCTAAAATTGGTCGCAACGACCCTTGTCCTTGTGGTAGCGGGCTCAAGTTCAAAAAATGCGGGCTCATAAACTCACCGAAGCACCGCAGCTAGGTTGCGCCATTCTCATCTCAATGTGTAATGTGATAGGCTACTACTATGAAACTCATTTCTGGCTCATCTAACACCCCTTTTTCAGAAAAATTAGCATCAGCGCTTGATGTATCGATCGCGAATGTTGAGATATCCGCCTTCGCAAATGGGGAAAAACGTGTTTGGGTTCAAGAATCCGTCCAGGGTGAAAATTGCGTATTGGTCCAGTCCTTTTACAAACATCCAGACGAATACATTATGGAATTTCTCCTGCTCGCGGACGCACTCGAAAGAATGGGTGCCCGACACGTGAACGCAGTCATTCCCTGGCTCGGGTACTCGCTCCAGGATAAGGTATTTCGAGAGGGTGAACCAATTGCAGCAAAAGTTGTAGCCCAGCTTGCGTCAAATGCATATATTAAGCGCGTATATCTTCTCGATGTCCACAACAGCAGCCTGCCTGGATTTTTTTCAATCCCAACGGTACACATCTCTGCTCTCGAACTATTTGCTACGTACATTAAAAAGACCTACGACACAGCAAACTGTATGGTCGCCAGTCCTGATTTTGGTGGCATGAAGCGGGCGCGCGTCTTGGCAAACACGCTTGAATACGAACTCGTCAATATAGATAAACACCGCGACCTCAATACTGGTGAAGTAACAGCTATGGATCTCTCGGGAGACGACGTCACCGGCAAAACAATTGTCATTTTTGATGACTGCATTCTCTCTGGAGGCACCGTTCTTGAAGCCTCAAAATTACTCAAGAGCAGGGGAGCTGCTGAGGTACATTTCTTGGCAACACATGGTGTGTTTACTCCTGGTGCTATTGAAAAATTGGCAGAAAGCGACGACGTGAATAGTATTGTTATCACCAACAGCATTCATCATCCAGATTTACCAGAAAAATTTACGGTGCTTGATGTTTCACCACTGTTTGCAGATAAAATTTCAGCATGGAAATAAACTCACTCGAGTCTGATACAATAACGCAATGAGATTTTCAACACTCCCCATCCGATTACTTCCAGAAGCCCCCAAAGACGCAGATACCGTTAATCATCAGCTCCTCGTCCAAGCCGGGTTTGTCCGTCAATTAATGGCAGGCGTGTACACCTATCTGCCTTTTGGCCTGAAAGTACTAAATTCAATTCAACAGATTGTTCGAGAAGAAATGGATGGCATCGGTGGCCACGAAATTCACATGCCCGCGCTCCATCCTGCAGAACCCTGGAAAAAAACTGGTGGTTGGGATGCAGTGGATGTCCTTTTCAAGCTCGAAAGTCGTACTGGAAAAGAGCATGCACTTGGCCAAAGTCATGAAGAAGTTGTAAGCCCTCTCATGGGGGAATTTATTCAAAGTTACAAAGATTTGCCCGTTGCCGTGTATCAAATGCAATGGAAATTCAGAGATGAACTGCGCTCTAAATCAGGAATTTTGCGTGGACGTGAATTCTTGATGAAAGACATGTATAGTTTTCACGAGAGTCAGGCGGATTTTGATCGATTTTATGAAGACGTTAAGAATGCGTACTTGCGCGTTTTTGACCGATTGGGACTCGTTGCTAAAGTGACCGAAGCTTCGGGTGGCAATTTTACTGATAAAATTTCATATGAATTTATGGTTTTAACTGACGCTGGGGAAGACGATATTTTATACTGCCCAAACTGTGAGTTTTGCGTAAATACAGAAATTGCCAAGGTTGCAGAAGGTGACAAATGTCCAAAATGCAGCGATGCATCGCTTAAAATGGCACGAGCTGCAGAAGTTGGCAACGTCTTTGATTTAGGTAAAAAATTTACTGAGGTTTTTAATATCAACTTCTCAAATGCAAGTGGCGAACAAGCAAAACCAATAATGGGCTGCTATGGAATTGGCATTTCAAGAACCATGGGAGTGATTGTCGAACGTCATAATGACGACCGGGGCATTATCTGGCCAACATCGGTTGCACCATTTCAGGTGCATTTGATCACTATTGGAGTTGAAGAAGCAGTAGGCAAAGCAGCATATGAAACGCTACAAAAAGCCGGCATCTCAGTCCTTTGGGATGACCGCGACAAGAGCCCTGGCACAAAATTTGCGGAGGCAGATCTAATCGGATGTCCACACCGCCTGGTACTTTCTAAAAAAACCGCAGGTCAGGTTGAATGGAAAAAACGCACTGAATCAGAACCATCTCTTGTATCGCTCGAAGACTGCATTCAAGAACTCACCTAATTCATACACCTCATGGGAACTACCTACAAACAACTCATCTTCAGTAATCACGCGCTCGAGCGGATGGGGGATCGGAGCATTTCGAAAGACTCAGTGTGGCAGACCGTTTCCCAACCTGACCGATCACATCCAGAAGAAAAACCAGAGACAGCCCGATTTATTAGAACAATTAACGATCGAACCTATCACGTTGTCGGTCGCTACCTTGCCACTGAACGAAAAACACTCATCATTTCTGTGTGGGTGAGGGGTGAAGACGATGCCATGCCAGTAGCGTGGTGGTTAATTACCGCGCCATTTAGAGCGATTTTTGCGGTGATCAGATGGCTTTTTTCTAAACAAAAATAAAGCAGTTTGCAAAATTGGTCCACTTTTTACGCATCAAGTATGCAGATATGTGACTTATAGTATATTTTTTATTCTGCCTTAAAATCTATTATAGACCTGCCAATCAACACATTTTATTTATGGTATTTTGGGCGTTCCACAGTATAGTACCAGTAACCCGGTGAGGACGCCCACCGCCCACATTGACTTGTGGCGGTGGGTATTTCTTTTTATACACATGTTATACTGCCTCCATGGCAAAACGCTCACTTATCGTCGCCCATCATGCTCCGGATTTAGACGCAATTGGTGCAGCGTGGCAATTGGTACGATTTAACTCCCAAGAATATAGCGGTGCACAATTTGCGTTTGTAAATCCCGGAGAACGAATTAGTCTTGACATGGCCGCATCACTCGGATTTGATCTCCATGAAGTGGTCCACGTTGACACCGGACTCGGTAAATTTGACCATCACCAACCAGAGCGAGGCCACCAGCAAATATCTGCAAGCTCGCTCGTATTTGACCACAACTGTGGAATCCACCCAGAATTAGAACAAGATAGTGCACTACAAAGCATCGTCCAATTTATTACTGAAATCGATCACTTTGGTGAAATCCATTGGCCCGAATCAGATCACGATCGATATTCGTTTATGGTGCATGAATTGCTGCGTGGAATTGAAAATGTTGAGCCACACGATGATGAATCCATGCTGCATTTTGGTATAAAATGCCTCGATGCGGTGTACGCAAATCTCACTCAAAAATTAAAAGCCAAGGAAATTATTGCAGAAAAAGGTCAAGAGTTTTCGCTTTCTTATGGAAAATGCCTCGCCCTAGAAACACGAAACGACGACACGATTAAGCTCGCGCAAATGCAGGGATATGTCGTCGTGATCAAAAAAGACCCCAAAATTGGATCAATTAGAATAAAGGCTCGGCCCGATAGCAACGTCGAGCTCAAGCCCTTGCACGAGGCAGTTATAAAAGCGGACACTACTGGCACTTGGTACTACCACCCCAGCGGAAAAATGCTCCTCAACGGCTCAGATAAATCCCATAACCAAACACCAAGCCCACTGACACTTGAAGAAATTGTAACGTTAGCAAAAAAATCATTAGGCTAAAGAGGAGTGTGCCATGCAAAAATCAGACTGTATATTTTGTCAAATTGTGGTCGGTGATGCACCATCACACACCATTTGGGAGAGCGAAACTCATCAGGCATTTCTATCTATTTTCCCAAATACCGAAGGTTTCACCGTAGTTATTCCCAAAGCACATCATGGGAGTTATGCATTCGAGCAGGATGACCAAGTCTTGTCAGAATTGGTAATCGCCACCAAAAAAGTTGCCCTTCTCCTCGATAAATACTATGATGATGTCGAGCGGTGCGGGATGTTTTTCGAGGGTTATGGTGTGGACCACCTCCATTCTAAGCTTTTCCCGATGCACGGCACCGCAGATCAAGGCAATGCTCCAAAAGAAAGTGCCACATTCGATACTTATTTTGAAAACTATCCGGGGTATTTGAGCTCAAACAACTCATTGAGAGCAGATGATAAACAACTAGCAGCGCTCGCCGCTGAAATTAGAAACGCTGCCTAACAGCAACCCAAGTCTTTCTCTTGTTAAAACGGTGGTTGTTTTGTATAATAGGCAATTCGGACAACGTAATTAAATACAAAAAAACATTCCACTCCGGTGGAAGGAGGTGACAACGTGCCAGTTATCGTAAAAGCGCAGGGAAGTGACAGTACCTACGACGTAATCAAGAAATTCAAAAAAGCGAGTGCAAGTGCAGATACTGTACAAAAAGCACGTGATCGTCGTTTCTTTCAAAAACCTTCAAAAAAGAGAGCCATTAAGAAAATCGAAGTCAAACGACTCCGCAGACGCGCCCGATCACTCAAGAAAATGAAGAACGTTTCCGCAGCTTCAATTCAGAGAATCATGGATCGCATCAACACGCTCTAAACAGTTCGTTTAGAATTTCCAAAATATTTTCAAAAAAACGGTAGTTACGCGCTCGCACTATTTATAGAGCACCCAGAATGCATCTTGCAGAGTAATAGCTAAATATCTTCTGTGGTTAATTTCTTCTGGATTTAACCCGAGCTTTAATCTTAAATTCCCACTGATCACCGTCACTGGTGTCAAAACTGGTGGAATTCGTCATTTGATAGTAATTAATCAAATGATTACTGAGTGTTTCTTCGATTTCTTTCTTTTGTTCATTAAGCTCGCCGATTTGGGTTTTGAGAACTTGTGCTTCAGCACTTTCACGAAGTGATGATTTTCGAGCCTTAACTTGTTGCGTGATTTGATCTGCTTGCTCTTGAGCTTCACTTAATTCAGAATCATTTTCGAATAAATTACTCAACATCTCACGACGCTCTTTGAGTTCTTGTGCTAAATTCTCAAGCTGTTGAGCATTTCTTTCAATAATATTTTGTAAGAACTGCAAACTCTCTGCGACTTCATCAGAAGCTGCAACTTCATCTCCACCGGCATCAACCGATGACAATGCATCGAGTGCCAAATCTTGACTACTCTGAAGCTGCGGAGTGTCACTCGCAGCCAGCGCTGGCGTGGAGGTATTTGTATTTGAAGTTGAAGTATCTGACATGTATGCCTTTCTATATATACTGAAGCCGATGACAAACTAACGGTACTACTGTACCCCAAAGCTTCTCCGAAGACAAGTTGCGACATAGCAACAAACTGGACTTGATACTTCTTGGCTTACACTTGATAATAGAGTAATGAAAAAATCAACAAAAATAGTAGCTACAATTGGACCTGCCACGGAATCTGAGGAAATGATGGAGAAGCTCATTCGCTCTGGAATGAACGTCGCGCGCTTCAACACCAAGCACTCCACACCCGCGTGGCATCTTGAAAGAATGAAGCGAATTCGTACTGTTGCGAAGAAATTAGGCGAACCAATCGGCATTCTTCTTGATCTACAGGGACCAGAAATTAGAATTGATATCCCGGGAGAAGCCGCTTTTGAAGCCAAAGAGGGTACCGAAGTAATTTTTACCTCTCAAAAAGATTCCAAGGATCAAACCCGACCTATTATTCCACAAAAGGTAATTGATGTCTTAGAAATAGGTGGGCGAATTCTCGTTGATGATGGAGTCGGTGAATTTGTGATTACCAAAAATCTTGGTAACGAAGTCCATGCTCGCGCACTTTCAACATTCATGATTGCACACCGCAAGACACTTAATACTCCTGGTGTTACGGTCGACATGCCTTCACTTATCCCACAAGACTACAAATTTCTCGATGCGATTGATAGCAATGCAGTTGACTTTGTGGCACTTTCTTTTGTGAGGACTGCAGAGGATGTGTTAATTCTTCGCAGAGAACTTGAGGAAAGAAATATTGATGCGCTCATTTGTTCAAAAATCGAAAACCAGTCAGCGCTGAACAATTTGGAAAAAATAATTGAAGTATCAGATGCCGTAATGGTAGCGCGTGGCGATCTCGCAGTCGAGGTACCCTATCCAGAACTCACGTATTGGCAAAAACGTATTATTCATATGTCTCGAGAATACGGTCGACCAGTGATTACAGCTACCCAAATGCTTAAATCAATGGTCAATCTCCCCCGTCCGACTCGTGCTGAAGTTTCTGATGTGGCTAACGCAGTCTATGACGGTACAGACGCAGTGATGTTGTCAGAAGAAACGACTATTGGAAAGTACCCAGCAGAAGCTGTTGCGACACAACGAGCGATTGTAAGCTTTAATGAGCCACACGCACTACCTATGCCGCTCAAAACAACTGACAGTGCACCACCTTCATACGTCGCCCATGCCGCGGTTTCATTGCTTGAAATTTCTCAACTAGAAACCAACAACATTAAAATTGATAGAATTGTTTGCCTGACCGAATCTGGGCTCACCGCACGATTAGTATCTCGCTTTAGACCACACGTGCCAATCTATGCAGTCACCAGCACCGAGCGAACCCGTCGTCGATTGAGTCTAGTTTTTGACGTCACTCCATTCGCACTGAAGCTACCAGACAAGGGTAGGGTAGAAGCAGGTGACGATCTGCTGGAAAAACTTGAAGAGTTCGGCATTGCAAAATCTGGAGAAACAATTCTACTGCTTCACGGCACCTATTGGAAGAAACCTGGCCTTACAAATACCTTATCGATATTATTGATACCGTAAGGATCAGGAGAAAGGCACAATGAGTAAAAAAAGCGGAGGTCTCTTTGCATTCTTGACTGGTATGGCTGTTGGTGCAGCTGCACTATTCCTGTCAGATGAAGGCAATAGAAAAAAAACCCAAAAAGCAGTCAAAGACACAACTGAAGCTGCCAAAAAAGAAGCTAAAAAACTTCAAGCTAAGGCGATGAAAGTCAAAAAAACTGCGGTGGCAAAGGCCAAAAAAGTCCAAACTGCAGCTAAAAAAGCACAAGAAGTCGCCCGAAAAGGCTAGTTTCAAACAAAGTCGCACCAAATTGCACGGTCTGCGGTATAATAACCCTCTTGTGTACGTAGTGCGCCAATAGCTCAGCCGGATAGAGCAACTGCCTTCTAAGCAGTAGGTCGCAGGTTCGAGTCCTGCTTGGCGCACAGGGATTGTCTCATCTTGGTAACGCTCGACGAGAATAATTTATTACACTTTGCTGTATAATAACTTCAGTTCATATTGAGCTCAATCTCAATATGACAAAATAGTACTTTAACATACTTAAGATATCGATTATTATTGAAGAGTGCCCAAAATTAATTGCAAAATTTGCAGTCAATTGTTTTATATAAAACCAAGTCACCAAAAGCTCGGTTGGGGCATTTATTGTTCTGTTCCATGTAGAGTAATTGGTCAAGTGGCATTGGCTCATATCGGAACATCTTAGATCGAACTGATATTGAAAAAAAATGCCTCGCATGCAAAACGAAAGACGAGAGAATTTTAGTTGTTCATCATATCGATCAAAATAGGAGAAATAACGATGAGACTAATTTAATTTGGCTTTGTCACAATTGTCATCATTTGGCCCATCACGACAAGGACTTTAAAAAAGACTTCACCAAATCGATACTCAAGTAAAAATGGTGCCTGTAGCTCAGTTGGTTAGAGCGCCGCTCTGTGGCAGCGGAGGTCGCGAGTTCAAATCTCGTCAGGCACCCATCTTTTTAGCATACTTTGGTTACCCTCACTTACAGTTGTAAGTAACTTCATTCTTTTATGATTGCTTGCATGACTGGTACAATAATCCTAATCATCAAATAGTGCATGCTTATGAACTACGTCCCTTTTCTTGACTCTTTTTTTGAACAGATAAACGGTGTTGGCTTAGACATCACGGGCTTACCACTAGATCACATAGCCTATCAAGCCTCAACCAAGGAAGACTATGAGCAACACCGCCCCGATTTTTCCAAACTTGGTGAGTTAGTCAGTGAAGAAATAATTGGTGGTCGCCGCGTAGCAGTTGTAAAACTCGATAAACCACTTATCTACCAAAACTATTCTATTTCAGCCTTAGAACTAATCGAGCCAAAAGAGGGACAACAATGTGAGTCTGCTTTCCAACATGCTGAGTTTGTGGTCAATCAACCATTCGAGGACTACATCGAGCAATATCCAGATATTAAATGGGATACAAGCTCTATGCACCGAGATGAGTTTTCTCACTTAAAGCTTAACTTTGACAACGGCTTAACTCTCAAGTTTTTAGAAAAACCAATACTGGAATTATTCGAAGCAAAAAAGAAGTAATCTATGAAAATCCTTTTTGTAAGACACGGTGAGAGTGTAGACGATATTGAAGATCGTTATGGTGGTTGGGCTGATTTTGATTTAACAGAAAAAGGTATGGTGCAGATCACAAAAGCTGTGAAGAAGATTTCCTTACTTAGTACTGACTTTGAGATTGTTTTGACTTCCCCTTTGAAAAGAGCTTTTCAAACAGCAAAAATTATTAGTAATCAGCTGAGTCTTAATTTGGAGGTTCTTGAGTATTTGAAGGAGAGAAACTTGAATGGAATTTTGACTGGATTAACTTGAAGCGAAGCAAAAACAAAATATCCAAAACTGGTCGCAGCGCATAGTAATTGGGAGTACGTAGATGGAAGCGAAAGGACAGAAGACTTCGATAAAAGGATAAAAAATGCCTGTGAGTACTTACTGGGGATGAAGTATAAAGCAATAGTTGTCGTGACTCATGGACTATTCTTGAAGACCTTTTTCAAAGAAATAATGAGTATTGATGTTGAAAAGGTTGGTGATGGAGGTTTTGCGTTGCTTGAAGAAGATAATAAAAACTTCAAGGTGTTAAAGATGGATGGAATAGAACTTGGGTAGTACTGAGATTTCGTATTTCACCAAGTCTTAACCTCACCAACCCAAACTGCACACTGTCATCAAACGCTGATACAATACGCTTAATCGAGGTTGTTACTTGCTCACTTACAGTTGTTGGTAACGCACCCATCCTGTATGGGTTGTGTATGCACCACAACCAAAAATAAAACCGTCGTAATTTGATAATTCCAACCAATATTTATTTCCCAAAGAACACTTGCTACAATAAGAATCATGACAAAAAAGGTGTGTAAAAATGGACAGTCATTTAATGAAAAATAAATTTACTGATGTCGACAGTTATATAAAAAATGCTCCCGAATGGGCACAAGAGACGCTTATTGCATTGCGAAAGGCCATAATAGAATCAGCGCCAGAAGCAATAGAGTCGATCAGTTATCACATGCCCTATTATTCCCAAAACGGGCGATTAGCATATTTTGGAGCATACAAAAATCACTGTAGTTTTCACTGGATTAGCTCTGAGGATAAGAAGATATTTGCGCAAGAACTTGCCAAGCAAAAAGTAGTTGGTAGCACATTGCAAATCCCACGAGGAGAAAAAGTCCCTTCTGGACTCATTAAAAAAATTGTAACACTTCGCCTCAAAAATAATGAAAGAAAATAAAACAGTTCCTCCAAAGATGAAGAAATACGCCTTCTTCGATGACTAGAAAAAAGTTAAACTATTTGCAAACTGATACAATATCTGCATGAAGCTCAAGTTCATCACTCTCAACCTATACGAAGGTGGCCTACTTTTTGACAACATTGAGGAATTCTTAAAAAAAGAAAATCCCGATTTCATTGCTTTTCAGGAAGTTAATAACGGAACTGACCCCAAACTGCCTAAAAATCTGAGATCAATGCAAGTACTCTCTGAGCTACTACCCGAATACCATAATTTCTTCGCACCTGAAATTCTCTTGAGGTATCCCGAAGGCAAGATTGATATTGGAAACGCAATATTTTCACGTTTTCCTATAACTAATGAAGAAACCATTTTTTTAAATGTTCCATACGGGGAATACGATCCTGCTCCTATTGGTGGGGACTTCTCAAAGCATCCCAAAAATATGCAGTGCTGTGAAGTTGTAGTAGGTAACACATATTTGACTCTTTGCAATTTGCATGGGATTTGGGGATTAGATGGCGCTGATACTGATGACCGATTAAAAATGAGCCAACTAATAGTTGATCAAATAAAAGACAAAAAAAACGTTATCCTAGCAGGGGATTTTAACTTGAAACCAAACACTCAAACCATCAAAAATATTGAAAAATACTTAATCAATGTTTTCAAAGACGAGCTAGAAAACACATTTAATGTGGTTAGAAAAGATTTAGTAAAGTTTCCTGGCTATGCCACAGCTGTCGTAGATATGATTTTCACTTCTCATACTTTGAAGATAACGAAACATGCTTGTCCGAACGTGGATGTTTCTGATCACTTACCGCTCGTTATTGAGATTGAAGTTTAAAACAAAAATAGCTTTTTTTACTAAGAAAAATGTTTGAGCTGAGCTTCTTCAAATTAAGTACACAATGCTATCGCACTCAAACTATTGACTCACACTCCCAAACTGCTACCATTTTCATATGATAGAGGTTGAAACAGAAGAAACACTACGACCACCTGAACATGAAATTGTACACGCCCATGTCTCGGGGGTTTTTCTGAGCGATACTTTTGAAAAAGTACCATCGCAAGATGCATCTGACGAGGGCCTCACAATTACCGAGGGAGGTGTTCAGGGTGACAGATATCGTGGGCCTGATTATTATGTTAAATATGGCGCAAGAATTCCTGGCGCCGCATTGGGATTGCTCGGACTAAATCGAGAATCGGTCAAGGATAAAACAATAACGCCCAATCCACGCGCTGTGTATTTAATTTCTGGAACTGAAGTTGCTCGATTGCAACATGCCTTAGACAATGTTCGCCAGGGGCAAGATATTAATCCGACGTGGTTTAAAGTAAATGTAGTGATAGATACCAATGATGGAAGTCCCATTGAGTTGTCTCAGTTACCTCCCGGAACAATTATCAGATTTCCCAAAAATGAAGTTGAACTATTTATATGGGGACCGAACGATCCCTGCACTAGGCCAGGAAAAATAATTGAAGCTGCGGGGTGGAATATCAACCCATCACAATTTCCTAAAATGGCGATAGATCATTATGGTGCGGTCGCTAGCGTGGTCAAAGGAAATCCAGATATACGAATTTTTAAAGATGACCAAGTTGAAATCATCTATCCAAATGAAGACACCGTTTTCCCTGAGCTGAGCGCAGGTTGATCAGAGAATGGTGAAAACAAGTAAGTCTAGTTGAAAACACTATTTTCTAGTACCTTTTTAGTTAACGCATTTCCCTCAAAAAAAGTTGTGTATGTTTTGAATGAATAATACTGAGCATTTCCCGTATCGACCAATACATACATTTCGCTATATCTTTGATCATTTTTATCAAATGCACCCCGCTCAAGGTAATATATTTTTTTACCATCGTCCATGATGGCTGTATCGACTGTTTTTTTATAAACCACAGGATGTTCAATTGGAACAAAATACCTCTGTGCAATATCAAGTAGGTATTGCATAGCCTCTTGATCAGTGCTGACTGAATAATCAGTGTTAAAGTCAATGATAGTAACTCCAATAAACCTATTGTTGTTCATGGTTGTTGTGCGGTCAGCCAAATATTCAGAATTGTACGTTCTCAAATAGTAGTTACTTGGTGCTTGATGATCCGCAAGTTCAAAATCAGCAGGATACCTAAATACAATACCTCTATCAGTGAGGTATTCATCGCTCAAAGATGGATCCCGAATCGAATTTCGCTGAGTGATGCTCAAATCATTTACGGTGAGACCACTTTCAAGCGCATGAACATTTGCACGTTCTGTTGACCGCGAAGTTCTTTTATTGAAATCGTACGCATACGCTCCACCAAAAACTAAGACGAAATATATTGCAAGCAGAAGAGACGTTTTGATTAATTGAACGTTTGTTGGTTTGCTTACTATTTTATAAATGAAAAGAGCAAGTAAGTATGCAAGAAGTATATTTATAAATAGTATTACAGCTATAGTGGGTCCCAGCATGCATAAATCACCCTTACCCTCGCATGAATCAGTAAAAAATAGTGCAGCAATCAGCACGCTTGGAAGCATCATGATTTGAGAAGTGACGTAAAAAAGCAGCGGCGAAAAAAGCAAGAAAATGAAGGGATATTTTTTAAGAAAATTCATATGTAATTCCAGTATAGCACTTAGCATACATCGCGACTTTATTTGCTTACTGCTCAGAAAAACCACACATATATCTGCAATTTCAACCACAATTAATCAAAACTATACCCCACCATCAAAGACTGATATAATAAGCATAATTGAAACTACTGATCCAATCATACTGCTCATGAGCCTGAATTCCTAAATACCAACTATGCCCACCCCTGATCTCTATCCAGTTATTTTTAATGTGATTATTTTACTGACACTGTCTGCTATTTTTTCTGGAGCAGAAACGGCGTTCACTAATCTATCTAGAGCGCGGATGGAGGTCATAAAAGACGATGGAAAATTCGCATCAGAAATAATGTATCAGCTGTACAAAAGACTTGATTTATTGATAACACTAACACTGGCATTGAGTAACGGCGTAAATATTTTACTTGCAACATATTTGACAATTTTTTTCAGCAGCCTTTTTGGCGTTGATTTGGGTGGTACGTTGTCAGCTACGATAGGTACGTTGCTTGTCATAATTTTCGGAGAAATAATTCCCAAGAAAGTTGCAATTTTATTTCCTGTTGAATTTTCTAGAGCCACTTCTCATCTACTTTCGTTCCTCAATGTCATCCTATATCCCTTGCTGTATCCGCTGAAGTTGCTCAACCAACTCATGGACGCCATAGCAAAAAAATACGTTGTAATTGACGATGTAGAATTCCGTGAGGTAATGCAGCAAGAAATTAAGGCTACATTGGGAATCGGTCACACCCATGGCGCACTGGAGAGTAAAGAGTACCAAATGATGAAAAAGCTACTCCTACTCAATGACAAGGAAGTAAAAGAAATCATGACTCATCGAAACGACATCTATGCCGTTCCTGCGCACAAGACACTCAGGGAAGTAATTGAAATTTCTTCGCAACTCAATATTTCAAGGCTCCCGATTTATACGAAAAGCTTGGACAATATCGAGTATATTATTCATGTACCACAACTCAGTCAGTTTTTCTTGGACCCGAGCAATTTAGACAAAAAGATCCTAGAATTTTGCACTACAAAGGCATTTAAAGTTCCTGAAACCAAAATTCTTGATGATCTGTTCTTTGAGTTTCAAAAAAAACGAGTACATATGGCAATTGTCTTAAATGAGTTTGGCAGAACGAGCGGTGTCATTACACTAGAAGACATTGTCGAACAAATCTTTGGTGAGATTGAAGATGAAACGGATGAAGTAGAAGTTTCCGTCGAGGCAATTGATGAATTCAAAGTGAGGGCAGACGGAGATGCCACGATAGAAGAAGTTCAAGATATCTTGAACATCCGGTTTCCTGATGAATTCCCTCGACACAAAACCATGAGCTGGGTGATTCTGGATATTTTACATAGATTTCCTGATGAAGGGGAGGTCATTACGGTTCCTGGCACAAATATTGATATTGAAGTCGTCGATAAGGATGGCGAGTATGTGGATAAGGTTTTTGTTGAGGTGAAGTAAGATTCTTTTTTTCTGGAGGTCGATGCAGGAATGCTTTATGTGAAAAGAAAGTAGTGAGCCATGACTCAAAAACAAAAAAATCTCTCTGGAAAATACCTCATCTATAAGTTACTCACCAATCTCTGGTTTGTAGGCGCTGTTTGGCTGTATTTTTATCGACTTTTCATTACGGATCAACAGGTAGGTATTTTAGATGGTATGGCGTTCGCCATTGGTTTACTCGCTGAAGTGCCGTCAGGTGTTATGGCTGATAGATTTGGGCGAGACAAAATGGTTAAGATAGGGCAAGTTCTCGTCGGCGGAGGTTTTCTCATTCAAGCGTTTGGGAGTAGCTTCGCGCCATTCGTTGTCGGTCAGTCTATATTGATGATTGGCGTATCTTTTATATCTGGTGCAGATGAAGCTCTCTTTTTTGACACACTTCAATTTAAGCAAACCGTTGATTGGCGAAAGCTCATTACCAGAGGTTCTCAAATTGCATTGATAGGAACAACCGCCGCACTACTGATTGGTGGATGGTTTCATGAAATTAATCCCAGGATCCCCTGGATCCTGACGGGTTTGTCATTCTTGTGTTCAGTATTCCTAATTTGGTCCATCAAAGACGATCGACCCGAGAGAGCGAAACAAAATGCAGTGTCTGAGCTCAAAGAGCAACTTGTAGAAATTAAATCTGGCTTTACCCAATTTAGCTCGAAGAAGCTGGTTTTGTATGTGCCAATCATTGGATATCTCAATACTCATAACAAGCTTGAGTACTTTTTAGTTTTTTGGTCAATCTTAATTGGTGCCGCAATTGCTTATTATCTTTCACGAAAGAAGCATGATACTACGATCAGTTTAGATAACAAGGAAATTGATCTTGAGCGAGTGCCAGAAATGCCTGCCGTACAATGACATATTCTAAAACGTGCTTTTAATTCGTAACGCTACTGCTACCATATCTTAAAACCCCTTTGACTAGTCGTTTTTGATCTATTTTGCTATAATTACTATCAGCAATTGAATGCCTTTTAAACCTGAACACACGAGCTACACATTCAAACAGTCTGAAATTATTGATGGCTCGTTATTCCATGCACAAAAGGGTACTGGCTATGAAATGGACATTAGTGGCTACTTACAACTTTTACAACAGGTAACCGCAAATGATGAACTACAGGAACGCCATCTGCCCGAAATTTCGCCTCATAGCGACGGTATAGATGCATTACTAAAAACATTAGCCATCTGCCTTCCGGTTGAGCTTCGTAATTACAACAGAACACTGGAGCAACAAGACTTATACGCAGAACTCAATGAGATAGTGAATGATCAATTTCAAACAGCACGCCAACTACTTGATGAACGATTGGCTGAGCTGAATATCTCTGAGCGTGAGCTTCCATCAATTGAGCTTGATGATCAAACCCAGACTGCTATTTCACAGGTGCAGGAGCATGCATGGTACTTGGTTTTACTCAATCATCGAGTGATTTATAGTGCGACACGAGCGCACGCCCAGTGGTCAAATTTAGATCCTATAGAACAACAAGATTTGCTCCAGCTCACGCTCATGAGCTGTTGGCGCTCAGCTTGTCGACATAAGCCTGAGCACGGAGCATTTTTAACGTACCTTGGTAGTTATCTACCAGATCACATCGGCGAACTCGCTGCTGCAGTCCAAGGAATTAGCAAAAATCACAAAGTAAATTATCTAGACAGCTACAAGCATGCGCGAGTTCAACTAAGGGGAACTGTACTCGATTACCCATATTGGCACGAACTCTATGCCTGTATGGTTTTTGATAAAAAGGCAGGAAGGCTTTCATATCAAGAGCCACTCAGAGCTATTTTGGCATATGAGCGAATATACCGTGGGAATCGTCCAATTCATGATGACAATGATGTGTTACGCTGGCACAACTCTTTACAAAACATGAGAGAGACGCTCGATTTCAGTCGCTTACCTAGGTTAAGGCAAATACTGGATCTGGCATACCCACTTTCACTTGATCGAGAACGACTTATTTATTTTTTCAATGAACGAGGCGATCTTGACTCGCTCCATGGCGACATCTATTATCGGCTTTCAACTGAAGAAGAGGACATTCCAGATCTCGTTGATCAGCGTCTCCTGGAGGATCAGGTGCTCAAGGTATTTGAATACCTCGATGCTCGAGAAGTATTAGTACTACAACTTCGGTATGGGCTACATGGTATGGGTGAACACACTTTAGATGAGGTGGGTGAAATTATCGGTAGAACATATGAGCGAGCACGCCAGATTGAGAGTAGCGCTTTAAGAAAACTACGTCACCCCAGTCGAAGTTATCTTATTGAAGATTTTAGGTCGGAATAATTATAGTGTCTTTCGCTTATTAAGTTTCGGATTATATGGAGACATTGTTAGCCAACAAGTAGAAAATAATACACTAAACTGTTCCAAATTCCATGCGTGAGACTTGAGGCATAAATAGATTTTGTTACCCTAAATACAGTCGTGTGAATTGCACCCATAATAAGAATAAACACGACGCGAGTCACGGTTTCCATAACCGTCCCCGAGCTCATAGCCAAGATTGGCACATGCGCTAAGAGAAACAATACTTGCACAACCAGAAACGAAACAATTTCATTAGTTTTCTGCAACAGCCACACATATAAAAATCCCCGATACACAATTTCTTCCACAACTGCAGTAGCGAAATTAATAATCAGCCCAGTTGCTACTAGTGTGTACGAAAAATCCGGCACAACTACCTGTCGAAAATTGATTAGATAAAAGTAGACAGCAATGAAAAGTGAGGGGAGTAAAAATATTTTCCAGAAGGGACGAGTTGTTGAATATGAGTTTTTTAAATCGTCTAAGACTTTTTTTGGAATCAATCCCATACCTAAAAATAAACATGTAGCGCCAATCCAAATCACAGGTTTTGCAACAACCTCAGAGAAAAATTCGGGGAGTTCAAATAAGCGATATATTCCCCATGACACAGAGATTGCAAGCCACCATATCAAGAGATTTTTATATGTTAGTACCTTCGTTGAACTCATAAAAATAGTGTATCAGCAAAATGGAATATAAAAGATAATCAAATGTTTGGCTTCAACCAGGGGCTGAGAGTGATGAGTTAGTTCAGTTTTCAGAAGAAAATGACATGAATATAACTTACAACCGTTGCTTCATGACTGAGCGGGGGATTTGATAGAAATCTTTTTGCAGTTACTGAATCTTCAATACATAGAGCAACTCAACAAAACTGTCGTCAGGTCGTCGCACTTCTGTGTAAAAATGCATTTTCTTTGGATCTAATTTGTAGGGTGCTTCGCCACGAAATGATTTGTATCTCTTGCTATTGTAGTGCATACCACCTGAAACTTTTCCTCTGTACAAATTGTACACCTCTCGAAGACCAACCACGTGTTGCATGCTGTGTGTTTGCGTGACTTCTGCGCCTTCACTATAGCTTGATCTGCGACAAGTAATTTCACAGTCTATTCCTCCGCCATCGCGTTGCACGGTCACTTTCAGCTCAAGATTGTCTGATGAAGCTTGAACATTGAATAATCGATACTTCAAGCTCTTATATATGCCAGCTTGCGTACGGTAATCAACTTCCATACGAAACTCAGACTCAGGCTGCCGCTGATAATTATTCCAGATGTAATTTGCGAGCGCCAGAGCGCACATTGAGTGTGGTTGCATGGGGTGATTATACCAGATGTAGTCAGGACGAAGGATCAAAAATCTAGATTTTCTTTTCTGGAACTCCATTTTAGTGTACTATTCCTCAGACAGTACAGTGTGAACAGAAAAACAAACGTAAATAAAACTCCGTACGTAATCCAAAATGACTGCGGAAAGAGCTGAATTAATATGCTGTTTATAGGAAACTGCCATGTTCCTTCAGCAAAAAAAACTCGGTGGAATTGAGTAAAAAACCAACTCCAATTTAAAACCGATACCATGACCAATACTCCGATGACAGCAATACCGATGTTCACGCCATCTCGTGTCACATCTAGTATTATTTTTCGATGCACTCTCCATACCCCAAACAGAAAAAACATCCCCGCTAACCCCAAAATAAACAACCAACCTAACGCACGCTGCACGTCTATGAGATGCGAGTGTTCTTGAGGCAGAAGTTGAGAGTCAGTAATAGAAACGAACATCTGCCAAAACGGTACCGTAATTGCATAGACGTCAAATGCAACTTGAGAGACAACTTCGCCATGCACTACAAGAAAAATTGCCCCAAATACCCAAGGACTGGAAATTACAAATACACTCGCAGCAGTTACAACTACGAAGAGTACCAAAAGCAGCAGTGAGCGAAAAAACACGTCCATAAACGTAGTATCTCACAACTAAGATTTACAAAACGATTGCAATAATCTTCACATCACCTTTCATCTCATGTATGCTATTTGTAGCTTAATACATGGAAAACCTGCCCCTATGATCATAAAATCCATAACTGCTTACGAAATATTGGCTTCTGGTGGGTATCCAACGCTAGAAGCGCGAGTGATGCTAGAAAATGGTGCTGTTGGCACGGCATCAGTGCCATATGGCGCTTCTGCTGGGTCACATGAGGCAACGGTTCTCATCGATGGTGATGCACATCGCTACAACGGTCAAGGAATGCTCAAAGCTGTACGCAATGTGACAGAAATCATAGCTCCTGCTCTCATCGGAAAGAATTCCCATGATCAGCGTGCTTGCGATAATATCATGCGCGAATTAGATGGAACGCCAAATAAATCTCATCTAGGCGGGAATGCCATATTAGCGGTATCGGTTGCGATCGCACGAGCAGCAGCTGCAGATCAACACATTGAGCTCTACCAGCACCTCAGCAACCATTTTGTGACAACAATTAATGCCCACGCGCTTCCAAAACCCATGGTAGTTGCAATCGAGGGCGGAAAACACGCGGATAATTCCACAGATTTGCAAGAATACTGCTTGAGCGCGCTCGGCACGGCCCCAACTGCAGAAAAAATTAGAACGGTCCTCGAAACCTATCACACGCTTAAAAAAATTCTCCAAAAGGCAGGCTTTTCAACAAATGTAGGTAACGAAGGAGCGTTTGCTCCCGATGGTATCCCTAATAACGAGGTACCGCTTAAGTACCTCACCCAAGCAATAGAGCAGGCTGGATATGAACCTGGTGTTGACATCGGAATCTCAATTGATGCGGCTGCATCTGAGTTTTTTGAAGATGGAATGTACAATCTCAAACTTGAAAAAAAGAAAGTTACTGCCCACGAATTAACTGAATACTACCTCCCGTGGCTCAAGAAATACCCAATCGTGACAGTTGAAGACATGCATCACGAAGACGAATGGGAGGAGTGGTCCGTGTTTAAGAAACTATGCGATGAATATTCTATTCCATTGATTGGAGATGATTTAACCGTTACAAATATTGATCGGCTAAATCGAGCAATTTCCACCAACGCCATCAGTGGCATTCTAATCAAACTCAACCAAATAGGAACAGTCACAGAGACCATTGACTGCTGCCTTCTCGCTAAACACGAAGGCATGATAACCGTCACCTCTCATCGAGGTGGGGGAGAAACAAATGATGCCGCCATGGTTGATGTGGCAGTTGCAGTTGGATCCGCGTACATAAAAGTTGGACCAACTCGAGGAGAGCGGGTTAGCAAGTATAATCGACTCCTAGAGATTGAGCGCCAGTTGCGATGAAATATTTATGATTGCTTCACTGTTTAGCTTTGGTGTTGGCTTGGCAGTAATGCTGGCTTCGTCGCATGTATTTTTGAATTTGAGCAAACAGGCTGCAGCGCGCTGGAAGTTTTCACCTTTGTTTGTATCATTGGTGATCGTGGCACTTGGCACAAATTTGCCAGAACTTACCGTGACTGTGGCTGCAATTGCCCGAAACGATACTGGTTTAGCGATTGGAAATTTATTAGGAAGTAGCATAGCTAACCTAACACTTGTCTTGGGAACGGTCACTTTGTTCGGTGCAGTTAGGATCGGAACCACCAAAACCCCCAAAAATGCTGCTTTGTTGCTCGCAACTACGCTGGTTTTTTGCGGTCTATTATTATCTGCGGTATCTGCACAGATAGCAGCCCTTATTCTCGTTACTATACTTGGACTTGGATTGACCTATCAATATATTTTGGCTCGAAATGGCCGGTTACATGAGGATAAAAAACTACTTAAGCTCCTTGATACTTTTAGTAAAAAAAACAAAAAACTTCCGACGTCTTTGTTCGTGCTTGCACTCATCGCAAGTATATCGGGACTAGGGGTGGGTGGGTATGTCAGTGTCCAAGCTGTCAGCAGATTGGCAGACATTCTCGGTCTCACTACAAGCTTTCTTGGGTTCACGCTGACCGCTGTTTCCACTTCATTGCCTGAATTACTGACAGTTCTCATTGCTTCAAACACTAAGGATGCCAAGGTCGTTGTTGGCACGCTAATTGGTTCTAACTTATTTAACCTCACGCTGTTCCCCGCCATCATCATGATGTATCAAGGGATGCCGTATGTAGACTTACTGTCCTTGGGATCAATTGTGATGGTGACCGTGATTTTTGCGGCGCTCGTGAATTACCATAAGGGAGATAGTGTGCCAAAAAGTATTAGCGTTGGATTGCTGCTGTTGTACGCGTCAATTACGCTCCTCACGTACTACATGACCACCATTTGAACTTTTCGTGGAATGTTAATTTCCAGATTAAATTAGGCTCGTGAAATGTATGTTTTTGTTTCTGTGTCGATGATGAGTGAGTCGCCTTTTTTGACAAAAAGTGGTGCTTGAACTACCAGCCCTGTTTCAAGCGTTACTTCTTTTCGTGCTTGACCAACGGTATTTCCAGCAACAGCCTCGATTGCGTCGGTGACCTTGAGCGTTACTTTGGGCGGGAGACTTATGCCGATTGGTGTCTCATCATTAAAGATCACATAGACCTGCACGTCTGGTGTAAGGAGTTGCAGTGAGTCCTCTGCGAAGCTGACGGGTATTGAAACTTGCTCATATGTCCGCGCGTTCATAAAAACTACTTCTGAACTATCATGATAGAGGTACTGGAGTTGTTGATTGGTAACGTCAATTTGTGGGACCGATTCGTTAGATTTATAGGTGAAATCAACAGTGTTGCCAGTTTCAAAATTGCGCAATTTTACTCGCATGAATGCAGAGCCTTTGCCCGGACTTATAAAATCCGTTTTGACAACTTGATGTGGCTGCCCCTTGAAAGAGATATACATGTGTTTTCTGAGTGAACCTGCTTTAATTTCTGGCATGATTGGTATTGTAGCACGAAGATAGTTGACCAATTGCTCGGTTCGACGATGTAATTCTAACTAGCAGAACGCTACTCAAAAAGTTCTGACACAGGAAAGGTCAGTGTCTCATTCACACCAGCAACATCTGCAAAAAGCATTACTAATCGATCAACACCCACGGCAATTCCACCCGTTGGGTGAAGTCCTGATTTGAGGGCTGCTATAAAGTTTTTATCAAGTGAATACGGTGTTTTTCCAAGCTCTTGTCGCAGCTGCAAGTCAGCAACCATGCGTGACTTTTGCTCTTCCCAATCAAGTAGTTCACTAAATGCATTTCCTAACTCAAGCCCACCAATATAAAACTCGAACCGCTCTGCATATCTTGGGTCTGATGATTTTTTCTTGGCAAGTGCTGCCTGGGAGATTGGATAGTCAAATAGTATAGTTGGCCCATGGACGCCAAGGTGCGGCTCAATCTCATTGAGAAATATTTGGTTATACATAGTCTCCCACGTGTCGGAGTCTGAAATTGAATAACCTTTTTTTCGTGCCGCTGCAAGTATTTTTTCTTCTTCGTGCAAAGCATCCTCGTTTATTCCAGCATATCGAGAAAATGCCTCGGCTACAGAAATTCTATCCCATGGTGGAGCGAGATCGTAGGCTAAACCTTGATACAGTAATTTTTGTCCACTTGATGGATGCACCTGATCCAGAATGGAGAGCAACAATTGTTCACAGTCGTGCATGACGTGTGTGTAATCTGCGTTCGTCCGATACCACTCTAAGATGGTAAATTCAGGGTTATGCATATCGCTTAAGCCTTCGTCATTTCGAAAGCTTTTTGTAATTTGAAAAATATTTCCAAACCCAGCCGCCAGGAGTTGCTTCATCTGTAGTTCTGGACTGGTGGTGAGAAAGGCAGATGATTGTATTGAATCGCCACACCTCAATCGTGTCTCAAAAACCTCCAAGTATGGTTCTGTTCCAGGACTTTTCACCAAAAGAGGAGTCTCAACTTCTCGAAATGACTGCGATTTAAAAAACGTCCGAATACTATCAATAACTTTCTCTCTAGTATCAAAAATATGCAGTAACTCTGGATGTTCGCGAATTTTTTGCCAGGTAGGAGTTTTTTGCATGTTTTGACAATCACTCACCTCACCGTGACAGATTTTTATTATATTGTTCTTCAATCGCTTGCCAATCATTGTCACTAATTAAAATATAGCGAGCCCACCCGTTACGAAAATCTCCAGGATTGATGTATTTATGAGAATCATCAGTACTTCGAAAGTGAGAATGGCCACATATTAAAAAGTCATGAGTGGTGAGCTCGTTGGCGAGTGCAACAAGCTTTGTATGTAGTCTTTTTCGATATTTTGAATCGAATTTACGTGCAAGAATGCCCAATTTATTCTCCTTTTCTTTAATTTTATGGAGTTTTTGATAATGTTTTCCGAATTTGCCTGTGAATCGTGGAAATAAATCATCAATTTCTGGCACTTCTAGATGCCCGTGCATCACCAGCGCTTGGTTTTCGCCGATAGAAAGTGTATGTTTGAAGCCCTGTACGTCAGAAAAAAGTGATGCTCGCTCATCCACAAACACTGGCTTGTCATGATTTCCATATAAATAGACCGCATTTTTTTCTTTAAGTAAAGGAAATAATTGCTTCCATGGGGATGAAATAAACTCGTCAAACGATGTGAGATATGCATCCCAAAAATCTCCGTTAATTATCACCCGATCAACGTCAGAAATAACTGATGCAAGGGCATTAAAATGTGCCTCATCAAATTCATGAGAAAGGTGAGTATCAGAAAAAATAAGTGTCTTCACAACGACGGATTATACCAGAAGGGCTCAATTAACCTGATGCGTAGTTGAAGATTAAGCCTAACTTATATACCATACTGTTTGGTATGAACGTTCTAAAAACAATAACCGCCAGATACATGAACAAGAATAAGGACTATGACAAGTCTTATTATGTGAACAATCATATCAATAGAATTAATTCAGTGTACGGTTTTATTATCAAAATGTACTATGACTATACTGCCTGGTACGCAATGGCTAGTCCGGCCCAACTGAAAAAAGGCGATACTGTTTTGGATATTGGTTGTGGAGTAGGGATTTTGGTCGAACAATTCAAAAATAGAGGGTATCAAGTGACTGGAGTAGACGTCAACGAGGAAGCGATAGAAAATTCGATTGCGCCGAGTGACTGCCTTCTGGTTGAATCAACTGCTAATCTTTCATACCCCGATGATTATTTTGACCTTGTAGTAAGTAGGGAGGTACTTGAGCATATACCTGAAGAAAAAATTGATGCGTGTATTAAGGAATGGCGTCGAGTTTCAAAAGGCAAGATGATTCACATCATCGCGGTAAAGGAGCGAGGCAAAAGCGCAACTGATGATCCTGCACATATAAACGTTCAAACAGAACAATGGTGGATGAACAAGTTTAGAAGACATGGATTTGATGTCATAAAACAACCAAAAAAATATTTTTTCTCTCCATTTGGGAGTGAGGGTTATTTCATGTGTATCGAAAAATGAGCGGGAAACGGGATTCGAACCCGCGACCTTCTCCTTGGAAGGGAGACGCTCTAGCCAGCTGAGCTATTCCCGCGATGTCAGGTATTGTACTGCGTTGTCAGGGTGATGTAAACAATGGCACGAAGCAACTATGTGATGCTATGAAATCACTATCAAATAACACAGTACAGGATGAAGCGGAGGTGGTATAATCTTGCTATTGTCTCGGCGATTTCAAGCCTCGGTGGCGGAATTGGTATACGCGACAGACTTAAAATCTGTTGGCTTCACAGCCTTGTGGGTTCGAGTCCCACCCGAGGCACACGCATTTGCGGGCATCGTGGAAATAGCGTGGAAACAAATTGAACACATTTATACGTCTGGATTTTAATGTATAATTTCCACGTGGAATGTAATTACGGGGAGTAGCTCAGATGGCTAGAGTGCACGCTTTGGGAGCGTGAGGTCGCAGGTTCGAGTCCTGTCTCCCCGACAGTCAAAAACATCTGAATAATGTCTTGCAAACCACACTAAAACTGCCTGCTTGGATAAGATCTCAATTAATTTCGAGATGAAAAACAGAAGTCAATTAAGCTACATAGTTCCATTAAGTAACAATAGACTACCCATTGTCTTGAGTTTCTTTACGCTTTCTAGCAGCTTCCCTACTCTTTTCTATGTCCGCTTCCATCTGCTCTTGAGTAACATCAAATGGCCATCTGCCAGCCCCAACAACTAATTTAACTTCTTGTGCTATTCTTGCGTTAGTCTCTTTTTCTGAAGTTTCTTTTTCTGACATATATACAATTTCCTTCTTGCAAATACATTACTACTACAGCAATTCTAATTCTATCATTACTATCATATAAAACACAAATCTGCTAAAGAATATTTACATAATTATTAAAAACTATTGGTCGCTTGATCTGAAACTGAGATATCATTCAATTCCACAGATCCGATAAAATGAGCCATTTACCGCCAGCGTTTGCTACTAAAATGAACAGGCAAGAATCTCAAAGAGTGAAACTAGGAATGTCCGCAACTAAAACAATATATCTTTACCGAGTCAAAAAATCTAATAATATCAGATTGAGCCCTCGAAAAAGATTTGGGTCTTTTTTTGCAAGAATCTTCTCTCGGGTAAATTCCAAAGGTATACTTGAGTTAGACGCTCCGGTCTGCTCAGTAACAGAAATCAACTGACCTTGCGAATCAAATAGGATTGTGTATTGCTGCAGAGGCTGTGCTTGCAACGAACGATCACCATCTGAGCTGATGGGAAGTAGTCGTATTTGCAATTGTAGATCTTGCACTAAGAACTGAGCTTCAGTATGACCTTCTGCGAGAGGATAGCGAAACTCCTTACTCGTTGCGGCACCAACAGTCTTGAGAAGTTGCTCGAGTTGTTGAACGAGGGCTTCTGCTTTAAAACGCGTTGGTTCGTACTCCAAATCCACCGATGGAAACTCTGGTTCCAATGTAGTTAGGGACTTTTCTTTTTCTACGAGTGCGGCACCTGTTGACATACATGTATTATATCAAAAACCATCAAAATAGGGTTATACGTTTGAGATGACCCAGACTGGAAGCCCATATCTTTGCGTCGTATACTACCTTCTATATGAAGCTCGCACTAGATACGTTCAAAATCTACATCCACCGTTGGTATCAGCAACACGGCCGCCACGAGCTTCCCTGGCGCGTCACAAGCGACCCCTACCACATTATGATCTCTGAGTTAATGCTTCAACAGACTCAAGTTGAGCGTGTTATTCCCAAGTATACTAAGTTTTTATTACATTTTCCTGACACAAAGACACTCGCCAACGCTAGTTTGGCTGAGGTACTAGTGCTGTGGCAAGGACTTGGATACAACAGACGAGCAAAGTATCTTCATCAAACTGCCCAAAAGATTGTTTCTACAGACAACAAATTTCCTAATGATTTTTCCACGTTAATTTCTCTCCCTGGAATAGGTAATTACACAGCAGCTGCCATCATGAATTTTGCATTCGGTGTGGCAACTCCGCTCATTGAAACCAATGTTCGAACTGTTTTTTTGTATCATTTTTTTCCGGATCAGAAAGATGTTGACGATGTGCAGCTACTGCCCTTTATTGAGGAATCACTTGATCATGCTCACCCCAGGGAATGGTTTTGGGCACTAATGGATTATGGTGCTTACCTTAAGAAGGCGGTATCTAATCCCAATCGGCGAAGTAAGCAGTACGCGAAACAATCAACATTTTCAGGATCGAAGCGTCAAGTGCGTGGAGCGGTTATACGTTTTTTAAGTACGAATGTAAATGCTAACAGACTTGAGCTAGAGTCTGCAATCGCAGGAGACATGAAATTTTTACCCGATGTGTTGCATGATTTGAAAAACGAAAAACTGATTAGAGAGCGCAGTGGCAGGTTTTCCCTGGCAGTGTAGAATACACTCATGACAAGAACGCATTTTTCAGTAGTAGGCCTCGGCGGCACTTTTGACCATTTTCACAAAGGACATGAGGATTTTATTCGATTTGCTGCCAATCTTGGTGATTCATTAATCATCGGAGTCACTGATGATCTCTTGCCGCTAGGCAAACCACTCGCCGACCTGCTCCAACCACATTGGGTACGTATTGCTGCAGTGAGAAAGTTCTGCGATCGAGAAAATATCACTGCAACGTGTGTTATCTTGCATGATGCATTTGGCCCCACCATTGAACCTTCAAGAATTGCAGCGCTTGCGGTTACTACAGATACTGCTTCTGGTGCAGATGCCATTAATGTAATTCGAGAAAAGATGAGAATGCCAACGTTGCCCGTATATATTCAGAATCTCACTCTTGATGAAAGCGGCAAACCAATTACATCTCAACGCATCCGAGCAGGGGAGATTAACAGGTTGGGAACGGTGTACGCTGAAATTTTCACCAGTGATATTACACTATCGAGTCCACAAAGAGATTTTTTCTCAAAGCCACAAGGAGAAATTGTGGAACAACCATCAATATCGCCAATTACTTGTGTAGTAGGGGATGTTTGTCTATCAACATTTAGAGAAAACGAGTGGAATTATGACCTTGGAGTTTTTGATCACAAAACACAGCGCGTTGAAAATATAGTTGGCGATCTTGACACAATACAAGCTGACGTAAAAATTACAAACCATGCTGGAAGCATTTCGGCAGATCTCATTAAGGCACTTCAATCGTGGCACAAAAAACAGTATCAGCACCTTCAAATTGAGGGTGAAGAGGACTTAGTTACAGTAGCCCTTGCGCTCACACTACCCCTTGAATCGCATATTTATTACGGCCAACCAGATAAGGGAATGATTGAACTCGTAGTCACAGAAGAGATTAAAGACGCTTTTTATGAAATCCTAATCGATCAAGGAGACACAGAGTAAGTATGCCACTCGCATCGCTATTGAGACCAAATACATTTGATGATTTCATTGGGCAATCGCATTTAGTTGGTAAAAATAAACCTATTTCATTAAGTATAGAAAAAAATCATGTATTCTCGATGATTCTTTGGGGTCCACCAGGGGTAGGAAAAACAACTCTAGCGCGATTAATTAGCAAAGCGCATGGCAGAGCATACCACGAGCTGTCCGCGGTCTCAGCTTCAAAGCAAGATTTGCGCGATATTATCGAAAAAACATCTCAACAAAAACAATTATTAGAAAGCTATGAACCACCAATTGTGTTTCTTGATGAGATACATCGGTTTAATAAAGCGCAACAAGATTACCTACTTCCTCATGTTGAGACAGGTGCGATCATTTTGATCGGCGCCACAACAGAGAATCCAAGTTTTGAGGTCATTTCAGCCTTACTTTCAAGAACAAAAGTCTATGTACTCAAACCACATGGTGATGCTGACATAGCTAAAATAATTACACGCGCACTTTCCACACTAGATCAAAAAAAGATTCCACAAAAAACTATTGACTGGCTCATCGCCTATGCCAGCGGAGATGCACGCAAGCTTCTCAATCTTTTAGAACACACCCATAATCTCTACAAAACCATTACGATCAAACATCTAAAACAATCTGCACAAAGCAATCAACTATCATACGATAAACAAGGCGATGCTCATTACGATACGATCAGTGCATTTATCAAATCTATGCGAGCAAGTAATGTTGATGCATCGCTCTATTATTTAGCTAGAATGGTTGACGCAGGTGAAGACCCAAAATTTATTGCCAGGCGGATGGTAATTTTTGCCAGTGAAGATATCGGTTTGGCAAATCCAACAGCACTCGTTGTCGCAAATGAAGTGTTTGCTGCGGTTGAGCGAATCGGATACCCAGAGGCACAAATAAATCTAGCTCATGGTGTAGCACACCTTGCACGTTGTAAAAAAGATCGCCGTGCGTACGATGCTTTTTTTGCGGCACTCAAAGACGTGCAGACGTTTGGCGCATTACCCGTGCCAATGAACCTTAGAAATGCACCAACAACGCTCATGAAAAAAGAAGGGTATGGTGCTGGGTATGAAATGTATCCTGACACCAAAGTTTCATTGCTGCCAGATAAATTAAAAAATAAAAAATATTTACAACGCCAAGATACTGATTCAGATTAGCACTGCTCCAACACGCTAGGTGTGTGTAAGAGTGTTATTCCATACTAAGGCAGTGACACTAGAAGAAGCACTTCTAAACTACTTTGGGTACCGTGAATTTCGAGATGGGCAGCGGGAAATAGTGACTGCACTCATCAAGGGAAGAGATGTGCTCGCGCTCTTACCAACTGGTGGAGGAAAATCAATATGCTTTCAATTACCCGCACTGTTGCGACCAGGCGTTACCATCGTCATTTCACCCCTCATTTCTCTCATGTACGATCAGGTTCAGGCGCTTGTGGGCAAAGGCATTCCTGCCTGCAACATTACGAGCGCCGCTCCCAAGATTGAGCGTGAAAAGCTCATCAAAGAAATTCTAGAAGGTAAATATAAAATCGTTTATGTCTCACCGGAGCGGTTTGCGTCCACCATATTTCAAACGAGTTTAAAACAGATCGACATCTCTCTGATTGCGGTTGACGAAGCGCATTGCCTAGTCGAGTGGGGGCACGATTTTCGACCGCCGTATAGGGAGATTGGGAGCATCATTGCTGACTGGGACAGACGACCGCCCATTGCTGCATTTACCGCCACGGCCACACCAACTACCGCACTTGAAATTATCAGTTCATTGAGACTGAGAGATCCCTATAAAAACGCTGCCGATTTTGCCAGAGATAATCTACATATAACGGTGATACGTCCATCCAACACTTTCTTTCATGCTTTGTTATTTTTGCGTCTCTTGGTTCGTCACAATCATCAATCTGGAATCGTGTATGTGAGCACAAGAAAGGCCGCGCGACAATTTGCAACGCTTATACAAGAATTTGCCTCAATAATTGATCAGTACCCTCGGCCTGTTTTAATCTATCATGGCGGGCTGACAGCGCAAGAAAGACAGACTGCTCAAGACGAATTTATTTCCCAACCAAGGGCGGTAATAGTAGCTACAAATGCATTTGGCATGGGCGTTGACAAACCGAATACAAGATTTGTAATTCATGTTCAGGTTCCAGGCACTATTGAGGCTTATTATCAAGAAATTGGCAGGGCAGGGCGAGACGGTGCGCCAGCATGGTGCTATTTTTTATATGATTATCGATCGCTGACTATTCAGCGCTCCATGATTTCTCAAAGTAAACAAACTGATATTCGAACAGAAAAGTTTCACACACTCCTTTCATACATTTTTGGTGCAAAATGCAGGATGTCTACGCTAGTTTCATACTTTTCACCTGAAGTAGACTCCAATCAAATTGACTGTGGAAAGTGTGATAACTGCACTCAAAATACCGCAATGCAATCCCCAATACCTCATCCCCTCTTTCAAATCACATCACCACTAGAGACCAAAACAATTAAGCGTCTCGTGCGCAAACTCAGAAATTTCAACAATTCATCTGAGCTCTCCTGCACTGACGCCCAGCTTGCTTACCTCGCCCACGCTCGACCAATCGGTATTCAAAACGCGCGACAACTACCAGCGATCGGGGATGGCTGGCTCAAAAATTGGTGGCCAATCGTAAAACCCATGCTCCCAGGCACACATATGATACAATTACCCGAATAAGTGTTGATCGATACGACTATTTTAAAACAGCAAGGAAACAACATGACAATACAACATTTAGTAGAGGAATACGCAAAAATTGGCGCATTCTTAAACGAAAAATGGCCACTAAAAAACCACGATCAACGCGTCTTTGCCCGAACCATGAAAGTTGTGGAAGAACTTGGTGAGCTCGCGGATGAACTCCTCACCAGCATGAATCTTCAAAGAAGTCATAAAATTGCTCAATTCAGTAGAGAAAATGTTGAAGATGAGTTTGCAGATGTACTCGCATCACTGATACTACTCGCAAATGAACTCGGAATTGATGTTGAAGCAGTGATGCAGAAAAAAATTGAATTTACTCGTGACAGATTTGAGATGGAAGAGGAGACTTCGAATAAGTAACGCAGCAAAAATGCATTACTGTGAAATTCTCATCACCTGATACATTCCACGGTCAGAAAAACCTTTTTTTCTATAGTAAGGTCGTGTACCAACCGCAGAAATAACTGCCAACTCAGAAAATCCTTCACTTGAGGATAGTTCCGTTGCTCGGGCAATCAACTGCGTTCCATATCCTTGATGCTGAGACGCCGAACTTTTTTCTTTCCCAATTTCCACAACGGTTCCATAAACATGGATCTCTCTAATTACGGCTGCTTTCTTTAAATCTTCCATAAACGATTCTTTAGTTGGCAAGCTCAAGCGCAAAAACGCCAATAGTTTCTCTTCTCCTGTTGAGGAAGGTGCAACGAACTGCAAAAAAACCTCAGTGCTCGTTGATGTCTGGTATCGAATCTCATCCAATCTGACTTGAGTCTCGTCCACCACCTCATTTCGCACTTCACGCGCTCTGATATCCCTAATTACTCCACCTGATTTTTTGATCTGCTCTGTAACTATCTGGCGAAAGTTAGTCAAGGTATTTCCAACCACAATATCAGGTGAAGGTATGTCTCTAATCACCCGCGTAAGTCTGCAGTACTCTGGTGTGAAAAGCATGGAATGTACAAGAACTTCAGCAAGTTCAGTTTTTGTGTACGGTTTCCACTTACCTTGTTTGTAGTACTGCATTAATTCTGCACTTTGAATTAATGAACAGGGGTATATTTTTAGCTCATCAGGTCTAAAATCAGGATCGGTGAATAAAAGCTCAAAATCCTTCTTGTCCGCTTCCACACTCGATCCGTGCAAATTTGCCATCCAGTGCGCATGAATTTTAAACCCTGCCTGACGAAGTAACCCAATCGCATGCCTTGATGCCGCAACGTCATGCCCGCGATTATTTTTTATTAATACAGAATCCTGCAGGCTCTGCAAACCTATCTGAGTCTTTGTGCAACCAAGGCGTCGAATTCGTTTAACCTCAGCCATAGAAATATTATCTGGGCGTGTCTCGATCACCAGTCCAACGCTTCGACACGCTGCTGTTTCATTTCTGAGCTGTTCATACTCCAGCTCCTCCCAAGTCGCGCTCTGATACGCATCAAACCCACCCTTTTTCTCTGGAGCCACATACATTTTTGAAACAACTTGATTATAGGTCTCACTCAGGTGTTCACCATCAATTTCTTTTCCTGCAGTTACTGATTTATTATGCAAAGGATCTGAAGTTGGAGCATGCTCTTTTTTTTCTAAAAGTGATCGCTGCATCGACTCATAGTGGTCAAGCACTGCTTGCCGGCCATCCACCGTTCCAAAGTCATTGAGTGCGCGAAAGCATTCTTTTATAAACCAAATTTGATATTTTTCAGGATAATATGACCATGTTCCGCCCAAAATAATTAGTTCAGTTTTTTCCACAATGTGACCAATATTCTCGAGCGCTTGGAGTCGATTGTAGGTCTGCAAGTACGGATCAAACCAATTTCTTTCTGCCCGTTGGGCACCCGGCTCATCAGATAAATAGCTTTTGGGCATCCGCACATCATTGGGACAAAAAATGCATTTTCCAGGACAAGGGAATGGCTTAGTAAGCACGGTCACTGGCGAAACTCCAGACATTGTACGAACAGGCTTCATCTTGAGCTTGGCAATCATGGCACGGTCAAATTTTTTCAGTCCATGATCTCCCGCCAAATGCTTATAAGCAAAAATAAGCTGGTCTTTGGCAAACACACCACCTTCAGGCTTGGCAAATTTTTTAGCCATTTTCTGATAGACTTTGGTGCTCAAATTGTCTGCTTTTTCTATAGCTTTCAAAAAGGGAACCAATTGCTCAAGATAGCGAGTATAATCAAAGGACTGCATAGAATCAGATATTATACGGGACAATGCAAAAAAGCACGATCGCCAGGCTAAATCAGCTCAATCATGATTTTTACAATCAAACTGCTTCGTACTTTGCCCGGAGTCGCGAGTTTTATTGGCAGGGGTGGTTACGGCTAGAACCATATTTCAGGAGACATGAAAACCTCTCTGTTTTAGACGTTGGCTGTGGAAGCGGCCGATTCGCCGAGTTTCTCTATGATGCATTTCCAAAAGCTCAGATCGAGTATCACGGCATCGACCAAAATGCCGAACTCCTCAAAATAGCCACCGAAAAACTCAAGCCACTCCAAGGATTGCACGGTACGGTTACTCAAATTGATCTGGTTTCTCAACTCATTGATGAAAAACCACTGTTACCTCAAGGCCAATACGACATAATCGTACTGATGGGCGTTTTGCACCACATGCCCTCAGAAAAATTACGTAGATCTCTCATAGAAAGTGTCATTCCACGCCTTGCACCGCAAGGATTTTTATTCATGAGTTTTTGGCAACCTCACCGATTTAGCCGATATACATCAAAACTGATTTCACCAGAATCGTTGCAGATAAATCCCAACGAACTTGAACCTGGCGATTGTTTTTTGCCCTGGGACAGGGGAGAGCATGCAGTTCGCTACGTACATAGCTCAAGTGACGCTGAGATCACAACTCTTACCAAGGACCTCAACCTAACACTCAAAGCAGAGTTCAGGGCAGACGGTAGAAGCCAGCGAGAAAATCAATATATTTTGCTCCAAAACAAGGTCTGAAAGAGTAGCAAAAAGGAAGTATAATCTCTATTATGCGTCAATATGTATCCATGCTCCTTGTAATAGTTGCAGTACTTGGCCTCGCTGATGCGAGCTATCTGACCTACGAGAAGTTCGCTGGAGTTATTCCAGCATGTGGCGATGGTTTTGATTGCGGCACCGTTGTGAATAGTCAGTATGGTTCCGTCGGACCAATCCCACTTTCAGTCCTTGGCATGTTCTACTACGCCAGCGTCTTGGCAGTTGCGGTGATGTTCATGACAGAGGTAAGTCCCTGGTCAGTTCTTTCAAAAGTATCGTTTATCAAATCACTTTCAAAATCACATCAAAAAATACTCAAGGAGCTTCAAATTGAAGATCTTTTGGTGGCTCTCACCTCTATTGGGATGGTCGTTTCAGCAATTCTCATTGGTTTAATGGCGTTTGTCATTGAATCTTGGTGCTCATTTTGCTTACTCTCAGCAGCAAGTAGCACCACATTATTTTTGATCAGTCTTTACGCACTGCACAAAAATCGTGAAAACTCACTTTTCTTCAATTTTTTAGATCGTGGAAACTAAATTATCCATCGCTCAATTGCGGCACCGATTGAGTATGCAGCAACGGCTGCAATCGCTCCAATCCCAAGCATTTCAATCCCATTTTTCCACCAAGTTCCAGCGGTCAGGATTGTTCTCAAGCTACCAATAACAAACATTGCAAAACCTGTCGCAATGATTGAAGCCAAAAATTGTGATGATTGTGCTATTGGTGCACCAAATGCAGACGCCAGGTAAGGGAGTAGCGGCAGCGTGCCTGAAATCACAAACGCAATAAATGTAATCAATCCCGTCCTCCACAATCCGTCTAATTGAGAAGATTTTTCCTGCTGTCTTCGAAATCGCTGCTCAGATCGCTCACCAAGAAAATCACCAACACCCATGCTGATGCCGTCCGCAATCATATTTGCTATACCCAGGATCAGAACGATTGAAGGGGATAATCCTGCTCCTGCTACCCCAGCCACGACCGCAAAGGTTGTGATGATACCATCATTTGCACCGTACACCGCGGCTTTCAGAAATTTAGGATTAATCGTTTTGAGATTCATTCCTCCATGCTACCATAGTTTCAGACATGAAAAAGTTTGTAATTATTGTAGTAATCTTGGCGGTTGGGGTGTTTGCGTATGATTCATTCTCCACAACATCGAGGCCGAAAAACAATTCTCCAGCGCCATTCGCTACCACTCCGCCCGCGGACTCACCCACGGAAGAGAATTTCTTGCCAGTAAGCACCGAATCTATCGACCTATCTCCTCAATCAGAATCAGGTACAGCCTCATTCGCAATTTACACCAATAACACCTTTCGAATTTTTACTGCTGAGATGTACCATTTTCAGTCATCAGATGTCTTTATTTCACCAGATAATCCAAATCTGGTACACTTTACACGCACAGTTTCTTGGGAAGAATTTTTCGAGACACTTCCATTTTCTGTCTCGCAAACTTGCCTCATTACCGGCACCAAACAAGAATTTTGCAACACAGATACATCAAAATTATTTTTCTACATAAACGGCAAAGAAACTCCCAATGCCTTGAGTCAAACCATCAATCCACAGGACTCACTCCTCATCACCTACGGCAACTCAGAGCGAATAGATTTAGACCTCCAGCTCACCCGTTCATCGTTTTTAAACACATCGCAACCAGACAATTGAGGCATTGCTCTTGGTTTGATACAATAGGCTACTCAATCTGTGTAAAAATGATCTGAAAAAATACAGACTGAAACCAGTTGCCCGATCGTCTAATGGCAGGACAGCGGCCTTTGAAGCCGTCAATCTTGGTTCGAATCCAAGTCGGGCATCAGTAAAAATAGTATATTGCATCAATCTTTTTTTCATACTTTTTTCACAATTAATACCCCCCCCTGGATGCAGCTCAGACTTGCTATAATACAATTATGAATGTAAAAAACGAAAAGATTCTTTTTATTTGCAGGGGCAATGTTGGTCGAAGTCAAATGGCTGAAGGCTTCTGGAAGCAGTGGTTTGGGGAAGACACAGCAACTAGTGCTGGCACTGAAGATGTTGGCGCAGATTATAATTTTCATCCCAGAGAAGATATTGTTCTAGCAATGAAAGAAAAGGGGATTGATATTTCTACCCAAAAAATAAAACTGTTAGCTAAAGACATGCTTCAAGATATAGCTACAGTTGTTGTTTTCTGTGAAAAGCAGTTACTCCCTGATTTTCTACTTTCTAGCGAAATAAATATTGTTTACAGGCCAGTTCCAGATCCATATGAAAGTAATATGGATGGCGTTAGACAAATAAGAGATGAAATTGAGTCACAATTGCTTGAGCTTGAAAAGTTGTAAGGTCTCACAAGGTGAAACCGCCCCATCACTCATTTAACTACAGAGATTTTGTTTCTAACTCTATTCTTATTACTCAATTCAGTAAATCTGTCGACCTGCTATAATTTGATCAATGACAATTCCCAAAAAAACCCTAAAAAACGGATTCTCAATACCAATTTTCGGCCTTGGCACCTGGGGAATGGGTGGATTGAGACACAGAGACGAACAAAATGATGATTCAGCCGATGTTGAGGCTATCAAAACTGCAATCAAAGCTGGCATCACACACATCGACACAGCAGAGTCATATGCCGATGGTCATTCTGAGATACTAATCAATCAAGCTATCTCAGATTTTGATCGGTCCACACTTTTTATGGTTTCCAAAGTATCACCTTATAATCAAGGCTTTTCTCAACTTAAAAAATCCTTGAAAGGCTCACTTTCTAGAATGGGCTTAGACTATTTGCATCTGTATTTACTACATCAACCGAGTGAAGATTTTTCTATTGAAGAAACAATGAGAGCAATGGATGAACTTAAGGATGAAGGATTGATTAGAAATATTGGTGTAAGCAATTTCACGGTTAATCAAATGAAAAAAGCTCAAAAAGCAACCAAGCATACGATTGTAGTTAATCAGGTTCATTACAATCTGATGGTTCGAGAGGTTGAGGATAAAGGAATTTTAAAGTACTGCCAGCAAAACGATGTTATTCTAATGAGCTGGAGACCTCTGCAAATGGGGGAGATACTCACTTTGGGTGATTCTATTCTTAAAAAAATGGCACAAAAGTACAAAAAAACACCCGCCCAAATTGCACTTAATTGGCTTACTTCTCAAAAAAATGTGGTGGTGATTTCAAAAATGAGAAATCCAGACCATTTAGAAGAAAATTTGAATTCAGTGGGGTGGGAAATGGAAGAAGAGGATATAGACTATTTGAGAAAAGAATTCCCCAAACAAGTGAAAGTGTCGGAAGTTATACCGTTGAAAGAATGGTAGTGATGACAAACAAACTAAACTCTTCCCTCGACGTTGCTGTAGTTTTCTTTCTCATTTGCGGAGGTGCATATTTTCTATACTATATATTAAAAACAAACAACGGCACTTATTTACTCCTAACTTTTTTAGTCTACATACTCAGTTTTTTAGTAAGAAAATTTATTACTAAAAATAAAAACAAACAAAAATTTAGCGAACTAGGAATCTGCTTTATTTCACTGCTCTTTACAGCTTATACAGTATATTTCACTGGCTTTGACAATAATATAGCTACTTATCTCCCAGAAAATATTCTGGCTGGATCGGGGGTAGCATTCATATTTTTATTTTTAGTACAATTGCTGCGTCCAAAAAAGAATTCAATACATGTAGCACCCATACTTATTCTTTTTGCAGTACTTATTTTTTTTAAGGGAGTAATAGATTCACTATTCATTACTTACCCATACCTAAGCACACTTATTATTGGAGCACCGTATCTTTACATTATTTCGATCTTGGTTGGGTATCCAGAGCATGAAAAATCCTTAGCGGCATAGTGCAACACATTGTCGCATCTGCAACTGCATTACTATTGGTGAAAATTCCTTATTCATATGTGAAGAATTATATAGCATTCTTCGACGACCGACTCCGCTTCAAATAGGGCTTCAACTCCCGCCACCCTTGTTGTTTGCTACTGTCGATGAGCAAATGTGCCGCACCACCAAGTACTTGCAACGTTGCACTAATTTGATTGGTGATTTCTGGACCAGGATTTTCCTCTACAAGAAGCCGCTCCATGATCTTTTTTGGCGTAAATTTAGATATTAGCCGAACCTCTTGTGGATCAATCGAAATACTTGTCAACGTATCCAATTCACCAGCGCTCATTTCGTTTGATGAAAGTAAATCTGGTAATTGGTGCTTTTCTGGGTGGGTAATATGTTGAATTAATCCAAGTTGAAGTACGGCCTTTTGGAATGGGACTGTTTCTGGGGGAGTGTAGTAGCGAATGCTTGATAAGCGAGTTGCACTATAGTCATCAGGATCAACTAGAACTCCAATTAAATTTGTAACTGACGGCCTCAGCGATCTGTCTGCTAGCATAAACTCAGGATCAACAAAATAGAGCTCAAACGCATAACCCCCACCATCTTTAGGCACTTTCTCAATGAAAAAAGAGTGGGGATGACTCAACTTTTTTCGCTTTTCTAGATCTGGTTCACCATTTGGTTTTACGTACGTTTGACCAGCTTGATGGATATAATAGTAGCTAGTTTCTTCCCGCTTAGAAAAAAAGACTCTAGCGCGGTACCGATCGTTTTCCACGCATATTCAGGGAAAAGCAATGAAAGAATTTCGTGTTTGTTTTTTAATTGGCTGATTTCTGCAGAAACGGTCTGCCGTTTAATAGGGAGAAGGGGAGCAATATTGTCAATTAAATTCAACAACTGTCCTATCGTCCGATTGGCTTTTAACTTCCATTGTGCGAGAAAATTAATTTCTCCGTATTCCTCAATAAGCCACTCTAAATCTTCTATTTTAGTTGGGTCAATTTCTCTCAAAACTTCATCAGGTGTAGTTGATTGAATGCGCTCACTTGCTACCTCTAACTTCACATTATGCGCAAGATTATAAAATTGACTGAGAAATGATTGAAATCCAAGAGCTTCTATACCTGCATCAGGCCCCAACTCCTGACCTTGCTTAAAAGCATCTTCTGCCCACTCCATTGAGTCTGACTGAGCGTCTACGCTATAATCTGATGATTCATGTTGTGCAGCTTGTGCAACCATGCCAATAGTATAGACTATTTTCTTGGTATTTTTCTGGTGTTTCAACCTTTATTAAAAATATCCTTAAGGTAATTTTTGGGGAAATACGCGTGCAGTTAAGTATTACAAAAATAATGATTTTTATGAGATGGGAATAGAATTAGAGAAAGATTTATAAGTTAATCTTTGCTATAATCCTATCAATACAACTTTCCAAAGGTACTATGTTCACTACACACTCTTCACAAGGATTCGGCACAATCGCCATCGTACTTGTTGTAACTGCACTCCTCGTGCTTGGTGGGGGAGCATATTATTTTATGGAACAAGAACAGTCTGGGACGACTGAAGTACTACCTCAAATCGATACTACTCCGGGGGCAAACTCAGAAATGGATTCAAATTCTGCAACCGGCACATCACCTGAAAATTTAGCAGCACTCTTTGCAACAACTGATTCCGTAACATGTACATACGCCGATACAATTGATGGTCAACAAAGCACCGGTGAAGTGTACATTTCTGGGGAAAACATGAGAGGTACATTCACTATAGACATTGATTCAGAAACCACCACCAACCACATCATAAGAAATGGAAATACCGGATACGTATGGACGTCAGACTCTAGTGACGGATTCATGATGGAAATCCAAGATCCAGAAGAGTTACTGGAGGCCTACACCAAAAACACAGAATCCTCAACTGGTTCAGACACTCCAGGAGAATCCACTGCCGATATCACCTGTGAAGCCTGGGATGAAGATCCACGCATGTTTGTCCCTCCTACTAACGTCAACTTTGTTTCAGTCACCCAACAGATGGAGCAGTTGCAAACGATTACTGGCGAAGCAGAAGATGGGTCAAATCAAGACCTCTGCCAGAGCTGCGCACAAATCCCCGATGCAGCCGCCCAAGCTCAATGTCGTCAAGCACTTGGATGTTAACTATCAATAGCACTGAATAAATTGTGTGTGAGGTCATTTAGGATAAAATTTGTTACACTTCTAGTATGGCTGAACAACTTATCGTGAACGCAACACTAACTTGTCCAACGTGCAATACCGAACAACCCGTGGTGATGCCTGTAGATGGCTTCCAGCATTTTTATAAGTGTGTAAATTGTGAAGATGAGTTGACACCACTAGAAGAAAAAGATTGTGTTTTTTGCTCGTATGCGGACTCGCCGTGCCCCATGAAACAGCAGGGGATTACACCTGCAACAGAGTCAACAACACCTACTGCACTGTGATTTTATAGAGAGCATCATCTCCAGGGCGGGGCGTGGCTCGGCCGTCTCTGTTACTAGTCGTTATGTATATTGCTCCATCTGGTCCCTGCATGACTTCACGAACCCTTCCCACATCAACTTGGGGTATTTTTTCTGACAAAAGTACTTGCGATGGATCTGATTCGTCAAAAATCGCCCGATACACACCTTCGCCCTTAAGTCCCGCAAAAAAGAAGTTGTTGGTAAGCTGCGGTGCTCCAGTTCCATCGTGGAACATTGCAGAACCAGGGGCAACAGCGGGTGTGAAAACTAATAAGGGATCAACAAATTCTGGGTCAGTTTCTTGATGCGACACCCTCGGCCATCCATAATTTTCACCTGCCGCAATTAGATTAACTTCATCCCCACCCGGTGGACCGTCAAAATTACTTGGGCCATGCTCGGTGCTGTATAATCGGCCAGTTACTGGGTGCCAAGCAATGCCTTGAGGATTTCGGTGACCTAGTGAAAAGATAGGAGAATTTGGAAAGGGATTGTCATCAGGCACACTTCCATCAGCATTGATTCTTAGTATCTTTCCGCCCAGTGAATCCCTATCCTGTGCAATAGTTCTATCAGTGGCGTCACCCGTTGTGATATAGAGCATGCCGTCAGGCCCAAAACCAAGTTCACAACCCGCGTGAAACCTCGCAGCAGGAATATCGTCGATAATTGTTTGATCTCTTTCTAGTCGATCCCCTTGATCGGTGAGGCGAATAACAGCATCAACAAGTCCATCATCTTTTGGATATGCAAAACACACATACACATACTTATTTTCTTCGTAATTTGGATCAAGTGTCATACCCATCAAACCTTCTTCTGCGACTGATGACACCTCATCAAATCTGATGAGTGGTTGTTCTTGAAGTGCGCCATCTTGAACAACGCGCACTGCACCTTCGCGCTCAGTGATGAGTATTCGATTTGGATCAGTAAATACGACACTCCAGGGCACCGATAGTCCTTGAACGATTGACTCGACTTGTATAGATAGATCTTCTGCTGGAACGATCTTGATAGCATCACCAGTTGCAGGTTCATTGCCTTGCGACCCATTTTGAACCATATCAGACCGCACAAAACCCATTTGACCAGTGGTGTCTGACTGCAAATATTTCAGCCATGAATGAAGAACATCCTGATTGAGATACGCAAATACTACAGTGCCAAGCGAACCAATTCCAAGAACAATCAAAACTATTTTGGCAATTTTATTCATAATTTATTATCACTATATCAAGTATCAGTATACATACTATCTACTGTATGCGCAAAACCTTACAAACAACTAACAATCGCCCTCCAAAAACTTGTATACTGAGTATATGCAGAACGATCAATGTTTATTTAGTCCCTGGGAGTGTCAATCGACGCTTACTGTTTTTATCGAGAGATATTGGGTTTCATTAGCGCTCCTCATCTTTTTTTCACTTTTAGCATCACTTCTACTGCTTACGATAATCAACGCCAGCACGCTGATTGGACAAAAAAAGACTGTGAAGAAAAAACCGCTATTTCGCGCCAAACCGGTCGCAAGTCAAATCGCCATCGGCCTGACCAGCTTTCTTTTTTTCATGCTCAGCCCCTTAGTGGTTGTTCAAACTCATTATGGCGGATTTGGCATCCAACTTACCGATCCGTTTTTGCACTGCGTTATACTTGATGCGCCAAATGAATGCTATGTCGAGGCCGCCAAAAGCGCGGTCGCAGGGAATACCGCAGCCGACATATCATTTCGAAACGCCCACAGTATTTGTACAATTACTCTCTCTCCAGAAAAATGCAAAGTCTCTGTTTGCCAATCCATATCATCAGGGGGCGCTACAACCACCGACGCTGCCAAAGCGCTTCAAGAAAGCTGCCTCAATACCATCAGTCCAACCTGTCCAGACGGAAATATCCTGGACTCCATACCGTGCAGTTGCTATTTACCAGAAGAAGAGCGGGTCGCAGTCTACACCACCTCATGGCACGATGAATACTGGAATAAGTACAGAAAAATGGATCAACCGCCGTATTGCTGTGATGGCATCAGAAGCAGTTTCGTGTGTGGAAACTAAAAATTACCAGGCAAAACAGTCAGTACTTTGACTGATATGTCCCTACTGCCAACCCGATAGCTCACCGTCTCACCAGCCTTTTTCCCCAAAACTGATTTTCCAAGTGGACTGACTACAGATATCATGTCCTGTCGCGTTGCTGAATCTTCTGGCCCCAAAATAGTATACGTCTCTGGATCATCTTCTCCATCAAAGAGTACCTCAATGGTATTTCCAATTCCAACTTGTGCTGTTTCTTGCCTTGGTTCAATTATTTCTGCGGCACTCAACACCTCTCGAATTCGCTCAACTTGGGTTTGAAGCACTCCAGAAGCTCTAACCGCTTCGTCATAAGCAGCATTGTCATGCCAGTCAGATGCCGATCCTGCTTCACCTTGTGATATCATGGTTTCGCTTAATTTGCTCAGTAGCTGATCAAGCTCTTCTTGCAATCGCTCATAAGTACTATTGGACATTGGAATAGTTTTTTTCTCTGTAGCTATGCGTTCGCCTACAACAGTGTTTTCAAGTGATAAAATCATACGTTGTTAAAAAATATTTAATACTGGCTAGTAGTATAACTGAAAAATTCAATTACTGAAAATCAAGATACCTGACTCTAAAAAGTGATAGGCATTTCACTGCATTGAGATTTATATGCTATTTCTCCAAAAAGTATAATTCTTATTTATTCGGCATAATTAAGGCGATAGCAATATACGCTATAACACCTGGAAAAAATCCTGAGAACACTGTCAAAACCACATATCCAACTCGCAATAACGTTGGATCAATTTCAAAATACTCACCAAGTCCACCGATTGCACCCGTGAGACTGCGATTTGTTATGGATTTATAGAGGGTTTTAGATTTTTTTTCTTTCATAAGGTAAGTATAGCAAATTACCTCAATTTTTACAGATGAGTCAACTAAAAATAAAATAGTTAATCTGTGTCCGCTCAAAAAAAATGATTTGATATACTGGAGCTAGTATGACCGACCGAAAATCAATCATCATCCAGGCCGCTCGCAAAGCAGGTGAAGCAGTAAAAAACTCCATTCCCACGGCTGGCGTGATCCAAAAAGAAGGCAGAGCAAACATCGTCACCGCCGCAGACTTGGCAAGTGAAAAAATAATCATGGATCTTTTGCAATCAAATTTTCCCGATGAACCAATTCTTTCTGAAGAGACTGAATACGATCTAGGTGATGTACTTGCCTTGGAAAAATTATGGGTAATTGATCCAATCGATGGAACAAATAATTTTCGTTATCAACGTAATTATTCCTGTGTTTCAATTGGCTATCTAGAACTAGGCATCCCAAAAATGGGGGCAGTATACGATCCTCTTCATGACGAACTTTTTTTTGCAGAAAAAGGAAATGGCGCATTCGTTAATGAGCAAAAGATATCAGTAAGCACAGAACAAACTTTAAGCGCTGCAACGGTTGCCACAGATAATTCATACAACCCTGCCGGCACACGTCGCAATCTGGAAACACTCCTCAACATTAACCCATCGCCCTGGACACTTATGAAGGGCAGTGCTGTGCTCACCATGTGCGAAATCGCTGCTGGTAGGATTGACCTGTATTTTCATACTGCACTCAAACCTTGGGATAAAGCCGCTGCATTTTTAATTATTGAAGAAGCTGGGGGTATTATCGCGACATACGATGGTAGTGCTGTCACAATTTTATCAACAGATCTAGTAATGGGGAATGAAATACTCGTCAAGGAATTCTTGCAACAACTTTCATGACCAAAGGTATCCACCACATCACCGCCATCGCCTCAAACGCACAAAAAACGGTTGATTTTTACACAAAAATTCTCGGACTCAGACTCGTCAAAAAATCGGTAAATCAAGATGACACACAAACGTATCATTTATTTTTTGGTGATAGGTTAGGAGATCCGGGCATGGATTTGACTTTTTTTATCTTTTTGCCAGCAATGCAAGGTGTGCAAGGAAGTGGAATGGTATCTAAAATTTCGCTTGCTGCACCAGAGGATTCTCTAGAATTTTGGCAAAAAAGATTTGAAGAACATGGCATTGAGCATCATGCACCAGTCACACAATTTGGGCATGACCGGATTATTTTTTTTGACGCTGACAGCCAACAACTGGAGCTGGTAGGCGCCAACAAAGATTCCTTGGAGGACACTGGGGAAGTCTGGACCACTAAAGATATTTCAGATCGTGAGGCAATTCGGCAATTTCATTCTGCGACACTCACCGTGGCAAATTTGGCAAGTGTCGCTCCAGTGTTGACAGAGGTGTTTGGGTATGAACACTTAGATCAAGACAAAAACCGACATTTGTTTCGAACATTTTCAAAACGCGCATCCATACTCGAGGTGAATGAAGACCCGTCATTACAACCAGGAATTGGTGCAGCGGGCACAGTGCATCATATTGCGTTTCGAGCTCGAGATGAGAAACATCAACTAGAGCTCCGAGAAAAAGTGATTGAGATTGGACTCTATCCTACAGAGGTTATAAACCGTTATTACTTCAAATCAGTCTATTTTCGAACGCCGGCAGGTATTTTATTTGAAATTGCCACCGATGGGCCAGGATTCACGACTGATCAAAAAGAGTCACAGCTTGGAACGGTGTTATCACTTCCACCATTTTTGGAGTCAGAACGCGACAGCATTGAAGCAAACTTAGAGCCCATTTCATATGAAGTTTGATCATACATTTATTGACAATCAGGCCGCTAAAACGCTGGTGCTATTGCATGGCACAGGTGGAGGACTGTCTGATTTTTTATTTCTTAATGATCACGTTCAGGACTCGTACAACCTTTTGGCGCTCAAAGGGAATATTTCTGAAGATGGCATGGCGCGGTTTTTTAGAAGACTGTCCCCAGGGGTTTTTGATCAAGAAAATATTAAAGCAGAGGCTAAGAAACTGCAGGAATTCATTTCAGAATGGTGCAAAATTCATAAAACTGAGGTGACCGATCTGGTTTTTCTTGGATACTCAAACGGCGCTAACATGATCTTGGCAACGCTGTTTTATTTTCCAGAAAAAATTCGCACAGCCGTGTTATTACACCCGATGGTGCCGTTTGTTCCAGAAAATATATCACTTGCGGAACAAGAACTTTTTCTCACCTTTGGTGACAGGGATCCAATGGTATCTGATCAAGAGAAGAAAAAGCTACTTGAAATCTTAGAAAAAGTTGGCGCATCCCCAATCGTGCAAAATTATCCCGGCGGTCACCAAATTTCAAGCCAAGAACTGCAAGATGTTCTTAATTTTCTGATGAAATAATCGTCAATGGATCAGTATTGTAATCCGTGTACCTCCACCAAGTCGGAGAAAATGCTAGAAATAGTGTCTCTGGATCATCCTTGTATTTTTCGGAATTGGGGTGTTTTGAATAATGGATGGCGTGAGCTTTTTTAAGCACGGCATCGTCTGAAACTGCGGTCACTTCACCGTCCATTTGCAGTGTTACCCATTCTTCCTCACTAAAGCCAATGACAACCGAACCCATAACTGATTCGCCGTTGAGTATACCTTGGCATTTTCTGCTGGATTTTTCTGTTGAGAAATAGAGCGTGAGCGGATCTTCTGTGTGGGAGTAGTGGAGTGCTGCGGCGTGTGGCGTACCATCGGGGAGGAGGGTGGTGAGTGAGCAGACGCGGTGGGTGGTGAGGAATTGGGCTAGTTTTTCTTTCATAGGTCCTGATGCAGACTGTTAGTTACCATATTAAGCGGAGCGTTTGTTAGTGTAATTTATCGCAGCTCAGCAAACAAATCAACCATATACCCATCAGGATCACACACCACCGCATACCGCTGTCCCCAAAATGCATCCCAAGGTTTTTTGGTCACGGTAAATCCTGCGTCTGCGATTTTTTGTGCTACGGCGTCAATTTTCATACTATTGTATCCTTGAGTTTCTTAAATATTGCTCCCTGTAGACAAGTATATCAATATTATCAAAGGTGGCTTGATTAAGATTCCACTCAAACATTTTTACAAGGTCATTGTTTCGCTCCTCAGTATTCAAGACATGGGAATGCACTTCGAAACCAGCTTCGTGAAGTGCATAAACAAGATTACCCTGACCAAAGAGCTTTAATATGTTGAGTGAAACATGAAGCCTGTCAGCATTAGATAATTTTCCCCAGCCGATTAGTTTTTGCGCTACCAATTCTAGTGTCATCCAATCTTGAAAAAGGAAATCATGAAAAATCAAGCCCAAAGGTATTTGAGGGAATTGACGCTTAATATAAGGCGCTAAAGGGATTTCACTCGTTGTCAATTCAAAATCTGATTGGGGAAATGAATCCAATATTTCTTTTAATTGTGGAAGAATTTTGGTATCAAATGCTTTGATCTCTATCTCAATCCTGCCTTTAGAATGCGTTTCCTCCAAAACTTCTTCGAGCCTTAGGTAAGTTTTATTGTGATCAAACAAAAAATTATGAACGACAATAACTTCATTCTTATGTAAATGGACATCTAACTCGATGCCGTCAGCTCCCTTTTTAAAAGCTGATAAAAATGCCTCAATTGTATTCTCTGGGTAAGAAACCACATCGCCACGGTGTGCGATAAGTAGAGGAGGTTTGCGTACGTTAATGCCCATTTGTGTTTATTTCAGTCACATCTTGAGCGGGAAACGGGATTCGAACCCGCGACCTTCTCCTTGGCAAGGAGACACTCTAGCCACTGAGCTATTCCCGCGCTGAGCAAGGGTTATTGTACCACCGAGTTGGGTACATTCAAAGCGGTGTGCTCCCCCGAGAGGAGTAGCACTTACTGCGCAGTTACTTGATAAATCGTGATAGATGCACAACCTCACTATTCACGCTACAATACAACTATGTCAAATTACTTACAAAATCCAGAATTTAAAAGAGTCTCGGCACAGACAACCCAAAATGTATTGACCTTTGGCGTCAAATGGCTCGGGATCGGCTTTAAAGCTTTTGTCGACTTCATGGTCATCTTGGTGAAGCAAATTTTCGGGAAGTAAAATCACCATTTAAAATGTTCCACGTGAAACATTTTTTCATATCCAGACGTCAAAGTGTACTCAATTTGAAAAATGTGCCAAGCTGAGGACTCGAACCTCAATCTCATGTTTTTCAGACATGCGCCGTGACCATCTTGGCTAGCTTGGCTCCACCGAGAAGACCATTATACCGATAAAAAATTATTTTTGGAGAAGGAATCTCAAGTGTTTTCGGGCCCGCTCTCGATCCCAACACACATTTCTGCCCAACCTTGAGGTACAATACCCCCATGCCAACTAAAAAAACCCAACGCATCCATGTGTACCTTGCCCATGCTGGAGTCGCATCCAGAAGAGCAAGTGAGGTATTGGTCACCGAAGGTCGCGTCAAAATAAACGGCAAAAATGCAGAAATTGGCCAACAAATTAATCCAGACACCGATCAAATAAAAGTCGATGGCAAACTCATAACCAAGCCAGAGCCCAAAGTCTACTACCTCGTCAACAAACCCGTCCACTACGTCTCAACCACGAGCGATGAGCTTGACAGACCAACTATCCTAGAACTCCTCCCAAGAAACATCCGTACCAGACTCTATCCTGTGGGTAGACTCGATATAGATTCAGAAGGCTTAATGCTCCTCACCAATGACGGCGCGCTCGCCCAAAAAATGACACACCCCAAATACGGTGTCCCCAAGACTTACGAGGTGCTGGTCCAAGGCCAACCCACCGACAAAGCGCTCACTCACTTGAGAAACGGCGTCAGACTCAAGGACGGCATGACCCAGCCTGTGGAAGTGACCGTACTCTCAATGGAAAAAAAGAATACTTGGCTGCAAATTGTGATCAAAGAAGGTCGCAACCGGCAAATTCGACGGATGTTGCAGCGGGTGGGGTATGAGACGATCCAGTTAATTAGGACTCGGATGGGGGAGTTTGGACTTGAGGATTTGGAGGGGAAACCATGGGTGAAGGTTGACCTAGACAACATTCATCAATAACGGGGTGGGGAGACCGTTCAAAAACGGTCACCTTTTTCACCTAGTTTAGATTGGTAAATCGTTCCCAATTAGTGTTTTGACTCAGTCAAACGTATGATTGAGGGATGAAAAACAATCCAATATGCCCCAAATGTAGAAATAAATCGT
>JBGTEY010000014.1:0-87060 GCA_041747555.1 Patescibacteria group bacterium
TGGAAAGTTCTACCACCTTTTGGCCTGCTTTTACTTTCGCCAATATCTCAACCTTTACCTCTCGTGCTATTCCTGCCATTTTGCCCCCTTTCACAGTACTGCTATTTTACAGTTAGTGTGAATTATATGGGGAGCAGGTCAGTCTGGCAATCTTGACGAAATAGAAAATTCTGCAGTGCGAGACAATGATGAAGAAATGGCAATCAAGTATCTGAAGCACATACTAAAAACTGGAAGCGCAGATGACAGAAGGGATGTGATGGGGATGGTTAAGACTAGGTTTGTGTTAACAAATAAAAAAATTAAGCTGAAGTAATGCCTCTTTGGAGCTTTATTCTTTCGCTAGCATTGATTAGCGCATTAGCATACTTTTCAGTAGCCTCGACATACTCTTTTATGTATTCAAAAGAATCTACTGGTCGCACATCATTTTCAAAGTCTAAAAAATCAATATCTCTATAGTTAGCTTTAATCCTCATCCAATAGAAGTAATCAAAAATCAAAAATTTTTTAGGATGTAGATTTGAGTCTCTAAGATTTCTTGCTCTGAGAGTTCTAAAGCTTGATAATCTTTCTTGTTGCATCCAACCAATTCTAATGTATTCTGCGATTTTTTTTCTTATTGATTTGTGACAATCAGGGTTTAAAAAATAGTCGAAACCTATGTTTGCACCTGAAGTAGCCCTAAATTGGGTAGCAAACTCCCACACACTAATTTCGGATAACAAAGAATCAAAGCCATTAACCAGTGTAAACTCATTATTTTCAATTTTTCGAATTAAAGATTTTCTAACTTTTGTATGTCCACCGTTTTGGAAACCTGATGGTTCACCTGTAAGTAAATATAAAAAAATTGCTTCTAAATAGTAAAGTCTGTAATAGCACTTAACAGGAATCCAAGGGGCAACGACCGATGCATAGTCTGAAACTTGTCCAGATGCTTGAATTTCTGATTGAATGCTAACTTTTGTTAACTCTGCCAACCTAGAAAATTTTATTATTCTTGAGGGATCGAGTTGTGATCTTGTACCAATGTTTATTTCAATTTCTAAATCGGTTAATAAATAATTTATGCACTTGATGTAATTCCAATGTGTTCTAAACATTTCACTTGTGTCAGTTTGTGAAGGAAAATATGGAATATCATAAGGCATAATGTATAGAAATATATCATATGTATTACAAATTACAGGCTCCAAAACCGAAAAATGTTCAAATCAAGGAGATTTAGTAAGCCGAATCAACCCATTCTGTGGTATTAGACGGGTCTATCAGAACTTTTCAACTGTTGCGGAGAGGGCGGGATTCGAACCCGCGTGAGGAAAACCTCCCAAGGTTTTCGAGACCTGGCCGATAGACCGCTCCGACACCTCTCCATGGGGGATATTGTATAGCAAAGTATGATATTAATCTGAGACAACGAACTGTGCACCCGGTGCGACTCGAACGCACGACCTTCTATTCCGCAAACAGATGCTCTATCCAGCTGAGCTACGGGTGCATGAGAGACGTATTGTATCAAACTTTATTGAGGGTGAGGAGTGTTGTTCGGAGGAGAACCAGCTGGAGCTTCTTGCGCTGTGGTTGGCTGAGTAGTTGGTGGCGCTACAGATGCACTTCTCATGTCAGCGGACTTAGTGGCTGGTTTTTCATCATCATCACCATCGATATCAAGAGGAAACTTATCCTGTAGCCATTTGCCAGCCTTTTCGTACGAGGTAAGTGGTGGCTTTTTTTCTATCAAAACCCTTGCGAGAATATCGCGAATTTCTTCTACCGAAGTATTATCTAAAACAAACATAACTCGATACGGAAACTGCACTGTCTCGAGTATTAGTACATCTTTTGCCAATTTTTTCTCAAACCAAAATGTTCCCAGCTCGTCCCAATAGTAGAGATTTTCATCAAGCCTGAGACCATAGGTCGTAATTTTATTCGTAATCATCTCTGGTGGAATTGTTGACATCACGTACGACACAAATGCAACAGCCAAGACCACTGCTACCGGCAAAAACTGCCCGGCAAAAAACAATATTAAAGAAATGAGTAACACTATGACACCAATTGTGGTGTAGTACTTGCGATGATGATTTTTAAATGGTCGACTTGCAGCGATCCAGGAGAAAACAGTAATTTCTGGATCTGGTTGCACCATCTGACCGAAATATTGCTCAGCGGGACTTTGTTGGGGTGCTCGTCGCTCGGTAGGGGTTCGTCTGGCTTCTGATCGTGAAGTCTGGCGTGGAGGACTGTCTTGCGGCTCGTTCCGCTGTGATCGAGGTTCGAACGGACGCGAATCCGGCTTAGACGGATCTGCTGGTTGCTGAGCTGTGGCTTGTGACGCTGTATCACTCACCCCCGCCTGAGTCGAGTCAGGACTACCAGATCTGTCTCTACTAGATGAAGAAGGTGCAGTAAAAGCTTGACGAATATCCATACAAATAGTCTACACGAAATATTCAACTCATTAAAGTAGATGGGATGGTACAATAAGGGTTCTGAAACTCCAATTGGAAGGGTGGCAGAGTGGTCAATTGCAATGGTCTTGAAAACCATGACCTTTACGGTCCCGTGGGTTCGAATCCCTCCCCTTCCGCATCCCTTATTTTTTTCTCATTCCAGAAAAAATCTTTCTTATACCCCGAGCCATAGTGATTGCTGCTCCGCTAGCAATGATATCCATGCCCGTGCTGTCATAGTACTGAGGGTCACTGAGTTGGGATAAATTATAAATGCATGCCACCGCAAATAGTGCCCAAGGAATAATTTGACGAAGCTTCTCTGAGTTCGGAAAAATTGTTTCTGCGAACAAATCTAATAAGTGTTCACCTGCACCAAATACAGCAGCGCCAGCAAGTGAGTCTTGATGATTCATGGAGGCGCTGAGCTCATTAAGAAAGTTTTCTCTGCCATATGCATTTTCTTGCACAAACTCCATAAATGCAGCCAAAGATGCCCACAGAACAAGTAGGTATGTCTGTCCTTTGACGTACTCGTGATGAGCTTGTAATTCTTGATTTTCATTCATAAATCACTTCCCTTATCCAATAGCATTAATTACAAATTCAACCACCCCCCTCGGTGTCTCCACCTCCACAACGTCACCCGCCATCTTTCCCCGAATTGCACTACCAATCGGGCTTTCTAAAGATAATTTGCCATTCAAGGGATCAGATTCATGCTGGCTAACGAGAATATATGTATTTTCTTTTTTTGTTTGCGTATTGAGAAGTGTGACATTTACTCCAAATTCCACAGTATTCCCACCAAATTCTACTGGAACATATGCGTTCTTGAGCACGTACCGAATGTACCTCAGGCGTCGTCCCAAATCTCCCAGCTCAAATTTAGCAGCGGTGTATGCACCATTTTCTGAAAGATCACCTTTTTCTCTGGCTTCTACCAGCCTGACCATGACTTCCGCACGACGTTTTTTAAGACGGGCGAATTCTGCACGCTTTTCGTTGAGCGCCGACTGAGTCAATGGAATTGGGTCATCCTGCGGCGGAATGAAGTATTTGGTTTTTTTGTTACGGTTCATTGCTTGACTCTGCTCATCGTTTTTTTGATGGCAGCCCACCTGAAGCTTTTCCTATACGCTGCGTGGTAGTGGGCGGCCGACTTGCTCTTTCCCTAGCTTTCTGTTGCATCGCGTCGCGCTGTTTTTTAAGCTGCGCTTCTTGAGCCTTTCTATTTTTCTCTGCCTGCGCCTCACGCGCTTTTCTATCCTCTTCTGCTTTTTTCTTGCGCTGTCTTTCTGCTTCGAGGTCATCCAATCGTTTTTTTTCTGCAATCGCTTGTTCTATTGCATTTTTTGCAGCTTCGTGTGCTTCCTCAGCAAGTGCTTGAGAAGCCTTGGCTCTTGAAGTTACACCTTCAATTACACTCAGAGCGACGCCCTTAATAGGTTCATCAGGGAGACGACTCTCAGCTAAATGAAGCTGTGAGAATCCAACACCACTACTGCGACTATCGTCAAGTACTTTCTGAGCAGCATTTATAGCAGCTTTTGCATCTTTGATCGCTTTTTTGGCAACATCGAACTGATCAGAATACCGCTCTTGGTCATCAAGCAGATTAGTAGCAATCGTAATCTCAGCGGTGCTCTCCAAATCATCATACATGTCAATGAGCCTACTAATTTCTGCCAACAAGGTGGTGTCTTCTAATTTTACGAGAGCACGTTCTTCTTGAGCAAGGATCGTTACTGCAGCTTGTGTGACTGCGACAAATCTTCTTGTTTCACTCGAAACAATGGTGTCAAACTCCTGATTTACCTTAGAAATTGCATCAGAAATTCTTGCCTTACAATCTTCTCTGCTTTGATCTAGCTTGGCGAATTGCTTTCTGACAGTCTCAATCTGATTTTGGGCACTATCTATAGTGGACTCTGCGACTCTGAGTGCATTTGTTGCAAGATCCAAGGCAAGCACATAATTTTCGCGGGTAACGGCATTGTCATATTCAAGAAGTACTGTGTCTGCTCCTTTAAGTATGTCTGCGGTACTCTCTTTGATGAATTGGTCATTCTCCCTGATCAGCTCCTTAGCCCGCAGAATCTTTTCCCTTGCTGTTGCTGCTACTGAACTGTGAGATTTCTCGGATTCTTTAATTAACTCATATCGCTCTTCTAGCGCGTTTATAAGCTCATTTGCTTCTGCCAAATGGTGCTGCATCGTCGAAAGGATTGCTTGGGCTTCACTAAATTTTTGTCCAGGATTTTCTTTTGAGCCCATACTATTTTTTCGCTCAGCTTTACTAGCTAGATCTTCAATATTTGATGGGTCATCAAAGACTTTTTTCAGTAACGTTCCCGCATTCTCAACGTGTTTCTCATAACCTGTGTAATTTGACGGTTTGTAGAGATTGTCTAACTCTTTCCAGTGCTCAGATACTGTGCCTGATAAATGCCGCTGACTTTTGGCAACTTCTATATTGAGCAAGTCTATGGTTTGCTCGTTATCATCACGAAGTTTCTTCAATTCCTTTAAAATTGAGACGCGCGACGCTGACTCAACTCGAGAGCTTCTGAGTAGTGATTCTGCATCAATCCAGGCACCTTTTTTAGCTTGCATTTGAGCTTCAGTACGAAATGTTTCTGCATCTTTCGCCTGTTCCGAGACATGTGATTCATAGAACTTATCCTTTAGGTATCCTTCGACACTCTTTGAATCTTCTGAGAAGTCTTGGCACGTCAATTTCAGATCTTCAAAAAAAGTAACAGAATGCTGCGCTTCTGTTTCTGCCAATTCAACCGCTCCTGGTAAATCTTCTAAAAAGTCATTTGCCCCGAGCAATAAAGTAACAGCGTCTAGTTGATTCTTGAGTATAGGAAAATCACTTTTTTCCACTAATTCGGGATACGATTGCGCGAGCTCTGCACTTTTTACAACTAGTGTGTCTCTCAGCTTGATGAGCTCAGAAAAAGAGGCCAGTGATGTAGTGAGGCTGTCTACATCTTCGATAATTTCAATACTTCTATTTGATCCCTCAAGGATCCTCTTGCTATTCTCTCCAAAGCACGCTTCAGCAGCCTTCAACTGTGCGTCCAATGTACTGGTGATCTCATCTGAATTAGGAAAGTATGCAGGATGAGATGCTGCCCAGGTTTTGACCGTATCTTTGGCAGAAGCTAGTAAATCTTGTGCCTTTTGTAAGTTTCCATCTGCTTCGCTCAACTTGAGTGATACCTCATTGTTGATTTCTTCGATTTCCTTCTGCAGTGCTTGGAGCTTACCTATCACCTGCCCAAGTTCTTGTGCATTTTCTTGAGAAGCTGTAATAGTTTTTTGTAGTGAATAAATCCGTACCGGTGAATTTTCTAAACTTTCATCGAGTTTTCGCGCTCGTGCTAATTGCTCGACAAAAACTGTTTCTTTACTAAGTATATCAACATAATCGACTTGATAACTATCTTCATATGCATCTTTTATTTCGCCAAAAACTTTTATAGAATCCCACTCATTCAAAAGATTTTCGAGCGAGCTAAATTCGGACAAGGTTTCTGCCCGCTGTTCACGCACATGACTAAGTGTTTTGCGTCTTTTGCCAATTGCTCGTATAGTTGTTACACCCATGGCTAGCAAGATCGCACCTCCAACTAATGCTGGAACTACTAAATTCTCTTTCTTTTCTTTGGGCAGTGGTTCTGGGGAAGGAGAAGTTTCAGTTAACTCACCACTGCCAGTTGAGGGCGCGGGTATTTCATTTTCAAGAATAGGTGTATTAGCCGACGTTTCAGACTCCTCAGCATCAAGCTCAGATCCATCTGATTCCAGGACGTGTTCGCGATCAAGTTCTACAACTAAATAGCGCATGCCTTCGATAAAAGCGTCACTAGGTGACATTGGCTCTATGTTTTTATCTTCGTCTCCCTTTATTTTATTAATGATGAATTCCTGCAAATGATCAATATCATCCTGATGCATTGCGTCAAACCATTTTTGACCTACCGTGCAAAGCACTTCACCCTGAAGATAATTAGCAACACAAGCAATAAGATCTGGGTTAAAATCTCCATCCGCACTACTACCAAAACCGAGTTCTGCAATCTTGGCGTTGAGTAATTCTTCAGTACTAAGCTTATCGGGATTTGTTGATGTAAAGATCAGTATATCCACCCCACGCTCGAGGAGCTCTTTAAAGACTGGATTATCCTGAAGATTGCCCTCAAATACATTGGCGTCGTCAATGATGATAACACGCGATTCTTGCTGCTGTTGCTCTATCGCATTTTTTCGATGTTCACCCACCAGCAGAGAGTCTTGATCTTGATGTCTTACGCCAATTGAGCCTTCTGGGTATGCCATAGTGTCTTTCTTTCAAGCAAATAATGAGCGAACGTTTGTTTGCATATATCTCTCATAGTAGTATACCTTAAATGAGGTTTTGCACCCCCACAAAAGACTGCTCCAACTGAGTAATTTTTGCTATACTCTATCAACCTTGAAAAAAAATAATCCACGCTTAGCCGATTTGATCAAATATTGTTTATTTTTTGCTCTTGCTGCTGTTGGCTTAATACTGCGATTTGGATACATACAGCAAATTCCACTTGCCTACTACCACGATGAGCTTGATTACGTTTTAACTGGAGAATCTCTAGCAAGATATGGAAGCGATCTATCTGGTACCTGGAATCCTTGGTCACTTCGTCCTGCACATACCAAAAATGTGCTCGCAGAACTCACGCCGGTCATTCACGCTGCAGTTCAAAGCATATTTGGACTTGGTGTTGCATCAGGTCATTTACCTGCGGCAATTTTTGGACTATTTAGCGTGTTGGCGGCTGGGTGGGTAGTGTGGCTCCTTTTTGGAAATGCATCGATCGCAGCCTTTTTTATGCTCATTCTATGGATCAGTCCTTGGCATGTGCATATTTCGCGAACGGGCTATGAGGCTGGAATTTCGCTCTTCTTTCAATTAATTGCCGTCGGTGGATTACTCGCGTATGGAAAAAATTTCAGGCGCTCACGCGCTCGTCAAATCGGATGGTTGAGCCTGAGTATTTTAGGAATTATTATTGGTTTTTTCACGTATCACGGGGCAAAAATTACTATTCCTGTACTCACACTTGTGACTCTTGCTATCATTTATCTTCAGCATTTTAGAAAAAATATACAATCATTTATTGCGCCAGCTTGTTTGGTGGTATGTGCCGTTGGCGCACTCCTCCTCTACACGCAGCATGGAATCTCTCAAAATCACTTTGAAGATAGACAATCAGAACTTATTTTTTCGGGCCAGTATCTCAGTGAAGTTGTGAATCAAACACGGTTGCTGAGTCTCTCATTTCCGGGAAGCCAACTTGCAATCAATAAAGCTACCGTTTTATTTTGGGAAGCGACCAAACGCTGGACTTCAGTTTTTGATCTTAATCGATTGGTCAGTACTGGACTCGAGAGTGGTTTTCAATTTTCACTGTATGTTCATGGATTTTGGTATGTATCGTGGATGATGTTACTGATTATTGGTTCCTTCACGATGATCAAACATGATGTTACAGGTTGGAAACCATGGCTTGCGTTGATTGTTTTGTCACCAGTGGCGTCAGTTCTGAGCATTTCCTATCAGTCTATTTTTAGAAGTGCATTTACGTATGCAATAATTCTTGCTCCAATTGCATTCGGGCTTCAGTTTCTTTGGCGAAAGTATGAGAAAAAACCACTGATCTTGGTCGGAATCTGCGGAGTGCTCATACTAGAAACCTTATGGTTTGGTACACAGTATTTTGGTCGATATGGAATTATTTCTGCCGACAATCACTACTTTGAAGACAGACTTCTGAGTGCATACGTCCGCCTAGCATCACAAGAAAATCAAGAGATTTTTATCGGTATAGATACTCCAGAGGTGTACCGCAGAGCTCGTGCAATAATTGCGTACAACAACCTACTAGGATCGCTTACTCAATCTGAGCGCAAGCAGTTTGAGAACCCTGATGCACTCAGTTACTCGTTTGGTTCTATAACGGTTTCTCACAGTTGTCCGGACAGCGAGACTGTACAATCAAGCGTCCTCATTCTTCGTCCCGAAATGCTAGAAAACTGTGATATCACACCATCAGGGACAACCATTACTGTGCCTGCGCTGGCTTCTCCAATCGATAGTGGTACCTATTTTCTCCTGCTAAATGATACTGTTTGCCATCAACAACAAAAAGCTACCTATGTTTATACAAAAAACCTCAACGATTATGCTGTTGAATCTTTGTCAGCAACACAGTTTTGTTCTACGTGGGTTAAGCCGGACGAAATTCGCGGACCAGCTGAGCTCAAAGACTCAAACCCTTTGGTAAGTGAGTAAATAAGAGTATTGTTTTGCTTGATTCAGAAAATGTTGCGTCTACCTAGACTTCTTCTGCGGTGTACTCCAAATTCTCAATTGTCTTTTTCAGCGTCTCTTTACTTACTTTTTTGGGGTCATACGTGACCTTTGATGTGGCAGTAGCATATGATGTGCTCGCAGAGACCACTCCAGGCAGATCTTCAAGTTCCCCGTCAATATTCATACTACAACTGGTGCAGTGCATACCACTAATTTTGAAAGACGCGGTTTCACCTTGTACTTTTTTTTTGAATAATCCGAACATAGATCTCCTCAATGTTATTTTATTACTTCAAGCGTTCCACTGTACATGCCCATTGAACAAGTAAAGGTGTATTTTCCTGGTTTTTGGGGTGTGAATGTGAAACTTTGACTATCTGTTGCTTCCAGAAACGTATTTATATTAAATTCACGCAGCACAAATGCAAGTGCACAAGAATAGGTGTCTTTACTTACGAGCGTTAGGTTGACTGGGACGCCAGCCTGTACCCGCACATAATTGGGCGAATACCCAGAATTGTAGATGCCAATCGTCACCTGCTGCACACCGTTAACTATTGATGCAGCTCCACCTGCCTTCGCAAACCGTTCCTCTGAAAAAAAGTAGGTAATTGGGCGCACAATTCTATTCACCGTAATGGGTGAATCGAGAACGAGTAAGACGCCATTGACGCTATACACAGCCATTCCAATAAGGACTATCGCGGCTACCTTGGTGAATTTTTGATACCAGCCTTCTGATAATTTTGCTGTCGCTACGCCAAGAAGCGCAAATAACGGCGACGTCCCGAGCACAAATGTAAACATAATCAATGCACCCATGACTGGACTACCCGAATTAATTGCTAACACTTCCATAGCCTGGGTTACGCCGCATGGAATAAAAATGGTAAATGCTCCAAGCACAGCCGGTGTGAATAGTGCAGTGCTCTTACCTGTTTTTCTGATCATTCTCTGGATAAATTTAGGCGGTTTGAAAACGACGTACCTGAATATCGGATGCACATCCAACAAATTCATGGCAGTTGCAAACATAAAAATGGCAGTAAACGTCTGAAAGCCAAGTCTCATACCCAAACTCAACGTCACTGCAGAACCCAAAAGTCCAAGCAAAGCACCGAGAATCGTATGAGATATCAATTTAGTCAGCAAAAACATCAAGACAGGCAACCAATCAAGCTGATCAAATGATTGCAAGGAAAAATTATACTTTTCTAGCGTTTGGCGATATCTTGATTTTTTCTTGTACGCATTCTTATGGCTTTGCTCCACAATTTTGTCGTGCTCCCGATCTTTTTGGTTTGCGATGACACTTGCAAGCAAACCTCCCTGCATGGCAAGACATGATAAGCCACCGGTGGTTAGTCCAGTTAGAAAAATTAGTAGTAAACTCATTGTATGCGCTCCTTATTGTAATTTAATTGTTCGCAAGCGAAGCGCATTTGCTACCACACTCACACTTGAAAATGCCATAGCAGCTCCTGCCATGATTGGGCTCAATGTTATGCCAAAGAATGGGTATAACGCTCCCATAGCAACCGGGATTAATACAATATTATATCCAAATGCCCAAAATAAATTCTGCTTGATATTCGTCATTGTTTTTTTGGAAAGCTCAATCGCAGTTGGTACTAGTGCTACGTCACTGTGGAGTAACGTAATGCCAGCAGATTCGATGGCAACGTCTGTACCGCCACCCATGGCAATGCCAACGTCTGCAGCAGCGAGTGCGGGAGCATCATTAATGCCATCGCCGACCATAGCCACAACACCGAATTCTTGACGCAGTTCTTGGATGACACGCTCTTTATCCGCAGGTAGTACCTCGGCCCGAATATCGTGTATGCCCGCTTGGTCTGCAATAGCTTGGGCAGTTTGCTGATTGTCGCCAGTGACCATCACTGGAATGATGCCCGATTCAATGAGCGCTGCGATGACACGTTTGGTATTTTTCTTGAGTGTATCAGCGATACCGAGTGATGCCACGTGCTGACCATCGATGGCAACAAAGGCAACTGACTGTGCTTTGGTCTGCCATTGCTTGGTCTTTTGCACTAAATCTTTGTCGAGATCGATCGCTAAAGACTCCATGAATGCGTGAGTGCCGATTGCAACTTCATTTCCCTTGACCATTCCACGAATGCCTTTTCCTGAATGGTCTTTGAATTTTTCAACATCCTGAACTGTGAGTGATGCGTCTTGTTCCTGGAGATGATTCACAATTGCGTGGGCGAGTGGATGATGCGAAAGCGATTCCAGTGAAATTATTGCCTTATTGACCTGTTTTTCATGTGCACCGTCGGAATAGGCAATATTTTGTACCTTTGGTTTGCCCTCGGTAAGGGTTCCTGTTTTATCAAAGGCAATTGCTTTAATTTTATTAGCAATTTCGAGTGCTTGTGCGTCTTTAATTAAAATACCCTTCTGTGCACCGCGACCGATACCCACCATTAACGATGTTGGCGTCGCGAGACCTAATGCGCACGGACACGCGATAATGAGCACGGTAATCATACTCACTAATGCCAAGAGGAGCTGTGGTGCTGGCCCGAGCGTCCACCATAGTATAAATGTCAAACCTGACAAACCGATGACAACCGGTACAAAATATGAGGAAATCGTATCAACTAATGCCTGAATTGGTGGGCGCGATCCTTGCGCTGCCTGGACCAGAGCGACTATTGTAGCAAGCATTGAATCGCTACCAATTTTCTTGGCGCTGACCTCAATACTTCCGGAGTGATTAACAGTTGCGCCAATGACTGAATCGCCAACTGTTTTTTCTACTGGCAAACTCTCACCGGTAACCATGCTTTCGTCTATGGATGTCTCACCTTTGGTGATGATACCGTCAACGGGAACTTTCTCCCCTGGTTTAACTAGAATTCTGTCATTAATGCTGACGTCTTCTAAGGCAATTTCTGTCCACGCATTATTTTTCATGACCATCGCAGTTTTTGGCTGCAACCCAAGCAGTTCTTTGATTGCAGAAGAAGTTTTTGCTTTGGCTCTAATTTCTAAATATTTTCCGAGCAAAATGAAGGTGATAATTGCTGCTGCAGTTTCAAAATAGTAATGCGTTTCTATTCCTTGTTCAGTTAACCAATCTTGCTTGAGTGCCACAAATGCAGAGAAAAAGTATGCTGCAGATGTTCCCATCACCACTAAGGTATCCATATTGGCACTCCAATTTTTGAGAGCAGACCAGGCGCCTTGATAAAACCGTTTGCCGGCCCAAAATTGAACCGGCGTTGCCAATGTCCACTGCACCCATGGATCTGCAAATATCATCGGCACACCTGGCACCATACTGGTGAGTAAAATTAGTGACAAGACACCACTCACACCCAGTTTAATTTTGAGGTTCGTCAAATCTTGGGAGCGCTCTGTTTCCGCTCGGTCGATAGACGCAGGGTCTGATATATGTGCTTTGTATCCAACTTTTTCTACAGCTTTTTCTAGATCACCGGAAGAAACCTTTGACTCATCGAACACAACGGTGGCTTGCTCGTTAGCATAATTGACCGCCGCTTCTGTCACGCCTTCGGTTTTTCGCAATGCGCGCTGAATAGTGGTCGCACAGCTTGCGCAGTGCATACCAGAAATATGAAATGCTTTGGTTGCAGTTTGTTTAGACATATTTCTTTGGCTCCTTTTTAAATGCTGCAAGACAACCGCTTGCGCAAAAATAATATTCTTTATTTTGATGGGTGTGGTGGAAACCCGCAGTTTTTGGCGAAACACGCATATGGCACACTGGGTCTGTCGTAAGGGGCAGTAATTCATTCATTGTCAGAACCAATTCTGTAGCGAGTGTGCTATTTTTATGATCAACATGATGATCAATTAATACTTCTCTCAACAAATCACATGCTGCAATAATTTTTGGATCTGAGAGTTTGTAAAAAATATGTTTACCATCTTTGGTGGTGGTCACAATATCTGCATCTCTTAAGATCATCAAATGTTGACTTATGTTTGCCTGAGGCAAATCAAGCATAGTATGAATATCTGAAACCGCCAATTCTTGATCGCGTAACAGATGCACAATCTCAAGTCGTCTTGGATGTGCGAGGGCCTTAAGAAGGTGTGCGTGGAGCTCAAATAATTCGGAATACATATTCGTATATTAGAATATGTTTTGGGCAAACTGTCAAGCGGTAATTACTTGAAGGAAGTAAAATTAGGTGTGACTGTATCGCTGAGAAATTTTGCGTCGATGCTTCTCGCGAACTTCAGTAAGGCCTACTCGATCATCACCGTACTTGCGGATCAGAGATGCGGCAAAGTCGGCTCCCAAGTGATGAGGCATGATTACATAAGCAGCGCCGGCCTCATACAACTCATGAGCCTCTTTGGTGGTATGGGCTAGCACTATGATATGTGCTCGTTTGTTTTTGGCAAGCATAGTTTTGATAATTAATGCATTTGCAATAGTATCTGGAATAGTTGAAATCACCAGTTTAGGTTTGACCGTTGGTAGGTCTTCGAGAAACTCGATATCGCTCGCGTCGCCAAATCGAAATGACACATCGAGATCAGTTAGTCTTTCAATTGATTTAGGATTAAAATCAACGACCAACACATCTTGCTTCATGCTTTGAAGTGTTTCTAAGAACGTATTTCCGACACGATCAAAGCCAAAAATAATACTTGAGAAATTTTCCTCGACCGATCCTCGCTCAGACGATGATTTTTTAAGGAGTTCTAACGCTCCAAGAACATGATTAAGACGAGGATATATTTTATCTGAGTACAGTATTAAATATGTTGAACCTGCGATGGTAATTAAACCTACCATTGTGATAAGTGACAGCACTTCTTGAGAAATGTGCCCTACTCTCAAGCCCAAACTCGCAAGAATGAGCGAAAACTCACTGATTTGTGCCACGGTTAATCCCGCCATAAAACCGGTTTTTCTCTTGTAACCAGCTAAGTTCATCAACACAATCACAATAATTGGATTACCAACTAATACAAATAACGATAATAAAAGTGCGGGGATAAGAATTCCTGAAATATTTGTCAAAATCATTTGTGACCCGAGAAGAATAAAGAAAATAACTATGAAAAAATCTCTCAGTGGCTTAAGCCTCGAAACAATTTCATCTGCATAATCGGTGACTGAGAGCGTGACTCCTGCTACGAGGGCACCAATTTCGATAGAAAATCCGAGTACATAAAAAATAGACGCAACTGTAGTCCCCCAGGCAAGAGCAAATAAAAATAATAATTCTTGTGACTGAGCAACAAAACTCGTGAGCTTCGGCATGACAAATGTTGAGATCAGAAATTGGGCCAAAATAATTCCAAGACCTTTTAGCAAAATCAGCGATATTAGGTATAAAGGTGGTGAGTCTGAGCCATTGGTTGTGACCGTTATGCCAATCAAAACCAACGTAGCAATAATATCCTGAACCAGAAGAAATCCGACGGCAATTTTGGCGTAGAGCTTCTGCAAATCACGTTTGTCTGCCAGAAGTTTTAAGATAATGATCGTACTACTAAAGGTTAATGCAATGGCAACGTAGAGCGCAGCGGTACGATCCAAACCAAGCAGTGTTGCGATCAAGAACCCAATTACCGACGTAAATAAAACCTGACCAATACCGGTAACAAGCGATACAGAACCGACTTCCTTAATAATTTTAGGGTTGAGGTGTAGTCCAACTATGAACAGGAGGATTACAATTCCAATTTTAGAAAAAAGTTCAAGTTCATGTTGCGATTGGAGAACATTAAGGACGTAAGGGCCCGCGATGATGCCCGCCAGAATATAGCCAACAACCAGTGGTTGTTTAAGTAGTTTCACCACTACCGCGATGGCTGTGGTGACTGCAAGTAAGATACTAAGTTCAACAAAAATGCTCATAGCTATAGATCATAGTACAGTATTTTGATGGGTGGTTTATAGAGGGAAATGAATGGTAGAGATACAAATAGGAGCCCCGCCTGCGGCGGGGCTCCTATCTCATCTATATATTCAATTGTTAGTTAACAACCAGGTCAAACTGTCGTGTTGACTGAGCGCCATCTTGATCAAAGATAGACATCTCGACAACATATGTTCCTGGAGCTGGACTCACACCTCCTAATTGGCAAGTGATATATTCAGCACCTAACCACGGTCCGAAGGTACAGCCGCTTACATAAATGCTCTCTGGACCTGAGACGATGCTCATTCCAAGTACATCTCCAAGATCGGCATCGAATCCCCTCACACGACTGCGGTAGTTTCTACCAGATGTCGTTGAGTTAATTGATGTTGTCTCGAAAACAGGTGTGCTATTTTCTGGATCAGGCACAACGATTGGGCTCGGAGTTGGCTCTGTCGTTGGAGCTGGGGAGCTGTCTGGTGATGAAACCGGAGAAGCAGAAGGTGATGAAACCGGTGACGGTGAGCGCGTTGGTTCACTGCTCGGGCTTGGCAAAAGTGTTGGGTTTGGATCACCTGCAACTGGTGTTTCGCCATTGTTAGCCATGAAATATGTTCCTGAGAACTTAAATCCTTGTGATCGATCTGCAGGATATCTACCAAAGGCTTCTACCTTGTAGTACGGGTAACCAACAGCAATTTGCTGCGAAAGCAATTCTGTTTGAGTCCATACGTGATCAGAAGTTGTAAGTTGAGTAACATACAGTGGTACCCAAACTTGTGTCCATGGTCCCTGAGGTGTTTCTCCTCCGTAAATAGTGATTGATGCTTCATCAATCCAACCAGTTACCCAATGAGTAAAGAACCAGAGTGTTGTATTGCTTGGGTTAGCTTCGACTACTTGATAGAGCCATGCATCTACTCCACCTTGACCAAAGCCACCTCCACCTTGACCTCTGCCATCAGCAAGTCGTGAAGACGTACCTGAGATGCCATCTGGTGTCGGGTTTGTACTTTTTTGACTTGTTGTCCAGTATCCATTTGGTGCTGCTGGATCTGTCCATCCATCGAGACCAGGTTTGGTAGTGCGAGCTGCACTTCTAAACCAAGGATTTGAAACTAAATTTCCCGCAGGAAGTGGGTCAACCTCAAGTGCTGCTACGTTTTGCTTAAGCCCAAACAAGTCTAAACTTAAAAATCCACCAGCATATGCCATAAAGCCAGTTATTCCGACAATTACAGCCGCGATTAAAATCGTAACGACATGTTTACCGATGTCATTAGCTGGATTGCTAGTAATTTTTCTTGAACGGGTTTTAGAAGGTTTCTTTTTTGCCATGTGTTCCTAAACGGATATACTACTTACAGAATAGAACAAAGTCACTATAAATTGCAACTATCAATCCTCTGATATAAGCCGTCGATGCGTAACCCCCTCAAGTGTTCCGAGTATGACTCCCGCATCACTCACAAATTGGAGCGTAGGTAACCACTTCCAGCCGTCTTTAGCAAAACGCAGATTCTTCGCAATCGCCCACAGTGCATAGAGAACGCCAGCAGACAACAAGAGTACTGCCAGAAAAATACTCCCCGTAGAGAACGCTAACAATACTAATACACTTACAACTGCGTATCGAGCGAAGACAAGGCGCACTTTCTGTCGAATTTCACCAGAAAATGCATCTCCTGCCGCCATACTCTTGATCATTTTGAAAAATGACGCAAGATCTGATCGAGGCCGCCAACCAACAACTGCTTGCGGTGCAAATGCCATATCAAATCCAGCTCTCCTAATCTGTTTCGCAAATAAAAAATCTTCACCAACTTCTAATTGCTCTGGAAATCCACCTATTTTTTTCCAGACCTCAGTATGGAGTAGCATAGATCGAGAGGAAGGTAAAAAAGAATTTTCATCAACACGATTTGGCATAACTAAGGCGTACGGAACGACTGCTTTTTCAAACGGGGTTGATGCTTTACCTTGGTAATAACCTGCGATAACTGGCGCGTTACTACGCTGCTGAGTTTTGACTAACTCTTCTAGCCAATGCTCATCGAGCACGCACCCTGCATCAGTGATCGCAATCCATTCATTTTTAGCCATCGAAATTGCGATATTTCTCCCCTTGCTCCTATTGCAGATATGTTGAGAAATGCGCCATGTCAACTCAGGCGCACTCTGCGCAAAGCGATTTGCGATTGCATAAGTCTCATCTTCTGAGCCACCATCGATGATAATAACTTCTTCTGGAAGCATTGATTGTGCAACGATGCTTTCTAACAATTCTTGAATTGTTTGTGCTTCATTTTTTACCGTTATGATTAGTGACGTAGAGAATTTTTCCATGAGATTACCGGTTCCACAGCCTCGCGTATTGATCTGCGACTGAAATCCAGGTCAACTGCTCTGCTGTTGCTTGGGATTTTTCTTGAGTGTGACGCCAATTTTTTTTATGTTTTGCCAATGCCATCAATTCTTGTGCCAGCTGATGGGGATTATCTGCGTGAATGAGGGTATCACTCCCCGGATATGTTTCGATGTACCGTCTTTTTAGCGGTGAATCATAAGTAGCAATGACAATTTTACCTAAAGCTTGAGCCAAGAGCATCGATAAGTATGAGGATGCAAATACCACATCTGCGGGCGGAATATGTTTTTCCGGAAAATCAACCATACCTGTGACAGATCCCGCCTCTTCGCACATCGATCGCAACGGTCCGTCGCCAACCCAAGTAACCTCTACGCCACCCGGCCACGCTTCTTTGAGAAGATCTATGAGCTCAAGATAGATATATACTCCCGTGTCATCAGCCAGTCGTCCTAGGAAAGTAATCAGGAGTGGATCTTTTTTATTTGGAACTTCTTTACTGAGTGCCTCTGAGGTTAGTCTTACGCCACCATAGGTAATCATGTTCGGTCTGTCCCAGTAAAATTCTTGTATCCAGTCGCCAACGTGTACCGTACCTCGAGATATTTTTGAGAGAATCCAACGAATAGCTTTATTTTTCGTCGGAATTGGCCAATCTGTTTCCCAGCCATGAAAGGTAATATAAAGTTTGCGAAAAATAATTGGCAAAACGGGCAAAATCCACCAACCGACATCATGCACCTGGATCACATCGGCTGTACGGAATTCTCGCCAATTTTTCAAAATCCACCACCAAGTTTGAAACTTTTTCTCGAGGAATTTGAGTGGCCGACGAATAATGTGCACTCCGTCATCGTTCCCTACCAGTTCTTGATCGGTAGAAATTTGACTAGTGAGCACAGTTACCTCGTGATCCATCGCAGTAAAAACTTCACTCACTGCTGCAACATGCGTCTCTACACCTCCTATATGTGGAGGGAAAAATTTAGCAAGGTGAAGGATTTTCATACGCAATTTCCAGTATGTGTAAGCACGCTGTAAGGTAATGGCGCTATACCAGATATATGCATGCGATTTCTAAGTACATCTGGTTACTACTTTGCTTACTTTTTTCATATTATACAACTCTGAACATTGTATACCCAGCGCAGAGCTTTGCTCAGACTGTCGTTTTCGAGGATAGCTTTGATGAGTCGAATCAAAAATGGGAGGTGAGTCGTGGCTCTCCATCATTTTGGACTGTGGAACATGGACAGCTCATTGGAACCGTACCAACCACTTTCACTATCGCTGAACTTGTTCCAAGTGATGAATATTGGCAAGATGAATGGCATGATTTTACTTTAGAAATGACGTACGTTCCGGTGCTCGGTGTGGATAAGAATTTTTCATTTTTTATACAAGATGTGAGAAATTGGTATGAGTTTCATTTCTATGCATTTGGATTGGAACTAGTCGCAGTCCAAAACGGACGAAGTGTTTGGAATAAGATCTACCCAGAATGGTTGACCTATGGTCTTGCAAACACTATTCGACTCGAAGTGGCTGGAGACACAATTTCATTCTCTATTAATGGCCAAGAAATTGTTCGTGAGTCTGATCCACTATTTGCATCAGGTACGGGAAAAATCGGTCTCAAGTTGGGTGCTGGATCAGCTGCGCCAACGCAAGCAATCATAGATGATGTAAAAATAACTATCCCAGGTGAAAATATACCCCCTCCAGATTTAGAAGAAAAAAATGCATCTGAGAACCTTATTCATCTCAGCCAGTGGGACCCGACATGGGCAAGTCTCGAATATGACAGTGCTACCACCTGGAGTGAGGTACCAACAATTGGTCGTTGGGGATGCGTTATTACATCACTCAGTATGATTTTCAAAGCCCATGGCATTGTGTCCCTACCCGATGGAACCGAGTTGAACCCAGCTACACTTAATGACTGGCTGCTTGAAGAACCTGATGGTTATATTAATGGCGGGTACGTCAATTTACCTGCAACAACTCGAATTGCAGAGATGTTGTCAAAAAAAATAGGTACTCCTAAGCTCGAGTACCTCAAGCATTCTGCAAATCATGAAGCGTTTCTTCGCGAGGAGTTTGCTGCGGGCAATCCTTCGATGGTCGAAATTCCTGGACATTTCCTCGTGGCACATGATGAAGTGATCAGCGCTGATGGTTTTGATGTAGCAATTATGGATCCCGCCTTTGTCCACACCAAATTATCACAACACGAAGAAGAGATTGTATCAGTGCGCACCTTTACCCCCTCGTTTACAGATCTTTCATATTTAGTGATTGCTGCAGGTGAAGACATAGTTTTTGAATTGACTGATCCACAAGGTGCGATTGTGCCAGTGCATACGTTCCATCTCCAAGATCCTCTTAATCCTGACACCATCTCGCCAGTGACACGGCTCATAGAACTTGCAAAACCAGATTCTGGTGAGTATGTACTCAAGATTGATGAAGAAAGCTCAGGATTAGTACAAATTTTTGCATACGACACAGAAGCACGTCTGACTGATCTCAGTTTTTCCGCAGACGCCGAGAGCTCACCAACTACATTTCACCTCTTGCTCTCTGAATCAGGCACAGCACAATTTAAACCAGCGAACCAATTCACCCTCACCCAAATTGTCCACGACCTGTGGCAAACGCAAGAAATTACTGCATTCTACGCATATGAACAACTCATTCGCATTGCAATATTAGTCGAAAATGCATCTCCAGAGCATCTCGAGCGGTATGGGCTACTTTTCTCATACACAGTCAATCATTACACCGAATTTATTTCAGACATCGCAAAAGAAAAAATATCTCAATACTTTGAAGACTCACCTTAGAAATCCTTGCCGTGATCGAGTATAATACGGAGCTCATGAATGACAGCGTTCTAACATCACAATCTCCAGCATCACCCGATACCATTTGGACACAACTACATCGTCCAATCATTGGTCTCTCCCCTATGGATGGCGTCACCGATCACACGTATCGTCATATTCAAAAGAAATACGGCAATCCCGCGCTGGTCTACACCGAGTTCACGAGCGTAGAGGGGGTATGTCATGGAGCAGATCGACTACTCCATGATTTTTTATATGACGAAACACAACGTCCCATTATCGCTCAAATTTACGGCACCACTCCAGATTATTTTCGCCAAACGGCCACGCTCCTCTGCGAACTAGGTTTTGATGGGATTGATATCAATATGGGCTGTCCCGCCAAAAATGTCGCGCACAGTGGAGCAGGTGCGGCGCTAATTACCACTCCCAAACTTGCACAAGAAATAGTTAAGGCAACCAAAGCAGGTGTCTCCGACTGGCTTAATGGCAAGCGCACGCGTGACTGTGCAGACATCACCAAAGAAATTACTCAGGAGGTTGAAAAACGACATCAAAATCTGCCTGCACAGTATCAACAAAAGAGACCACTCCCTGTCTCAGTTAAAACTCGCGTTGGTTTCGATCGACTATCAGTTGATGAATGGATTCCTGCTCTTTTGGAAGTTGAGCCGGCTGCCATCGCGATTCATGGAAGAACACTGAAGCAGCAATATTCGGGTTTGGCAGATTGGGATGAAATTGGCAAAGCTGTAGAAATTGCTAGAGGTTCAGGCATTCCAATCTTAGGAAATGGTGATATTCATACACTTGCAGATGCACATCAAAGAGTTGCTGATTATGGCGTTGATGGTGTATTAATCGGTCGCGCTTCGTTTGGAAACCCGTACGTTTTTAAAGAAAAAATTGAGCCAACAGACCCTTCTATTTTTGAAATTGCTCTCGAACACTGCCGTTTGTTTGAGAAGGTATACCGTGAAGACCCCCGCTATAATTTTTTACCCATGAGAAAACATTTAGGTTGGTATGTCAAAGATTTTCATAATGCACGTCAGGTGAGAATTGAAGTATTCCAATCAAATTCAGCGGAAGAAGTTGAGATATTATTTACTAAATACAATCTAGTGTAGAATAACAATGCACTATGTGTGGATTTTTTGCATTTACCCCAAACATGTCTCCCAGAGAACTTGCTGAAGCACTTGGTGTAACCAACTTACCGTCATCAATGGACGACATTGAATCGCTCAAGTTTTATCCAAAGTCCCCTATTCCAACTGTTTCAAAAAACTCTCCAAATCAACTCGTGATCCGCCGATGGTCGCTCATCCAAAGGTGGTGGGACAAGCCACTTGAAGATTTAAAATTTAATACATTTAATGCCCGATCGGAAGATATTGCAGTTAAAGCCAGCTACAGAACGCCCTGGAAATTGGGTCAGCGGTGCCTGATTCCTGCAACTTGGTTCTATGAATTTAAAGCGAAAAAAATTGATTCTAAAGTTGTAAAAATTCCATATAAGGTGCTGTTTAAGAATTCAGAACTCTTCACCATGGCTGGATTATATGAGAATTGGAAGGATGGGGATAATTTAATTGAATCCGTCACCATAATTACCTGCTCAAGCGCTCTACCCCTGAAATCTATACACGATCGGCAACCAGTGATTATTGAAAAATCTGATCGAGAGAAATGGTTAGATAAAAGTACGGACATGGAAAAAATTGAGTTACTGCTTAAACCGACAGCAGATTTGGAGTGTTTTGAAATAGATAGAGGGTTTAATACAGCATTTGGCGATGATGTGAAACCAAGTTTGTTAGAACTAAAATCTTGAGCTTCTGGAAGTGGTCGCACCTGGACTCGAACCAGGGACCTCACGAATGTGAATCGTGCGCTCTAACCAACTGAGCTATGCGACCGCAAGACACATAGTATATCACTTGTTTGTTAGCTTTTTGTAAGTTTTTTATCACATACTTGGGATATGTGGCAAAGCATTCGACAAGTTATTTTAGAAACCATTTTCCCCCCGCAGTGTTGTCATTGCAAATCACTCGGGAGTCTACTTTGCAACGATTGCTATCAGCGATTAGAGTTTATTCCTCGCGCATTTCAACCGGACGCAGAGCCACCGTTGGATAGCATTTCTGTTGCATGCACTTACAAAGGTGGGGCAAAATCACTAATCAAAGCACTCAAATTAAAACGTGTCATCGGGATAGCGGACACACTCGGCTGGCTCTTGCACCATACCTGTGCCATTCCAGAAGTAGATTACATCGTCGCTGCACCAGCCAATCCCAAAAATCATGCTCAGCGTGGTTTTGATCCTGCATTTGAAATTGCACGTGCACTTTCTCGACAAAATAAAACACCCCAGCTCTCACTACTTTACAGAACTGACGCCACCGCAGAACAAAAACAACTCAATCGCGAAGAACGAATGAAAAATTTGACCAATACGCTGGTGTGCATTAGAGGGCCAACGCCAATTGAACAAAAATCAGTGGTGCTGGTGGATGACGTAGTCACATCGGGAGCAACTATGATCGAATGCGCACGAGTGCTCAAAAACGCTGGTATAAAAACAGTCCACGGCCTCGCAGTAGCCCATGGCTACTAGGCAAAAAAACTTGAAAATACAGCATTTTTGGCGTATACTAGACAGATATGGGGATGTATTGCTTTGACGTGATACGTACTTTAACATCTGCAAGTCGCCATGATTCGGGCGTTAACTAATCAAAAAACAATAACTGGCAATCAAAACGCCGATACAGTTCCAGGTGCAAAACCAGCCAATGGCATTCTTGCTATGGGCAATGACTTTGCTTCAAACCTGAGAACTCCAGCTTTCGCTTTCGCAGCGTAAAATGGCATTCACAAGTTGTGTCTCACTGATGCACGCTTGTGAGTGAAAACTCAGTCAGTGTGACAGTGTGTGCTCTCCTATCGGTACACACACAAGACTTAGATAGGGAGGGCGTGCGGACGGTTTGTCTCTTCACCGCGCAGGTCAATTCAAAGAGTGACTACACTTGTAGATGATGTTGCAGCTTCGTTTGCGGACAGGGGGTCACACCCCCTCATCTCCACAGAAAAAAGAGCCTTTATGGCTCTTTTTTGTTGAAGTAAGAGTATCCTTAGTAACACCTCAAGAAAACAAAACTGTCACAATTGTCTGGGCAGAATGGAAGCAAAACATGGCCACATTTACACACAGTTTCAAATTTCAAAGTAACCATTCGGACGTTTTGACTTAATTCCTTTGGAAGCAGAAAAAAGCGATGGTGACTCGGCCGCTGGTCTATAGATCCAACGATAATTACCTTTTTTAATAAGCATTTTATACCGACCATGCGCCCATCGATCAGCGGCATTATTGAAAAAGAAACGTTTTAATTCAGCATTATTGTTAAGCTGATCTAGTGCAGCCTCTTCTAGTTGTCGATGCACTCCCATATCATCTTCATGAACATCATAATTTGCCAATTTCCATAGAATGTGTGTCACGTAGCCGTAAATTTCGTGACCTCCATTGAGTTTTTCAATCTCTTCTTCAAATGGAATGAAGTAGAATGATATTGAATTGGGTGGAGATTTCAATTCAGCCCTATCACGATAGCCGTCAGCAATTTCTCTAAAAACGTCTACGCAACGGTCGTAGTCCTCACTACGAACTAGAACATCGGTATCAATATCTCCTTTTTCTATTCCAGCTCTTCTATAAAAAAACCCTGAATTCCCTAACCTTTGCTTTCGTACTCCATGTTTTCCAGTATGTGAGAGACCAACTGCAGCAGACCCCACTATCCAAGTGTGCAGCATACCTGATTCTCTGAGCTGGCTAAATTTTTCAGAAACAATTTTTTCAACATCTACTATTCCACTTCGGCTAAATCCATTGAAGTTTCCAACATTTAAATGATCAGGAAAATATGGGCAAAATTTTGCCTCAACTAACTCTGGTATGCTGAACGTTCCTGTTCTGATTAACTCAGCAAAGCGAGCGACATTTTCAAGTGTTTCGAGGTGCTTAATATTAAACTCAGCGCTCAATCGATGGAGCAAAGGGTTTTCGGTGAAGGTTTCGCTTGATTCTCGTGTTTCGCTCATATTTAACTATTTCAGCTTCAAAACTGTTTTAAATAAAAAAAATACACGCCATTTCTTCTGAGTCTAACCCGATCCACACCTGGTCGAGGCTCACTTTTACTATTTAGTCAATTGATCAGCTATAAAAACCCACTCATTGTGCTGCTCACCAGTCAAAGTGAGAGATTTGCCATGAATAGAAGGGCTTGTTGATGATATGTATAGCGTAGTCTGAGCCTTACTTCGATCAACCGTGTACCTACTCCAATCTCGTAAGCCTAATGAATCACCACCGCCCGCTCCATTCACAGTGGTAAACACAGTGGTATCAGGATCACTCTGTTCGAGCCAGATTTGTCCAGCCAACAGGGGAGGACCTCCCTCTGAAGTAGCTGGCCTTTGATCGATTTTTACTGCACCTTCAGGCGGAATATACTCTGTTGCAGCAGGTTTTGCTCCAGATTCAATTACCTGTGCTTGAGTGGCTGCATCACTATCAGGTTTTTTTACACTAAAATTGGCTGCTTCTTCTGGTGCTCCATACTCGCTCATCATAGTATCCTTTTAGAAAATAACAATTACTTTTTTAATAAAAATCTATAACTACTATATCAGAATAAAACATTCAAACATTTAGTTCAACTACGAATTTCACAGCAATTATTTCAAAACTCCTTAAAGTTACTTTAATAAAGTTGCTTAAAATCTTGCATTTATTCCAAAACAGTTTGCCCAGTTGGTAGTAAATTTACAAAATGTTCCGCTGTGCTAATATCCAGATTTGATGGATCAATACTCACTTCTAGCAACATGCCTCGCCTTGTTTCTGGACTAAAGTACTGATCAAACACAAAATTTCCCAGTGAATAATAGATCATTTTTTCTTTGTACACCTCTGATGGCTGGATAACATGAGGATGCGATCCAATGATGATATCTGCACCTTCGTCAATAAACCGATGCGCCAAGGATTGAATGGACGGATTTATTTCTGTGCTGTATTCCACTCCCCAATGGGTATACAAAATAACCACATCTACTTGTGGTCGCACTAGTTTTAAATCATTCATTGTAGATTCAAACGCATTAGACGAAAATTCATTGTAGTTAACAAATCCAATTTTCATCCCTTGAATATCTTTGGTAAAGTAGCTTTGATCAATTTCTGTGCCAACATTTCCAAAAAAACCAACGGATGATGCATTGAGGTAGTCAAAGGTTTGTGTCAATCCAGCCTGCCCAAAATTTAGAGTGTGATTGTTGCCCAAATTGACAATCGTAATGTTGTGATCTGATAAAACTGCTGCTGTCTCTGGAGGTGAAGTAAAAATATAATTATTGCTTGCACCAAACGCACTCCCTTCACTTACCGATGCATTGTCTGTAATTGGGCTTTCAAGGTTAACCACCACGTGGTCAAATTCATGAAAGAAATCTCGTACATCTTGCAAAATAAAGTCATAACTTTTTTGCTTGGCAATCTGTCTAATATAACGATCAAACGATAGATCACCAGCAAACAGCAACTTAATCTTTTCAGGTTGGACAACTACTCTTTCTCCCCTTTCATGGGTTCTTACTCCCTGTCTTGCAGGCCACTTCATTACAAAATAACTAGTGGTGCTGTCTTGCACATGATTAAACTGACTTGAGTTACCGTGAAAAATAATTTCAGGACAGCCTGATGAATATTCTTTGATTGCTTCTAATTGCAATAAAATATATACACAAGCAGGACAATCCAGGTAGTCATCACTGAGCTGTAAAGCTTCCTCAACTTGATGATTGCAAATCATCGATCGAGTTGTTACATCTAGTGAAGTTGCTTGTCCAACATCTAAATAATGAGAAAAATCTACTGACGCTAAAATCATCGTGGGTTGTTGCTGCACCTCTAGGTTGAGTCGATCAGTTAGTTCGTCTAACGCATCCTGAGGTACATTTCTAGTTACTAAATAATTCTCCACCTCTGCATGGGGAAAATACTGCTTAATATATGGCCAGTGAATGGTAGCTCCGTGGTCACCCTCAACTACTGTGTCGTCAGTCACAAGATAGTTTATATCTGGTTGATGATGGTTGGGAGATAGTAGTATTATTTTTTTAATCGTACTACCCTGGTTCGCAGAAATATTTTGATAGAAATCGTCAAATCGATCGAGTAATACGTCATGGTGTGGCAAGATTACTGCTTGTGGTAGCAACTGGGGTGATGATTGTGGCAGCGTGTTTTCTTGACTCGGGACGAAGTATATTTTTCCAAACAAATACACCAGAAACAGAAAAGCAAACAAACCTAGAATTACTAGAAAATACTTAGACAGGCGGGGCATTATCGGGAGGCGTGGCATCTTTTGTAAATTTTGAAAAGTGCCTTGGTTTCTTGATCCAAATTCCGTACCCTGCTACAGGAATGAGCACTAGGATGCCAGCCACTATCCATTTCCATGAAAAAGGAAGTGAAGACTTTGCAGGGGATGGTAATTCTCCAGAAGGAAAACTATTCTGAATAGCCAGCAATTCAAGAGAATTCTTTCCATCAATCACTAACTGGCTCGCATTGCTTCTAGCCCATAAAGTAGGGTCAAAAGAGTGCCTTACTATCGCTGGTGGAGTATCAAAAGTCCCCTGCGAAATAACCCGAGCCTTATATCTGAATGTACTTACATCTTGGTCTGTGTAACTAATTTTCAGCTCTACAGTTTGTCCACTTATTTTTATTTGACCGAACTGGTTTTTGCCGACATTGTCAAACACGCCATTATCAAGTGACTCATCAATAGCAACTAAACCAGATGGGAGATAGTCAATTATTTCTAAATTTCTTTCTCCCAATCCTAGATTTTTAACCGTAAGCTCAACTACCACTAAGTCACCAACTTCAATTGGCTTTTCATTCTTACTAGCTGACAAATACTTGCGACTAATTTCCAGATGATTGCTCTCACTTTCAGCCGCCCTATCAGTAATAAACTCAGTTGTTTTTACTGTCGAGTACACTGGTGATTCACCTTGATGCGTTATCTTCAATTGTCGGTCTGTAATCCCACCTACCTCAAAGGGAATTTCTACGACTTGTTCATCGCTTGATTTGAAAGTACCTGATCTCATCACTTGATCATCCACCGACACTGTATAAGCAAGTTCTTGACTTGAGTCTGTGTAATACGCGAGGTATTCTGCGATACTTCTGATAAGAGAATAAGAGGCCTGCTGATCACGATTTCGATACAAGAAATCTAAACCTTTTTCTACTATTTCTTGATCTGCTTTGAGTTCTATTAATGCTGCCACTGCGCGTGAAGAGTTCTTATAAATCCCACCGAATCTAAACGTTTGATCAGCTGGCCATGACAATTGATACGAGTTTTCAAACTTAAGATCGAGAATTTGTTGAATTGCAGCGGACTGATCCACAAATCCCTGGCGATAATTTGCCATAATTGCCATTAGAGCACGTTCCACATTAGTAGACGAATTGACCTCCAGATAGTGTCTCGACAAGTCTAATTCCGGTGTTAATGAAAAAGCATATTGCTGCATGACTTGATCTTCATACTTGTTTGGTTGCCACTTTGCAAAGTATTCAATAACTGTGTTGAGTGTATTTTGATCAACAACGATCCCTGACTTACGAGCAAAAATTAATGCCTCTAGGAATTCTACTTTTTGTTCAGAACCGGTAAAGTTTTTCCAGGACTGATCTGATTCAAATGATTCAACCAACGTATGTATACTATTTTGAGCAAGTTCCTGATTTTGAGCGGAACTGTATTCAAGATTTAGCTCTGACCCAAACTGCTCACCAATTGCAACCATGGATAAAATAGCTGGAGCATTCGAAAAATATATACTTTCAGTTACTAAAATAGTCTGCCAGTCAGACTTAAATTCGGGATATTTATTTGCTTGCAACGTTAGCACTGTTTGCGTTTTATCGCTCACAGCTCCAGTAGAAACTGGTATGTCATACGTCTGTTGATTTTCACCTAAAAGGTAGCTGTCTTGCCAAAAACCATATTCATATACGGGAATCTCATGGAAAACCTCATCGATATACTCATTTTGCCCTGTTGTTTGTGCCCTAACATGAAATGTTGCTGGACTCTGTTGACTAGTAATTTCTACTGGCCAACTCAGCGCCTCCAAACCTTTTGCAGCCAAAAGCAAAGGTTGTCCAGTTACCTGAAAATCTGAGAAATTGAGACTAGCATCAATTTCTAAATTTAAATCTTGGTCAGTAAAATTATTAAGTAACGCTGATACATGTAAAATATCACCTTGCCTCAAGAAAGATGGCATCACAGGCCTGACCACTAATTCTTTGGTTACAATAAACTCATCTTCACCTGAACCAACTTGTGTTTTTTGATTCGCTGATACCCCAGCAATAACCCAAGTTGTTAAATTGTCTGGCAGCTGAATGGTAACTCTTGCCTTACCCTCAGCATCAGTGGCAACATGCGGGTTCCAATATGCAGTATCTTTAAATATTGACCTACTATCACCCTTATCATTGTGTACATAAATCCCATTTGCAATAAATGTGTGGTATGTATCAACAGTTAGGTTGTATACTGAGAATTTTCCCCGCATCCACTCAATAGAAGAAACGCGCTCTGTAAGACCTTCTGCTGTGGTCAATTCGTCACCAACTTTGAGTTGACCGGCTGTCTGCCACTTACCATTCACTAATAACTTATGTTCTGGAGTAATTTTTAAATCTTGATTGATAATGAGATACCCATCTACCTCAACCAGATGAGTGTCGGTAACTTGTGCAGAGACAAGCTCATCACTAGTGCTCGATTTTAACGTTTGTATCCAGTCTCCTGTTTTGACCTGACTTATTTCTTTGAGTGACGAATCTGACATTAAAATTGAAGTATCTGCTGCAAAACAACCTCCGCCACCTTCTGCTCCTGAGCTTGATAATCCCTCGAAGGAGTGATGCAGCAGCGGGAAGGTGTATCGCTCGCCCCAGAATGTGTCGAAAATTCTCCCGTAATTATCCCTGTTCAATTCCAGCAACGCCTTATCAAACACCCATACACTGACGTCTGTTTGAACTGGATTGCCTAGGGCATCTTTGGCAGCTATGTCCACTATTGCTGTTTGAGCAGGACCATATATTTCTTGATCAAAATCAAATGTAAGCTCCACCTTCTTATCGTCGGTACTAACCTCAACATCTTGACTTCCTTGCACCCAATAATCACCAACAAAACTGCCGGCTGCCACGCGAACATTGGGCTGATAGTCTTCTGGAATAGTGAGTGAGAACTGCTTACTACCGTTGGTCAGAACTTGGTACGTTTTGGAATAACTTCGTCCCACATAGACAAACAGATCTTGAGACTCAAAGCTGGGAAGTAACGTAATTGTAGCAGTTTCTCCAGGTGCATAACTGTCTTTGTCTGTTTCTATATCAATTTTTTCTCCACCCATAATTGAGTTTTTTACTTCTTCTGTTCTGACATAAAAATGCATATCACCTCTTATGACATTGTCATGCTTATCTCGAGCTTCAAACTCAATCTCGTGACTGTCAGATTTTTTGGGGGTGTAACTCATAGTTACCTCACCCTCATTATTAGAAATCAGGCGTTGAGCTTCACCCACCGGAAATCTTTTGTCTCCTGAATGTATCTCATAAACTTGCGCGGAAACTTCTATTCCATTCGTATCAACGCCTGCTTTTGTTGGCAAAATGTTTATAGAAAAATTACTATTTTTACTAATTACGTGAGAATTATTACGGTTTGAAGGGTTTTGTTCGATTACAAAATCACCTGGATTTATCAAAATTTGCCTGGCATCGTTTGTGGCTGTCCCAGTCGCATCTACATACTCCAAAACAATAGCCCACATTTGCCGATAGCCTGTGGTATTTTTCACATCTATCTCTAGGTCAGCGACACCATTTTTATCCAACTGCAGACTACCTTGTGCAATTATTGGACTTCGTGCACCGAAATCAGTAACGCTGGTATTGAAAGTGATTCCTTCATAATGACCATCTAGACTTGCTTTATACTGGTACACTTTATATCTCACTGTTTGATCGCTCAACGGTTGACCCAAAAAATAGCTACCCTTAGCCTGAGCCTTGAATGTATCGCCTGGATAATATGTATGCTCTTCTAGATGTAATGAAATTTCGCTATCAGGCTTACGAAACTCAGCTACCTGAACTGACGTTCCGGTTAAATATGTATCACCGTCATAAACTGTTAAACTGTAATATCCCACTTCCAAATCATCGGGTAAGCTGATTTCATGATCAATTGTTCCCAAATCATCAATTAATAATTGCGCTTCATACAAATTATTTTGCCCATTTTGACCTCCAGATAATACTGCTCTCACTTGACCACTTGGTAATGAATACGAAGCATCATCATCTGTGCGAAAAATTGCCTTGTAATACAGTGTGTCTCCTGGCTTGTAGATAAAACGGTCAGTGAAAATGAATGATTTTTTGTCAATTATTCTTGGCCCGAAAGAGTAATACGAACCATTTTGATTGCGATGCGCAAAACCATTGAGGTTAATCGGCACAATTGTCAGGGAGTTATTATGAGAAACAATGGCAATGTCCAATGCATCACTCGCTGCCACTTCAACAATGCCTTGATCATTGGTGGACACGTCTCCCAGAGTTTTCACGGTGTCTTGTGTATTTAAGAGCTTGATCTTTGCATCAGCAACGAGCTTTTTATCACTATCTTGTACCCAGAACGTAATTTTGTTATCAGATTTATTTGCTACGCCCGCCAGTGACGATCTTACAATTACTGTTTTAATTTTTTGGTCTTGGTGCGTTCCCTCTAGATACCATATGCCCTCCTGCTCTAAGTCGAGGTTTGGCCGAGACTGGTGATCCTGGCTTGAATCACCACCAATTTGCTGATTAAACGTTGAAACGAGCTCAAGTTGATTCGTATCGAACTCATACAATTTTTTTAATTGGCTTCCATACCAGCCCTCACTTTCTTTAGATGAATAGCGGAGATAATTAAGTAAATCTTCTTCATTGATCTTATATAAACTAAAATTTACTTCTTCTTTAAAGTTCCAGGAGCGAATTTCAACGACCGGCTCCATAGCGCTACTCAGAACAATTACACCTTCATTCATGTTTCTACCAATATTGGATGTAAAGTAAACACTATCGCTTAAGCCAAGCACATCGCCCTCGGGTTTTTCTGCGATCGGTTGCGGTGAAGCAGTGACAGCTTTAAAGCGAGGTGGCGGTGAGGATTGCTCCACCCTTGCCCCTGTATTAGAAAAATAGTTTTGAGTCAAATAGATTGATGTTGAGCTAGAAACTACGATGCTGACGACCACAAATAAAAAAAGAACGGTAGGTAAGCGCGAGAAGTGCATCAGCGCACTCTGTAGTTTCTTTTTTTCGGGAGACATATATCGTCAATTCTAGCAACCATTTGGGTAAAAGAATAGATGTCCCGATCCCATTTGAATGCCCCACACCCAATCTATGATATACTCCCCCCATGATCAATGCAGTTCTTTTTGATGTCGATGGTGTACTTCTGGACTCCCTCGAAGCTAATAGCAAGTACGTTTCTGACCTCAACTATGCGTTGGGAAATTCTCCGTTGCCAAAGGATTGGTACGCGGCCCGCTATCACCTTTCACTCAAGGATATCATTATGGAATTGTCAGAATCCAATGACCAAGGAAAACTTGAGCGACTTTTCACGTTTGCTAAAACAGAAGTTCCCTATGATCACACACTCTTGAAAATTCCAGAAAATACTGAGGTTGTTTTAAAAGCGCTTTCAGAAAAATACTCACTCGCTATAGTAACCAGTCGAATTCACGAGAGTATCTACAGCTTGCCACAACTTAAGAAAATCAAGCAGTATTTTGAAACCACAATCGGTTACGAAGACACTGACGAGCACAAGCCTCACCCCGCTCCACTCATCGAGGCTTGTAGGCAACTTAAAGTAAAAACAACTGAAGCAGTCTATATCGGTGATGCAATTACAGATGTTCAAGCAGCAGTCGCGGCAAAAATGCCAGTCATTCACTTCTCAGATGACCCGAGTGAGTTTGCGACATTTAGCACGCATACTTTTTCTGCGCTACCCGCGCTCGTAGATCGTGTGAACGATGAAAATTCAGTTTAATTAAATCGACCCAGCCCCAAGTTCGCACTATACAAAAAACTTCTATAGAAGAATAGGAGTGATCCAACCACATACAAACTATTCAGACCAAACGCGAGCAACATATATTCTCCAGAAACTCCGTTACCTGCCAAAATACTTCTCATTGATTCCAAAATGTAGGTTGTTGGAATTGCCCGACTGATCGGTTGCAAAAACACTGGTAATCGATCAAGTGGGAAAAATATAGCGCTAAATGGCAACAAAATTCCGGGCAATGTCCAGATCACGGTCTGAACTTTTGGACCGTATCGCAAGACAATTCCCGCCGATATAAATCCAAGCCACCACCCAGTCATGGTCGCGCCCAAAAACAACAATGGCAACCACATCCCAAGTGCAAATACGTTTACTGAGTACAGTAAAAATACTACAGGAATCAAAAGTGACATGGTGATACTCGTCTTAACAACTGATAAAATCAAAACCGACGTCACCCATTCTGGCACGGTCAATGGTGTAGAAAACAAATTGACGAGATTATTATTCCAAATTTCATCCATTAAATTACGCGAGACCTCAGCTTGTGCGCGCCAAATAATGTTCCACAGCACCAGTCCCAAAAGTATTGAGGCAACAATCGAAGTCCCCCCCGCACTGTCAGAAAGCCACTGGCTCGTCACACCCCAGAGCACGGTATCAACCATTGGCCAATAAATCATATCGGACAATAAATCAAAATCACGCTTGAGCGGGTACGTGTGTCGGTACAATAATGCTTGGATGCGATGTAGTTTCATGATTTTTTCCCATTAGAATTTTTTGAGTTTGGGACGCCACTGGTTTGTAAGAAGTAATCTTCTAAAGTCGGCGTGTCGATGGCAATACTTGAATATGAGATTTTCTCTGCTGCTAATTTCGATAAAAATGACGCAACTTCTTGCTCATCAATTTTGATCGTCGCTCGTCTGCCTTCGACAGAAACTTCCAAACCGAGCTCACCACAAAAACGATTAACTCGTTTCAAACCATCAATAATCTCCAAATGCATCGTCGCACCAGAAACAGATTTTGCCAAATTTTCTGGCGTATCAATTGCCAAAATTGCCCCCTCACGCAAAAACATCACTCGATCACAGACATCTGCAACTTCGTCCATATTATGTGACGTGTATAAAATACTGGTGTCAAATGTCTGTTGTTGTTCCTTCACAAATTGCCGTACCTGATGGGCAATGTCAGGATCAAGCGAAGCAGTCGGCTCGTCGAGCAATACTACTTTAGGATGCGGAATAAATGCCTTTGCCAACATAATTCGCGTCACTTGCCCTGCGGATAACTGATTCATCGTCTTAAATCTTTGTTCCCAAACACCAAAGAAGCCCAAAAACCGCTCTGCACGCTGTAAAAATGCCTCGTGCCCAACTCCATACAAGAGCGCATAAATCTTGAGATTTTCCATCACGGTTAACCGCCATGGCATTTTAATATACGTACTAGCAAAGGTAACCTGCTCTAAAATGTCACTTTTATGTTCTGAAAGTTCTTGACCAAAATACCGAATGCTCCCAGACGTCGGTGTCAAGTTCCCCATCAACATAGAAATAGTCGTGGACTTGCCTGCACCATTTGGACCGAGCAGCCCCAATATTTCGCCTTTTTTAAGTTCAAAAGAAATATTCTTCACGGCAGTAAATGGCTGCCCGTTCTTTTTCTCTGCGGGGTACACTTTATGAAGCTGGTCGACAACTACTATCGATTTTGACATACGTCAATTCTACCCAAAGAAAACAGAACTGTCTTACAGAGAGTGTAAAAAATAAATTATTAGAAAACGTGCGCGATTAACCCTTTGAAGAAGGAGTATTCTTGCGGCGATTTGATACATACCAAATCACCAGCACTATTGGTGCCCAGACAACGCTGTACACAGTGAGCCAAATTATACCATACGCGACAACATACAGTTTATCCTTGAGCGAATCGATGGCTCGCTCAAATTCTGCACGAACGTCGGTTGAGTTTGGATTGAAGTAATTCTCACTGCTGGCGACGTTGACGGTGATGGTCGCATACTCGATTTGCTCGGAGACTGCTCGTTGTTGCTGCTCGAGTTGGGTGATCTGACGATTAATGCGATCGATTTCAAGCTGAACTCTTCTCTGATCAGCCGTAGTTGGCGCTTCTTGGAGCTCAATTTCTTTGAGCGCAACTTGATCTCGTAAATCCACAAGCTGATCTTGGATTGAAACTGCAGTACCAGTTCTGTCATCAGCATTTATGGATTCATTCACAACTTCTTTGACATCAGATGTAATTCGCGATGAGGCTTCTTCAAAACGAGTTACTGGAACCTTAATTCTCAAGTATCCATATTCATGGCGCTGTTGTTTTCCTTGATTCTGATTGAGAACTCGACCATCGATACTCAGGACATATTCTTTAGTAGATCGAATGTAATTTGAGACATTGTCGACAACAACATCATGATAGGAAGATTTTTCATACAATCGATCCTCAACTTGCAAGGCGTCATCTGATGGATAGTACGGAGGATAAAAGTCAGGAGCGATCATGGACGTTGCTGCGCCACCAAGCGCTCGATCTTCCATCATTTCTGCTTTACCGGGACTGTTAGTCACCGAACCAATCATCGTTCGCGAACGGCTATTGCCAGTCAACATACCAATGGCGGTCACTACAACAAACGTCAAAATACCAAGTGCGAGAACAATAAGTGCAATTTTTTGTTTCGGCATATGCATTCAGTATAGCATCACTCTGCAAAACTTCATCTACATTTCTTCGGGTGCCTGTCTTGACCGCAAGTATTCGAGGACTGCAGTACCATGGACATCTCTGGGCTTACTCCCCTGCTGCGGACCAACAAAACCTGCATCATGCAGTTGATCCAAAATTCTTGCAGCACGATTATATCCTACAGAAAACTGTCTCTGGATCAATGACGATGACCCTTTATCTGCCTGGACAACAAATTGCGCTACCTCATCAAATAATTCGTCACGTTCTTCACCATCGGTGCCTGCCATTGAGGAACCTTTGCCGGTAACTGCTTTATATTTGGTAGTAATTTCTTCTTTGTATTCTGGTTTTTGACCTTGTTCTTTGATGAAATCTATTAAATTCTTAATTTCTTTATCAGAAACATACGTTCCCTGCACCCGAACTGGCTTGGCCTGATCTGGTGGGACAAACAACATGTCACCTTTACCAAGTAGTTTCTCTGCTCCTGGCGTATCCAAAATAACTCTTGAGTCAGTCATGGATGACACGTTAAATGCAATTCTTGCTGGGATGTTTGCCTTGATCAGTCCAGTAATAACGTCAACAGAAGGTCGCTGGGTGGCAAGGAGCAAATGAATACCTACCGCACGTGCCATTTGAGCAATTCTAGTAATGCATTCCTCAACATCAGAAGGTGCAAAGAGCATGATATCTGCCAACTCATCAATTACGATTACGATATGCGGCATGGCTGCCAAGCCCGCAAGTTCGTTATAGCCATCGATATTTTTGACCCCAACTTGCGCAAGTTGTTTGTACCGACGATCCATTTCGTGAGTCGACCAACGGAGTGCAGAGACGACCTTTTTGGGATCAACGATAACTGGAGTCAAGAGATGCGGGATGTCGTTGTAGCCGGTCAACTCGACTCGCTTAGGGTCGACAAGAATGAATTTAACTTCATCAGGGCTGGCTCTAAATAAAATTGAACAAATAAATGAGTTGATCGCCACAGATTTACCAGATCCCGTCGCACCTGCGATCAAGACGTGCGGCATAGCTGAAATGTTCATTACTGCTGGGTGGCCACTGACGTTGATTCCAAGTGCCGTTGCAAGTCGAGACTGATTTCCCTTCATTTGGGTGGAGGCGAGCATTTTTCTAAGGGTTACGTATTGTGCGGAGTAATTTGGCACTTCGACACCCACAAGAGAACGGCCAGCTATTGGTGCTTCGATTCTGATCTGTCCACCGGGAGCTGCCAGGGCGAGGGCGAGGTCGGTGGCGAGACCGGTGATTTTAGAAAGCTTGGTACCGCGAGCGATCTCGAGTGCATATTGGGTGACTGATGGACCATAATTAACTTCTTTGACCTTGGCACGGATGCCGAATGATTCGAGTGTTGTTTCAATAACAGTAGCGTTCTTTTTGACGTCTCCGCGATCTGCCTCACCACCTTCTGAACTTGAAAGGAGTGAGAGTGGTGGATATTCCCAAATTCTTTGCGCATCGTTTGGTGCCAGGAGTGCTCCGGAAAGTTCTTTGTCTTCGTCTGTCTGTAATTTTTGCTGTGCGGTTGCAGGTGTAATAGCGGTGCCGATTTGATCTTCTGGTGCAGATTTAACTGCATTTTTGTTGTCATTTATGGCAAAACTGTCATCTGGCGTGTTCTTTTTGCCAAATGGTAGCGAAAGTTTGGGCAAATGAAAGCCTGATTGTTTTTGATCAGATTCAAACACTGGTTCTGCGTTTTGTTTTTTGGCAGGTAGTTTGGGCTTCATTTTGGCGACATGCTCGAGGACTTCCTGAACTGACATTTGGGTCAAAATTAATATTCCGATGAATAAAACCGATCCAAAAATGGCATACGCGCCGGCATCGGCAACTAACGTACTGACGTTGGCAAATGTTGTCGAACCGACAGTGCCAGTTTTAAACGTGCCCATAAACCCAAGCATAATTAACAGTGTGCCAAGGAGTACGTGTGGATCAGACCATTTCCACTTGGTGCGAAACAGCATCATACCTGCAGAAATACACACGAATGGCAAAATAAACAGCGATGCACCGAGTGCAGAGCTGAGCTCTGTATTGAGCATTTGCAGTAATTTACCCTGACCTGTGAACGACACAATCACTAAGACGCCAACAGTTACGAAAAGTACGCCGAGGATTGAATATAGTGTCCCAGACGGGAGTGATAGTTTTGGTAGTTTTGATTTTTTTCTTCGACCCATAGGTGCAGGCTAATATCGCTTGTATATATTATTATAGGATTTAGAGTGGTTTGTCAAGCAGCTCATCGAGATAGCTCCATCCCACCAAACCAGTGCTCACTACAAGCACGATCTACACTTACTATACCCCGTTGACCTCTAGTAATCAAAGTGGGTTATCGATCTATAATAACAGGCACAATCATCGGTTCTCTGCGAATGATGCTAAAGAGTTTGCGAGCCAAACGCTTTTCGATCTCTTTACGGAGAATTTCGTCTGATTTTTTACCAAATTTTTCAATGGTCTCGATGGTGCTTTCATGGATGAAGTTGATTACTTCTTCTGCTTCTTTCATGAAGACAAAACCTCTTGAGACAATTTCTATTTGATCGAGTAAGAATTCGTCATTATGTCTGGGAATTACCAGCACGATAATTCCTGACTCACCCATTGCGCGACGATCAGATAGGACAATTGGTCCCACATCACCTACGCCGAGTCCGTCAACAATTTGAGGTTTGAGGATGATTTTCTCTGCTGTTCGAGGTGCACCAAGACCAAATTCGAGGATTTCTCCTTTTTCTGGTATCAAAACTGATTGCTCGTTGTAGCCGAGTGGTTCTGCGACTTTTTCTAGAAATAGCACTCTGTGACGATCTGCGCCACCCATGGGGAAAAGATACGTTGGATTGAGTGTTCTGACCATTTCTTGTTGTTCTGGTGCGCTAGCGTGACCAGATTGATGAAGACCATCTTGAATTGCTGGATACACCACGTGAATTCTGTTTCTACATAATTCATCGATGGCAGCATAGTATGGCAATTCATTACCTGGAATGGCATCAGCCGAGAAAACTACTGTATCATTTGGTGAAATTCTGAGCGCACGGTGTTCTCCGAAAATTGCACGCACCAATGACGAGCCTTCTTGACCTTGACTACCTGCAACGATTACACAGAGTTGTTTGTCTGCATAATTTGAAAGTTTTCGCTTGTCGACCATAACTCCGGCTGGAATAGTAATTTTGTTCAGACGAAGTGCAACTTCTATATTTTGTTCGACAGATCTGCCAATAAATGCAACTTTTCTGCCTTGAGCAACAGCTGCATCAACGACTTGTTGAATTCTATGCAAATGCGAGCTCATAAGTGTGATGACGTATTTACCCTCAGTTTTCATCATGATGTCAGAAAGTACGGGGCCAACGGTTGACTCTGAAGGAACCCAGTTTGGATTCTCTACACGTAAACAATCGAGCAACATGCAGGTAATGCCATTTTCTGCAGCTTCTGTAATTCCCCGTATATCGGTTAAAATACCATCTACAGGCGCGGGATCAAGTTTGTAATCTGAACCATGATAAAACGTCCCCGCCTCACAGGTAACCAAAATATGTCGGGTATCAGGCACAGAATGCGTAACTGCAAACAACTGAATCGTGAAGCCACCGAGCGTAAATTCGTTAGAGTGATCGACAACATTGACGGTTCGCTTTGCTTGACTTTCTTTCATGCGATCTTCAGCAAAACCGGCAGTCAGTGGCGATGCATAGATTGGAAACTCTGGTAACGCAGGCAGTAGATATGCGAGTGCACCAATATGGTCGTCATGGCCATGGGATAATACCATTCCAACTACTGTCTTGCCTTGTTCTATTTTTTTTAAAAGATATGAAATATCTGGGATGAGAATATCTGCTCCCGGCATGTAATGATCGGGAAATCCAATTCCACAATCAATGATCAAAATTTCTTGATCCATTTCATATAAAAACATATTTTGGGTGACACCACCCATTCCTCCAAGAGGAACTATTTTAAGTGTATTCATTTTTTCCTTTCACTTTTTTTCTTAAAATCTTTCATAACTTGTAATCTAAAATCCCAGTCCGGATGCTTCAATTTTCCTGAAAGCTTCTCGAATCCTGTTTTGAAACGATATGATTTGTAGGTGAAGAATGACAAACTGGTTGCTGTACTAAATAGTATCAAACTACCCCAGAAAAAACTATGTTCAATATCAAAGGGAGGAGTCCAGATTAAGTATATTGTAACATGAATGACGAACAGCGATGCGATGGTGAGCTTCATAAGGCGAGTGAAACTGTGTTCGTGCTGCCTGGGATCTGATAACCAAATTGCCAAAAAAAGGGCGACACCAAACAATCCTCCAAGTACCAATGCCGCATAAAAATTCCATCGCGCTAATTCAAACGGTATCGGTAACTCAAAATACGCGTTTGCAATCGCTACCAAACTAATCAGGACCATACTCCCCACAAACATCACAATATGCGTAATCCAGAGGTGAAAATATTCAGATAACTTAAAAAGGTCATAGAGTGGATCGCGCTTCCGTTGCAAATTAAAGCTTTTGGTCAAAGCATGCATCACCACAAACCCAAACACATACATTGCAATCACGCTAAACAACGTATCCCAAAAAAATATTTCATTTTGTGTGAGCGTACTATCAATTTCTTCTTTTAGTAAAAAGAAGAAAAAACTCTTTCCCCAGATAAAAAGTAACGGAGCAATAATGAACGCATAATAGAACTGCACCGTATCTAACTTGAGAATTTCACTCTTACCATTGAGTTGATACAAAACAGCCGAGCTGACAATTGCCAACACGGGAACAATAATAAGGAGAAGTGGTAGCATAGTAACGTGTCCCCGATTTTGATTTCAACGCCTGAATTTCTTGTTAATATTGCGGCAAGAAAATCTTTTTGTTTTCGGGGTTTATTATAACTTCTGAGTATCCTTTTTCTACGATGATTCGAGCGACTTTTCGGACCGCGCCTTCTAAAGTCCGCTGTAAGGTACGAATTCCAGCGTCATACCCAAGTGGACGGGTAATTGCCGGCCAAACTTCATCGCTCATGATAAATTGATTTGGTTTGAGACCTGCGTCCTCAAGAAGACCAGGGAGAATGTACTTCTTGGCAATGACGATTTTCTCGTGGTCGGTATAGGACGGCATGGTGATCTTTTCCATACGGTCCATAACGGCTGTAGCAATATCCCCAGTATTATTGGCTGTAGCAAGGAAAATTGCATGTGATAAATCGATTGGATAATCGAGATACAGATCACGAAATGCATGATTCTGAGCGGGGTCGAGAAGTTCAACCAAAACACCCATGATGTCCCGATTAGCTTCTTTATTCACACGGTCAATCTCGTCTAGGAGAATGACCGGATTTCTCACACCCTGCTCACATAAGCCTTTAATTATCCGACCCGGCTCTGACTCAAGATACAATCTGGAATTACCGCGCAGTTCTGCCGATGATCCCATTCCGCCAAACGGTACACGAACGAGCTTTCTGCCGAGCGCTTCTGCAAGTGAAATGGCAAACGTGGTTTTACCGGTACCTACCAAACCGACAAGTAATAGAATTGGAGCGCGAAATTCGCTCTCTTGAAACTGGGTATCCCTAAGCTTGAGTACCGACACGTACTCAAGAAATCTATTTTTAACCTGCTGCATTCCAAAATGGTGTTTGTCAAAAATTGCTTTGGTGTGCTCTATGTCGAGCACATCTTTGCTTTCCTCGTGCCAAGGCACTTTGAGTGTCCAGTCAATATATCGAGATACTTTTTCGTATTTTTCATCGTAACTACCCAGAGCCACACTTCTTTCTAGTGCAATAATGTCTTTATTGACCTTTCGCAGCATTTCTTCGGGTAGGGATGCCTGCGAAACCTTACCTTTGAGCTCTTCTATTTCTTGCTTGAGTAGCTGAGTGTAATCCTGGTCCATCATGGTGGGGTATCAATTCTTTGGAACGATTATGCCTCATTCGAATTGTGTGCCAGCGTCATTCGGGCTGCGACACCAATTGCGATCGAGAACAAACCAATTCCTACTACATAGAACAAAGTTGATGATCCGCTCTCTGGTAGCGTATCTGGCATAGCTGGCTGTGTTGCGACTGGGGATGGGGTTGCTGACGCGCTTGAGGCAGTAGCGATGTTGAGCGTAAAGAGGATGGTTTCTGTAAGAGAAGATACTTGAACGCTATATGCACCGACCGCAGACATCGTGGTTGGTTGATACTGCCATTCACCTTCGGTTGTTGCGTTTGTAGCGTATGTTATGTTTTCAATTTTTACATTTACGAGCGCAGAGGGCGATGCAGTGCCTTTTAACACGGGGTTTGCACCAATATAGGTCCAACTGGTAAATGTTTGGCCATTGGTGCTAGCATTGCCGATTGAATCTATTGTGAGCGTTTGAGCGTGCACCGGCTGTGCAGTAAACACTGCAATAATCGTTGCAACAAAAAATGGAATGAGTCGTTTTAGCATGTGGACATTATGTACTATTTATGAGGTGTATTCCAAGTGGCATTTTTCATTTGCTTGAGTGTACGGAGTCCTGGCTTAGCGCCAAGATGCTGTACGACATGCTCTGCACTCTCTTGACCCCATTTGATGGCTTCAGAAACTTCTTTTTTCTTAAGAATTGCAGACACAAATCCCATCCCAAATGCGTCACCCGCACCAGTATTGTCGACACTGTCGACTTTGTGGGCTGTATATTTTTGCTCTTTTCCCTCATGAAATACGCGCCCACCTTTATCGCCCTCTGTCACGACGACGACAGGAATTGAGTCAATAATTTTCTGCTGAAGCTTCTCCACGATACTCCATTCCTCTGCATTGACCAGGAAAATCTGGCAAACTTCCAGAAATGTCTGAGGCATTTTACCCTGTGCGATTAACTCGAGTTCTTTTCGCCCGGGATTCCAGGAAAGTTTGCGTGTTTTCTTTTTTTGGAGGTGGTCAAACAGTGTCTCTAGCGTACTCGTTTGTGCCGAGAGGTTAGTGAGATGAATCCAGTCTGCAGTTGCAATTGATTGTTTTGGAATGTCTTTTGGATCGAGCATGGATGATGCTCCCCTATGCACAAGAATTGTCCTGACACCACCCTTTGCAAGCAAAATGATTGATCCACCAGTCTTTTCTCGATGTTCTCTTGAAATTAAATTAGTCGCAACTATTTCCTTATGAAATTCTTCTTCAATAATTTCTGACCAAGTGTCGACACCAACTTCTGTCACGATCGCAGTTCGGAATCCCAAACGAGAGAACCCTACAGCCGCATTTCCTGCACCACCGCCCGTTCGCAAGGAGAAGTCATCAACAAGTAATTTGTCTCCTCCAGTTGAGGAAAGCACCACGCCAGATTTTGACGACTGCAACTCAAACTCATCAGACTGAATAAAAATATCTACAACCGCAGAACCAATCGTGATCACGTCATACATGACTATACGATACCATCAACAGGCCGTCTTGGTAAACCACACCGATTTTCTAGTTGACCTTCAAACGCTTCAAGCTGCTCTATTAATTCAGTTTCGTTTTTGGCAATGCTATATACTTCACGTTCTTTATCCCCGATAAAAAAATGGTCATTAATCACCCGAAGTAACGATTCCCAGAATTCGCCATATAAAATAAGCGGTTTATGTTTGCCATAATATAAGTGCGCCAGCAGCCAAGCAGTTGACCACTCACTCAGAGTACCCGTGCCACCCTGAAAACAAATAAATGCGTCAGCGTGATCCATGAGGCCAAACATTCTCTCGATATAATTGGCAGTCTTTATTTCATGCGCGGGTTTATTGTCACTAAATCGCCCCTCAAATTCTGGCATGTCCTTAGGATAAAATGTCACTGCCAAGGTATCGCCTCCAGCGGCTTGAGCACCTTTGGTGGCAGCATCCATAACTCCTGGTCCGCCGCCATTTACGATCACTCTACCGTGGTAAGCGAGATGACGAGCAACGTTAAATACTTCTTCATACAATGGGTGCTTGGTGTCAATGTCGGCGCTTCCAAAAATAGCAATATTTTTGATCGTACAATGCTCTTGCGCACTGGGAATCGGGATGTTAGTTTTCATAAAAATTTTCTTTCTCTTTCATTACCCTCGTTGTAGCGACTCGAATGCTTCTTGAATTGCTTCTGCTTTCCACAACACCGAACCCACTGACACTCCTTGAACACCAAGTTCCTCAAGTATCGCTACCTGTTCTGCCTTTATACCTCCATCAACGATTATTTCAATTGCGTGTTCGCTGGCTCTACTTCGTTTCACCGCTTCCTCAATAAATGCAAGCGACTGCGGCTTAAACTCCTGCCCTTGGTAACCTGCCTGAATTCCCATAACTTGCACAATATCTACGAGCTCCCAAACATGCTCATGAATCGACTCAAGGGGTGTGTACAAGTCTAGTGAAAGCCCGACTTGCCAGTTATTTCTCCTGACTTCTTCGGCATAAGCGACCTGATCGCTCATGCGCTCAATCTGGGCAATAATTGCCCTAATTGGCAACTGCTTCGCCATATCACGCGCTTCATAAACAAAATCGAGCGGTTCGTTAACCATGAGATGGAGGTCTGCACGCAACTCACCGTATTCAAGTTCAGCCAGCGCAGTTGGAGCAAGCGTCAAGTTATCAACATAATACCCATCAATCACGTCAAATTGGACGGTTTCAACATCGGATAATTCCTGCGAAAGATCAAGCTGCTCCTGAGCAACGTGCAAGTCCTGGGTCAAAATACTGGGATATATTTTCATGTTTTTCCTGTTCGTTGATTAAAGCTAGTATAGTTCTATCTTGCGTGAGCCTGTTCAATATCAAAAATCTTTTGTGCTCGTCTGAGATCTGATTCCTCGTTACTAAAGGCAGTCGTTAAAAATGCTCGAGCTAATTGCTCGACTTCTCCCACTGAAAGAAAGTCGCTCGGTACTGAGAGCACATTTACGCCATCGTCATGTCGAGCACCCTTGACCTGATCAGCGCGAAACCCAAGTGCAGACCTCACTCCCGCAATTTTATTTGCAACCACAGACACACCTACTCCTGATCCACAGAATAAAATGCCACAGCTTTGCTCAACACTCGCGACATTTCTTGCAACTTGATATGCAATATCTGGAAAGTCATCGTGCTTTTGATACGATTCAGCACCACAATCCACAACTGGAAATCCATGTGACTCAAGCCATTCCTTAATATGCTCCTTATGCTCAAATCCACGATGGTCCGCACCTAAAAATATGGTTGAAAATTGTGATTTTTTTTGAAATTCAGTCATAGCCAGGCATTTGATATGTGGTTTTTACAGTCCGAGTTCAGCTCGGGCTGCTTCATCCATCATATCTGGAATCCACGGCGGGTCAAAGGTTAATTCTACAGTCACGTCTTGTTCAGAGGTAACTTCAGGCAACTCTAAGACCGCGTCTTTTACCATTTTATCAAAAACACCAATCAGCGGACAACCTGGTGTCGTGAGCGTCATTAACACATGAATGTGGTCACGCGGTCCATCCTCAAGTTGTCGCTGACGAATCACGACTTCATAAATTAACCCAAGACTGACGATATCGATATGCAACTCCGGATCAATTACTTTTTGAAGCGCGCCGATAACGAGGTCTTTGGTGATTTTTTTATTTGTACTCATAATAGGTTTGTCTGGTTCAGAGTACGTATTCTATCAAAAAACCCCCGCTTGAATGACTTCAAATCGGGGGTTTCTTAGTTTCAAGAAAATTTACTTGTCAGATCGTTTCAGAACTGGCATGTTGGTTCGCTTGGTTTCCATAACCTCATATCCTGCTGGAACTGCGGAAAGGACACCTTCGCGAATATCTCGGGCGAAGAAATAAATTGTTTGTACCCGACCATTTTTGAGAGTAACATCTTTGCTGTGCAAAAAGTACTCTTGCCCTTTGGCATTTGTGTAACTGTAGGCGTCTGCCATACGTACTTCCTTTCTCTTCTCTCTATTTGAGAGAAAATTTTTGTACCTAGTACTACTCTGTACTGTATACGATTGTGAACGACCTTTTTACTTGACGTGCACCTCTGGATACTATCTTTAGAATATCACACCAGACGGGCTTATCAAGGAGCAAATTCTTTATTCTTCTATTTCCATTTCGAGATCGGTGGTCTCACCTTCCATTACTTCAGCTTCTGGGGCTTCAATAATTGCCCGGAGAAGGACGCCAGATAGGTCGCTTGCCGTGAGTAACGCTTGGTCAGTGACCAGTACCTCGAACGGTAGTAAATCAGACGGTAATGCAGCGCTACCGAGTAATCCTCCCTTTTGCTCTTCTAGGTTGAATGCCTGTCTAAGTGCTGCTCCATCTACCTCTTTGAGCCAAACTGAGTATTCTGCGTCAGTATCTTCAGTCTCATCAAGCGTGACGGTGAACCTGACTCTCTCATCATCGATATGGTAACGAATGCTGCCAGAAACAGAGCTTTCAGCACTTGCCGGCTCCAGCTCAACCATTTCAAAATCACCCGCAGATTGGAGGCTTTGAGCCTCTTCTTCACTGAGGTTTTCAATTTCAATACCCTCTGCAAAGAGACTATCTTCAACGCGTTGAACTCTCTGGTTGTACCAACGAACTACTAAGAAAAATACGACTCCCAATACCAGGAGTGGCAAAAGATATGGTGTGTACCGTTTCATAAAATTACCCCTTTATTAATGCTCAACTACTACTGAGCGCTACTTTCTGCAAGCAGTTGTGTCACAGTCGCTTGCAACTGTGGGGCAGGGGTTCTTTGACCATTCACGAAGAAGGTCGGTGTAGCATTCACTGAAGCTTGCGATCCAGCAACTACATCACTGGTCACGGCGTCTGCTACAGATTCGTCTTCCATTTTCTCGATAAACTCATCTTTGTCAATCTCTAATTCAGCTGCATAGTCTCCAAACATATCGAGCAGGTCATCATCGCTACTGATTTGTGACCACTCGGTTTGATTGTCAAAGAGAACATCATGAAATTCCCAGAACTTGTCGTAGCTCGCTGCTACTTCTGACGCATGTGCGGCAGTACGAGCATTTGGATGAATATTATCAAGTGGATAGTGTCGATATACGAACTTCACCGAGCCTTCATTTTCTGCAAGTACTTGCTTAATAAGTGGCTCAGTAGCCTTACAGGCCGGACATTCAAAGTCACTAAACTCGACGATTGTGATAGGCGCATCCTCTGGACCTGTACTGTGTCGTGCATCTGCCAGAAGAATAGCTTGATCCACGGTATCACTTGAGGTACTATCGGCACCTTGTGTTCCACCAAACATGACTGCAATTGCCAAAACTAAGACAACTGAAATTAGAAGTGTTCCGATTAAAAGTGGTACATTTTTCATAGTTTCTCCGCGATACAGTCTGTTGCTGAAAGACTGTATTTATATGTATATATCATATTTAGCAACAAGTACGCTAGTAGTAACTTCAAGATTTATTCTATGCAACTGGCCATACTTGCTGACCAGTTTGAGTGTCGGTAACGATGATGGCTGCCGTCGGACAACTTTGAGCTGCTAAAAGTTTGGTATCGTCATCATTGCCATCTTGTGAAATGACGACGGCGATGTTTTCCTCGTCAAGTTCGAAGACTTCTGGAGCGATGGCGGCGCAGCTTGCTGCGCCTATGCATTTGTCTCTGATGACCTCAACTTTGTATTTGCCAATTTGCTTTGACTGCACCACTCCACCATTTGGAGTCGTTTCTGTGGTGACACCTGGCGGTTGAGGGACTGGTTGGGCACCGGGTTGCACTGCGGGTTGATTTTGATCTGTTGGCTGATCTTGCATAAAAATTCCTTTACGTATCAATACTATACTATTATTTTTAATAAAATTTTTCGTGATGGAGGTATTTTTTATCGATTGCTTTACCTTCGAGATACCCCAACACATCGTGAATCATTGGTTGGTTTCCACAAAGATAATAACCTGTCTTGGGATCGTGATCTTGGTGCACGCTGATGCAGTCAGTCACTCTACCTCGACACAACGTCCAGCCGTCAGATGCTCTAGAAATAACGGGATGAAATGAAAAATTTGGAAATGCATCAGAAAGTTCCGCAAACTCATCTTGCCAAAATAATTCCTCGACATAGCGCATTCCCCAGTATAGCGTCAACTTTCTGGTGTCCTTTTTCTCATGAAGTTGATCTAAAATAATAGACCGCATCGGAGAGATGCCTGATCCAGTCGCGACGAGAACAATTTCAGTTTCATCAGACGCTTGTGCAATGGTAAATGCACCCATAGGACCCAAGGTGTCTACGGACTTTCCAAATTCTAAGTTTTCGAGAAACTTACTCCCCGCTCCCTGAGGACTGATGTCGACAAGTACGTCAAATCGATGATCAAGTGATGGACTACTACAAATGCTGTAGGAACGTCTATCACCGTTTTCTGCAACCTGGATCGAAACATACTGCCCTGCTAAAAATGGCATTCGGTGTGGTTCATCGAGCTCGAAATTGAATTGAATAAATTTTTCATTAAAAATGTGTTTATCAGCCAATTTTACCGTCACTCTTTTTGGAGGTAATGGACGAGCTGGTTGGGGAACAATGGGTTGATCCGGAGTCGGGGTTGGTGCTGCAGTTGATACTACATTAGGGGTTGAAGTAGATGTGTCCATACGATGGCTATAATACGGATGTTCCTTGATGTGCGCAAGACGTAAACGAAAAGAACTAACTCAATTCTAGCTCCGTAGCTGCTTTTTGAAGTTCAACTTTCCAACTTCGTCCGTACCACAAGCCGAGTGCTAACTTGGTTATATTTTGATATTCTTCGGTGCGGTCGATGAAGTTCTTGGTAATAATACCCAAGAAACCTTGCTTTTGTCTTACATCACTTTCACCCACTAATTTTTCTGCCACTGGACCAAGTTCTTCACCATTCCGCAACATTTCTGCGATGAATTCTGGAATATAAAATCTCGCACCATTTGCAGATTTCACAGCGCCCTCAAAATCTACTACAGTAATCCATACTGTTGAATGCATGCCGAGCTCTGTCTCAGTGACTCCGCCTTCTGGACCAACACCAAGACATACTAAAGGATCAAGGTTAGGGTATTTTTTCAATCCCATTTCTAGTGCAGCCTTTGCTCGATTTATGGATCCTTTTTGAGTTTCTACATCACCCATTGGTTGTTCTGAAATACCACTCTCCACGTCAAAACCTTCTACAATCACCTCTGGCCATTCTTCAGTTGCAGCGCCGATAGTAGCATTTATTTTGACTGGATTTGCTGAGCCGACAAAGATGTGCATAGGTTTCCTTTCAATGTATTCTATAAAAATATATCAGCTTGATGCAATCGCCTTCACCCCCAGCATCACACATTTTACTCTACCTGGACTAATTTCAGTAAGTCCAAGCAAATCTAACATATCTTCTACCGTTAGTTTTTTGACCTCAGAAACTGATTTTCCCACTGACCAATCTGCGAGTACACTCAGCGATGCCTGACTCATAACGCACCCGTCACCTGTCCAGCCTATTTCTGCAATTGTGCCTGCTTCATCAAACTTTACGGTAATCTCAACTGAATCACCACACGATGAATTTGTGCCATTAAATTGTTCGTCAGGATCAGCGAGCAGGCCATGACGCCGTGGGTGTTTTGCTTCATCAAGTAAATCCTGGTGATACATCGAGCTCATGCGTTATGCTCCAAAGACTTTTGCTACTTTGTCCAACCCTACTGCTAATGCATCAATGTCAGATCGAGAATTATAAAGCTGAAAGCTTGCGCGTGTGGTTGCAACCCAGTTATGCTCAACATGAAGTGGCATGGTGCAGTGATGACCTGACCTGACTGCTATATTCTGACTATCAAGAATCTGTGCCACGTCATGTGAATGAATACCACTGTATAAAAATGTTACTGATCCCACTCGGTTTGTCTTTGGTCCGACTATGGTTACCGCTGGAATTTCTGAAAGTTTCTCTAGAGAATATGAAACAAGATCCGCGTCATGTTCTTGTAAGGTTTGCATGCCAAACTGATTCATATATGTGCACGCTGCTGCCAATCCCACCGCCGATGCTACGTCTGGAGTTCCAGCGGTAAATCGCTCAACAGGGTCGTCATGGAAAGTCGCGCCAGTTCGCGAAACTTCGCCAATCATGCCGCCACCAAAAAACCATGGCTGCATTTCACCTGATTGCAAGAGTTCTTTGCGTACAAGTAATCCCCCGGAACCCATCGGGCCGAGCATTTTATGGCCACTGAAGGCGTAAAAATCGATGCCAAGTGCCTTGAAATTGACGGGGATGTGCGGTGCTGCTTGAGCGCCGTCAACAGAGATTCTGACTTGAGGTGATGAAGAGCGAGCAAGTTTCGCGATGTCTGCAATTGGAACAACTGATCCAAGCGCGTTGGAAACGTGAGCAAGACTTATCAACTTAACTAACTTGCCGTGCTTGTCGAGTGAACGCTGCACCTGCTCAACTGCAATGCTGCCGTCCTCCTCAAGCTCAATGTAGTCCAGCGTAGCACCAGTTCGTTCCGCCACCTTTTGCCAGACAACTAAATTAGAGTGATGCTCGAGTAAGCTAACTAGAATAACGTCACCTGATTTTAGATTGTGATCTGCCCAACCGTAGGCAATTCCATTAATCGCTTCAGTGGTATTACGGACCATGATCAGCTCATCATCAGCTGCACCAAAAAAATCTGAAATTGTGTGGCGAGCGCGCTCCCATGCCAGGGTGCTTTCATCCGAAAGATGGTGTACACCTCGATGGACGTTGGCGTTTTTGGTCTGGTAGTACTCAACTAAAACATCGATGACTTGCTGGGGTTTATGACTGGTAGCAGCATTATCAAGATACACCAACGATTTTCCATATTCTGATTGCGTAAATATTGGGAAATCAGCTCTAAGAACTTCTCCAAGCTCAACGTTTTCGTTTTGAGTTTTCATACCAGACTATTGTACCAGGAAACCCTCAACAATCATGTCTTCTGCAGCAGCTTTAGAAATACCACGGCTTTGCAGATAAAAAATCTGCTCCTCTGGGATTCGACTCACACTTGCCGCGTGAGAGCACGATACGTCATCGGTTAGAATTTCTAGATCAGGAACAGCTTCTGCTGTTGCTTGGTCAGAAAGCAGTAAAATTCGTTCAGTCAAAAACGAATGACTATTCCCACATTCGGGATCAATAATAATCCGACCCACAAATCTAATCGAAGATTGATCGCGTCCAACACCCTTGAGTGTCGTGCGAGCTTGGGTATTGGGGGCTTTGTGATGGATCACCACCTCCACAGATTTTTTTTGATCATTTTTGGCTTCAAAAACGCCAGAAATTGTAACTTCTGCGCCTGATTTAGTAAGTTCAACGAGATACTCACCTGGTTTTTCCAAAATAATTGGTTTTGCATCTGCAGAATCGATAGTAAAAATTGTCGGCTGTATCACCCAATACTCCCTTCCATCTCATGGTCGATTAGTCTATTCATCTCCACCGCATACTCAAGCGGCAATTTACGCACCAAATCATCAATAAATCCATTGACAATTAATTTTCGCGCGTCTTCTTCGCTCACACCTCGACTCATTAGATAAAATAGTTGGTCATCCCCAATTTTGGAAACAGTTGCCTCGTGCTGCACTTCCACCTGAGAGTTAAAAATTTTATCCACAGGGTACGTGTCAGATCTCGATTTTCCATCAAGCAACAGCGCGTCACAAATCACCGTATTTTTACTATGATGAGCCTTTGGACCAATGCTGACCAAACCACGATAACTCGTGCGCCCGCCATCTTTACTAATCGACTTAGAAACTATCGTTGAACTGGTATAAGGCGCTAAATGAATCGCTTTTGAGCCCGTATCTTGATGCTGACCAGCTCCTGCCAGCGCCATCGATAACGTCTCACCACGAGCACCTTTACCTGCCAAAATAAAACTCGGGTACTTCATCGTCACCTTAGAACCCATATTAAAATCAGTCCACACCATCTCACCTTCTTCTTCTACCCAAGCACGCTTGGTCACCAGGTTATAGACATTTTTGTACCAGTTTTGAATGGTGGTGTATTGGCAGCGAGCACCTTTTTTAACAAATATTTCTACGACTGCAGAATGCAACGAGCCACTTGAGAAATTAGGGGCCGTGCACCCTTCCACATAATGCACCGATGCGCCTTCATCCACAATAATCAGCGTTCTCTCAAACTGCCCTGCATTTTCAGAATTAATCCGAAAATACGTCTGTAGCGGCATTTTTACCTGTACGCCCTTAGGAATATATACAAATGAACCACCAGACCACACCGCAGAATTAAGCGCAGCAAAGACATTGTCACCGGCAGGAATTATTTTACTAAAATATTCTTTGACTAAATCAGGATACTGCGCTAAACCTTCATCCATTGATAAAAATACCACGCCGTCTTTGGCAAAAACATCTTTGAGCGAGCCGTACACCACTTCACTATCGTACTGAGCTTTCACCCCTGCCAAAACTTCGCGTTCAGCCTTGGGAATTCCCAATCTTTCAAATGTTTCCTTGACATCTGCCGGGACATCATCCCAAGTTTTACCCGGTGCATCCATTGGTTTAAGGTAATAGTGAATATCATCAAAGTGAATTCCCGACAAGTCTGCACCCCAGGGAGGCATGGACTTTGCCTGATATTTTTTGAACGAATCCAATCTAAAATCGAGCATCCATTTTGGCTCGTTTTTCATACTTGAAAGCTCATGAATCACGCGGGCATCTAGGCCGGGTTTGGTTATATGTGAATATGAATCGGTACTGAAAGAATACCCATGTTGGTACTCGTCTTTTTCGGTTTCGAAGGTGCTGGTTTTTTTCTGTGCAAATCGTGCCACTATAACTCCTCATGGGCGAGCGCGCGTTTGGCAGTCAGAACCACAAATTCACCAGTTTTGTCAAAGTCATACTGACCTAGCTCATCGAGTGACGCCCAAGCATACTCGGTGTGCTCGTCGCTGAGGACAACTTGTGGTCGAGCTGTAGCGTCAATTGCAATATTCCATCCAAAAATAATGGAAAACATCTGTTGTGATGCATCAAAGTAGGTATTGAGATATGTCAATGCAGATTCGGTAAATTGATCGGCGTTTAGTGCAATTCCTGTTTCTTCTTGCACCTCTCGGACCGCATCGGCTGCATACTGCCCATCACCTGATTGATCAGTTACGGGCCACTCTGAATTCCCGCCCGGTAAGTCCCACTTTTCTGGCCTACTTTTGGCGTCGGATGCTCTTTTAAGCAACAATACATGACCATCATGTACCAGTGCCACTTTTTGCAAAAGTTTAACTTGATCGGTGAGATGGTGGGGTTTGTTTGGACTATGCATGTTATTTTTGGTGTGTGTACCCTTCGCTGTCGACTTGGGTAGCAAGCTCAGGGCCACCGCTTTTGGCAATTTTTCCATCAATCACAATGTGAACATAATCTGGACTCAAGTAATCAAGAATTCGCTGATAGTGAGTGATGACAAGCACACCAGTGTTAAATCGCTTTACAACTTCTTTGACTCCAGCGGCTACTTTTTTGATGGCATCCACGTCTAACCCCGAATCAGTTTCATCCAAAATGGCATACTTTGGTTCAAGAACAGCCATTTGCACAATTTCAAGTTGCTTCTTCTCACCGCCACTAAACCCTTCGTTGAGTCCACGTTCTAGCAATTTTTCATTGACCTTAAGGTCTTTTGTGAGTGACTGCAAATGCTTTCTAAAATCAATAGCTCGTTTAAACTGCTTTTTTTCATCCTCTTGAAATCGCTCTTGATGTGCCAAGCGCAAAAAGTTCTGCACACGAACACCCGGAACTTCTACCGGATACTGAAATGCCAAAAACAACCCAAGTTGCGCACGCTCATCGGGTGACATTTCTAGAATTGAGACACCATCTACCGTTGCCTCACCATTGAGAATTTCATATGCAGGGTGACCCGCAAGCGTTGCAGCCAAAGTTGATTTTCCAGAACCATTAGGGCCCATGATCGCATGCACTTCACCTGGCTTAACTTCTAGAGAAATGCCTTTGAGAATTTCTGTTTCCTCCACAGAGACTCTCAGATCGGTGATTTTGAGTGATTTTTCTACTTTTTTGCCTGTTTTTTTATTTTTTTGCATATTCCCTCGCAATTTTTAGTGCCAAGCGTGCTTCTGCACGGATATCATCGATCGTTTCAATTTCATCAAGTTCTGAATCAGAAAACCATGCGATGCCATCGGTTTCTTCAACGTTTTGCGTAAATTCAATCGAACCAACCGCTTCCATTAAGTACAAAAAACCTAAATGTTGTTCGCAGCCTTTTGGCCAAAGTTTGGTTGAAACGCGTTTTTCATGGTCTTCACTTGCGAGTCGTGAATCGAAATTTTCTTTTGAAACCCAGTGAATATTTGAGGTAATTGGTGTTGGTAAGTACTGAGAGGTTGTGGAATCTCTTAAAATTCCAATCGGTGCGGCTTTTACCTTTATTCCTGTTTCTTCCCAAAATTCACGCTCTGCTGTTTGGTGGGGGAGCTCATCTTCCTCTGTGTGACCACCGGGAGCGAGCCACATCTTTAATTTCTTATGCTTTACTAAAAGCACTTTTTCGTCCGCAACCAAAAAACCCGCAGCAGTCAAACACGTTTTTGCCTGAAAATGTTGTAGATCAATCACGGGTGTATTGTACCAGGTTTTGCCATGGGCTCTAGATTAAACTCATCTGGACTCCCGCATCTTTTTGGGGAGCAAAGCTAAAATCCACGGGACAATCAATTAATCTATTCCATTTGTTTTTAAACTGCACAAAACCTTTTTGCAACCCAACGTCATAAATATCACGTGTCACGGCAACGTCCTGCAAACAGTATTTTTCAAGTGCGTCCCAGTTTTGATTTTTGTAATATTTGATCGCATCTAATCCATCGCCACTTTTTCCAATTCCAAGGGTTTCCTGAGCTACTGAATCTAACTTAATGCGATGTCCTGCGCTATCTTTGATCCTGGTTAAAAGATCAAGTGTTGGAATACGAGAAATGTCTCCTGTGTAATAGGTAGTAAATGTGGGCATGTCAAAATTATCGATATTGAACCCAATCACAATGTCAGCCTTTTCTAACAGCGGAAATAAATCAGGCAAATCTTTTTCAAAAAAACTGAGCATTTCACCTTTGCCAGAAAATCCCGTTCGAGCACATACGCCCACAAATGAAATACCAAGTTTTTCGGGGAAAAAGCCGCCGACTTCATCAAATGTTTTTTTGGTTTCAACATCAAGAATAAGCTGCAACATAGAAAAGATTCCTCATCTATTTCATTTCTGAAAAAAACAGAATACCACAGGTGCCACAGGTCATGAAACCATTGAACTTGCTCAAAAAATGAGCGTTTTAGCTGGCGTCAGAAAATCGTTTTGAAACCTCAGACCAATTGACGACATTCCAGAATGCTTCGAGATAGTCAGGGCGACGATTCTGGTACTTCAGGTAGTATGCGTGCTCCCAAACATCTACTCCGAGTAATGGAACGCCATTGAGATCTGAAACGTCCATCAAAGGATTGTCTTGATTTGGCGTTGAACCGATTTGGAGTGAGCCTCCATCCAAAACCAGCCATCCCCATCCCGAACCAAATTGTCCTGCAGCTGTGTCTGAAAATTGTCTTTTAAAAGCATCAAATGATCCAAAATCTTTGGCTATCGCATCTGCGAGGTCTCCCGTTGGTTCACCTCCACCGTCTGGCGACATGCTGGTCCAAAAAAGATCATGATTATAGAATCCTCCGCCATTATTGCGTACAGCCACTGGGTGCTCAGAAACATGGGCGAGAATTTCCTCAATACTAAGATTGGCAAGCGGTGTTCCCTCTATGGCACCGTTTAGTTTATCGGTATAACCTTGATGATGCTTGGTGTGGTGAATTTCCATGGTTTTAGCATCGATGTGCGGCTCGAGTGCGTCATGGGAATATGGTAATTTTGGTAAAGAAAACATGGGTTCCTTTCGGGGTGATTTTCCTCAGTATAGCACAGGATGGAAGTGACTGCTAACTCACAATCCTGTTTTCTGAGAGTATTCTGCGGAGCTCTAGCATTCTGTCTCGACCAACGGTGTTTAGAAAGGTAAACCACTCTGGGACACTTTCTGCCATCAAATTGCCATTGGGATTTAGTGCATTTTTAATACTTTCCGCAGGAGGAAATATCGCGGTGGAGATCAGAAATCCATCAGCACCGGCCTCAATACCTGCTCTTATTTCAGATTTTGCGCGCTCATAATCAGCCTCTGTGCTGGAAATAATCCAGGGAACGTCTAACTCTGTAGTTATGGTGGCTGCAGTCAGTGGATCTTCAAGATATTCTAAAATCATCCCGTCGCACTTGTCACGTAATTCTACTACTGCTGTTAACTGGTCTTGAAGTTGCGTTTCGCGTTCTGCTGCCTCACTCGCTTGATGGTACACCAAAAGCTCCAGCATAAGATCAATTCCAACGTGTCGACAGTGTTCATGTATTTCTGCAACAAATTTTTGCTTGGCAAGTGCTTGGCGTTCTGAAGGATGATAGTAGAGACGAAGCTTGGCAACGCCATAGTTTTGACGAATATTCTCTACATTCCAGCGGTCCACGAGTGCTGGTAAGGCCATCGGATCGACATCAACTGATTGTTTTTCAATGGTGAGCACTAATCCAGCGTTTTCTGACTTTTGAAGAATTGAGTAGTACGTATATTCAGGTGAGAACACGATGCCTGTTGCGTGCGGACTGAGGGTTCTGACCAGTTCCTTGGAAATCGTTTGGGCTAACGCAGCTGTTTTTGCATCAGTTATGTTGAGTTCTTGTGCATCAAGTATTTGTGGCAGTGAAGCAACAGATACGAGTGCGATTCCATTCTGGTCTCGGAGGGCAGGAATGTGCATGGTTGAGTTATTCTAGCGGAGTCAGGCTTCGCTTGACTAGTTGCAGAGTGGCGCTGATTGATTCATCTGCCAAGAGACGATCGTCAGTCAACTCCACTTCAATAAGTTCTGCCAGCTTGTTTTTTTCCCATTTGTCTCGTTTTTTCTTCCATTCTAATTTTTCATCTGCCGCAACTTGATCCCCTTGGTCAGCTTTACTTGTGAGACCTCTAACGTATTGTTTATCCTTATTGCGTGGATTTTCAGCATCATCCATCGTTTGCAGTTTAAGATAGGCCAAGTGTTGCAGGCATGATAGCCATGCCTCCACTCCATGTTTTTGCACTATGGTACTCCTCAACGAGAGGATTTCAGAAGGCATGCCATCTGCATCAAATGTTGCAATTTTAGTGAAGACATCATGCGCGTCCTCGGCTGGAACTGGCGACTTAGTCAAGTGATGCGCATAGTATGCAAGATGCATCATATCTGCCCACTCAAAAAGAATATCGGCTAGCCTACCGGGGACGTTGGGCTCCTTCTGAGCAAGCTCAATTGCTTGTAAAACTTCAGCTAATTCTGTTGCCTCTGCCCTGGAGTCCTTGTCAGCTCGAGCTGTGTCGCCATAACTCCTGACAGACAAATCTCCAGAAATTATGCTGAAGCCAATTTTGATTTTCGCTTGATTAAAAGTACGCACAGATCGCCTGACTTCACCCTGACCTGCATCAATATCATCATTAGGTGGAGGCCCATAGACAGTGTACAGAGCCAGTTGGTATCTCCTAGCAGTTGGAGATGTGTTTAGTACATCTAAAATCTTCTGAAGTTTGGTTGTAATTTTGTCATTAGATTTTTCATCACTCTGACTTCCTAAATCGCCCTCCCAAGGATTTATCCCTGACATACAGCACTCCCCTATCTTATGTTAGTACTTGATTCAAATTACCTAGCTACCGTCTCGGACCTCTTGAGCCGCGGTCTCTGTCGCCACCTCGTGAGCCGCCACGGTTGCGATCGCCACCTCTGTAGCCGCCGCCACGTGAGCCACCTCTAGATCCGCCGCGGTCGCCGCCGCGATCTCCTCTATCACCGCCGCCGGAACGTTGTGGTTGCTTACTCTCTTCTTCTTCAGTGAGCATGGAGAGGCCGATTTTGCCGTCTTCTTTAATCTCGCTAATTCTAACGTGAGCCTTGTCGCCGACATTTACTAGATCTGCAGCGTCATTGACGTACTCTGTGGACATTTTTGAGACATGGACTAATCCTTCTCTGCCAGGTAAGTATTCGACAAAAGCGCCGTAACTTTCTACTCTAGTAACGATTCCATCAAATGCTTCACCGACTTCCATAACACGCATCATGTTATTGATGAATGTGGTGGCAATGTTGATTTTTTCCTGATCTGGAGAAGAGACATTGACTAAGCCAACTTTCTTTTCCTCGTCTTCATCAACGTTGATGTCAGCGCCGGACATTTCGATAATGCTCTTGATCATCTTTCCACCTGGACCGATCAATTCACCGATTCGCTCTTGAGGAATGGTTAGTTGAACAATTTTTGGCGCAAACTGTGAAAGTGCGGTTCTTGGTTCTGAAATACCCTTGAGCATTTCAGCCATGATGTGCATTCGACCAGTGTGTGCTTGAGACAATGCTTGTTCTAAGATGCTTTTTGGCAATCCTTTGAGTTTGATGTCCATTTGAATTGCGGTGATGCCCTCTGAGCTACCCGCAACCTTGAAGTCCATGTCACCGACGTGGTCTTCAAGACCTTGAATGTCAGAAAGTACTCTGAAGGTCTTGCCATCTGAGACTAATCCCATAGCGATTCCAGCGACTGGGCGCTTGATTGGAACACCTGCAGCCATGAGTGACAAGGTTGATCCACAGACTGAAGCCTGGGATGTTGAGCCATTTGAACTCATGATTTCTGAGACAACGTGAATTGCATACGGGAACTCTGCCTGAGACGGGATCATTGGCAGGAGTGCGCGCTCTGCGAGCGCGCCATGCCCAATTTCCCTTCGCTTCGGCCAGCCAATTCGACCAGCTTCTCCAGAAGCGTACGGAGGCATGTTGTAGTGGTGCATGTAGTGACGGGTTTCTTCGCCTTCAATACTCTCGATCAATTGACCAAGTGAAGGGTTGCCAAGTGTTGTAACGGTAACAGCTTGAGTAGCACCCCGTTTAAACATTGCTGAACCATGGGTTCTTGGAAAGACATCAACTTCTGTCCAGATTTCTCGAATTTCATCGAGTCCTCGGCCGTCGGGACGGGTTGCGTCATCAATGATCATCTTACGAGCACCGAGCTTGAGTGAGCCGTAGACTGCACTTCCAATTTCTTTTTCGGTGTAGAGATCTTCTTCGTCTCGACCTTTGTTGAACTCTTCAAGTAATTTGGCTTCAAACTCATCGAGCTCAATAGCTTCTAGAGAACCCTTTTTCTTGGTAAGTGCTAGAATTTCTGCGGTGTGAGCCTCAAAAACAGCTTGGGTGAGTTCTTCTTGTCGTTTGTTCTGAGCAACTTCTGCTTCAGTGAGTAACTCAACTTTCTCTTTACCGATCTCTTTGACAATTGCTTCAATATCCTTTGAAATTTTGCCAATTTCTGTCTGAGCTAAGGTGAGCGCCTCAATCATGATTGACTCTTCAATCTCATTTGCGCCAGCCTCGACCATGACGATTGCATCATGAACACCAGAAACAATTAAGTCTAAATCGCCAGCGTCTCGATTTGCATAGGTTGGGTTAATCTCAAAATTCTTGGTTGACTTAGTGTATCCAACTCGAACACCACTCAATGGACCGTCGAAGGGAATTTCTGAAATTGCCAAAGCAATGCCACTTCCAAGAAGCCCAAGCATATCAGGATCATGTTCTCCATCAAATGAGAAAACGGTGTTTACAACTTGCACTTCATTGGTAATTCCATCTGCAAACATTGGTCTGAGTGACCGGTCAATAACACGTGCTTTTAGAATTGCATCGTCGGTTGGTTTGCCGTCTCTTTTGACCCAACGGGAGCCTTTAATAACTCCAGCGGAATATAATTTTTCAATAAATTCAACTGAAAGTGGGAAATAGCCAAGATTGACTTTTCTGCCAAGTGCAACCGTTGTATGAACGATAGTTTCACCACATTGGACGAGCACTGCTGCGCTGACTTGTTGTGAAAAGCTACCAACGGTAATTTTTACGGTTTTGTCACCAATTTTTAGGTCTTTGGTGTAGACGTCTGGGTATACAGGGTATGACATGTATTCCTTCTCCTGCCTCAACAATCGTCGTGGATTTTGAAGAGTACTCCGGAGAGGAAACAAGATCTTCTTATTTGCTCTCTCGAATCCTCAGACCACGGGACGTGCTGCGGCATAATTTATATGTAAGTGTATTGTACCACGGGTTTTAGGAGGTTATTCTCACGGGAGGTCAGCAGAACGTGAAACTGTCCTCAATGTACCATGTTCATCACGCCCTCAATTTTCCAGACCTCGTTATTTTTTTCCCACAGTAAAATATTCAAACTCTGCTGGTCAAAGTAGTGAAGGTGCAATCTCACGCCAGCGAGAGTATTTTCTTCTCCCGTGTTTGGATTTGGAGAGAAAGCTGCTGCTTCTAGTTCATAGTGATCAATTTCTGTCTCCAAATTTAGGAATGTTTGTAGTCCTTTTCGATCAATAACACCATTTGAAAAGTGACGTGCAACTGCGCCTTCAGAAAAAAATTCTGTTACATCAACATCCTGGTCACCTTCTTCATTTATAATCAGTGTCAGGGCATCTGCAAACGCAGCTGATTTCTCAGCCAGCACAATCGTTTCTTCATCACGTTGCGCTGCACTTTCGACCATTTCTTCGGTGAGCCAGGTACTATCAGTTGACTGGACTTCTTGAGAAGACGGTGGATACATTTTGCCGTCCGTATAAATGAGATATGCCCCGAGTGCAAACCCAGCGACGACTACAGTAGCAACTGTCTGAATGCTAATTTTTCCAAATATTCTCATCGAGTCAATCTAGTATTTATGACTTGTGTTTAGCTAGAGTGTATCCGGACAAGGCTAGAGCAGCAACTACCCCCACCCAGAGCAAAGACTGGCTTCCTTCTTCATCCGCTATACCTTGATCGGTGTCATCTGATACATCGTCCACGACTTCAGTAGAAGAGTATGGGTTTGGAGCATCATCACCTGCTTCTTCACCGTTGTGCTGTTCGTATTCATCGAGCATAGCGGGACTTGCATCCCAAGCTACGACCTCTCCATCCGCATACGTTTGGTATGCTTTCCAAACTAACTCACCTTCTTCAAGTGGAGCTTGAGCATTGAACATTAAAACGTCCATTTGATCTGCGGGAATTGAGCCGTTCGACCAAATGATTTCAGTGATTGTGTCTGATGCATCATCCCTGACAATTTCAATATCCCAACCTTCAGCAACATGGGGGCGTACACTCTGAAGACCAGCGGGTATCTGGAGCGACACTTGCGTGGTTGGCACGTCTTTTTCTGTAGGGACGTTAATGACAAATGTTTCCCTGCTCGCAACTCCAACGGTTTTTGGTCTGACCACCACGTGCGCGTCGACATGGTGGGTGAAAAAAACTGATGCTGATAAGAGTGCGATGGGAATTACGAGAATTTTTTTAAATTTCATATACCATTCCATATGTGTAAATACTTGCGTTAGTGTACCACGGGTGTCCCGACATTCACATGATTAATTATTTATTTTTTGATTATTCATAACTACAAACGGCAGTCCCACCATTACCACAACACCTATTAAGGATAGCAAAAACTGAGCTGCAGTTCTCTGGGATTCACCATCAGCTAAAAAAGACCTTTTTTGAGTACTTGCTTCATCTGGTACTTTCGTCATTGCGCCAGAATTTCTCGCCACACGAATTGAGTACTCTAACAAAAATGGTGAAAATGACTCACCAGAGGTTGGTGATCCTTCAACAATCAATTCGTAGACGCCAGTCTCTGGAAACGTGACCACTGCTGTGCCTCTTTGGACACTTCTAGCAACAGCGTCATCCTCAAGTTGAACGGTCGATATAGTCTCACCTGACCGCTTCAAAGACAGTGTGCAGTCACACTCCTGCAATCGCATTTTCTCAGCCGTGTCTTTGAAAGATAGAACTAGCGTTGTCGCTTCGCCTGCTGCTGGATCGTCTTGAGGTAAAATATGGAGCACCGCTCCCACAGTGCCTTCTGATTTGAGTACATGAGCTTGAGTTTGATGAGGAATGCTCAATCCAAATACGCAGACCACTGATAAAATTGCAATCAGTTTTTTCATTAAACTAATCCCTCCTTAACCGCAACGCCATGCATCACTGCCAACCAAATGAAAAATGCAAGAAATAATCCCGTCACCAGTGAGAAAAATATGCGCACTGGACCGTTGTATACCTGTTTTTCTCGAAGAAATATATCAAAACGATTTGCCTCGAGTGAAATCAAAAATGCCAATGCCACATACATCCCACTCATAAACAAACCAAATCGATCTGCAAAATGCGATCCAAGCATCCACGCGTGCATCAGCAAAAACACTCCTGCCACATACACTAATCTATGCAATAATTTCCATCTTCGATAGGTAAGCCGTGCCACTGCCGCATCAAAAGAAGTAATCGTCATTAAAAATAAAATACAGAGCGCGCTAAAACTCAAAATAATTGCCAAACGATACGTATTGTCCAGAAATTGCACTCCAGCAAAACCACCCAACTGCCCAAAAAATGCAATTCCTCCATGGAGTGCACCATAGAAAAAAACTAATTGTCCTAGTGCTCTTCTGCCACGCTTGAGGAGTCCAGCACTTGGAAACTTGGGAAATGCCAGTGTCAGCGGTGAAATCAGCAGGGTCAGGTACAACAAGCCAAATGCAAACAGCGCATACCCTTGTTGCAATTTAAAAATCACACCTGCTTGAGACGGTATAAAAAACTGCGCATACGCGAACAATCCTACAGCCACCAAAAAACCACCACTCAAAATCTTAGCGCGAATGGAATTCAGAACATTGTTGCTTTTGGGGGGCACTTCACCACTCATATCAGTGAAATTATACCCTGCAGATAAGCGTTCGGTAGGAAGAAATCAATTACTTGCTCAAACCCAAGCTATCAATCAGCTTGCGGTATCGCTCTTCGCTGCGCTCAAGTAAGAAATTGAGCAAACGACGTCTCTTAGCAACTTGCTTGAGGAGACCTCGGCGAGAGTGATTGTCTTTTTTGTGTGATGAAAGATGCTCGGTGAGCTCTTGAACAGATGCAGTGAGAAGTGCAATTTGCACTTCTGGTGAACCTGTGTCACCTTCGAACAACTGGTAATCAGTGATGATCTGTTGTTTTTGTTTTTTTGTTAGAGCCATGGTATTCCTTTCGTGTTTCCCGTTCTGGCTCAGCGTTTGCCGATACAGACAGTGACCATGTATGTTTTACTATCTACTATTATATCATGTTTTGAGGAGTTCAGCTATGTGTCGCTTAATCTTCATCCTGAATTTTATATGCGATCAAAATATCGCCAACCTGAAAATCAAGTTTCTTATTCTTAAACGTCATGCCAAATTCACTCTTGGCTGTTACTTGGGTGATTTCTTCCTTGCCATGCATCATTGATTTGATGACTGGGTTTGCAATTATTTCGTCTTCACGCTTGAGGTGGAGGAGGTCATTTTTCTTAAATTCGCCGGTTTTGACCTTGCTACCCGCGATCAATTGACCCTTCATCTCGAAAATCTGCAATATTTCAGCTTCACCGGTCACGACTTCATCAATGGTGGGCTCGATGAGTTTAAGCATTTGTTTTTGCAGTTGCTCGATGAGTTCGTAAATAATGTTGTAGGATTTGATCCTGACACCGGCTTTTTTGGCTAATCGGACGATTTGCTTGGGAACTTTAGTATGAAATGAAATAATTGTTGCGCCACTTGCTTCTGCGAGCTCAAGGTCGCGCTCGGTTACTTGACCAAGGCCTGAGCTGAGTAATTCAGTGCTGTCATCATCTAAATTCTGCAAAATTGCCTCGAGTGTGCCTTCTGTGTCTGCTTTGATGATTAACGGTAATTTTGGCTTGTCTTCGAGCATGGCTGCGAAGTCGAGGCCTTCGAATTCTGCCTCTTCTGATTCTTCTGACGTCGCTTCTTCAACTACTTCAGCTTGAGCATATTCAGCATGCTGATCTCTGACAACCGACCCAACACTCGGCACATCATTAAATCCAATAATCTGCGCGGGATATCCTGGCTTCACGTCATGGAGCTGCTCACCAACTTCGTTTGAGAGTAATTTAATTCTGCCAGTCACTTCTTCTGAAATCACATCTTGTTTGACGGATAACGTACCCTGTTGAACGATTACATTGGCTACTGTTCCTCGCTGCTTATCTTTGCTCGATTCAATCACGACTGCCTCAAGCGGTGCTGCGGGATCAGCCTTAAGTTCAAGTAACTCCGCCATGACTTGGATAGTTTCAAGTAGTTTGTCGACACCTTTGCCTGTTTTTGCAGAAATTTCAACAGTTTCGATATCACCACCATAATCCGTAACAACAAGTTCATGCTCGGCGAGTTGGGATTTTGCGACTTCTGGATTGACGTCTGGGAGGTCAATTTTATTTATCGCAACCAAAACCGGAACCTTGGCGCTTTTGATGTGTCTAATTGACTCAATCGTTTGTGGTTTTACACCGTCATTTGCGGCAACAACCAAGATTACTAAATCAGTAACTTGAGAGCCTCGCTCACGCATTCTATTGAATGCCGCATGACCTGGCGTATCAATAAAGGTAAGTGCTTTGCCTTTAAAATCAATGCTGTACGCACCGATATGTTGAGTGATACCACCCGCTTCTCCAGCTGCAACCCTCGCGTTTCTGATGTAATCCAAGAGCGTTGTCTTGCCGTGGTCGACATGGCCCATGATAGTGATTACTGGTGGTCGCGCTTGTGATGCCATAGATTATTCGGTGTCGGTCTTTGGTTCTTTTTCTGTTTCTACTTTTTCTTCTGAACTTTCTGCTGCAACTTCTTGTGAAGAGCCTTCAACTGCTGATTCTGAGAAATCTTCCATGTTGGCAAATGCTTCTGCTCTTGCCTGGAATGCAGCTTCGCGTTCTTCTTGCTCTTTCTCAAATTCACCGACTCTATCGATAAGGAGCTGCATCTGATCTTCTGGCAACTCAAACTCTTCCCATTTGTCTCTAAATCGAGCTAAATCTGCGAGTGTGGTGAGTTTGTGCTCAATTAATTGTTCTCGTGTCTCTTCTGCTAATCCTTTGAAAGTGTCGATTTCGTACTCTTCTTCACCAGTCGCATGAGATTGAACGGTGCCTGCGGCTGATTTGACCGTAATTTTGTAGCCAGTTAGTTTGGCTGCAAGTCGGGCATTTTGACCACCTCGACCAATTGCGAGCGAAAGTTGATCGTCAGGAGCGGTGACAACGACGGCTTTTTTATCTTCATCAATTTCAATCAATAAGTTTTCTGCAGGAGCGAGTGCACCCTGGAAAAGCACGGTTTTATTGTCGCTAAATGGAATAATATCAATTTTCTCGTTGTTGAGCTCTCTAATGACTTCTTGGACACGAACACCACGTTGTCCAACACAAGAACCAACAGGATCGACACCTTCTTGGGTTGATCTAACAGCTAATTTGGTCCTGACACCTGCTTCTCGGGCAATAAGGGCAATGTCAACTGCACCTGATGCAACTTCGGGAACTTCCCGCTCAAATAATTTAGCTACAAGATTTTTATCTGCTCGACTGACAATAATCGCGCGACCTTTGTAGGTCTCCCGAATGTCTTTGATAAGCACTGTAATTCGAGTATTTACTCGGTAAAATTCACCCCGCATCTGCTCCTCTGGAGGCATAATGCCGTGACCTCGACCGATATCCAGCACAACTGATCTGCCATTCATGCGCAAAATTTGCGCACTGACGATTTCTCCGAGTTTTTCTGAGTAATCGGCAATGATTTTGTCTTTTTCTGATTCTCTGATTTTCTGCAAAATAACCTGCTTGGCTGTTTGCGCGGCAATTCGACCAAATCCTGGAGGCGTGACCTCAACAGCTTTTGACTCATCCCAGGCGAGAATTTCTTCTGTTTCTTCGTCTTGTTCGGTAATTGGGGCTTTGAAAATATGGGATTCGCCGGTACCGGTGTCTAGTTTAACAAAATAATAGGCTTCTTCTTCGAGTCCACCAAATTGTTTTCGGTACGCTGAAATAAGTGCCTGACGAATAGCTTCGTAGATAGATTCTGGCTCAATTTTGCGCTCGTTTGCAATTTGATTAATTGCTGCCGCAAATTCTGTTCGAATCATTTGTCCGGATGCGCCCTGCATTTGCATAAGTTCCTTGTAACATTAGTAACATTATTTTTGTGATCAAAAAAGAGCTCAACGGTGGAGCTCTTCTGTCACAAGCTGAGTACTATTATAGCAAAAAATTAGCCAGAGAGCAACCGAGCTGTACGCTTACTAAATTGCCTAGACTACTTTTCTTCTTTAGCGACCGTAGGAAGAGGAGTAGATGCAATTTCTTCCCTTTGTTCTGGGCTTAATTTAGATATAGCTTTTGTGATTTCCGCAATCTGATCAACCGCTTCATCTACTAGCTGTTTATCCGAAGGTAATGGGTATTGTTTCTCCATAATTACTATTCTCCCCTACAACCCGGATTTTTGCAACTCACCCAGGATTGACTTTTGCTCTTTGGTGAGCGTTTCAGGTGTCTCGATTATCATTCTGACATACAAATCACCTCGTCCACCGCCGCGAAGCCGAGGGAAGCCTTCTTCCCTGAGTCGAACCATGGTGTGTGACTGGGTGCCGGGGCGGATTTTAAGTTTTAGTTTATCTTTCACCGTCTCTACTTCAGTTGTACCACCAAGTGCGGCGAGGGAAAAGGAGATTTTTTGATCAACAAATAAATCATAGTTATCACGCTTAAACTTAGGATGCGTCTGAACATTAATCGTGACATCAAAATCATCAAATCTAATTCTGGTGCCATCATTTGCGCCTGCAGGGATTTTAATGGTATGTTTCTTATCTTCAATTTCAACTTCTTTTGAAACGCCCTCAAATGCTTCCATAAACGTAATCGTTATCGAGTACCGCTTCCTCCGCGCTGCTTGACCAAATCCGCCTCCAAAAAACTGCTCAAAAATATCAAATGGGTCATTGAAATCCATATTCTCAAATGGATTTTGCCCAGAACCTGAGTAGGTATAGGTAAATGGACCCTGTCGCGCACCACCAGCAAATGGATTGCCGCCCATTCCACTTGAAGGATCAAAAGCAGCGTGACCAAATTGGTCATATTTTTGACGTTTTTCTTTGTCAGAAAGAATCTGATATGCCGCGTTTATTTCTTTAAACTTGGTTTCTGCGTCTTCTTTGTCTTTGCCTTGATGTTTATCAGGGTGCCACTTGAGAGCAAGCTTGCGATATGCACTCTTAATATCAGCTTCAGATGCTGTTTTTGCAACACCAAGAATTTCGTAGTAGTCACGCTGTGTAGCCATACTTGATTATTCGTTGACTACTTCACCCTCTTCGGCAGATTTTTTGTCGTCTGCTTTTGAATCATTTTTGCCCTTGGCATCTTTAGCAGGATCAGCGTCCTCTCCCGATCCATCTGCATCAGCTTCTGGTTTTACCCCTGCTTCAGCTTCTTTTCGCATTACCTCGCCAATTTTTTGGGCAGAGGTGAGGGTTTCTTCAGAAGCTTTTTCGAGTTCTTCCTTGGTGGCGTCTTCACTTTTGACAAGTTCTTCGAGTTTTTTGACATTTTCTTCGATGACTTCTTTGTCTTTTTTCTCGAGTTTTTCGCCGTATTCCTTGAGTTGTTTTTCGAGTTCAAAAACGACACTCTGGGCTTGATTTCTAGCCTCGACGAGATCTTTTTTACGCTTGTCGTCCTCTGCGTGCTTTTCTGCGTCAGCTTTCATTTTTTCGACTTCTTCTTCTGACAAATTGGTTGAATTTTGAATCGTAATTTTTTGTTCTTTTCCAGAAGTCTTGTCTTTTGCGGTGACATTTAAAATACCGTTTGAGTCAATATCAAAGGTAACTTCAACCTGAGGAACTCCCCGAGGTGCGGGTGGAATGCCATCAAGAATGAACCGGCCAAGCGATCGATTATCAGCTGCCATTTCCCGCTCACCCTGTAGCACATTAATTTCAACTTGGGTCTGATTATCGGCAGCAGTAGAAAATGTCTGAGATTTACTCGTTGGAATGGTCGTGTTGCGCTCAATCAAAGGAGTGCGCACGCCACCCAGGGTTTCAAGACCAAGAGTAAGAGGAGTTACGTCAAGTAACACAACGTCAGAAACATCCCCGCCAATAACTCCAGCCTGAATTGCGGCACCAATTGCAACCACTTCGTCTGGGTTGACACCCTTATGTGGCTCTTTACCAAAGAATTTTTTGACTTCTTCTTGAATCTTAGGCATTCGCGTCTGGCCACCGACCAAGATAATGTCTTGGATATCACTTGGTTTCATCTTGGCATCTTTGAGCGCTTGCTCGACTGGTTTGAAACTCTGTTTTACCAAATCACTCACGAGCTCTTCTAATTTAGAGCGGGTAAGTGTAAGTGTTAAATGCAATGGCTGACCATCGTCACCTTGAGTAATAAATGGTTGATTGATCTCTGATGATTGTGCACTTGAGAGCTCAATTTTGGCTTTTTCTGCAGCGTCTTTAATTCTTTGGAGCGCTTGGGGATCTTTACTGAGATCTTTTCCTTGATCTTTTTTGAATTCTTCAATGATCCATTCAATAACTGCATTGTCAAAGTCATCACCGCCAAGGAATGTGTCGCCATTAGTAGATTTGACTTCAAAAACTCCGTCACCAATATCAAGAATTGAGATGTCAAAGGTACCGCCACCAAGGTCATAGACAGCAATGGTTCGATTTCCTTTTTTATCAAGTCCGTATGCGAGTGCAGCAGCTGTTGGTTCGTTGACGATTCGCTCTACCGTAAGGCCGGCAATTTCGCCAGCTTGTTTGGTCGCTTGTCGTTGTGAATCATCAAAGTAGGCAGGTACGGTAATCACTGCTCGAGTAACTTCGGTACCGAGATAGCTTTCTGCGTCTGCTTTGGCTTTTCCGAGAATTTTTGCTGAAATTTCTTGTGGGGTGTATTCCTTTTCACCAATTTTGACGACTGCCATGCCATCTTTACCTTGGGCAACAGGGTAGGAAACGTGCTTTGTGGCTGCTTTGACAGCTTTATCATTGAGCTTTCTGCCCATAAAACGTTTAACTGAGTTGACTGTTTTTTCTGGATTGAGGACCATTTGACGCTTAGCTGTGTCGCCAACGAGAACATCGCCACCTTTAAATCCAACGATGGATGGATAGGTGTTTCGACCCTCTGTTGTAGGAACGATTTTTGGGGAGCCACCTTCCATAACCGCAATTGCGGAGTTAGTGGTTCCTAGATCAATACCAATGATTTTGCCTGTTGCGTCTGCCATAGGTCCTTTCACAATTTTGTAAGTATATATTTTGTATGTGTACGCGGGTAGCGTATCATATTTTAGCAGTCATTGCAAGTGATTGCTAATAGGTTTTATTTAATTTCTTGTGATATCTGATAGAGCCAATTCCAACCATTTTTAGTTATTCCTTTTGAAGGTGTATTCTTTCGGATCAGCTGAAGCTCATTTGTAATGACGTCAAATACTTTTTCTGTATAGGCTTTCTCAAGTATTGCATTGATCAGATTATGAATCGCTTCATAGACCTTGGGGTACTTATAAATTTTAGCACCACCAAGCTGAGATTGAAAAAATGACTCATTTAGTTGACTTTCTCCAAACGGAGAATAATTCTTCAACGCATCAAGCAGCATGTCCTGCCGATATCGCATATATAACACATTCTTTTCAAGCTCTGCTTCAGTCATTTCTGCTGAAGTAGCTACACTAGCACCACCATCATGTATAATTTCTGCGGTCATCACTCCACCTCCCCCAACACCACTTTTGCGTGCTGAATCACAGAATCATATAACCGATAGCCGTCTTGAACAACTTTGATAACTATATCACCCGAACCATTTTTATCCACAGCTTCCATCGTTTCAATATCAAATTTCTTGCCAAGGACGTCAATTTTTTGGAGTCCGTGATTTTCGAGCGCTTGCTTGAGTTGTTGGACCACCATGCTCAAACCAGTGTCGTCAATTTGCTTCGCTGCCAAATCGAGAAGACTGAGTGGTTGCAGCAGGTCTTCCACGACTTGTTGGGTTGCATACTTGGCGAGTTTGCCTCGTTCTTCTGCGGTTCGTCGTTGGAGATTGCGATAATCTGCAAGTGCTCGTTGTTCCTTTTGGTGAGCCAAATTGAGTTTAGCTGCATCTGTTTTGGCTTCGATGAAGGCGTTGATGTCACGAAGTACGCCTGGGTCTTTCACGAGTTTCAAGGCTTTATCTAGAGTTACCCATTGATATTCCTGATGCTCATGACTTAACTTCACTTCCTGGTCAGGTGTTTGACACCAATACGTCAAGCCAATCACTTCATTTTCTGCACGCTTCTCACCTCTGTAAAAATGCCAACCAGTGAGTAATCTCACGAATTCAATATTCTTAATGCCCGTTTCTTCTCGAATTTCTCTCCTCAAACCAGCTTCAGGATCTTCACCCTGGTCAATTCGGCCGTAGCCAGTTTCCCAAATGCCTGGCTTATAGTTATCCTCAGAACGCTGCAAAAGTAATATCGTTTCAGTTTCTGGGTGCTCAAGAATTGCTCCCGCCGCAACCATAAAAGTGCCAATATCTGTAGGTGTATCAGATTTCATGATGTTATTCTACTATTTCTTGAATTAATGTTCTTAAATACCGCATCATCGGGAAAATGTAAGGATAATCAAAACGACTTGATCCCAGTACTCCCAGACGACACATTTGGCCATCTACTACGACACTCATATAAATCACACCAATCGGCTCTAAATATTTGTTCCCAAGTTCTGGACCGTATACCACTTGTACAATATTTTCACTACTTCCGTAGGTAAAAATATCCTCAAGCAATGGTTGTTCCTCAATTAGTTGCAACACGTGTCGCATCACTTGAATATCATAAAATTCTGGCATTTGGAGCAAATTTGCATACCCCGCATGAAAAATCTTGGTGTCATCGAGCATGCCAATGGCGAGCGCATGTGATTTGTCCGCAAGGACTTTGGTAATTTGATTGAGTAAATCATCGAGCTCGTGACGACTTTGCCAGACTTTTTCTTTAGCAGAAACTTCATCGGCTACGGTCAAATCGCGTTCACGCATCAATTCGTTGACGTATAGTTTGAGCGCGCGCGGTGTGGGCAATCTACCCGCACTGCTGTGCGTTTTTGATAAATATCCTTGATTGGAAAGATACACCATTTCGTTGCGAATGGTGGCAGGTGAGACGCCGATGTTAAATTTTTTATCAATGGTATCTGAGCCTACTGGCTCTGCAGTCTCGATGAACTCGTCGATGATAGATCTAAGAATCTGAATTTGCCGAGCGGTAAGATCTATCATAGATGTCCTGATATAGTATGTATTAGCAATACTAATGGCTGTTTGCTAAATTGTCAATGGAAGATGCGCCCTAACTGATGTATCACACTCCAGCTAGTCGCATTTTAAAAAAATTGTTAAAGTATATAAATGGCCATTCACAATAAAAGCAAAAAATCAGCACCATATCGTAAAAAACGATTGAAGATGATCTCAAGATTTGCGGTCATATTTTTTGTCTTGGTTATGGTTGTGGTTGGAGCTTGGCAACTCGATGCAGTTCGTGAATTTCTCTCCAGAGCCAGTGGAGAACCTGCCAATCTTATGATTAACACCCAAGCAGTCATCGGCCCCATGCCGCGTCCTTGGAGAAACCTTGCCCAAGGTGGTGAATCTCATGAGTGGCGAATTCAACCGATCAATGCCGAAGTTGCCGCACTCAATCCTGAATACATACGTATCGACCACATTTATGATTTTTATGACATTGTCCAGGGATCGCCGGGCAATATTACCTTTGATTTCTCTAAATTTGACGTCATTCTTGATGATATAGAAGCGACTGGAGCAAAACCATATATTGCACTGACGTACATGCCGCCCGCGATTGCCAAAGATGATATTGTTTCTGAGCCGGTCTCATATGATGACTGGCAGTTGGTGGTACAACGCACTATTGAGCATGTGAGCGGCACGCGTGGTACGAGAGATGTCTATTATGAGGTTTGGAATGAACCCGATTTATTTGGTGGGTGGAAATATTATGGATCAAAAAATTATCTGACGCTGTACACCTACGCCGCGCGTGGAGCTCAAAATGCACGAGGCACGCAGCCATTCAAAATTGGTGGACCCGGCATTACGGCACTCTACAAAAATTGGGTTGATGCTATGGCTCGACATAGTTTGCAGAATAACCTGCGACTCGATTTCATTTCTTGGCATCGCTACAACCACGATATTGAGCGTTTCCGACTCGATATGACCGAAGTCCAGTCTTGGCTCAGAGAATTTCCCCAAGTCGACGTCACTGCTGAGTTGCACATTACCGAATGGGGACACGACAGCGAAAATCACGATGGCTATGACACCAATTATGGTGCAGCACACACTGCAGCGGCGGCGATTGAGATGGTTGGGGTTGTCGAGCGCGCGTTTGTGTTTGAGATCCAAGATGGCAAAGATCCTGCAGGAAAAAATCTATGGGGTCGATGGGGATTACTCAGTCATAATGATGCGGGTGCAGTCAAAAAACCTCGATACAACGCACTCATTATGCTCGATGGTATTGGAGATCAACGGTTGCAAATTTTAGGAAAAGGAACTTGGGTAAAAGCGCTCGCCGCAAGAAATGACGAGGGAAATACAGAAGTGGTGCTCTCAAATTTTGATCGAAATGGCAGAAATAGCGAAAACGTGCCCGTCACAATTACAAATATTGTTCCAGGAGAATATGTAGTGACCAAAGAATTCCTCGATGGCAGACGCCAGAGTGAGCGGATCGCCACCACCGAAGCTGCTCTGCGCGCAGACATCCTAATGACACCCAATATGGTTGGGAAGATTACGTTTGATTTGCAGTAGTCGACTTTTTTACAACGTCTCCCAATGCTTTCTGAAAATTTTGAACTGAAAATTTTTCTGCGAACGCTCTTATTTTAGTTGCAGAAAACACCTTCTTTTTATGTTTTTTCTCAAAATTCTTTATTGCATTACTGAGACTCTCTTCGCCGATCTCTTCAAATAACACCCCCGTCTCATCTGGAATTACTGTTTCTAAAGGCCCTCCAGACGCATGCGCAATCACCGGCACGCCATATCCCATTGCCTCCACCGGCACCATCCCAAAATCTTCATCTTCTGCGGGGAAAAGGAGCGCGCGGGCACCTGCGTACCATCTTTGGAGTTCTTCATCGGGTATTTCACCGGTAAATTGGATAGTTGGACCTGCGAGGGACCGCAGGTACTCTGTATTTTTACCTGCACCTACCACAACCAGACTCCTTCCCAATGCGGTACAAACTTTAATTGATAAATCAACGTGCTTACTCTGTGTTAATCTACCCACAGAAAGATAATAGTCGTGTTGCGGAGGGTTCGAGCGGGCTTTTTTAATCTCACTATCAGTTGGAAGTATGATTGGCGGATACACAACTTGCGATTCTCTTCTGTAAAATTTCTTGATTCTTCGGGCAGTTTCTTTTGAGTTTGCAAGGAAAGTGTCGACTTCTTGGGCGATCTCAAAATCAGTCATTCGTAAGAAATGGTTCATGATCTGGCCGACAAATCGAGTGATTGGATTGGCTTTCCAGTTTGACATCGTGGTGTAACCGTAGAGGGATCTCGGTGGTGTGTGGCAGTAGCAAATGTGCTTGCCATTCGGAACAACGACTGCCTTGGCATAGTACGCGTTACTTGAGGAAATCACCACATCGTACTCAGATAAATCGAGAGATTTAAATGCGCTCGGCGCAAAGATTCGATAGGGTGAAAAAAGTTTTTTGTAGAAAGGCAAACGAGAAATCCAAGTTTCTCTGATGTCCCAGTCTTTCATTTTTGGTGCATGCACCCCCAGCACATCCCAATCAACAAATGAAACATAGACAGGTGCGTCGGGGAATATATCGTGAATGCTCTCCACCACTCGTTCCGCACCACCGTATTCGCGCAAGTAGTCGTGCACGATAGCAATTTTGGGTGTGCGACTTGGCCTAGAGGGTGACTTTTTTGATGTAATGGGATTGGTAGCGTACATAGGTATTGATTTTTGCTATTAAAATAAAGCTTGTTGGACTTCTAATTCAAATGCGTCTTTGGGCAGTAACGGCAACACTGATTTGAAATTCAGCCTGGTGAAGAGATCTACCGCTTTGGTTTTATCATACGAGCTCAATATGCATTTTTCTATATCAAAAGGTACAGCAACCGATCGATCTATAGTAACAAGTTCTTGGCTGAGATATGCCATCTCTTTGTCAGAACTAAGTTTTTTGAGGACCGCCCCTTTGAGAAGAGGATGCTCTGCTGTTGGGCCAGTGTTTTCGACTGCAGAAACGGCTTCATACAATGCGTCGAGTGTTTGATATTGATCAAGAAGTGCAACTGCTGTTTTGACACCCACACCTTTTACTCCAGGAATATTGTCTGAAGGGTCTCCCATAAGTGCCTTGAGGTCAATGATTTGATTTGCCCGAACCTTCATTTTTCTTTCCACCCCTGCTTCGTCATACTCGATTAGTCCTTGTTGATTTTTACCTCTGGCTGGAATGAGCACATGGGTGTATTCATCCACTAATTGAAATAGATCTTTATCTCCCGTCACAATTGATGTTAAAAATTGCTGGCCAGGTCCTCCTGTTTCTACTGCCCTGACTTCATCAGACAGCTGAGTGCTGATGGTGCCGATTAAATCGTCGGCCTCATATCCTGCCTCTATAAATTGAGGAATGTTGAGCACGCTGACGACTTCTTTAATAATCTCAATTTGTGGCTTGAGATCATCGGGCATTTCTGGACGGTGGGCTTTGTATTCGATGTAAGTTTCGGCGCGTTTGGTTTTTGCTTTGTGGTCAAACGTTACTGCTAAATGTTTGGGGGCGAGGTCACGGATCGTGGTTAGTAGAATTCTGCTAAATCCAAAGACCGCATTAACCATTCTTCCCTCTGGATCAGAAAGCGGTGGAAAGGCGTGATAGGCGCGGTAAATGAGTGCGTGTCCGTCAAACAGTACAAAGCGCTCGCGTTCTTGCATCATGTATCAGTTGTACCATTATCTGGCTGGTTTTGCTTTTGGAATCCCCATGAGTTTGGAAAAATCATCAGCATCGAGGCTTTCCACATCAATCAATTTAACTGAAACTGACTCGAGGGTAGTCTTGTATTTCTTAAGAAGTTTAATGGCATTATCTTGACACAGTTCTATGATTTCTCGCGTTGCTGCGTCGATCTTTTCTTGCATGGAGTCAGAAACCTTGATTGCTTCGCCCCAAGCTTGACCATATTCGCTCGATTCATACATAGGATCAAAATTCATGGGACCAAGTTCGCTCATCCCGTACTCCATGACCATGGCTCTGGCGATGCGGGTTGCTTGCTTGATGTCATTGCTGGCACCTGCAGTTTGCTCGTTGAAAACCAGGAGCTCTGCAGCTCTGCCACCCATCATGACGGTTATGCGGTCGAGGAGTTCTGATTTTGTAGTCTGTAGTTTGTCTCTTTCTGGAGGAGTCAGGGTGAAACCAAGTGCTCTACCTCTAGAAACGATTGAAATTCTGTGGACTGGATCTGCGTGGGGAAGGACGTGGGCAATTATTGCGTGGCCTGCCTCGTGATACGCGGTCATTTCTTTTTCTAAATCATCTTGAAGTCGTTTCTTGCTTGGACCAAGCTTAACCTTGAGAGACGCTTCTTCGATGTCAGCCATGGTTATCTTTTTGCGCGCTTCGCGCGCAACCGCAATCGCCGCCTCATTCAACATATTCTCAATATCAGCACCAGAAAATCCAACCGTTCTCTTGGCTACTTTTTCCCATTCCACAGCCTTGGTAAACGGTTTATTTTTGGCATGAATAGAAAGAATATATTTCCGCTCTTCTAAATCGGGCAATTGCACCACCACGCGTCGATCAAACCGCCCCGGTCGAACCAGCGCTGTATCAAGCATATCGCCTCTATTAGTCGCCGCCATCACGATTACATTGTCGTTTGCCTCAAATCCATCCATTTCAACCAAAATCTGATTGAGTGTTTGCTCGCGCTCATCATGTCCACCCATATTTCCCATACCGCGACTTCTGCCAATGGCGTCAATTTCGTCGATAAAAATAATGGAAGGTGATAGTTTTTTAGCAGTGGTAAAGAGATCGCGCACACGCGAGGCACCCACACCAACTAACATTTCCATAAACTCACTACCTGCAATTGATAAGAACTGGACACCAGCTTCGCCTGCAACTGCACGAGCAAGTAATGTCTTACCGGTACCAGCAGGACCAACTAACAGTACGCCTTTAGGGGTTCTCGCGCCGACTTTAGTATATTTCTTAGGGTGTTTCAAAAAATCAACAATTTCCTCAAGTTCTTTCTTGGCCTCATCCATACCGCCAACATCGTCAAATGTGGTGGACTGCTTGCCTTTGATAAAAACCTTGGCCTTGCTACGTCCAATGCCCATAATTCCATCTTGCCCACCTTTGGCTTGTCGGAAAATATACACAAAAAACAAAACCATCAGCAGTATAGGGAGAAAATTAATTACTACCTCCCAGAACAATCGTCCCGAAGACAAATTCTCAACTTCAACGTTCACTTGATTTAAATCAATCCCTGCACTCTCAAGCACACTGACAGCTGACGATGATTCCTCGTTCTGAGCCATCCTGACACTACCGTCGTCATACATGATTTTTAACTCTGAACCAGAAACTTCAATTTTCTCAACGCGATCCTCACGCACATCCGCCACGAGCTGACTCAAGGAAATCTTTTCTACAGATTCACCAGAAAAGGTAGATATCAGAAACGGAAGAAATAACATCGCCATAAAAAGATACAATAAACCGCGATTTATCCATTGTTTTTTGTTCATAGGAACTTGAAAAAAACTAGGGGATTTTTGCTGCTTCTTTTGACTTGAAATGTCTTTCGGTGATTTTGACGGAGTAGTATCTTCGGCCATATGTCTTTCTCTGAGGAGGTATTGTACCATGGGAGCGCTCTAGAGCAATGAACTGCCCGGAGCTACTTCTACATCAGGGTGAAGGAGTACGGCCTTGTCGTCATTGGCAGCAATTAACATGCCTTGACTCTCGATACCGCGCAATGTTTTTGGTGCTAAATTTGCGAGATAAATTACTTGTTTGCCAACCAGTTGTTGTGGTGAATACCAGGGCTTGATTCCAGAGGCGATAACGCGCTCACCGAGTTCACCGACATTGAGGGTGATTTTATATAATTTGTCAGCCTCAGCCACCTCATCAACAGCAATCACGGTTGCAATTCTCATATCGAGGGCTGCGAATTGTTCATAGGTGATGATTGGTTTTTGGGTTGCTTGTGCAGTTGATGACTGATCTATCATTTATTCCTCTTTTTGAAAAATCAAATTTGTGTAATTTCTACTTATTCTTTTATTATAAAATGCAGTTCTTACATGTTACCGTTTTGATCCCAATCCCATGGCTGCTTTTGTTTCTTCTACAGTTTGAGATGCGATTTCTCGTGCCTTTTTTGCGCCTGATTCAATGACGTCGTCTACATACTGCTCATCGTTTTCGAGTGCGTGCCGACGCTCTTGAATTGGAGCGAGCTCGCCTGCTATTGCTTGGGCCAAAGCTGATTTAAGGTCGCCGTATCTGATTCCTGAGCTTGTGTAGGCGTGGACGTACTCATTTCGAGACTCAGCTCCCATAAATAACTCAACCATTTTGAGTAAATTTGCCACACCACCAGTAGTTGGCACAACACTGCCTGTTCCACCGTCCGTCGGTGCTGCCTTGAGACGATTGAGGATTGTCTCGTAATCATCTGCGAGCGTGATGTAGCTCCCTTCAACGGATTTGCTCATTTTGCCCTGACCAGAAAGCGACGGAACATATTCACCCTTAGTCGCAAACCGCTTGGGTTCCGGGAAATCGAGTCCATACGTGTCGTTCATTTTTCTGGCAATTTCACGCGAAACTTCAATATGCGGCTCTTGATCAATCCCCACCGGCACCGAATCAGCCTTGTACACCAGGATATCTGAAGACATGAGGATCGGATAATTCAATAATGCCATCGTGGCAGAGTCAGGGTATTGTTTAACTTTCTCTTTAAATGTCGGTAAATGCTGCATTCGAGCAATTGTCATCACCGAGGAGAACAAAAATGCCATTTCCACATGCTCAGGCACCATGGATTGCTGAAAAATCACACTTTTTTCTGGATCTAGACCACAGGCCAGATAGTCAAGAATAACAGCTCGTCGATGTACTCTGAGTTCTTCAATATCATACGGCGTGGTAATGGCGTGCATGTCTGCAACCATATAAAGGGTGTTGTATTCTGGGTTTTCTTGGAGTTCCAGCATGCCTTTGACCGCACCCAAGTAATTACCAAGGTGTAATCTGCCGGTTGCACGGATGCCAGAAAGGACGGTATGTGTTGCCATACACGCCATTGTACCAGATGAAACGTGAGTTAGAGCTCTTCGATTTGGATGTTGGGACTCATGTCAGGCGCGTCGACCAATTTGAGATATTTCTCTGTTGTGGTGATGCGTTTGTGACCAACTAACTGTGAGACGTACACGAGAGGTGTGCCTGCTCTGAGTTGTTCGACAATAAAAGTATGTCTGAGGTCATTGACCTTAGCATCTTTGATGCCGGCAAGTCTAAAGTAACGGTCAATCGCAGTTCTGATGTTTCGAACCAAGAATGGTCTGCACGTTTTGGTCAAAAAGACCGTCTTTTCACGCGCTCTTGGACGTACTTTGAGGTAATCCATGATTGCTTTCTTGGCTGCTGAATTGAGAGGGACTTTTCGTGCTGGTCTGGAGTTTTGTGCCTGGATCATGATCACATTTCGATCATAATCGACATCGCTGACCTTGAGGTTGGCGAGCTCTGAGATTCTCATTCCTGTCTGGAGTAAGAGTTCAACAATTGCTGACATTCGAGCATCACCCCTACAAGCGTCTCTGAGCGCGCGGTATTCAACGCGGCTCAATACTCGAGGAGGAGATTGTTCATATTTTGGATGTGAAACAGCTTCTGCCGGGTTATCTGAAATGGTGCCTTCTGCAATCAAGTATCTGAAAAATGATTTAATTGAATTAATTTTTCTTGAGATGGATTTGCCGGTGTAGCGTTGTTTTTTGAGAAGTGCTTTGAAATCTTCAATATCTTCTGCCACGACCTCATCAACCATGGATTTGCCGCTTTTTCCTACAAATTCCACGAGTTGCTCGACGTCCTTGCTGTATGCAATAACAGTAGCGTCGGCTTTGCCGGTAGATTTAAGATGCTCGGTGTAAAGTGCCTGGGCATCAAGTAATGTTTGACTCATCGATTCTTTCTAAGCGTGCTACCATAGATATACTATGAGTAATACGCAGAGTATTTTTAATATCTGGTTGCAGGCTCGAATGATTACAGATCTTATAATATCACTAGACAGGATTATTTTCAATGGGTAAACTGCTCAATCACCCCATTATAATACTCGTTATTACGGGTTTTTCAATACTAGTTATAGTTTCGTTATTCAGGACGGCAAAAAAAAGTGATGAAACTGCTGAAGCAATTGTGACAATAGAAGAATCAATTGCAGTTGCTCGTCAAAAAAATGAACTCCTTGCAGAAGAAGTAGCACTTTCTCAATCAGAATTTAGTCAGGATAAAATCATTCGTAATGAGCTGCTCCAGAAGAAGCCCGGAGAGTACATTGTTCACCTCCCAGACCCTCCACCTGAACCGCCAAAAAAGCCCGCTGAGGAGACACAAACACCCCTTGAGACATGGGTTGAATTACTTTTCTAAATAACTTTTAGATAATTTATTATAGGTTTATTTGACAACATGTATTGTTTGCGTCGGATAGGCGATTTCTATCTTTTTCTTGTCAAAGGCCGCGAGGATATCCAAATTAATCTGCTGTTGTAAATCCATGAATAAATCATAATCGCTGTCGAGAACAAAGAAGACTACCTCAAAAATAAGTGCCGATTCACCAAACATTTTGAAGTGCGCTCTACCAAACTCTACCATTTTGCCTTGATCTACAATTATTTTCTCGATCATGCCTGGAATTTGCTTGAGTGATGCATGTGTGGTTTGGTAAGAAACACCAATCGTGAAAGCAGCGCGCCGCTTCTCCATTTTTTTGAAATTCTTAATTCTTGCTGAGGTCAGGTCGACATTGGAAACGACTAATTCTTCTCCTTGCAGCGAGCGAATTCTACTAGTTTTGATGCCTATTTTTTCAACCGTACCCTTGTGCTCGCCGACTTCAATAAAATCGCCAACTTCAAAGGGTTTGTCAAAATAAATTGCGAGCGAGCTAAACACGTCCCCCAAGATATTTTGAACAGCGAGTGCGATGGCTATTCCGCCGATTCCCAATCCTGTGACGAGCGACGTGATGTCGATTCCAAGGTTGCTCAGTACCAAGAGCAAACCAATTGACCACAGTATGAACTTGCTCGCAAGTTTAAGCATACCGATGGGTGCGCCTGTTGCCTCCTCGCCCATTCGTTTTTGTGCAATGTAATCTATAAAAACATCGATCACCGTAGCCGCCTGCCAAACGAGAAAAATTAAAACGAGTGATTTTACTCCTAGATTAATTGCTTGATGTACCGCTAAAAATTGAATAGATATGTAGAGTGCGATAAACACATACATGGGTGGGCGAATTGATCTCACAATGTTGATTAATGTGTCATCAACTTCGGTTTCAGTGCGCAGTGCGGCAACAGTGAGTCGAGATAGTACCAACTGCTCAACGAGCCAGAAGACAACGTACAGACCAAGGAAAATGGTGAGCGCAGTGGCGTATTGGAACAAAGTGTTTCCAAAGAATAGTATTGAAGAAATTTCTGGTGAGGCAATAAAATCAAGCATGCTTCGAGTATAGTATCCTTGAAAGATTATGGAAAGACCTGGGCGATAAATATTTTACAATATAAATTAAAAAAATGGTTATTTTTTCACTGCTTTGTATGCTTGTTCAGATCGCCTGATAAGATCTGTCAAAAATTCATCATACTCATACCCTGCGCCTGTCGCACTCCTACCTTTGCCTAATTGTCTTAAGTGCGTACTTACGGCACTGTTGTGCATCGTTCTCCAGCGCCACATTCCTTTAAAAAGCTCAGAAAGCGGTGGCAACAGTGGATTATCATCTGACAAGTTCTCTGAAATCACCCTCTGCCTTAATGACACAAAATCAGCATTTTCAAAAATCGATTGGAATTTCTCTTTCACCCTGGTGGGAAAGTACACTAATTGCGAAGTAATTCGTCCCTGAGTTGCTTCATCTGCGCCGTAGAGCAAAATGTCTATCATCGCTATTGAATGATCAGCATTGGTGTTATTTTGAACAGTTGTTGTCATTTCTCCGTCCGGTCCTTTCCAAAGTGGTTTTTCTAGCTCAAGTGGTTTGGTTGCATATTTACGGCGACGATCAAAAAACTCTGGTGAAACATTTTTTCGTAATTCAAGCATAATCTGGGCAGTAGCATTCATTGCAATTGCCGCTTATTGAGCCACAATCGCAAGATGCGGTTTATTCTCCCAATCAGCAGACTGCAATAGGCGGTTGATGCCAGAAATAACTATTGAAAACTCTCTGGCAAAATCCTGATCGTAACGAATAAGTGCCAATTCTTCCTCCTCATTGGTGAATGACCGAGTTGCTGCTCCTTTTGCGTTGACATAGCTATACGCATACTTGCAGTCTCGAGGTGGCAAACCTGTTACCCGCGAAAGTGTCAGTAAAGCATCAATGAGCTGAGGAAATTGACTTGATACATCAATTCCTTTGTAATTCAACGCCGAAACTGCCATGCCAATGTCTTGCTGCGCACGCTCTATTACTTCGATAGGACCAAACGTTACGAGCTCATTTATCTGCCTACTCGATGGCAATGAAGCAAGTAGCTGTGTAATAAAATGTTCTAACTCTATCCTATCTGTATTCAAAAGTGGAACTGAAGCAACCACAAACTTACTAAAACTACCAAGAGGAAAGACATGCTCTGGTGACTCTTTAATTCGTTCTATTTGTGCCATCTGTCTATTATAGGATATTACTTGTTGTACATCAAGCACAAATATTAGTATGGTTTTCTATAGTATTTGATAGATACCCTTCCTACTAAATTTTTCTTTGCTACAATGCGAAAATAGTTCCATACCGAATATAAAAAAAGCAGATCTCTGCACTCAGCTTCTGAGCAATTTAAGCCAGTGAGGTTGATGAAATCAGAATGCGGTACCGTTCGGTTAGGAAAGCTGATTTAGTTCAATATTTATCAGTTACTATTATTGGACGCGTGTTGAGAATTATACTTTACAATATGTAACTGATGTGTAATAATTCGTCACTATAAAATACTTATTAAGTGGAAAAAGTATGATTTTTATAACTGGACCACACTGCTCTGGAAAAACACACGCACTTCGCAATGTATACGAGTATGGTTTTCCATCGATCGATTTGGGTCCAACTCTGCGAAAACTCTATCAAGACTTTTCGTTCGGTTTAACATTTCCACAGTGGCTGGTGACTGGTGAAGAATCTTATGGTGATTCCTTTACCGACAGACTAATTGTCCTAGCAATTGAGGAATGGATAGAAAAACAACTCGCCAAACATGAGGGAAAAATTCAGGACTTTATTATTTCTGGAAATAGATCAGTTGGAGGCATTCAGTATATCGTAGATCATTTTGATATTGTGGGCGAACCAACAGTAATTTATGTAGACGCAGATCCTGAAGTGTTAAGATCGCGATACCAACAGCGTGAAGGTGTCATAGTGAGCCCTGAAGACTTTGAGGCTTATTTAGATCGTGATTATAGAATGGGTTTAGCAAGTGTCCGTAGATTTGCGACACATCTAATATCCAATGGCGACACGACAGATGATAATTTGAGAAGAAAAATGGATGCAATACTATTTGATGAGTTAGGACACAAAAAAGAATCAGTGCTTGATCCTAAAGAAGGAAGGATTTCATTAGAAAATGAATGCAGATTCGCAATGAATAAGGAACGAAAATGACAGTAAAAGAACAGCATTCAGATGCTCGCCGCGTTCCTGGCCTACAAAACCATGAACATGCACCTACATCCGCTGAACATCCCATCACTGCTCAAGACAGAATCGATGCGACAGTTCGACAATTAGATCCACTCAATGCCGATGAGTTGTTTGAATTGATGGCTGATGCCAATGATCTTAGTGATACTCAGTCGCTGTGCACAATCGGTGATGAGCTCGTAAAAAGAGCTAACCGTAGAGTATTGAGTTCCTGCTCATATGAGGAATCATTGGCTATGTTGCGTGACCTGGGCATGCTAGCAGCGTCATTGGCTAAGTTCAACTTATTGGTTGATTCAGTTCCTGGATTGGAACAACTATTACTCCAGCTGGGCTCAGTAACTGAAGAAGTACCTCGAGACACAGTCTTTTCATACGGTCCCAGAAACCCACAGCAACCAGAAAGAATGCGAAAATTTACGACAACTGACGCTGAGACAGTATTTATCGAGTCATTCAGCGAAGGAATGAAGCACTTGGGTGCTGTAATTCTGGCATTGGAAACAGCACTTGCTGCTACAGACCCAGATGAAATAGCCACCAACCTTAGAGCTGCCACAGAACAGCTTACTGAAATGACCCAAGCGATAGTCAGAGTAAGAAGAAAAATTCCACCCGAGGTGTTTACATACCAGCTACGACCATTTTTTGATCCCGTAACCGTTGGGGGTCAGTCTTACTTAGCACCGGGAGGCGCCCAGATGCCCGTCATTATAGTTGATAAATTGGTATGGGGAATTGGCAGAGAGTATCCTGAATTCGAAGAATACTTCCAGGAAAATCTCCAGTACCACCCCAGAGGATATCGAGAGTTTTGGCAGGAGCTTTCAAATACTCTTACGCAAAATTTAGTCGACAGATTAATCGAATTGACTCAACAACCTGATTCAAATGGCACATATACGAATGCACTGGAGGAATTATTGACATTTATCAACACGCTGATCAAATTTCGGGTGCCCCATCTAAAGGTAGCAACGGATAATTTTCAATTAAGAGAAGGCGATGAAGTGGGAAGTGGTGGCTACCAACCAACGATATTAGAGCAACTTCTGGAAGCAACGAAGGCCGCAAGAAGTCAAGTGCAATCAGCTCTGTAGTAGATACTAGGAACCTTATGAAAGATGATTTTTCCAGTTACCCAGTCGGAACAGTTTTTAATCCAATTAAGAATCAGTTTAAGGAATCAACACCACAACATCGAGAAGTCTCGATTGAGTTTCCAAGTAGACTGAACGCCATGGCAATAGATCCCAGTAAAATTGCAACCAATGAAAACATGGTCTTCACTCCTGGCGAAGTCGTGTTTGCAATTGCGATCACAAAAAAAATACAAGTCACTGTTGTTCAATCGTCATCCAAAATTGCAATCAATGCCACAGCCAAACGAAAGTCGCTAATTTTACATGCCGCACTGCTTATGAAAGCGGCATTAGGGTTTGAGAATGGTCTGATGATCGATGTAGATAACTCAGATGAGCTCAAACATTGCGGCTTGGGATCAAGTAGCAGCCTCATTGCCGGTGTAGCAGCAGCCATAAACGAAGTATATGGCAATCCTATTCCACACAATGTTCTACTTAAGTACATTGCACAAAATCATGGTGAGGAGATTGACAATGATGATGAACAGCTCATGCCCGTTCAATGCATCGGTGGGTCAGCCTCATCTGGATTATATGAGGGATCTGCACTGATTTTAACAGGAGAAAACACAGTAATCGTTAACAAGAAGATTGACAATAAAGCGGTACTAATTGGAATTCCAAATGATTTTATCCCCAGAGATTCAGAAGAATTATTAGAAGATGAAATAAAGAATTTTAATAAGTTTATAGCTACTGGCGTGAAATATGGAAAAGAAATTGCCTACGATATGCTGCATAAGGCTATACCAGGCTTGTATAACAATGACCTCTCTGCTTTAGGGGATTTAATTTTTAGATATCGATTTGACATGGGAAGTATTGACAACTGTTCATTCGTTTTTCCCCGAATGAACTCGATAGCTAATAATTTGAGACAACCCTATTCTGTGCATAAACCAGATGTACTGGCGCTCTCCTCTGTGGGTCCAGCTTTTTTTGTAATTTGCGAACAAAAAGATGAAAGCACTTGGGCCACTATATTTGAGAATGAAAATATGAAAGTACTACCTACCAAACTCTACAACACGAAGTACAAAGTACTGCACACTGAATAGGACACTATGGGAAGACCGAAAGACTTACAGCCAGGAATAGGGTATTGGAATGACGGCCGCCACAGCGAGTACAGAGCAAAACCACCCTCAAGTTTTGTTCAAAGGTCATTAGACATGATCATGCAGGATGTGCCCGAAGGCACACTGCTTAAATCTCTTGATGCTGGATCAGGTGGTGGAAGAAACAGCGCGCCTTTCATTCACGCAGGATGTGAGGCGTATGCTTTTGATTACCACACAGAAATGGTGGCACAAACACAGCAACTGTTTGCAGAAATGAGCCAAAACCCACTGAATGTTACTCAGCAAGAAATGTCACAGCTGTCTTTCTCAGATGGTGCATTCGATATAGTGTTGTCAAATGGAGTAATCCATAATGCAGTTTCTGCAGAGCATTTTTTGGCTACAATTGAAGAGTTATCTCGAGTAATTACACCAGGCGGTCACCTTATTTTTTCTGTATTTACCGCTGATGAGATTTCAAGCGAGTTAGTTCCCACTGATGATCCCGGTCTGTATATAACCGCTGATAATTTAAAAATGACTCTTCTTAGTCAGGAGGAAATAATTACAGCATTAGAAGAGCATGGACTTTTAATTGTAGAAGCTTCAAAAACAGGTAAAGTAATACAGGTTGAAACAGGCACAAGATATATATTCAAAGCACTGTTCCGAAAAAGTGAACAGCTAGACCAATCCTAGTTTTTGGAGATCTGCGACTAAGGCTTCAAAATTATCATTAAATGCATCTAGTCTGTCTGTAGGACTGTAATCGGTTATAAATCGCTCTTCATTTTCAAGTTTCATCATCGAAGCCCACTGATGCGGCTCCAAATCATCTCGATGATGTAATGTAACCGGCACTTGATAACTATATTCTAGTAAACGGCCAGCTTGGTCAGCATACGCAAGTGATAATTCAAAATATGCCTTCTTCTCAGGATCATCTCCCAGGAGTGATAGCAGTTGCAGGCAAGTAATTTGCTTTTCAACGTAGGCCATAAACGGTCCGGGGAAATCTTTAAGGAAGGGTATGCAAAAGCTATGGTCTTCTCTGATTACTGGAAGATCTAGATCCTGGACCAGTAATAGCACCGTAGCTCGAGCGATTTGCGCACTCGTCCTAGCCTGAATTTCTACACTTTCTGGCGTATATTGAAGTAGTTTAATTGGATGATCTTCAAAGGCAGATCGTGCAGCCTGAAACTTTTCTTTATTCCTAGAAACAAAATACATTTGCATACAAATTTTTCATTTGATTGATATATCAGTACTTTATTATACCACACCACAACTTCTTTAATATGAAAATCTTGCCGAAAACACTTCTCTAAAAAAGCCACAAAAGTATGTCATACCTTGGTACAATGTGCTGCATGACAACTATTTTTGCCACAACTAATTCTGATAAATTCAATCGCACCAGAAGTGCTCTAACTCCCCACGGCATTGACTTGATTCAAAAAAAACTTGAGCTCAGTGAAATTCAATCATTTTCTGGTGAAGAAATAGCTATAGATAAGGCAACTCAAGCATACAATCAGTTGCTCTCGCCTGTTTTAGTAACTGATGACAGCTGGGAAATTCCAAGTTTAAATAACTTTCCTGGAACAAGTATGAAACAGTGTAATCACTATCTCACCGCTGATGACTGGTTGAGACTAATGAGTGACTCATCAGATCGACGTATGTATCTTATCTCCCACTACAGCTATTACAATGGCAAATCGATTGAGACGCGTACGGTGAAATCAGAAATGTATTTTTTAAGTGCCTCAGGCACTGCATTCCCAAAAGCACCGTGCCTAGAGGTTATCGCTCGAAAAAATGATACTAAATGTGTAGCTGAACGTCTGAAAAATGGGGAGTTTGATGAATCGGAGAATGCAGACTTTTGGAAACAGCTAGCAGCCGTAATTCGACAGTAAGTAAAAATATCCCTACAATAATCACTATGGCAAATCCCTCACTAATAAATGCTGACGATTTTGGCTTGGGAGAAACAGGATGTACACCTTGTGAATGTGGAATTCCTGGAGCTTGCTCTAAAGAAAAGCTTCCATTTTTACAATCTATTGATATACAGTCCGTTGCACTTTTGGAAATGGTGCTCGTTAATTTTTTAATTGTTTTAGTTCCATCTGTTGTTGTCTATGGATTACTACATTTCTTTAGTAGAAAAATATCAAATGTAATACGTTCAATTATTTCGTTAAGTGTTGGTTCGTTGCCCATTGCCTTACTGTACTCAAACCCGCTTGATCCACAAATAACAATTGACATTGTTTTAATTATTCTTGGCTCTCAACTAATAACTTTGCTAGTATTTCTTTTAACCTCCATAAAGAAGAGAGAAATTACTTTTTTTCATTTTTTTACTGCGTTTGGTTTGATTACTACAATGACTTTTGTAATTATCGCCCTACTTCAAAACTTATTATAAAAATTGTTTATATTAAAAAAGCTCCTAATGGGGGAGCTTTTTTTAATTTGCGGGGAGACCGTTCAAAAACGGTCACCTTTTTCACCTAGTTTAGATTGGTAAATCGTTCCCAATTAGTGTTTTGACTCAGTCAAACGTATGATTGAGGGATGAAAAACAATCCAATATGCCCCAAATGTAGAAATAAATCGT
>JBGTEY010000015.1:0-13884 GCA_041747555.1 Patescibacteria group bacterium
TGGAAAGTTCTACCACCTTTTGGCCTGCTTTTACTTTCGCCAATATCTCAACCTTTACCTCTCGTGCTATTCCTGCCATTTTGCCCCCTTTCACAGTACTGCTATTTTACAGTTAGTGTGAATTATATGGGGAGCAGGTCAATGTCTGTAAATGCTAACAAACACTTCGCTTTCAGACTTTCCGTATCCTAATTTTAAATGGCAGAAGTTGATCATCCTCTTGCTTTGAAACCTCTTGAGCTTCATATTTGTATTCGACCAACCGCAATAAAGACTTGAAAAATAGTCAATGACGGACATAACATACATTGTGATCGGAAAAGGAGATGTTTGAATATTTTGATCACTCAAATCAGCATATGCTCTCAATGCGTCATTTCTAAGTGAGTCAATTTTAGAATTTAGTATTTGCTTGACAGAGCGTAGTTCGTCATTGTTCATAATTTATAACTACGATGATGTTTCCGATGCTCATCACACCCTATGATTCGAACAAGATCATATTTTTTTTATGAGATTATTTTAGCACCAATGCTTTTTCTAAGAATAATATCTTGATATAATAAAATAATCTAAGTATTTCGTTTTATTATGCTCTTGTCCATTTCTTCAAACTCTTCTTTTTTTAGATAAAGTGTCGCAGTAAAAGTTATAAATACAAGAAATGTGCTTATTAACTGACCTGGAATAAATAAGCCGATTAAAAAAATAATTATTGATGGAATCATATATGAATTAAAAGTAGTCATTTTAATTCCAAATCCACCAATTAAAAATGATTGAAAAAAATAAATTGGCACCAATCTCAAAATAAAACCTACTATTCCTCCAATTGCGGTCTCCAATCCAGATGGTAATAAAATTAAAAAGTATAAAATGAGAGGTATTGAAGGTTTGATGTTTATATCCTTTTTTTTATTCATAAATTACTTCCTAATTTAAGGATTATTAAAGTTAGACAATACAATTATTGTATCACCTATAGCTTACGACCAAAACAGCACGTGTGCTGTTTGAATAGTTACAACTAATTCTAGTTCAAATACTTATACTGAGTGCTAAGCCCAAGTTAGCTTAGCACTGGCAGAAAAGTAATATCGTAGTCCACCAGATCAGAGATTACATGGTTCAGATGAGATACTCGTGGTTTCACTATTTTGGTCATTTTTATCCGCACATTGCAACACTCTTTGCATATTATAAACTAAAATAATTTTCGTAATTTCTCTTAATGTTAGATGGATTGACGAAAATAGTCTGGTATAATTTTGTTGAGATATCAATCAGATAGCAGATTATGAATTTTAAAATCCAAAAAAAAACTAATGCAGAGAATGACAAGTATCTAATTGAATGTTTTGAAGAGAGTTTCTTTATTCAAGACTTATTAGAAAATGATTATTCCTTTGTCTTAGGCAGAAAAGGAATGGGTAAAACAGCCCTAGCCAAATACTTACAAAAAAAATATAAAGAATATGGACTTCACTTTAGTGGTAGATTCACCTTTTCAAAATATGAGGATAATGCAGAACAAAAACTTCTATTTATTTTAATAGTGACTGTCCAGAAATTATTGGAAACTGGATCTTTTACATCAAAAGGCATTACTTATTGGAATGATTTTCTCGACGCCAATGGATTCGGATCAATAAAAAATCACACAACATTTGTGGAATGGACAAAAGAAAATGGTTTGGAAGCAGGATTGCAAATCCCCGCTAAAGTAGGTGGAAGTTTAAAGAAAGAATATGAACGAAAGAAAATAAGCAATTCAGCTTCTTATCTGTACTCCCAATTAGAAGATTCACTTAAACCAAACAATAAAATTTATATCTTTCTTGATGACTTAAGCGATCTCATTGATGATATTAATGATACAGCTATTACTAATAAAATTAATACCATTAGAGAAATATCAGAATTTTTAGATAGAACTAATTCTTCAATGAAAGACAAAGGAAAAGACCTTACATTTATCACTTGTCTTAGAGATGACATCTTTGAATACATGTCTGGATCGAACATTAATAAACTTAGAAATAATTCTTTAAAAATTTTTTGGACAGAGGAGACTTTTTGCAAGCTGCTAATCAAAAGATTGCCTTATTATGCGAATAATCTTAATAAGTATTTAGATGATCCTAAAAGTTCAATCTTGGAAATGTTTCCAAATTCAACATTTCAAGACAGAGTAAGTGAATTCGAAACAAAAAAGTACGCCACTAATTTTTATGCTTATATGATGGCAATATCATTTAATAGACCCAGAGATTTTTTAAAATATTGCTATGCATTGAAAAAGAGGATAAGCGAAAAAAATCCAGTTGAATTTAAAAACCTTGAATCTGCTGAAATTGAATATACTGATTATCTACTGCATGAACTACAAGATGAGCTTGGAATATCTTCAAGCTTAAGAGGGTTCGATTCTAACATAAATAGTATAAGAGAACTTATATATCAGCTATCACAGAGCAAAAGTTTTAATTATGGCCAGCTGAGGACAGAAATGTCTCAATATCTAGATAGAAAATCTAATCACAGTGTAGTGAAGGAATTTATTAATGATTTATGGATTTACGGAATTCTGGGCTTCAAAAAGAACGATTCAAAAAGCTCCTTAATAAGTTTTAGATATTTTGAAAATGAAGGAAAATCTTTCCTAAGTGAAAGCAGCATTAAAGATTATATCTATTCGTTACACAAAGGCCTAAAATGGGCAATTAGTAAAAAAACTAGATTTTCTAAAGATAATTAGTTACCGTTAGTATTTTTGGTTCGATTACCCATAGGAACGTATTAACCCATGTGATCTTAGATCTGGCAAGAATGTATTAAACAAGTCTACTAGATCAGAAATTATCTGGTTCGGTTGCGGAAGCCTTAGGGTCACAAAAACTGCACCAATCCTGTCAAAAATAATCTCCCCATAACCAGTACCTAATTTGAGTGACAATTCCTTGCACATTGTTGACATCTCATTCATGTTATAGGATAATTATAAGGTAATCTCTAATTGCTTAATTGCTAAGCGATCAAGAGAGTGCACCTTAACAACTTAGTGAATAATAATCCTTAGATTGAGTGTTTTTGTGGGAAAACCTCTTAAATATGAAACGTACTACTCCTGTTGAGGGAATAAAGATCAGAATTCCAATTTCTGATTTTTCTTCCCTCAATGGGAAAACAGGACCGCTGTCCTGTTACCTAGTCAGACAGCCCTTCTTCCAAGCGTGCTTGGGCGAGGGGTATTTCTATTCACCAGTTTCATGGGAGGTAAACCAAATGAAACGCTTTATTCCGCTTTTAATTCTATTGTCCATAGGGATTGGAGTAGCACTCCTTTCCCAGCCAGCGCAGGCAGAACCGCCCGCGCCAGCCCAGCCATTGGTGTATGCTGAACCTCTGATCGGGCAGCCTGGTGTACCAGCGGCGCCAGATACGGTTCCCGTCGCCGCAAGTTGGGAAATGCCGATACAGTTTAACGTATCGGCTCCCCTGTATCAGTTCCAAACGACCAACCGAGTCACGATGTACTTCATCGACCCTGAGGACCCAAATCCCTTTAACCGGCAGCTGGCCGGACCGGGAGTTATCAGTACCGACTGGCCGCTTCTAATCACGGGCTGGACCCACTGGCTCGATTGGGTCGACCTGGGGCACCGCGCAGCATCGTTCGGTACCCAGGCCGCTTTCTGCACCCCCTTCTCAACGGGAGGGTGGTGCTCGACTCCCAATCGGGCGCAGGTTTGTTTGAGCCATGCCAATGGGAACTTGCCCGTCGAGATGATAAATTTCTCGTATGGGAGGTCACCGGCTGTACAGCCGATGACCACGAGCTTCCAGGCTAGCGGGGTGCTCTGCGCCTGGACTGGGCTGGAGTTCCCTTACAGCACGGGGCAACGGTATGTTGTGCGGGAACGCACATCGTACTGTCCTCTCCTGGATGAAGAAAGCGGTTTGCCAAACTGCTGGGTGAATATCCTGGCAGCTGGGCAACCCCAAATCCAGTACAGCATTGCGGAACTCGGTGACCTCCTGGAGGAAACCTGGGTAGAAGCAGAAGCACAAACCCACTACATCTATCTCCCCACTATAAATCGGTAGGGAGTAACGGGAGGCTGTGGGTAACCACAGTTTGGTATAAAAACCAAATCGTATCTCGCGATACGCCTCCTACCACAGGAATTATTTTCACTAAGAAAACAGCCCATTCTTGTTTGTCACCACAACTGGCATCAAGAATGGGCTTAAATTTTAAATTAACTTACTATTCAATTGGTTTGCATTTGCAGTAACTACAAATGCTTTATTAAGCTCAGAATATTCTGCTTATCTTGTTTTTGTAAACGCGACACTGCTTCAAGTATCTGTTCATCATTAAGCGTATCGCTTGCTACCAGGCGTAAAAAGTCGCCAACTCTCCTGGTTCCTGTATTCCTCAGGCTCCATTCTTCGGTTGAAATAGTACCGTCCTGATTTGTATCGAGGTGGTCTAAGTATCTAAAGGCTTTGGCAGTTTTAGCAAGTGATCCCTGCAAATCTGCATACGCTAACCAAATATAATACAAAAATGGATCGTCATGCAACAACTCGGGAGAAGGCTCTGTCGGCTCGCGCTGCATGATAGTTCTGAGAATTTCGAATTGAGGAAATGCATCACAAATTTTCCTAATTTCATTTCCCGCCCTGACCCAATTGTGGTACATCTTTTCATAAGAATTAAGTGTTGTGGACCGTACTACAGCACCAGGAGTTACACCCATTGAATCCAGCCCTTTGTAGTACGCATAAAAACATGATAATAAAACATCCTCAACCAGAGCACCTGTTGATTCAATAAGCTCCTTTGGCAGATGTGCCAAAGGATTTTGTCTGTACATGCTCATCCTGCCATGGAAATACACCCGCTCAGTGCGAAATTCTTGGTGCATTTCTGCAATGCTGTATAAAACTGGCTTATCTTCAAGCGGCAACACTTCTGCATAGGTAACATGAAGATTGGGATTCTCTGAAAGATACATATATATCCAACTCAACATCCACTCATTTGCAGCTGTATCAATGTCAATTTTGGCTACATGTCCATCTAGTTCTTTTGCTTCAATGCCACTAATAAATGCACTCAGTATGCCTTTTGGTGTGGCGATTTTTTTTAATGAAAACTGTGAATTCTCTTGTATGTACTCTTCAATCAACAATTCTGATTCATCGGTGCAGCCATTCAAGGCAAAAATTACTTCTGTCTGGATTCCAAGAGATACGATCTCCTGAAGACTTCTTGAAAAATTCCTAAAAAATTGAGGTAAATTGCTTGCTTCATTCCTCACTGGTATAACAATAGTCAGAGGTTGTATTTCTAAGCCATTTTCAACCTTACTTAGAAATTCCTCACGATGGAGTGCATACTCATCTTGCCTCAATTCTGGGTAGCTATAGTGAGGAACTCTTTTTTTTCTGACTTCGACCATTAGGGAATATCGATTTGTTTCATCGAGTTTGACACCACTCAATGTTGATAACGCTTCGTCCTTCGAGTAAGTTCTCAATTCCAAATCTGGAGATTCGTCTTCAATCATCTTTTTTAACAACTCATAGGTATACAGAACTTGATGTCTCCAGCGCGGATGAGTTTGCGAATGCTCACCTCCCAAACCTTGAATTTGTGTGAGTGGTGCGCTCCCTCCTGGATAATTGTATGCGGACTGACCTTTTTGAGTAATACCTTCTTCGGTTTCATGCAAGGTAACACTGGCATCGGGAACTGCAATTCGTAACAGTCCTTTGGGGTGCAGCACGCGCAACCATTCACTGATAGCTTCTTTCGCTTCTGAAAATGTCAGGTGCTCAAAAACATGTGAAGCCATAATCATTGTCATTGAGTTGTCTGCAAACGGCAATCTTTTTGCATCAAAAACTACTTGTGGCTTACCAACAGTTGAAAGATCACCATTTATAGCATGAGGCAATCGTCTATTTTCATCTCCACCAGAACCTATATTGAGAACGAGCGGCACGCCCATATGTTGTGCAAGAATTTTTTGTTTCTCGTATTCCCCCCCGACGTCACCCCTATAAAACTCTTCCGTATCTTTTGGAAGCTCTGTGACATCCATTTGTGATACCAGGGGAAGCTGAGCATGTGGTGGTCGCTCTATGAGTAGATACGTCGCGCCTTCTTCATCGATTTCCTTCTTTTTAATTACGAAGCCGTGAGAAGTAATAAATTCCTTAAAACTGTTAATTTCAATAAATGATTTTCTTAGGTGGGCTAATTCTTCGCGGCTGCCATAGATTTCACGCTCCTGAACTTCCAAGAAAGCTTCTGGATCATTAATTTTGCTCAACAATTCTGCAGAAATTCTTTTCCCGTCATAAAACTTAACCGTAATTGGGCTCGTGATGCGATTGAGCAGTTGTATCCACTCGTCCTGATGCATCTTGTCGAGCTCCACTGCTGGAGATCCGATTATAGCTTTGCCTACTTCTTTATTCTTACGGGCGTACATTTTTCTTTGCTTCTTGTAGTAACCAAGATAGCACTCCTTTAAATTCAGTTTGTGTATACTGTTGTAGAAAGTCGAATGTATCAATAAATCTAGCTGCAGTTAATTCTGGAACCGTAGACAAGTAGCAGCATCCAAACCACATGTTTTGCTGACTATATTCTTCTGATGCGGTACGGTGGACTACAGCAAGCGGCAACACTTCGCCGGAATCAACAGAAAAGACTACTTCTTCTCTCAGTTCACGATTCAAAGCTTCAAGCAATTGTTCGTCAGGATTGGTATGACCACCAGGAATATCAATTCCCCGCACATTATCAAACACTAAAATGTTGCCAAATGGGTCAAAAATGAGTATAAAAACAGCTGATATTGAGGTTGGGTCAACAATTTCTTCTCTGGTAAGTAACACTGCTCGACAAAAGTCATCGGAATATGAATGATCAACTCGATCCTCAAAATTAGTAGCTGGCTTAGATCCTATCGTTTCTTTTACCATGATCGTTACATAATAGATGTGTATTATAACACGTCTTAGTATAATTTATTATATTTATTATCATTATTACTAAAATTTCTCTTGATGAGGTATACTAATAGTATGAAGCACAACTACAGCGTACTGTTGCTACTAGCAGTGCTTATTGCATTCACCGCTTACACCTTTTATCAGACGACCAAGTCGGTTCAAACCTCTGAGCCGCCAGTGATTATTGAACCGAGTCCTGATGAGAATACAGTGCCTCAAAATGAAAACCCACAACACCCCTTGATTGCCCTCGCCTTCCCTCAACAAGATGATGTTATCACCTCCCCCCTTACAATTATGGGCGAAGCTCGTGGAAACTGGTTTTTCGAGGCAACATTCCCTGTAGTACTTACTGACTGGAACGGACTAATCATCGCTGAAGGCTTTGCCACCGCTCAAGAAGACTGGATGACAGAAGAATTTGTCCCGTTTGAAGCTGAATTGACTTTTACTCCCGATACCTCCGTCAGTGATCGAGGTTTTCTGATTTTACAAAAGTCAAATCCGTCTGATGTACCAGAAAATGACGATGCGTATGAGATTACGATTTATTTTGAGTAATTTCTTCCTCTTTGCTTAGTTCTACATCTTTTCTTGCAGAAACAAGCGATCTTAATTGTAGGGCCAGTTTTGTGAGCTCGGGTTGTAAATCGATCAGCGATTTGCCATCGTTGCGGTGTTGAAAATCGGTCAAGATCTGTTCCATATCAGCATTATGTTCCCTAATTTCAGGAAAAAGTAAAAAACCTGCATTGTGACTGAGCGAATGAGCTTTTGTATATTGGCGCACCGCTTCCATATCACGAAGTATCGAGCTGCTAAACTGTTCCCTCAGAACCTGAATAATTTGAGTATGGTAGTCAACGATGCTTTGATACGTGCGATATGTTTGACGTATTGATTCTTCAAAAATAGTGACCTGATGTTCTATTACCGAGAAATCAGTCTCTGCTTCAACAGCTTCTAGAAATACATTAACTTGTGAGTCAAAATGCCACTCTACCTCAAGCATTGGACTGTCATGGAGCCAGAGTTCTTTTCTTAGAGATTCTACTGCTTTTGCTTGTGCATAGCATTCATTCTTGAGTGTGCTCATTTTTACCAGAATTTCGTATGCTGGATGATCTAGTATTTCTGTCTTCAGCTTGGCAATGTCAGCTCGTATTCGCGTCACCGGAACAATCAAAGAATGGTCTGAACGATGAATGAGCAATCGATTGAGGCGACGATGTCGCAATTTGGTGATTTTAGCATCCCATGATGACGCATCGCCAAAAGCATTTACTCTGTAGTGCAGGTATTTCACCAAACGAATTGGGTTTTGAGTTTCAAATAGCTCATCGAGTTCTGCATTTGCTTTGTCAATCAGATCTCGTTCTGCTTCAAATCCACCCTCATTAAAAGTGCTTGGAAATTCTTCGATTGGAATGGGCACGAGTGTGTTGGCCATGACTGCTTTTCTTTTTCGCCAGAATTCAGACTTGTATGTTGGCTCAAAATCAACCAGTTCTTTGGTAAGCTCCTCGAGACGAGTTGTATATTCCTTCCACAATTGTGTGTAAATAGCATCTTGTGGTTTATACCCCAAATACACGCGCAGATAATTGTAAGAGGTGTCTTCTTCATCTTGCATCAGCTTCAATTTGTCGGCCATATCTCTACCTGGTGTATTCATTGAAGCCAGCAATTCATCTTTTGCTTCATTTAAACAGTACTCTATGATCCGATTAAAGCTTTCTGTTTGAGAAATATTTGGATTGTTAGCTATTTCCCTCTGCAGCACTTTTTTGTCGGCTAATGCGTCAGCATGTGAAATAGCATTGCCCCACTTGGCGACAATGACATCATTGTTTTGTGGACTGTCTTTGGTATTCTTGCCTGTTAACACCTTGGACACGATTGCATGCCATGCGTGTGATTTTTCATGATCAACAGTTGCAGAATCGTACCCCTTAATAGTTACGAGCGGAAATTCATACTTCTCATCATTAAAAGTAATTCCAATCGTACCCCAAAAGGACCCGATTGCACTTTCGCTTCTTGAGATTAGTTCGAATGCTTTTTTATTATGAATTGTTACTACTACCGCTAATGGAGTAACCTCAAGGGTCATTTCTGAGCTCTTTAAGTTTTGTAATACTAGTAGCATTGACTCATTGATGATAACTTACTCTGAGTCTATGAGAGATTCAAATAAATGTTGAGTAAACTCATGCCTCCTAGCCTCATCTGCTTCTATCAAGTTTTTGATCTTAAGTAACCCTGGTTCATCACGAAAAACTCTATCAATCATGGTAGGAAGTAACTCAGGAATGGTGATGTTCGGCAGTCCGGCCAGTTGCTCCTCAAGTTGTGGCCGGGTAATTTCTGGAGCATCGATTAGGATCCGCAGCATTTTGTAGAGCAATCGACCACTCGTGAGCGCGGTTTCTTGCTTTAGCGCTAATTGCAGCATGAGTTCTGTGAGATGTGGAAGTACATCCTGATCTGCTTCTCTGTCAAGTTCAGAGAAACGGGATATCATCTGCTCGATACCTTTTTGGTAGGATGCAATTTGTGGGGAACGCTCAAATGTTTTGTTTTCTAGCACTCTGCTAGTCTACTTGGATACTTGAGGGATTTCAAGGCATCGGTGTATTCAATTTTTAGCCAGAAACCTTTTTTCTAAACTCAAAAACCGTCACCGCCGGTGGCAAGGTACGCACACCACTAGCCTGACCAATACCCGAATTAACAACAACCATGCTCGAACCAATGTGGTATATACCTTTGATAAGATTGGAGGAATAGTTACGATAGGCATGCCCGATCTCTATGAGCATTTTTTGAAACTGACTTCTAGAATTAAGCTGTCCCCCATGCGTATGCCCACAAAAAACGATTACTTTTTTGTCTTTTAGAATGTTTGCGACTTCGCCATCACGCCAAACATCAACCATTGTGGGGTTATGAGTTATTAACACCGTCAATTTGTCAGGGGGAAGATCTCTTAAAGTTTGTAAAAACTTTTCCGCTTCTTCACTTTCATACCAGTCATTCCATCGGGTTGTGTAGTCTGGAGCAACTAAGACCCCAAAGGGGAGATTCTTGTCGTCAATAATTTCTGGAAATGTTGGCAGCGAGCGCGGATCACCTGCATATACTGCACCTATAGCTGCAAAAAGCTGCGCAATCAGCAGACTCTCTGTATGCGCTTTATCATGATTTCCTTCAACAGCAATCCAGAATGCGGCTGGTATTGTAGCCAGTGATTTTAAACTTCTTGAAACATCAATGAGGTTCGTTTCTTTGCGATTTGGACCTTCTATATTTACAAAATCACCCGTGTCAATCAAAAACGTTTTCAGGGGATCAGCTCCGATCTGCTGCAAGTATACTTTGATTTGTGCTGACAAGTCATCAATAGCATTGGAATCGACAGCACTCTGCCCTTCAGCACCAATGTGTAAATCAGATACGTGCACCACAATGGCTCCATCCCACTCTTCAGGCAAAGATTCGTCTTCATACACGGTATGCTCAATTTGAACATGTTTTGATTGCTCAAGTGAACGACCAAAAAAAACGACTTCGTTTAGAATATAGAGAGATAACACATAACAAAATTTTAAAAAATCTCTGCGTGAGATTGTATGGGTTGATTCATGTTCGACTGTGTTTGACACTCAATGAGCATCATATCAAAAATATCACTGTCCAGGGTTATAGGATTTTTACTCCAACCGTTCCAAAATTTGGCGCATCTGATCAATCTCTACCTGCTGTGCTTCAATAATTGATGAACAGAGCTCTCTGATTTCAGGATCTTCAAGCGATGCATCACGACACATCAGTATTGCGCCAGAATGGTGAGGGATCATCGAGCGCAGAAATTCTTTGTCCCCAATGCCGATTTGCTGACGGATAAACATAAAAAATACACTAAATAAAATAACACTAGCAATCACAATGCTGCGTAGTAATTGCTTATTTTCATACATCGATTTCATGAGAATTCCCTCAATCACGAGCATGGGTGCAGTCATAATCGCTGCCATGTAGAAATTATTGAGGTTAAGATAGACGCTCTCAAATGAATTGACCATGGCGAACATCAAGAAATACATGGCCGTAAAATGTAGACCTGCCATAAGTAATAAAGTAGAGATGCTCATTGATTTTGATTCCATAGGTATACTATAGCTTTTTTGCAACGTGACTGTGTTAGAAAAGTGTAAGAGTTGGGTAAAAAAAACCAATATGCTATAGTACCCAAGCATGAAACTACTGATGTGCTCCCCTGAACAATTTCGCGTGGATTACGCAATTAACCCCTGGATGAATGTTGGATCTGTTAATTCCGATCTCGCCCAGAAGCAGTGGCATGAACTGCGTGATGCGTATGTGTCACTAGGGGCAGAAGTTACTGTTATAGATGCAGACGAGTCATTGCCTGATATGGTATTTGCGGCAGATCAAGGGATTTTTCGGGATAAAAAAGTAGTTCTCAGTCGATTTCGTTATGCGCAACGCAGGGGTGAAAGTGTTTTTTACGCGAAATGGTTTGAGGACCATGGATACGAAGTGCTTCACCTCCCTCCTGAAATATTTCTTGAAGGTGGAGGGGAGTCTTGGTGGCTGGGAGACACGCTCCTCTTGGGTCGCGGATACCGAACAAGTGAGGCAGCGGCGCATGTCGTTGAAAATTTTTTGGGGAAAAGAGTGGTCAGCCTACAACTGATAGATGAGCGCTTTTATCACCTTGATACGTGTCTTTTTGTGCTCAATGCAACTACAGTTTTTTACTATCCACCGGCACTCAGTGACGACGCTCGCGAAACTCTTAAGAAAATGGTACCAAATGTATTTGAACTTACAGAAAAGGAAGCACTCTCATTTGCTGCGAATAGTGTTGTCGTTGATAAAACTGTGGTCGTGCATAAGGGAAATGAATCGTTTGAGAAAAAACTTCACGAGCTTGAAATGAAGACTATTTCTATAGATGTGAGCGAGTTCCTAAAATCTGGCGGAGGCATCCATTGCTTGACAGCAATGATTCTATAATTTGTGAATGCAGATATGGTTTAGTTGAGCTAGCAAGAAAAATAAAAAGTAATCTTAGAATTCAAAATTAAATACTGCCTACACCCCACGTGATCGTTCAAGTAATGCAACTTGTTTCCCGTAACCGTCGAATCCCCCATTGAACACTTCCAGCGAATCAGGTATCTTCATGCTCTCTGAATCAACTGCTAAATTTGGCAGACTGCTCAGGCTACCCACCTGATTTCCATACAGCGGTGTTCGTTTTATAAACCCATTTTCGAGTTGCATGCCTCTGTGGAGCAGCAAGAGTTCTATCAAAAGCTTGTTTGCAAAGTACCATGGGTGACTGAGCAGCACATCTCGACCTGCGATCTGCTGATGAATAGCATATGCGCCTTCAGGGACACTCAATCTAAACTTGCTCGTATACCATGGGAATGCTGCAGAAATGAAACCATGATCGAGGTCATTGGATTGATCATCTGAAGTAAAAAGCGGCTCACTAAAGTGCACCTGTCTGTTGAGCGATACATTATAGAGTGCTAAATACCGACGTGTTTTATTTCCAAAACCATTTTGGCGTAGCCTATTCACTTCTTGCAACACGAATTCCGATAAACCTGTTTGAGCGCTCCACTGCGCATAGTGAGTTTCAAGTGAAGATTCATACCTAGTCTGCAAACGGAGCGGCCTTGTTTCAACTTGATTCAGCTTTCCTGACATGGCGAGTTTTATTAGCTTCATGTAGTCACCCTGTGTCCCGAGATGCTTTGGAACCACACTTTCCCCACCACCGTCTAGCGCGAGCACCTGAAGCTTGGAACCGTTCTCTAATTGTAACTCCAGTGCTTTCAACGCGTTAAGAACGGATAACGCACTTCCGTCACCGGTTATAAGTGCTATCGTTTTAATCCATCTGAGCGCTTCTTGACTTGCTTCCTTTTTGGTTTTGAGTTGATTGAGAAACGTATACATGCACATGCCGGGTATCCCTAGTTCTGCATGAATTTTTGCAGATTCTTGCTTGGCAGTACCATTCCCAGAATGTTCGTTATACACAACTAGCACATCTGAATATCGTGCAAGTTTGGTAATTAATTCTGCAGATCCCATACTTTATTTTCTTGAATATATTTGATGCATTATTATATAGTAAAAGTCATCATTCGGTAGTTTTGGAGAAAAAACAACATGTATCCGGATCGCCGATGCAAAAAGTCACGTTGCGACTGCATTCTTATTCCAGTATTATTGAGTAATGATTGAAGCGAGCCAGCTCACACCAAAGCAAATTGATTCTGCGCCTTTTGGGATTGAAAATGTTGAAGGTACCGTGTATTCATTGCTAAGGCAGGGAATTAATCGAACAATCTTAGAGCGTCCTAATCGCATTTCTAGAGATGAAGCAGAAGCTATTTTGAAACGAAACGAATCTCTAGTCCTCACACTTGGAAACGATAGGGTGTTGGTTCCACGAGTCTCACGCATTCTAGAATCACTCTTTGCAAATGCAATCAGCATAGACACAAGCACGGTTTTAGAATTGGCTCCAGTCAATACAACAACTCGTCGCGAAAGTACTGAAGGCGTACCCTACTCAAATATTGAGCGAATGCGAAATAAATACCGCGCAGAAAGGCTCAAACAACTCGGACCGGTGCTCAAACTAATTCGTTCTAAATTTAGTAAGGATTTTGAAGCATTTTTTGATCCAAACTGACCTGCTCCCCATATAATTCACACTAACTGTAAAATAGCAGTACTGTGAAAGGGGGCAAAATGGCAGGAATAGCACGAGAGGTAAAGGTTGAGATATTGGCGAAA
>JBGTEY010000016.1:0-2253 GCA_041747555.1 Patescibacteria group bacterium
GCAGCCGCTCTTCTTGTATATACTACCCCCATGCACCACCCAATAAAAAAAATCTACCAATACTACCACCTCCCGCAAACCCTCCAACGCCACATGATTGAGGTGACCGCAGTAGGTTCGATGATCACTGATCACTGGCAAGGCCCTGAAGTCGATAGAGAACTCGTCACCACCGCACTACTTGTCCACGATCTTGGTAACATTGCTAAGTTCAGACAACCTTTTATCGGTGAAATGGCGCAAAACTCCGAAAGATGGCTTGCTGTGCAAAAAAATGTGCGACTGCACTATGGCGGTGATGCGCATTCGGCTACTCAAGCAATGTTGCTGGAGTTAGGCATTTCAGACGACGTACGACACTTAGTTGATACTACTGGGGCGTATGAAGTAGTGAAGCACGGGTATTTTTCTGATGAATCAAGAATTGCTGATTATGCAGACATGTGTGTTGCACCAGGGGGAATTACAGATTTCGATACCAGGCTTGCTGATTTAATAGTTCGATATCAATTGGCAGAGGACAATGAAAGTATTAAGATTCGTCGAGAAAATGCTGAGTATGTAGCGAAAAATGTTGATTTTGACCTAAAAACAATGAAAACAATTGATTTTTCTGATAAAGTTGCTGATTTTTGGGATTTTTCAGTAGAAATATCCGACGAAGCACACGAGCTGCTACATTCTAAAACAAGCTTTTTATAATTCTATTTTCTGCAAACCCAAAATAATCGAATAATTCATAGGTGTACCTTTGCCGTCACCTCGATAAGAATAATATTTCTCATGATTACACTTTGTGCATTCATTGACCTCGGTGAGCGAAAATGCTGATTTTGGTAATTCTACTGTAAGCTGTTTGTAATTTTCGTCCCTTAGACTGTAGTGAGTATCGCGCGCGCGATCAATTTGGTAGCAATTAACACAGATATGGGGGCCAAATGTAATAGAATACTTATCTGATTCACTACTAAACGATTTGATATATTGCACGACCTTTTGAAGTAGTTTGAGTTGGGTTGATTTTCGCCCGGCATGGAGAGCAGCAACGCAGGTAGGGGTGCGAATTTCAATTGGCAGGCAGTCGGCGTGACGGATGACGAGGCTCGTTTCAGGCTCGGTAGAGACCAGCGCGTCAACTCCTAGGGCTGACTGTGGTAGACGACTTTTGATGTGTACGAATTTGTCCTGGTGCGTTTGCTCCATGAAGATCAATGGTGTTGTAGCAGCGCTTAAAAGCGCTTTTGGTGAAGTGGGACAGTTTCTGCCGTACGTTGTCATAAAGGGGTAAGTACCAGGGGAGAGATTCGAACTCTCGACCTCAGGTTTATGAATCCTGTGCTCTAACCAACTGAGCTACCCTGGCTTCTCAATAGCACACAATTGTGCGCAGTGTCTCGAGTCTGTTATTATAACAGATAAGCGTGTGGCGATTGTAGCTTTCCCTCGCATAGTGTTCGGAGAATTGTGATGATTGATGAAGCAGATGTCGTGAGTCAACTACCCGATGGTGTTGGTGCAATAAAAACAGAAAAACTGGGGAATGATCCTGAGTTTAATATTGTCAACGAAGTGATGGGTCCAAGAACTTGGCAATTGCTCGGTGAGTTAGGATCATTAGCAAAGCAATTATTCGGTGCTCCTCGTCTTACGCCTGATGCGCAGCAGGCGCTGTATACGCAAGTGGACAGATTTCTTGAGACAGCGAGACCACAATTAGAGCTCATTGAAGCAGAAAATGAACGTGGGCCCTTAACAAAGGGTCTTACTATGTTATCAGAACAGTTGGCAGCAGCACGTGCAAACCCTGAAGCTGCGAGAGTGGCGCCAGAAGGCCAGGCTGAGCAAGCACCAGCTCAACCTGCCGTTCGATGGCCAAAGAATCCATTGGGGCGTTTGACGAGAAGCTTGTTTTCAGGACCAAAAAAGTAAATACTACCAGAGATGTTCTTTCCCACTGGGAGCATCTATACTGTTTCTTTGACTCTCTGCCTTCCACGCTGTATACTATGTCACTCGACGCCACTGTGAAAACACTTTGGCAGGCGCGGGTTAGTGTACGGTGCACGTGAGGCTCATAATCTCACAGGCTAGGTTCGACTCCTAGACCCGCAAATGAGACCGTTCAAAAAAGGTCACCTTTTTTTAGAAAAAGATTGGTACATCAATCCCTGGTTTTTTAGTAATTTCAAGAGACGTTTTACCATTGAGACGCTTAAATTTGCCTGAACAATCAGTGAATTTTCTTGTTCGTCT